>NZ_JCAFSW010000001.1:0-576143 GCF_059369635.1 Stenotrophomonas sp. YJH_SMC_58
GAGCAACGTGATGCCGTGCTGCCTGAATGGCTGCATTACTACAACTGGCACCGACCCCACATGGGGATCGGCAGCCAACCGCCTATTTCCAGAATCCCGCTGAACAACGTGGTGGGTTTACACAGTTAGTCGACTGCTCTTCGTTCCGGCGGCGCAAAACCCCGCGCTGCGCGCGATAGTCGACTAACAGTCGACTCTACCCCCTCCTCCACTGCTGGGAGGTGACCTTGCCGTTACGGCACTGCCGCCGTCACCACGATCTCGACCTTCCAGTCGGCGTGGGCCAGCTTGGCCTCGACCGTGGCGCGCGCCGGGGTCGCACCTTCCACCACCCACTCATCCCATGCCTTGTTCATGCCATCGAAATCGGCCATGTCGGCCAGGAACACTTCGGCGCGCAGCACGTGCTGGCGATCACTGGCCACCAGCGCCAGCAGCTTGTCGATCTCGGCCAGCACCTGCCGGGTCTGCCCGGTGATGTCCTGGCTGGTGTCTTCCGGAATCTGGCCGGAAAGGTAGGCGACCTTGTTGTACACGGTCATTTCGGACATGCGCGGTCCGACGTCGTAACGCTCCATCATGGGCGTGGCTCCTGCGGGTGATCAGGCCTGCATTGTCCTCCAAACCGGTCAACGATGGGTGCAGGGCAGCCTTCCACACACGGTCACTACCGGCTTCCGACAGCGACGCTGGTCAAATGCCAGCGACAGGCGCACGATGCGCCACGGCTGCATTGACACCGCCCTCGCCCTCCCTGACGCACCCTTGCGCCGATGACCGAAACCACCGACCCCGCCACCGCTCCCTCCACCCCGGCATGGAAGCGGGTCCTCACCATCGTCATCCCGCTGCTGATCCTTGCGCTGGCGCTGCACGGCCTGGCCAACGAGTTCGATGAGAACGGCTACCGCGCCATCCGCCATGCCTTCCACCAGCTCAGTGGCACGCAGATCGCGCTTACTGTCGTGCTGGGCCTGGCCAGCTATGCCTGCCTGATCGGCTTTGATGCCATCGGCCTGCGCCGCAGCGGCATCCGCGTGCATCCGGCGCGCATCGGCATCACCGCGTTCCTGGCACACACGCTGGGCCAGACCGTGGGCTTTGCCGCGCTCACCGGCGGTGCGGTGCGCCTGCGCGGCTACCGTACCGCCGGCCTCGACCTGGCGCAGATCGGCCAGGTCGTGCTGATGAGCACGCTCGGCTTCGTGTTCGGTGCGTGGCTGCTGATCAGCGTGGCGCTGTGCATGGAACCGGCGGCAGCGGCGCTTGCCCTGCCGCTGGACCCGGATGCGGTCCGCGTGGTCGGCATCGTCGCGCTGCTGGCCTATGCGGCCACCCTGCTGCTGGTCGGCCGCGATGGACGCCAGTTCAGCGTGTTCGGCCATGCGCTGTGGCTGCCCGACCGGCGCACGATGATCGGGGTGACCGTGCTCAGCGTGATCGAGCTGGTGCTGGCCAGTGCCGCGTTCTATGTGCTGCTTCCGGACTCGACGCCGACCGGCCTGCCCGGCTTCGTCGGCCTGTACCTGGTCGCGGTGCTGGCCGGCCTGGTTTCGACCGTGCCCGCCGGCCTCGGCGTGTTCGAATGGAGCCTGCTGAAGCTGCTGCCACAGGTGGCACCGGCTGCAGTGCTGGCCGCGGCGTTGATCTACCGCGTCACCTACTACGTGCTGCCCCTGCTGCTGGCCACCCTGCTCGCGCTTGCACCCGCGCTGCGCCAGCCGCTGCAGGCCAGTGCCGGGGCAACCCGTGCCGGCTGGAACGCGCTGCGCCCATGGTTGCCGCAGATCATCGCGCTGGCGGTGTTCAGCATCGGTGCTGCGCTGGTCATCGACGGCACGTTGCCCACGCCGCGCCGTCACCTGGTCAACGCATCACTGCCGATCCTGGAAACGTCCCATCTGATCGGGAGTCTCAGCGGCGTCGCCCTGCTGCTGATCGGCCAAGGCCTGGCCCGGCGCAGCCATGCCGCATGGATGCTGGCGATGGCCGTGTGCGTGATCACCCCGTTGCCACTGTGGCTGCGCGGTGGCCAACCGTTGATCGCGGTCTCCGCCCTGCTGGTGGCGATGGCGCTGTGGGCCGCACGCCGCGAGTTCTACCGCCAGGGCGCACTGCTCGATGAAGCATGGTCGTGGCCATGGCTGCGCAACCTCGGCCTGGTACTGGTGGCGGTCACCTGGCTGTTGTTCTTCACCTACAGCCATGTCGAGTACCAGAACGAACTGTGGTGGCAGTTTGCGATATCCGGCAACGCACCGCGTGCGCTGCGTGCGCTGCTGGTGGTGGCGATCGCGCTGGTGATGTTCGGCCTGGCGCGGCTGCTGCACAGTACGCGCAGCCCGCTGCCAGCCGCCGACGAGGCTACGCTGCAATCATTGGCGCCGGTACTGGCCGGTGCCACCGATACCCAGGCCTGCCTGGTACTGACCGCCGACAAGGCAGTGCTGCGCGATGATGCGAAACAGGGCTTCGTGATGATGCAGCGCTACGGCGGTTCGCTGATCGCGATGGGCGATCCGGTCGGCCCGCCTGATGTGGCGCGCGCGCTGATATGGCGCTTCCGCGAGGAAGCTGACCGGCTCGGCCTGCGCCCGGTGTTCTACCAGGTGGGCGAGACCTACTGGCAGACCTATCTCGACCTGGGCCTGGGCCTGGTCAAGCTGGGCGAGGAAGCGATCGTGCCCTTGCACGACTTCGGCCTGGAAGGCCGCGAACGCGCCGATCTGCGCCAGGCCTGGAACCGTGGCAAGCGCGGGGGCCTTTCGTTCCGCGTGGCACCGGTGGAAGAGATTCCCAGCCTGCTTCCCCGCCTGCACGCGATCTCCAACGCGTGGCTGGAAGACAAGGCCGGCGACGAGAAGGGTTTCTCGCTGGGCAGCTACGATCCGGATTACCTGGCGCGCTTCCCGGTGGCACTGGTCGAAGCCGAGGGCCAGATCGTGGCATTCGCCAACCTGTGGCAGGCACCGGCCGGTGCCGAGCTGTCGGTGGACCTCATGCGCCATGTCAACGAGGCACCGAAGGGCACGATGGACTTCCTGTTCATCGAGCTGTTCCTGTGGGGCCGCGCTCAGGGCTATGCGCGCTTCTCGCTGGGCATGGCGCCGCTGTCCGGGCTGGCCCAGCATCGCCTTGCTGGTCGCTGGAACCGACTGGCCGGCCTGCTCGCGCGGCATGGCGAACGCTTCTATGGCTTCAGTGGCCTGCGCCGCTTCAAGTCGAAGTTCGACCCGCAGTGGCGACCGCGCTATCTGGCAGCACCCGGCGGCATGCATCTGCCGGCCGCGTTGCTGGATGCCACGCGCCTGATCTCTCTGGACCCGCGGCGTAACTGAAGCCCTGAGCCGCCGGGCATGGCCCGGCGCTGCAAACCACCCGGTAGGTGTCGACCTTGGTCGACACGGCGGCGACAGCGTTCGGGCGTGGCCCGGCGCTACGCCCCGCCCTTGAGGATCACTTCGGCCAATCGGTCGTAATCACCATTGAAGTGATGGTCGCCCGGAAGCTTCACCTTCTGCACGCCGTCGTTGGCCGGCAGGCCGGGGCACAGCGCGTCGTCATCCTTGTCGCCATACACGCAGAGGGTCTTGGCCGCCGGCAGCTTCGCCACTTCCGGCGCGATCGGCAGACCATCGCCGCCACCACCCAGCCAGTTGCTGACGTGGAATTCAAAGTCGGCCTTCCTGCCTACCGACAACAGCACGATACGATCCAGCGCTGCGCGGGTATCGGCATCGAGCTGGTTGATGGTGGCCGGCAGCACGTCGGCACCCTGCGAGAAACCGATCAGCATCACCTTGTCGCGATGCCACTGCTGGCGGTAGTGATCGATGATCTTCTGCAGGTCAGTGGCAAATCCCTTCGGCGTGCGTTCGCTCCAGAAGTAGCGCAGTGAGTCGATGCCGACCACGGCCACGCCATGCTCGTTGAGCGACGATGCCACGTCCTTGTCCAGGCCGGCCCAGCCGCCATCGCCGGAAACGAACACGGCCAGCGTGTCGCCATTACCGGCAGCGGGTACTTCCACTATCGGCAGGCCCTTCAGCGCGGCTGGTGGCGGTGCCAGGCTGACGCCGGCCTGCGCGCCGATCACCCGCGCCGCCGCCACCAGGCCGGGTGAAGCATCGCCGCGCGCGGTGCGCTTGAACTCGCGTGCCATCGCCACCTGCTGCACGAAGCGGCTGGCCTCGCCAACCTTGCAGCCATGGTCGCCGGCGGCGCTCAGCCACGGGGAATTCAACTCGGCAGGCTGCAGCTTGTTGTGCTTCACACCATCGCCGCAGACCATGCGCTCGTGGCTGTGATCCGGGCAGAAGCCGGTGGTCAGCAGGCCGGCGAATACCTGGGTATCGGCCTGTGCGGCCAGCGTGTAGGCCATCTCGGCGCCTTCACCATCACCACCGACCAGCGGCAGGTGGTAGCCAGGCAGGTGCAGGGAGGCCTGCAACCAGCGCGAGAAGTTCTCGACGTCGCCGGAACCGAACGAACAGGTCGGATTCCCCTCGCGCTTGAGCACGCTGCGCAGATGCGCGATGTCCACGGCAGCGACCATCGCGCCATCGGCACGCAGGGCCTCGATCGGAAGGCGGCTGGTATCACCACCGGCGGTGGATTCATGGAACCAGATCACCACACGCTGCGGCGTGCCAGCCGGCATGTGCACCGGAATCTGCTCGAACCGCCCGTGGCTGAACTGCTGCACGTTGGCCGCCGCCATTGCCGGCAGCGCTGCCAACGCCAGAACCACACCCATTGCCCTGCCCAGCCCTGCACGCTTCATGTCGCATCCCCGATGGAATGCGCACACGATACGCCGCCGCCGCGTGCACGGCACGTACCGGCGCAGGCCGTTGGGGATTCAGTGGGCTGCGGCCCGACGGCTGCGCCGGTACAGGGCCATCGCCAGATACAGCAGCCAGCCAACGATCACCGCGATCACCACTTTCTGTCCCAGCCCACGCGGTGGTCCACCACGCCACAGCACATGCAGCCACAGCAGCACGAAGGCCAGCCATGCCCAGCCCCAGAGCAGGCCCGCGGCAGACTGCCAACCCGGTTCGCGGCGCAGATACCAGGCCTGCAGCAGCATGCCGACGCTGGCACACAGGAACGCGGTGTTGGCTGCCAGTCCATGGATGAACGGTGCCAGCAGCGGGGTCGCTTCAGGCAGCCAGCTGTCACCGATGGCGACCGTCGCCAGCCCCAGTGCAGAGACAGTGAACAACAGCGGCGCCGCCGCACTGCGGCGCGGCCCGATGCTGCCGCGATACAGCGCAATGCCAAGCGCCGCAATGGCCAGCGCCAGCAGGCAGTAGGCAGCGCGCAATGCCAGGCCCCACGGCCCGTGCAGGTACAGGCTCAAGGTTGCCCGCACCCAGTCCAGATCACTGCGCGCGACCTGGGTCCACAGCGCGGTACCCACGAACAGCAGCAGCGCCACCAGTGCCAGCACCGCCGCCGGACGCGCACGGCTCATGGCGTTGCCTCCGGATGCCGTGCCTTCCATTCGGCCAGCGCCTTGCGATAGCGCTGCAGCTCATCGGCATACAGATCCAGCACGCACAACGGACAGCCGCTGCCACAGCACTCGTTGGGACCGGGCTCTTCGGGGGGCAGCGGGCGGGGGTCGGGATCAGGGACGGACACAGTGGGAAGCGACAATCGGTGAGAGCAGGCCCAAGTGTACCGGTCCAGCTCAGCGGGCCAGCTGTCGACGCAGGTTTTCCCGAGCCGCCGCATCCAGGCGCTGGTGGAAGAAGTCACTGAGGAAGATGCGCGGCGCCCGCAGCAGCCCCTGCAGGAAACGGCGACGCCCGGCGCGGTACAGGAAGCCCGGCACGACCCCTTTGTACTCTTCGGCCACGCCACGATCGTAGGCGGCGAACACCGGCTCGGGCGCGGCCAGGATCGCCATGTCGCAGTCCAGGAACAGCGCGGCCTCGGCATCAACGTCGTCCGGGCCCAGATCGCCATGGCGGGCTGTCAGCAGGATCAACTGCTCGACCCGCGCGGCGTCGACGCCGGCCAGTTCCGGGGCCCGTGCGATTGCCTGCAGGGCCAGCGCCGCCGAACGCCCTTCGTTGTCTTTGCGGCCCGCCACATAGATCGCGTCGTGGTAGAGCACGGCCAGGTACACCTCGGCGGGCCTCTGCCAGCCCGGGCCGTCAGCCACGTCCTGGCAGTGCTGCAGCACCGCGCGTACGTGTCCGAAGTGGTGGTAGGCGCGGGGCGGCGTTGCGTAGCTGTCCTGCAGCGCCTGCCACTGCGCAGGAGCCAGCGTCAGCGGAGAGAAATCCATACCCGGATCATCCCGCCTGCGCAGCCCCGCGGCAAGCTGATGGTTTTTTCACCACATACTCACAACGCTTGCCCGGTGAGGCCTGGACGCGGTTGTCCACAGCTTTGTCGAGCGCTGGTCCACATCGGTTGTGGATGAAACGCCGTACCGGCCACGCGCCGACCAACGGTCACTGCAGCGCGGCGCCGCCGGGTCTACACTCGCTGCAGGCGGGAGCGCCCGCCGCTGCCGGGAACTGTCATGTACCGCCCTGCCGCCCGCATCTTCGTCGTGGTCCTGGCCGCTTTGATGGCCGCGCCGCTCTGCGCACAGGACCACCCGCGCACCGATGCACTCCCGCCCATCGGAAGCGTCCCCCCGGTGGAGGTCCCCTCACCGGAACAGGTCTTCGCGATTCCTCCCGCAATGCGCGCGATGCTGCAGGCGCAGGTGATCGACCGCAGTTCATCGCGCGAGCAGCGGCTGCAGGCACTGGTGGAAATGATCTTCGGCCGCCAGGGGCTGGACCTGCAGTACGACGCGAACGCGACCTATACCGTGGACGAAGTCTGGCAGCAGCGCCGCGCCAACTGCCTCGCCTTCACGCTGATGTTCGTGGCACTGGCGCGCGAGGCTGGCATCCAGGCCCGCGTCCAGGAAGTCGGCCAGGTCGTGTCCTGGTACCAGGACCAGGACGCCGGCGTGGTCTACAGTGTGGGCCACGTCAACGCGGGCGTGGAGATCGCGGGGCGTTACGCCACGGTCGACCTCGATCGCAACGTACTCTACGACCGCCGCGGCCCGCAGCCGGTCAGCCGCGCGCGTGCACTGGCGCATTTCTACAACAATCGAGGTGCCGAACGCATGGCCGAAGGAGACCTCGTCGGCGCCCGCGCGTTCTTCGATGCCTCGGTCGTGCAGGATCGCGCGTTCCCCTCGGTCTGGAACAACCTGGGTGTGCTCGACAACCGTGAGGGCAACACCGGTGCGGCGCGGGAGGCACTGGACCGCGCCCTGCGCCTGGACGGCCGCCAGGATGCGGCGCTGACCAATGCCAGCGCGCTGTATCGGCAGCTTGGGCTGGATGCGCAGGCCAAGGCTCTGGAGCGACGCTTGAAGTCGGTGCAGCGTGAGGACCCGTTCGCGCAGTACATGCTGGGCACGCAGGCCGAGCAGGCCGGAAAGCTGGCCGAAGCCATCCGCTATTACCGGCAGGCCGTACGCCTGTATGACACCGCGCACCAGTTCCACTTCGGGCTGGCGCGCGTGTATTTCCTGTCCGGGCAGCTTGAACGCGCCGACCGTGAACT
Source organism: Stenotrophomonas sp. YJH_SMC_58 (assembly GCF_059369635.1). Taxonomy (NCBI): domain Bacteria; kingdom Pseudomonadati; phylum Pseudomonadota; class Gammaproteobacteria; order Lysobacterales; family Lysobacteraceae; genus Stenotrophomonas; species Stenotrophomonas sp. YJH_SMC_58. The sequence goes on from NZ_JCAFSW010000001.1 coordinate 7,591, forward strand.
GACCCGCGCGCAGCTTCTGGGTGGTGCACCGGAGCAGGCACGCTACCAGGCCAAGCTCGACAGCCTGGCCCGCTGGCGCGCGCAGCAGCAGGCCAGGCGCTGAGACCGATCAGGCCTTCTTGAGGAAGCAGGTCTTCAGGACCAGGCCCTTGATCTTGTCCGAGTTGCCTTCGATGTGCTCGGCATCATCTTCGACCAGGCGGATGTTGCGGATCACGGTGCCCTGCTTCAGCGGGATCGAAGACCCCTTCACCTTCAGGTCCTTGATCACGGTGACGGTGTCGCCGGCCTGCAGGGTATTGCCGTTGCTGTCACGCACGACCAGGGTCGAACCGGCACTTTCCTCGGCGGTCCATTCGAAACCGCAATCGGCGCAGATCCACAGCGCGCCATCGGCATAGGTGTTTTCCAGGGTGCACTGCGGGCAGGCGGGAACAGACGACATCGGCAAGTACCTCAAAGTGAATCAACAGCCGCCATTGTAACCGCCCGGTCCGGGGCCCCGGCTCCCTGGCAGGTGCCCGGCCGCCGCCATGACCACGGCTGGAGCAGCCGCGACGCTGGAACTTGCAGTCGGCGGCGAACTGCAGCAGAGTGCGCGGCCCCTGACCGCCCCCGGAACTCCCCATGCGCCTCGGCATCGACTTCGGTACCAGCAATTCCGCCGCCGCCATCGTGCATGAGGGGAAACTGCTGCCGATCCGTTTCGGTGACGCCGAACAGTTCCGCACCAGCGTGTACTTCCCCGGCGTGGTGCCCGACCCGGACGACTTCCAGCTCGACGACGGCCAGGAACACCAGCTGCAGCAGATGATCAATAGCGCCGCGCGTGCAGCCCGTGCCGCCGGCCAGGAACGCACCCCGCAGGCGCTGCGCCGTGAAGCCCTGCGCGCCCTGCGCCGTGAATGGATGGAGGCCCGCGCCGGCAAGGAACGCAGCGCCAGCGACCTGCTGCAGAACGCGGTCTACGGCGACGACGCGCTGGAAGCCTATTTCGAGGAACACGAAGGCAACCTGGTGCAGAGCCCGAAGTCGATGCTGGGCTACAACCTGCACCCACGCGCGAAGCAGACCATCACCGGCATCGCCGCGCACATCCTCGAACACATCCGCCTGACCGCCAGCGCCCAGCTTGGCCAGCCGCTGCGTGCCGCTCTGCTCGGCCGCCCGGTGCAGTTCCGCAGCTCGATCGGCGCGGCCGGCAATGACCAGGCACTGGATATCCTGCGCGAGGCCGCCACCCAGGCCGGCTTCGACCAGATCGATTTCCTCGAAGAACCCGCCGCGGCGGCCATGCACTACCACGCCGAAAGCCGCGAGCGGCACCAGGCGGTGATCGTCGACATCGGCGGCGGTACCACCGATATCGCGCATGCCGAAGTCGGCGGCGACGACGCCCCGCGTATCCACCGCGCGTGGGGTATCGCCCGCGGGGGTACCGACATTGATCTGGCGCTGAGCCTGTCCAGCTACATGCCGCTGTTCGGCCGCGGCATCACCCGCGTGCCCGCCCACCACTATGTGGAAGCAGCCACCGTGCAGGACATGACGCGCCAGCGCGACTTCCGCCAGCACAAATACGATCACGTCGACGAGCCGTGGGGCGGGCGCCTGCAGGCCCTGCAGGACACCGGCAATACCGCCCGCCTGTACCGCGATGTCGAACGCGCCAAGATCGCCCTCAGCGCCGCCAGCGAGCACCGCAGCACGCTGGACTACATCGCCCGCGACCTGCATGCCGACAGCAGCGCCGATGGCCTGGCCGCCGCCGCCCACGGCTACCTGGAGCAGATCCGGGAACTGCTGGCCCAGGTCCGCAGCGACATCGGGGGCGACCCGGATGCGGTGTTCCTGACCGGCGGCATGTCCCGTGCCGGCTACCTGCGCCAGGCCGTGGCCGAGGCCTTCCCGGGGGCCCGCATGGTCCACGGCGAGCCCTCGCTGGGCGTGGTCCAGGGCCTGGCGTTGGCGGCAGCCTGCCAGGATTAACAAAACGTTACGCGGTCTAAGTTACTCTTGGTCGGCTAGAACCCCGCTGCACCTTCCACCGGCCACGCCGGTGTGTGTCCACGGTGCAGCCTGGCCCGCCCTGCGGGCCTAGCGGCCATGCCTTCCTGGCTCGTTCATGGTCCGCGCAGCACCTGAGCCGCCATCGAGACCCGCTTTGGGCACCCGCCAGGCCCCTGTGGCCTTACAACCTGACGCAGCACCTGCACCCATCGACTGCCGCCGTTGTGACGCGGTCTGTTGCCGGCTGCCCGTGCTGCTGCAGCCCGGCGACCACGTGCCTGGCCAGTTCCTGTCACGCGACACCCACGGCCGTGCCGTGATGGCGCGCAACGAGGAAGGCTGGTGCGCGGCGATCGATCCCTATCACCTGCGCTGCACGATCTATTCGCAGCGCCCGGCGATCTGCCGCCAGTTTTCGATGGGCGGCGATGACTGCCGCCGCGAGCGGCAGGACTACCTGCGCCAGGCCGATGCCTGGGCGCTTTCCTCCCCTTCCACCTGACAGGAGCAACCATGCCCCGCAAGGCAAAGACCCCCGCGAAGGCCAGCAACAGCATCCGCAGCGAACGCAAGGGCGCGGCCGCCAGCACCGTGGTCAGCAGCGATTCGATCGCTTCGGACCTGGCAGCGTTCCGCAAGGCCGGTGGCAAGATCGAAGTCCTCGGCACCACCTGGGCGCTGAAGAAAGCCAGCTGACCCAGTACCGACCGCGGCGGCGCTGCCGCCGCGGCCTGCCGGACCGTGCTCAGCGATCCAGGCGTACCCGCACACTGCCCGAATGCGACTGGATGCGGATGTCTCCATCGCCGCCCCCCAGACGCGTATCGAGATGGCTGCCCGGCCCGTAGCGCGGCCGCTCCACCTGACCGGCGTCGCTGTTGATCGAGCCGCTGAAGCTGTTCACCGACAGCTGTGCCGACACCGTGCGTGGCAGGCTCAGCGTGACCGAGGCACTGACCGATTCGACATTGATGCGGCCGCCGGGCGCCAACCCGGCTGCTGCCAAATCGATGCTGCCCGAAACGGTTTCCACCGCCAGTCGCTGCACGCGCCCGGCGTCGACCTGGACCCGTCCGGACACCGTCTGCGCACCGATATCACCGGACACGCCACCGCCGGCCTCGATGCGGCCACTGACGGTGTTCACATCCAGCTTCGGTGTCTGCAGGCGTGCGCTGACACTGCCACTGACCGTGTTGAGCTTGCTGTCGCCACTGCGGCCAGCCGCGCTCAGGCTGCCGCTGACCGTGTCGGCCTGCAGCCGTCGCACGTCGATACCACTGATGTCCTGGCTGGCGCTGACCGTGCTCAGCAGCAGCTCCACCGATCGCGGCACGTTCAACACCAGCGTTGCACCACCGCTGTTGCTGCGGCGCGGATATTCGATCTCCCAGCGCACACGGTTGGCGCTTTTTTCCTGGCGCAACTGCAGGCCGTCGCTGAGCGTGCCGGTGAGCTGCACGTCATTGCGGTCCCAGCCACGCACGGTCACCTTGCCGGCCACGTTGCTCAGCTCGATGCGACCGCCCGCAGCCAAGGTGTGGCGCTCGTCGATGCGGATGTCGGCCAGTGCCACGGCAGGGGTCAGCAGCAGCGCGACACAGCAGGAAATCAGGGTTCGGGTCATGGGGGTCTCCTCAGGTCGTCAAGCCGGACTCGGCGGCATAGGCCGCCTGCCGGGTCAGTTCCAGCCGCAGCGCATAGGTGCGCTTGAGCTGGCCAAGCAGGTGCGGCGCACGCGGGTCCTGCGCCAGGGCGGCACGGATCTGCGCCGCGCTTTCATCCAGTTCGTGCAGGGCCGGCTGCCATTCCGGCGCCCGTCCATCGGGCAGCGAAGCGACGGCCTGCTGATACTGCTCGGTCATCGCCGCGGCCTGCAGCTGCAGGGCGGACGGCGCCGGCGTATCCGGCTGCGCATGCCGCCACGGCGCCACCGCATACAGTGCCAAGCTGGCAGCCAGGGCAGCGCCGGCCGGCAACCACCAGCGGCGCCGCGAACGCACCGGCAGGACCACCACGTTGTCCGTTGGCGCGGGCGCTGCCTGCGATTCACGCGGCGGCAGCCGGGCGGACAGGCGTGCCCAGCCATCGGCGGGTACATCGCGCTCGTTCGGCAGCGCGCGCAGCCGGGCCAGCAGGTCGTGATCGGAATCGTGTTCGTGTGTACTCATGTCATGTCTCCCAGCCGTGCGCGCAACAGGCCGCGCGCACGATGCAGCTGTGCCTTGGAACTGCCGACAGCCATCTGCAGCTGCTCGGCGATTTCCTGGTGTTTCCAGCCTTCGATATCGTGCAGCACCAGTACCGCACGCGCCCGTGGTGGCAGTGTCGACAATGCGCGCTCCAGGTCACGCTCGGTACCCGCGCAACGGTCATGCACCGCCAGTTCCAGCAGGCCGCCATCGACATCCTCCAGACTGTCGTGATCCTGCCCTGCGGCGCGACCACGCAGTTCCATCAGTGCGGCGTTGACCCCCAGCCGATGCAGCCAGGTGGACAGGCTGCTCTCGAAACGGAACCCTGGCAGGGCTTTCCAGGCCTGCAGGAAGGCCTCCTGCAGCGCATCCTCGGCACGTGCCTGCTGGCCGCCACACAACCGCCACAGGACAGCGAATACACGCGGCGCGTGACGCCGGTACAGCAGTTCGTAGGCAGCGGTGTCGCCGGCGGCCGCCGCCCGTACCAGAGCGGGTTCGTCGACGGCGTCGTTGGCGGCGGGCGGCGCGGGCATGGTGGTGTCGAGCATATCGCTTGGATGCGGCGACCCGGGAAAAGGTTTAGAGCCGATCGACGGCCGATGCCATGCAACCTTTTCGACGGCTGCTGCATCCATGGAAGGTCCTTCGCGAATCTGCCGTCCGGGAGTCCTGCCATGTCCAGCCCTTCCTGCGCCGCCCTGCTGGTGATCGCTGCCTGCGTCCTGCTGCAGGCGCTGGGCCTGTCACTGCAGCTGCGCCCCGACAACGGCCGCGCCTGCCTGCAGCAGCACCGCCAGGAGCTGGTCTGCCTGGCCTGGACCCCGGCGGTCGAATCCCCCGCACGCGCCGGGTAACATCGAGGGCCGTTATTGCCACCCGTCGTCGCCCCCATGATGTTGTCCCTGAAGGATCACCTGCCGACCTGGACCTACCCTTGGCTCCACGACGCGGGTATCGCCGTGAAGATCCTGCTCACCCTGCTGGCCGCGTGGCTGCTGCGGGTGCTGGCACGGCGCTTGATCCGCCGCTTCGCCGAGCACTACACGCTGCCACCGGAAATGGTGATGGGCGCGCGCCGGATCACCAGTTTCGTGGTCTATTTCAGCGCAGTGCTGTACATCCTCAGCCTGCTCGGCGCATCGCCGTCGGTACTGTGGACCGCGTTCACCGGCTTCGCGGCGGTGGGTGCGGTGGCCTTCTTCGCGGCCTGGAGCGTGCTCTCCAACATCTTCTGCACGCTGCTGATCTTCACCACGCGCCCGTTCCGCCTGCATGACTACATCGAGGTGCTGGAGAACGGCGAGAAACCGGGCCTGAAGGGCCGGGTGATCGACGTGAACCTGATCTACACCACGCTGCAGGAGACCGGCGACGGCCACGAGGGCACGGTGCTGCAGCTGCCGAACAACCTGTTCTTCCAGCGCACGGTGCGGCGCTGGCGCGACCCGGCGCAGGCCCCCGGCGGCATCCAGGGCGACGGCTGAGGGGGGGGCCTTTGCAGGGCTGCGCCCTGCACCTGCAGAGGCCGAAGCCGAAGCAAGATCAAGAGCGGCATTCCGTGGGATGGCGGGGCGGTGTGGGTGGTCAGGACACGCCGTGAACCCGTCCATGGGGGCTCGATGGCGCCATCCATGGCGCCAACGGTCCTGCCCACCCACACCGCCCCACCTCTGACAGATTCCGCGCGCTGTTGGTGGGTGCCGACCGTTGGTCGGCACATCTGTCAGATATCGATAGTCAAAATTGAATCCGACCCCGTGCCGACCAACGGTCGGCATCAGCAGCGGGTTCCAACAGATCGCGGAAATCTGTCAGAGGCGGGGCGGTGTCGGAGTGCGGGGTGTCCGCGGCATGGATGCCGCGGCCAAGGCCCCATGGACGGGTTCACGGCGTCCCCGCACTCCGACACCGCCCTGCCAACCCACGGAATGCCAGCCTTTGATGTTGACGTTGCTTCTGCAGGTGCAGGGCGCAGCCCTGCAATAAAACACCCCTTACCTCAGCTGGCTGTCCTTGCTGCCACGCCGGTTGTACCCGGCATGCGCCTGCTCTTCGTCGTCATGCGCCTGCTGGCACGCCACGCACAGCCGTACCCCAGGCACGGCCTGGCGCCGCGCCAACGGAATCGGTGCGTCGCATTCCTCACAGTGTTCCAGACCAGGGCCCTGCCGCAGCTGGCGCCGCGCGCGGGCAATCGCATCGTCGACGGTGGCGTCGATCTGGTCCTGGACCGCGCCGTCTCCCGCCCAACCGGTGGCCATGGCCATCCTCCGCAGGTGTGTCGCCTGATATGGGGACGATACACCCGCGCACAAAGGAGCAGACCTGTGTTGAGCAGAGCCATGCCCGGCTGATCTTCAGCAATCTGAGCAGAACGTGGAGGGCTTCAATCAGGTCGATCGCGACTTAATCCCCTCCGTCCCCTTTTTGCTTACCAGACCAGGTCGTCGGGCACCTGGAACTGCGCGTAGTAGGCGTCGTCCTCGGCGTTGCCGGTGGAGATCTCCGCGGTCGAGCCCGGCTGGCCGTGGTCGACGATGATCGCTTCCGGGGCGCGCTCACGCACCTTCTCGGCAGCAGCACGTGGCAGCAGCGCGTAACCGTCGCCGTGGGCAACGATGACCAGCACGCCGACCGACAGCGCCTTGCGCAGCTTGGGGTCGATCAGCAGGGTGCGGATCGCCGTGCCATCGCTGAAGCGGTACTCGTCATCGCCCTTGTGGGGCACGGCATGGGCCGCGATGATCTGCTTCGCCTGCGCCTTCTGTTCAGCCTGCCTGGCCTGCGCATTGCGCTCGGCGGCCAGCGCGCGGTCGCGCTCGACCTTCTCGGCGCGGGCCCGTTCAGCCTCGCGCTGGACGTCGGCCGAGGTCGATTCGGCCTTGCCCTGCCGGGCCTTGGCCTGCTCGCGCGCGGCGGCGCTGGCCTGCGACTTCTTGGCCAGGCCGGCCTTGAGCAATTGTTCCTGCAGCGCGTTGGGCTTTGCCATGGTCGGTGCGTACCGCGTGTAATCTTGGATGCCCCATTCTACCGACGCCCCGCCGCCCCTGCATGGCAGTCCTGAAGTACCTCACCGGCTATCCCGAACCCTTGGTCGCCCAGGTCAGCGAACTGCTGGCGCAAGGCAAGCTCGGCCCCTGGCTGCAGCAGCGCTATCCCGACCCGCACGAGGTACGCAGCGACCGCCAGCTGTACGACTACACCCAGGAGCTGAAGGACCGCTACCTGCGCAAGTCGGTGCCGCTCAACAAGGTCTGCTACGACAACACGCTGGAAGTGATCAAGCACGCGCTGGGCACTCATACCGCCATTTCCCGCGTGCACGGCGGCCGCCTCAAGGCCAGCCGCGAGATCCGCATCGCCACCGTGTTCCGCCAGGCACCAGCAGCGTTCCTGCGCATGATCGTGGTACATGAGCTGGCCCACCTGAAGGAATCCGACCACAACAAGGCTTTCTACCAGCTGTGCCAGCACATGGAGCCGGAGTACCTGCAGCTGGAGTTCGATACCCGCCTGTACCTGACCGAGCTGGCCAACCGCGGCCAGCGTTGACCGGCCGCAGCAGCTACACTGCGCGCCCCCTGCCCGACCTTGCCGCCATGGAACCGATCCGTCTCGACAAACGCCTGTCCGCCCTGCTCGGCATCCCGCGCGGCGAAGCGCGGCGCTACATCGAAGGCGGCTGGGTCACGGTCAACGGCGACGTGGTGGAGCAGCCGCAGCGCCCGGTCGATGACAGCGCGGTGATCGTCGTAGCCGCGCAGGCCAGCGATGAAAAGGCCGAGCGGGTCAGCATGCTGTTGAACAAGCCGGCCGGCGTTGCCGCTGAGACCCTGTGTGCGCTGGTCAGCAGTGACAGCCACAGCGAACTCGATGCCAGCGACATCCGTCCTCTGCAGCGTCACTTCCATGGCCTGCAGCTGGCCGCCTCGCTTCCGGCCAGCGACAGCGGCCTGGTGGTGGTCAGCCAGGATCCGGCCACGCTGGCCCATCTGCAGCGCAATCTGGGCCGCACCGAGCAGGAATACCTGATCGAAGTGGCCGAAGGCGGCCCGGAGCGTGGGCCATGGCTGATGGCGCGTCTGCAGCAGGAGGCCGGCGGCGGCAAGGTCAGCTGGCAGAGCGAACAACGCCTGCGCTTTGCCGGCAAGGGGCTTACCGCCAAGGGCCTGCGTGCAGCGGTGACAGCCGCCGGGCTGCAGGTGACCGGGGTGCGCCGCCTGCGTATCGGACGCGTGGCGCTGGGGCCGCTGCCGCCGGGGCAATGGCGCTACCTGGGCAGCCACGAGCGGTTCTGAGGTGTGCGGGTCAGAGCCCTTTCCTGTGGAATGGGATCCGACCCCATCGGTGACGCCCCCTCGGGGCGGGATCCCGTGCCGAAGGCAAGGGCTCTGACCCCCTGTCGATCCTGCAGGCATTCCTTCACGCATGGCGTGGCTCTACCATCGGGGCATGAGCCTGCCCAAGCCGCTGTGGCGACGCCTGCTGCGCATCGCTGCAATCATTCTCGCTGCGCTGGTGCTGCTGGTGCTGTCCGGCCTGCTGCTGGCCGACCACCTCACGCCGCAGGCACGGGGCACGCCTTCGCATGTGCTGCCACTGCAGTCGGCGCAGACCCGCATCGACCAGCAGATCGTGCCATTGCAGGAGGCCCATCCCGGCCAGTCCGGCGTGGCCTTCCTCAGTGATGGCATGGATGCCTTCGCCGCACGCGCGATGATCACCACGCACGCAGGCCGCAGCCTGGACCTGCAGTACTACATCTGGCACGACGACCTGATCGGCCACCTGATGGCCAAGGCGCTGTATGACGCCGCCGAGCGCGGCGTGCGCGTGCGCATCCTGCTTGATGACATGAATGCCAAGGACAAGGACGCGCTGATGATGGCGCTCGATGCGCATCCGAACATCGAGATCCGCCTGTACAACCCGTTCCGCAACCGGACCGGCATCCTGCGCATGGTGGAGATGGTGCAGCGCTTCTTCAGCGTGAACCACCGCATGCACAACAAGAGCTGGATCGCCGATGGCCGCGTCGCGATCGTCGGTGGCCGCAACATCGGCGAGGAGTATTTCAGCGCGCGCACCGATGTGAACTTCCAGGATCTGGACCTGCTGGTCGCCGGCCCCGCCGTGGAGCAGGCCAACCGCATCTTCGACGACTACTGGAACAGCGAAACCGCCATTCCGGTATCCGCGCTTGCCTTCCATACCGACGCACAACTGCGCCTGCTGGTGCGCGAATCGGACCACGAGGCGCAGCGGGACGTGGCCCGGCCGTACCTGGCGCGCGTGGCCGAATCGCGCAAGCGGCAACGCCCGAGCCCCGAGCCGCTGCGCTGGAGCGGTGCAGTGCGCATCGTGTCCGACCCGCCGATGAAGCACCGCAAGGACGATCGCGCTGCCTGGCTGGTGTCGACCCTGATCAGCGAGCTGCAGGCCGCCAGGCACAAGGCCCTGTTGATCTCGCCCTACTTCGTTCCCGGCAACGAGGGCCTGGATGGCTTTTCGGCCATGTCCGGGCGGGGCGTGCAGGTCGGCGTGGTCACCAACTCACTGGCCGCCAATGACGTCGCCGCCGTACATGGTGGCTACATGGGCTACCGCGTGCCGTTGCTCGAAGCCGGCGTCCACCTTTACGAACTGAAGGCACAAGGGCAGTCCGGCGATGCCGGCGTGTTCGGCAGCAGCGGCGCCAGCCTGCATACCAAGGCGTTCCTGGTCGATGACCGCCGCGGTTTTGTCGGTTCGTTCAACCTCGACCCGCGCTCGGCCTATCTGAACACCGAGATGGGCGTGCTGTTCGACGATCCGGTGCTGGGCGCACAGCTGCGGGACGAGTACCTGCGCCTGGCTGATCCCAGGCACAGCTGGTGGCTGGCGCTGGATGACCGTCGCCGGTTGCGCTGGCTGGAGCGCGAACCGCCACCGCACTGGGTGGAGGCGGAGCCGGGGGCAACGGCGCGCAAACGCTGGTTGTCGCGGGTGATCAGCTGGCTGCCGGTCGAATCGCAGCTGTAGCGCTCAGGGCGTTGGACCCGCCTCTTCCTGTCCGGCCTCATCACGTGTTTCCACGCTGCGTCCATGCAGGCGCCGCCAGATCCAACGCAGGGCATGCGGCGGCGCTGAAGGCAACTGTTCGAGCAGGGCCAGCATGCGACTCTGGCTGGCATGTCCATGCCGGCACAGCAGGCTGGCTGCCGCCGCAGCGCTGGCCAGACGCAGGCTGTCGGCGAGTGGGCCATCGGCCTCCGGCGCCAGTGCCTGGTGCACGGGCTCGGGCAGCTCCCAGGCTGCAGCCACGCGTTGTGCCAGCGGCAACGACCATTGCTGGAGCAGTTGCAGGGCCAGCGCCGGCTCCACGGTTTCGTCGCGTGCCTGCGCTTCCTGCAGCAGCTGGCGCATCACCAGCACTGACCCCAGCCCCTGCACCAGGCCCAGCCACTGCGCAGCGAAGGCATCACCGAAGGTGACCGTGCGCGCATGATCGGCGGCCGCACGCGAAGCCAGCAGTGCGTGCTCCCAGATGATCGTGCTGAACTGCGGAAACATGCCGCACTGCACCTGCATCACCGGCTGCACCAGCACTGCGCTGATGATCTGGCGCACGCCCTCGGTACCGACCAGGGTCACCGCACGCTGCAGGCTTTCCACCGGCCGCTCATGCACCTTGTAGGCCGGGCTGTTGGCGATGCGCAGCAGATTTCCGGTCAGCACCGGGTCCTGGCCGATGATGGCCGCCATCACCCGTGCCGAGGCGGCATCGTCGTTGACGGTCTGGATCAGCTGCGGCAGCAGTTGCGGGCGCCGCGGCAGGTGCCGGGCGGCCCAGTCACGGTCCTGCAGCGCGCGCGCCACCGCTTCGCCCAGTGCCGGATCCTGCACGGGGGCAGGCTCGCCGGCCAGCCGTGGGTACAGGGCAAGTGCATGCAGGCCGCGCTGCAGGTGGGCGGCGATCTCACCGGCCTGCAGCGCCTCGCCCTGAAGGCTGGCTGCGGCAGCAGCGACCGCCTGTCGCGATACGGCCGCGAGGCGCAACGGAGCCGTCCCGGTCGAGCGCGCCAGCCAGCCGCGCAGCGATCGCCACCAGGCCGGCGTCATCGCCGCCTGCCCTGTCGTTGTGGTGCCCTTGCCGTCACTGACCGCCCTGCCTCTTCACGCGAATCCGGCCACCCGCCGTCGTCGCAGCATCGGCCGCACTTTCATCTTCTTTAACCGGAAGGGCGGCGATGTCGACGGCAGCAACCGGGGGAATGGACTAGAATGGCGCCGCGCGACCCGTCCCCCTGCACTGACGACGTCGCTTTTTTTGTTTTGGGACCCTACCGTTCATTGGCCGTTCGCTGCAGTTCGCCGCTGTTCGCGCCATCGGAGACGCCATGCTATTCGAAACCCTCGCCACCACCGGCCACGAACAAGTGGTGTTCTGCCACAACCACGATGCCGGCCTGAAGGCGATCATCGCCATCCACAACACCACCCTGGGCCCGGCCCTGGGCGGCGTGCGCATGCGCCCTTACGCCAGCACCGACGAGGCGCTGGCCGATGTGCTGCGGCTGAGCCGGACGATGACCTACAAGAATGCGCTGGCCGGGCTCAACGTGGGCGGCGGCAAGGCGGTGATCATCGGCGACCCGAAGACGGACAAGACCGAGGTACTGTTCCGCGCCTTCGGCCGCTACGTCGATTCGCTGGGCGGCCGCTACATCACCGCCGAGGACGTTGGCACCGACGTCAACGACATGGAGAACATCTATCTGGAGAGCCAGTTCGTGACCGGCGTGCACCAGGTCCATGGTGGCTCCGGCGATCCGGCGCCTTTCACGGCCTACGGCGCACTGCAGGCACTGATGGCGTCGATGCGCTTCAAGTTCGGCCATGAGGAAGTAGGCAAGACCAGCATCGCGGTGCAGGGCCTGGGCCACATCGGCATGGAACTGGTGAAACTGCTGCGTGACCGCGGTGCCAAGCTGTATGTCACCGACCTGGACAGTGCCCTGGTTGATCGTGCAGTCAGCGATTTCGGCGCCGAGGCGGTCAAGCCGGACGAGATCCACGAAGTGAACGCCGATGTGTTCGCACCGTGTGCGCTGGAAGGCGCGATCAACGCCGATACGCTGCCGCGGATCAAGGCCAAGATCATCTGCGGCACGGCCAACAACCAGCTGTCGAGCCTGGAGATCGGCGACGAACTGCATGCGCGCGGGATCCTCTACGCCCCGGACTACGCCGTCAACGCCGGCGGTGTGATGAACGTGTCGCTGGAGATCGACGGCTACAACCGCGAACGCGCGATGCGCCTGATCCGCAGCATCTACCACAACCTCACCCGCATCTTCGAACTGTCGCAGCGCGAGAACATCGCGCCGCAGCGGGCCGCCGATCGCATTGCGGAAAGCCGCATCCTGTCGATCGGCAAGCTGAAGATGCCGCTGGGCCGCAGCACTCCGCGCCTGGGCAACCTGCGCGGCGGCTGAGGCTGCAGACGTCGCGCCGGGAGCCTTCCCGGCGCGACCGATTGCTAGAACCCGGTGCTGTAGCGCAACGCAGCCTGCCGCGCGCCCTCGCCACCGATACGCTGGTCGAAGCCCAGGCTCAAGCGGCCATTGCGGCCCCACCACGATTCCAGCGCCACGCCGATCAGCGCACTGCCGCGCGGCGCATCCCAGCCTGCCAGCGGCGCCCAGGCATCCACGCCGACAAAACTGGCCTGCCAATCGGCGTCACCGCCGTCCAGCCGCTGCTGCCACTCGGCGTGTCCGCGCAGGTTCCAACGCCCCCAGCCCCGCTCGCCGCGGATGCCGGCCAGCATCTGGCTGCGCTGCGCGCGGGTGGCATCACCCCGCAGGCCGAAGCCGAAACCGCCCAGCTCATTGAACGCATCGGTATCGACACGCGTGGTGCTGGCACCGAGGTAGGGCGTCACCGAAGCGCCTGCGCGGCCCAGGCGATATCCGCCTTCCACGCTGGCGCTGCTGAAACGCCCGCCGTAACGCGCCGAGACACCGTAGGCACCCGCACCCAGCAGCAGCTGGCGATCCAGCGCGCGGGTGAACTGGCCACTGCCGAACTGGGCCAGCGCATAGCCGCGCCCCAGGCTCCAGCCAGCGTACAACTGTGCCTGCGCCTGGCGGTCGCGCCCGCGATCACCGTCGAAGCTGCTGCCTCCATTGCTGCGGGTCTCACCGAAGGCGACGCCCATCAGGCCGTTGCCGCCCAGCGGCAGATCCTGGCCGGCCATCCAGCCCCGGCTGTCGGCGGCGTTGCCGGCGAAGCTGCCCTGCCCCGCCTCACCCAGCGCGCTCTGCCAGCTCCCGCGCAGGCGCGGGGTGGCCTGTACACGATCGAAGCGCTCGGCAATCGCACGCCGCGACATGTCGATGCTGTCGAAGGTGGCGGCCTCGGCGCGGGCATGCGCTTGGCCGGACAGGCTCTGCAGGCTGTCGGCCAGGCCCTGCTGGCCGCCTCCGGCCCACTGCAGCGCACCGGCTGCCGCACCGAAGGGCGATCCCTGCAGGCCGGTGTTGCCGTCGAGCACTGCGAATGCGCCTTCCAGGCGCTGCGCTGCGGCCTGTGCGGAGGCGCTCAGGCCACTGGCTGCGGCGGTGACGCTGACCTGGTTCACGTTCAACCAGGCGTTGTTGCTGTCGTAGCCATACGTGGGTGCCACCAGGGTCAGCCCCTGCAGACCGGTGGAAGTGGCTTGGCTACTGAAGGTGCCGTTCAGGCCACCCGCGGCGTGGATGAGGTCCTGGCGCGTTCCGCTCTGCGGCACATAGCCGGAGACGAAGCCGTGCACACGCACACCGCCATTGATCGTTGCGTTGCCGATGACCTGAAGTGCGTTGGCACCGAGCGCGATCATCAGCTGCGCGCCGGGCTGCTGGGTGTAGTTGCCCTCGATGGTGCCGGTGGTGTTGCCGGTGGTGAGGAACACGCTGCCGCCGTTGACCACATTGCCGATCACCCGCGGCGTGCCACCGTTGAACTGCAGACCGGTGGAGTCCGGGTCGGGCTGGGCGAGGATCGTCACATTGGAACGGATCACGCCACCGTTCTGCAGCGTCAGGATGCCGCGCTCGATGCGGGTGGCGCCGGAATAGCTGTTGTTGCCGGCCAGTACCAGCTTGCCTCCGCCCTGCTTGACCAGGCCACCGCTGCCGGTGATGTCGTTGCTCCACATCGAGTTGGTCGAGCCGGCATCAACGTTGGCAACCACATCGCCCCAGTCGAAGCGGCCGGGACCGTTGATCGCGCGACCGATGTCGAGCAGGCCATAGCCGAACACCGGATCCACGCCGGGCGCACCGATGTCCTTGGCAGTGCCCAGCAGGGTCTGCCTCACCAGATCGTTGCTGAAGTAGGGGAAGCGCTGCCAGACCAGCGCCGCCGCACCGGAGACCAGCGGCGCGGCGAACGAGGTGCCGTAGTTCCAGTAGTAGCTGCCACCGTTGGCATCCGGGTAGACCGCGCTGCCCGGCGCTGCCAGGCAGTAGCGGGCCGCCTGGCCGCAGGCGTTCGAATAGCTGGCCAGCGCGCCAGGCGTAAACGGGTCCACCGCCGTGGCCACCAGCCAGCCGCGCTCCAGATCGGCCGCCGGAAGCGTGCCTGCCACGCCCTTCTGGCTGGGCAGCGCGGCCAGGCTGCTCGGCTCGCTGCGGCCGTCATTGCCGGCGGCGAACACCACCAGGCCACCGTGGTTGATCACGAACGGCCGGTATTCGGCGGCTACCTGCGCGGTGGTCGGCAGGTCGGTCCAGTACAGGCCGCCCCACGAGTTGTTCATCACCTTCACGTTGTAGCTGATCAGGTCCTGGTGGACCTGGGCCACGCCCAGCGGCCCACTGAAGGCATTGCCCTGGCCACTGCCGTCATCGGTCGGCGGCTTGTCGGAAATGATTCTTGCCGAGACGATCTGGGCGCCTGGCGCGATACCGCCCGGCCAGGTCCCCACTGCTGCGCCGGCGGCGAGGCTGGCCACGGCGGTGCCATGCCCGACCACGTCATCAACCGCCAGGTTGTTCCTGGCGGGATCGATGTAATTGAAGTTGGCCAGCACGCGACCATTCAAGGCCACCGCGTTGCGCTGCACGCCCGAATCGACGATGCCGATGCGCACGCCCTGCCCGGTCAGGCCGGCGGCCTGTGCGGCACGCGCGTTGGTGACTGAAAGATGCGCATCAAAGGCCGGCTCCTGCGGCTTGGCCGGCGGTGGTGTCGTCGGCGGAGGCGTGGTTGGAGGGGGCGGCGTGGTCGGGGGTGGGTCGACGCGCACGTTGCTGCCGCCTCCGCCGCCTCCACCACAGGCCGTCAGCGCCATCGCCAGCGCGGTTGCCAGCACAGACCTCACCATCATCGTTCGCTCCATCGATTCCTTCCCGTGAACGTTGGCCTGCCTTCATCCCGGCAGGCGTTCGGCGCCGCACAGCGGCAGCCCTCCCCGACCCTCTATACTTGGGCCGACCCCCACGCAGTCTGCCGGGAAACCGGGGCGCATCCAACGGCCTCCGGTCTCCTTTCCGAACATTGCTTACGCATCAACGAGATTGCCATGTCCAACATCGTCATCGCGGCCGCCAAGCGCACCGCCATCGGCTCCTTCCTCGGCCAGTTCAACGGCGTACCGACCCCGACCCTCGGCGCGGCAGCCATCGCCGCCGCGCTGGAACAATCGGGTGTCCCGGCCAGCGACGTTTCCGAAGTCCTGATGGGCTGCGTGCTGCCGGCCAACCTCGGCCAGGCGCCCGCCCGCCAGGCCGCGATCGCCGCCGGCATTCCGCTGTCGGCCGGTGCCACCACGCTGAACAAGGTGTGCGGCTCGGGCATGAAGACCATCATGCTCGGCCATGACCTGATCAAGGCCGGCTCGGCCAGCATCGTGGTCGCCGGCGGCATGGAATCGATGTCCAACGCCCCGCACATGCTGCCGAACTCCCGTACCGGCAACCGTTTCGGCAACTTCCAGGCGGTCGACCACATGGCCCACGATGGCCTGGTCAACGCCTACGACGGCAAGGCCATGGGCGAATTCGCCGAGTGCGCGGTGGACAAGTACCAGTTCAGCCGCGAAGAGCAGGACGCCTATGCGATCGAGTCGGTCAAGCGCGCGCAGGCTGCCCAGGCCAATGGTGCGTTTGCCGATGAAATCGTCGCGGTGAAGGTAGCCACCCGCAAGGGTGACGTCGAGGTCGCCACCGACGAGCAGCCGGGGCGCTCGGACATCGCCAAGATCCCGACCCTGCGCCCGGCCTTCAAGAAGGACGGCAGCGTGACCGCCGCCAGTTCCTCCAGCATCTCCGACGGCGCCGCCGCGGTGGTCCTGCTGACCGAAGAGGACGCCGCCGCGCGAGGCATCACGCCACTGGCCCGCATCGTCGGCCACGCCACCCACTCGCAGGAACCGGAGTGGTTCACCACCGCCCCGATCGGCGCGCTGCACAAGCTGCTGGGCAAGACCGGCTGGTCGCTGGACCAGGTCGATCTGTTCGAAATCAACGAAGCCTTTGCTGTGGTGGCGATGGCCCCGATGCGCGAACTGGGCATCCCTCACGACAAGCTCAACGTGAATGGCGGCGCCTGCGCACTGGGTCACCCCATCGGTGCCTCCGGCGCACGTCTTGTGGTGACCCTGGTCAACGCTCTGCGCACGCGTGGTGGCAAGCGCGGCATTGCCACCCTCTGCATCGGCGGCGGCGAAGCAACGGCAATCGCCATCGAATTGATTTAAAAAGATTTAACGATGATTTCGCAAAAATGAATGCGGGATCGCTTGACACCCAATCTTGGCTTGTCATCATGTTGTCGGCGCGCAGCATGCGCGTTGCCTAATTCTAACGACGAGGATTTACACAATGAGCATCAACAAGCTGCTGGTCGCGATGTCCCTGGCTCTGGCCCTGGCCGCCTGCTCGAAGCAGGAAGCTGCCCAGGACGCCGCTGCTTCGGCCAACGAAGCCGCCACCGAAGCCCAGGCTGCTGCCGACCAGGCCGCCGCTGCTGGCGCCCAGACCGCCGACGCTGCCCAGCAGGCCGCTGACACCGCCGCCACCGCTGCTGACGCCGCCACCGACGCCGCTGCCCAGACCGCCGGTGCTGCCACCGACGCTGCTGCCGGCGCTGCTGCTGACGCTGCCAAGGCTGCTGAAGGCACCGCTGAGAAGGCCAAGGACGCTGCTGAAGAAGCCAAGAAGTAATAACTTCTTTCTTCACGCCGTTCTGGAAAAGCCGCTGGTTCGCCAGCGGCTTTTTCTTTGCGTGGATGCCGGCGATCAAGCCCCTGCATCGCGACCCGGTCTTCACAACGGCATGAATAGGCTGGCGTCCCCATCCATTGCAGTGCCGGAGACCGCCATGAAGATTCGTCCGATCACCACCACCCTGCTGGCCGCCTCCCTGCTGCTGGCCCTGGCCGCCTGCAAGGGCCCGGAAGCCGAACAGGCCAAGCAGGACGCGCAGCAGGCGGCCGACAGCGCCGGCGCTGCCGCCCGCGACGCCGTCGACAAGGCTGCTGCCGCCACCCGCGAAGCCGCCGACAAGACCGCCGCCGCTTCCGAGCAGGCCGCCGCCGATACCCAGCAGGCGCTGGACAAGGCCGCAGACGCCACTGCCAACGCCGCCGACAAGGCCAAGGACGCCGCAACCGACGCCGCCGCGCACGCCAGCGACGCCACCGCCGACGCCGCGCAGAAGGTCGCCGACAAGGCCCGCGATGTCGCTAATGACGCCAAGGCCAACGCCGCCAAGGAAGAAGCCAAGCACTAAGCCTTACCGGCAGCCGAGCACCGGCTCGGTTCCACAGGAAAAGCCGCGGCACTGCCGCGGCTTTTCTGCTTTTCGCTCCCTGCTTCTTCTGTTGATTCCGTGGTGTGCGCCCACGGAAAGTGTCCAAGGACGCGCGGGTAGGTTGCGCAGGGGCGTAAGCGCCATGGATGGCGCGCCCGAGCCTTATCTGATGAAAATCTGTCAGCGTAGGTGTCGAGAGCCGGCGTGGGCCGCCCCTACGGCAGCGCGCGCGCCAGCATCGCCGTCAGCTCCAGCCCCGCCGGCAGCGTCCCGAACGCCAGCCCATGCTCCGCTTCCAGCCGGCTACGCACGAACGCCTCCGCCATCGGACTGCGCGCACGCAGCAGCAGCGCCGCCTGCAGCAGCAGCGCAGTGCGCTCGCAGAACAGCCGCGCCTGCGCTTCCTCCGGTGGCGGCGCCGCTGCCCAACGCTGCAATGCCGCTGCATAGCGCGCATCACGGTCGGCCACCGACGCCAGCTCACCGCGCAACGCCGCCATCGCCTCCGGTTCACGCGCCAGCGCACGCAGCACATCCAGGCACTGGATGTTGCCGCTGCCCTCCCAGATCGAATTCAACGGTGCCTGCCGGTACAGGCGGGGCAGCATCGACTCCTCCACGTAGCCGGCACCGCCCAGGCATTCCTGCGCTTCATTGACGAAGGCCGGCGCACGCTTGCACAGCCAGTACTTGCCCAGCGCCGTCCCCAACCGCGCCATCGCCGCTTCATTGGCATCCACACCGGCACGATCCACCGCGCGTGCGATGCGCATCGCCAACACCGTGGCCGCTTCCGACTCCAGCGCCAGATCAGCCAGCACGTTGGTCATCAGCGAGTGCTCCACCAGCAGCTTGCCGAAGGTGCGCCGATGGCGTGCATGATGCAGCGCCTGCGCCAGCGCCATGCGCATCTCCGCCGCCGCACCCAGCATGCAGTCCAGACGGGTCATCATCACCATGCCGATGATGGTCGCCACGCCACGCCCTTCTTCGCCCACGCGCCACGCCTGCGCGCCACAGAACTCGACTTCGCTGGACGCATTGGACCAGTCACCCAGCTTGTCCTTCAGCCGCATCAGCCTGAATGCATTGCGGTCGCCGTCGGCCAGCCGGCGCGGCATCAGCAGGCAGGTCAGCCCGCCCGGTGCCTGCGCCAGCACCAGGAAGCCATCGCACATCGGCGCGGAAAAGAACCACTTGTGGCCGACTAGGCGGTAACGTTCGCCATCGATCGGCTCGGCGCGCGTGCTGTTCGCACGTACATCCGAGCCGCCCTGCTTCTCGGTCATGCCCATGCCCAGCGTGATGCCGGTCTTGTCCGCCACCGGCACGTCGCGCGGGTCATAGACCGGCGCGGCGGCCTTGCGCGCCCATTCGGCCAGGTGCGGCTGCGACTGCAGCACTGCCACCGCCGCATGGGTCATGGTCAAGGGGCAACTGGTGCCGGCTTCGGCCTGGTGGTGCAGGTAGCTCAGCGCCGCACGCGCGACGTGTGCGCCGGGCTGCGGCTCGTGCCAGGACAAACCCGCCACGCCATGCTGCTTCGCTGCGGACATCAGCTGGTGGTACGCAGGGTGGAACTCGACCGTATCAATACGGTGGCCCTGCGCATCGTGCGTACGCAGCCGCGGGCGATCACGGTTGGCATCGAAGCCGAGCCGGTACAACTCGTCGCCGGCCAAGGCCCCGTACACGGCCAGGCGTGGCGCTAAGGCACCGGCACCCTCGCGATGCACCGCCTCCGCCAACGCCACATCGTCGGTCCACAGCTGGCGGCCCGCGAACGGTGGCGGCTGGTTCAGCACCACATGGGTTTCAAACGGCGCGTTGCTGCTGAAGCTGGGTCCACTCATCCGGTCCATCCTGGCGGCAAGAGGTATGCGGCCCGATTGTGCCGCATGCCCCGCCAAGCCCGTGTTCAGGCCGGTTCTCACCGCCTGCACGAAGCGCAGGCCACAGTGGCCGCATGGAAGGCAATGACGATCTGGTGGTGCTGCGTCCGGAGGGGCTGTACTGCGCCGCGGGAGATTTCCACATCGATCCCTGGCGCCCGGTGCCGCGCGCGGTTATCACCCATGGCCACGGCGACCACGCGCGCCCGGGCATGGGTGAATACCACTGCAGCGAAGGAAGCCTGCCGATCCTGCGCTGGCGGCTGGGCGATGTTGGCGTGCAGGCACACGCCGAGGGGGTGCCGTTCCGCTTGGGCCGGGTGCAGGTATCGCTGCATCCGGCCGGTCATGTGCTCGGTTCGTCGCAGGTGCGCATCGACGATGGTGAACGGGTGTGGGTGGCGTCCGGCGACTACAAGCGCCAACCCGACCCGACCTGCACGCCCTTCGAAGTGGTGCCCTGCGATACGTTCATTACCGAAGCGACGTTCGCGCTGCCGATCTATCGCTGGCCGGACACCCCGGCGGTCGCCGCAGAGATCGTGGCGTGGCGCCGCGAATGCGAACAACGTGGCGAAGCGGCGATCCTGCTGTGCTATGCACTCGGCAAGGCGCAGCGGGTGCTGGCCGAGTTGTTGCCACTGGACGACCGCCCCGCGTGGCTGCACGGCGCCATCGCCAATGGCGTGTCGGTCTACCGGCAGGCCAACATCCCGATGCTGGAGACGCTCACCGTCGCCGAACAGGGGCGTCAACCCGATGCCGCCGGCCAGTTGATCCTGGCCCCACCCTCGGCCGCAGGCACGCCGTGGATGCGCCGCTTCGGACCGCATCAACTGGGGTTCGCCTCGGGGTGGATGCAGCTGCGCGGCAACCGGCGGCGCCGCAACGTCGACCGGGGCTTCGTCATTTCCGATCACGCTGATTGGCCCGCGCTGCTGCAGACCATCGAACAGACCGGCGCGCAGCGGGTCATCGCCACCCATGGCAATACCGATGCATTGATTCCGTTCCTGCGCGAGCGCGGCGTGGCGGCTGAAGCCTTTCGCACCGACTTCGGGAGCGAGGAATGAAGGCGTTCGCCGCGCTCTACCAGCGCCTGGACCGCAGTACTGCGACGCAGGACAAGCGCGCCGCACTGGTCGACTACTTCCGCCACGCAGCGGCGCACGATGCGGCGTGGGCGCTGTACCTGCTCAGCGGCGGCAAGGTCGGCGGCGCACGCCGCAGGATCGCCGCCAGTGGTGAGCTGCGCAGCTGGATTGCCGAGGAATCCGGACTGCCCGCCTGGCTGGTGGAAGACAGCTACGCTCAGGTCGGCGATCTGGCCGAAACACTGACACTGCTGCTGGATGACCCCTTGCATCCCGCCGCCGACCGGCCGTTGTCGGACTGGATCGAACAGCATCTGCTGGCGGTGGCCAACCAGCCCGAAGTGGTGCGCCGTGCGGCGGTCGTCGCCGGCTGGCAGCAGCTGTGCAGCGGCGAGCGCCTGGTGTTCAACAAGCTGCTCACCGGCGCGCTGCGCGTGGGTGTCTCGCAACGGCTGGTGCAGCAGGCGCTGGCAGAATGGTCCGGCCTGGACATCGCGCGCATCGCCCAGCGCATGCTCGGCGAGTGGGTGCCCTCTCCCGCGTTGCTGGGGCAGCTGCTGTCGCCGGATGAACTGCCACTGGACCGGCAGCAGCCGTACCCGTTCTTCCTGGCCTCACCGCTGGAGGGCGAACCGGGCGAACGGCTGGGTCCGGTCGAAGACTGGCTGCTGGAGTGGAAGTGGGATGGAATCCGTCTGCAGCTGCTGCGCCGACGCGGTGAAGTGGCGCTGTGGTCACGTGGCGAAGAACGGCTGGATGGCCGCTTCCCGGAAATTGAACAGGCCGCGATGGCGCTGCCCGACGGCTGCGTGCTGGACGGAGAACTGCTGGCCTGGGACGAGAGCGACGACCTGCCACGCGCCTTCACCGCGCTGCAGACCCGCATCCAGCGTCGCAAGCCCGGTGCAGCGACCTTGCGCAACACCCCGGTGCGCGTGCTTGCCTACGACCTGCTTGAACGCGATGGCGAGGATCTGCGCGGGCTGCCACTGCAGCAACGGCGTGCACAGTTGGCCGAGGTCATCGGTGCCCTCGGCGATACACGCATCCAGCTGTCGCCCGACGTACCCGCTGGAGACTGGCTGCAGGCGGCCACGTTGCGGGAGGCCGCCCGTGAGCGGGGCGTGGAAGGGTTGATGCTGAAACGCCGGACGTCCGCCTACCAGTCAGGGCGACGGCGCGGCGACTGGTGGAAATGGAAGGTCGCCCCCCTGACCATCGATGCCGTGCTGCTGTATGCGCAGGCCGGCCATGGACGGCGCAGCACGCTGTACACCGATTACACCTTCGGCGTCTGGGACGGCGATACGCTGGTGCCGGTGGCCAAGGCCTATTCGGGCCTGGATGACAAGGAAATCCTGGCCCTCGATCGCTGGATCCGCGCCAACACCCGTGAACGGTTTGGCCCGGTGCGCAGCGTGCGTGCCGAACAGGTGTTTGAACTGGGCTTCGAGGCAGTCAACCGCAGCAGCCGGCACAAATCCGGCATCGCCGTGCGCTTTCCCCGCATCCTGCGCTGGCGCCACGACAAGCCCGCCACGGAAGCCGACCAGCTGGCCACGCTGCAGGCGCTGGCGCGATGAACCGCCGCGAGGCGTTGCGTAGGCTGGAAGACTGGTTCGCTGCGCGCGGCTGGCGCTCACTGCCGTTCCAGCGCGCGATGTGGCGGCACTATCTGGCGGGCGACTCCGGGCTGCTGCACACCCCCACCGGCAGCGGCAAGACGCTGGCCATGTTCGGCGGCCCGCTGCTGCAGGCGATGCTCGATCCACCGTCGGCACCGCGCCGGGCCAGCGCGGTGCGGCCGCTGCAGGTGCTGTGGGTGACGCCGCTGCGGGCATTGGCCAGTGATACCGCACGTGCGCTGCAGGCAGTGGTCGACGGGCTGGGCTTGGGCTGGCGGGTCGGCCTGCGCAGCGGCGATGCCAGCAACCGCGAGCGCCGGCAGGCCCGCGAAGGCCGCGTCGACGTACTGGTGACCACGCCGGAATCGCTGGCACTGCTGCTGAGCTATCCCGACACACTGCCACGCATGCGCCAGCTGCGCTGCGTGGTGGTGGACGAATGGCATGAACTGCTGGGCAACAAGCGCGGCGTCCTGCTGCAGCTGAACCTGGCGGTGCTGCGCGACGCCGCTCCTTCCCTGCAGCTCTGGGGACTGTCGGCCACGCTGGGCAACCTGCCGCAGGCCCGCGACGTGCTGCTGCCTGGCCAACAGGATGCACCGATCGTACAGGGCGTTCGTCCGCGCGCGATCAGCGTGCGCAGCCTGCTGCCGGAACCCGGTGAACGTTTCCCTTGGGCGGGGCATCTCGGCCTGGCGCAGCTGCCGCGCGTGCTGGACGCGCTGATGGCCGTACGCAGCAGCCTGCTGTTCACCAACACCCGCGCGCAGGCCGAGCTGTGGCACCAGGCGCTGGCGGCGGTATGGCCGGAAGACGCGGACACGCTGGCACTGCATCATGGCTCGCTGGATCCAGCACTGCGCCAGCAGGTGGAAGACGGCCTGCGCGCAGGCGCGTTGCGCTGCGTGGTGGCGACCTCCAGCCTCGACCTCGGCGTGGATTTCCCGGAGGTTGAACAGGTACTGCAGCTGGGCAGCCCCAAGGGCGTGGCGCGGCTGCGCCAGCGCGCCGGGCGCGCACGCCATCGTCCCGGCGCCGGGGGGGCCATCGTCTGCATACCCAGCCACGCACTGGAACTGGCCGAATATGCAGCGGTGCGCCGCGCACTGCACGAAGGCGTGGTCGAAGCGCGTCGACCGCCGAGGTTGTCACTGGACGTGCTGGCACAGCATGCGGTCAGCCGCGCCCTCGCTGGCGGCTTTGACAGTGATGCGCTGCTGGCGCAGGTGCGTCGCACCCATGCCTTCGCCACGCTGGGCGATGAACAATGGCGGGCCGTGCTGGACTTCATCGTGCAGGGTGGGCAGGCGCTGGCGCAGTACCCCGATTTCCACAAGGTCGTGCGCGATGCCGATGGCAGCTACCGCATGCACGATCGCCGCCAGGCGCTGCGGCACCGCCTGTCGATCGGCACCATCAGCAGCGATGGCAGCGTGCGCGTGCAGTTCCTGCGCGGTGGCGGGCTTGGTGCAGTGGAGGAGCAGTTCGCCAGCCGCCTGCGTCGCGGCGACCGTTTCCAGTTCGCCGGGCGCCTGCTGGAACTGGTGCAGCTGCGCGACATGACCGCTTTCGTGCGGCTGGCACGAGGGCGCGGCGATGGTGTGGTGCCGCGCTGGCAGGGAGGCCAGTTGCCGCTGTCGATGCCACTCGGCCGTGAGCTGGAGTGGGTGCTGTCCGGCGCCGACGACAGTGCCGAATCCCGCTGGTTGTCACCGTTGCTGGCACTGCAGCAGCAGCTGTCGGCGCTTCCCGGCCCAGAGCACCTGCTGGTGGAAGAGGTGCGGCGCCGCGAAGGCCAGTTCATGTTCGTCTACCCCTTTGCCGGCCGCCACGTACACGAGGCACTGGCCGCGCTGTTGGCGCTGCGCTGCACCCGCCAGCAACGCAACAGCATTGGCTATGCGGTGAACGATCATGGCCTGGTACTGGCGCCGGCGCAGCCGATCGATCTGGATGAGGCGCAATGGCGTGCATTGTTCGGCAATGACCGCTTGCTGGCCGATCTGCGCGAGGCAGTGAACCTGGGCGAGCTGGCGCGACGTCAGTTCCGGGGCATCGCACGCGTAGCAGGCCTGCTGGTGCCCAGCCTGCCCGGTGGCATGCCACGGTCACTGCGCCAGCTGCAGGCGTCCGCAGGCCTGCTGTACGACGTGCTGCGCGAGCACGATCCGGAACACCTGCTGCTGGCGCTGGCGGAACATGAAGTGCTGTACGACAGCCTCGACCTGCCGGGGGTGCAGCAGGTACTGGAGCGGATCGGCACGCAGCAGCTGTCGCTGCAGCGACCGTCATCACTCACGCCGCTGGGCTTTCCATTGTGGGCCGAACGCCTGCGCGGTCAGTTCAGCAATGAAGACTGGCGTATGCGCGTGCAGCGCGCGGCCCAGCAACTGGAGCGCCGCCATGACCGATGAATTGCCGCTGCTGCTTGCTGGTGAGTCCGTGGTCCTGGTGGGCGCGCGTGCGCTGTACTGGCCCGCGCGGCAGGCACTGCTGATCGCAGACCTCCACCTGGGCAAGGCCGATGTGTTCCGTCGCGCCGGCATCGCGTTGCCCAGCGGCGGCACCGGCGAAGACCTGCAACGCTTGCAGCGGCTTCTGGACCTGCATGCCTGTCGCGAGCTGTGGATCCTGGGCGACATCCTGCATGGGCCGGCGCATCGCGCTGGGTGGTACCAGCAATGGCTGGGATGGCGTGAACGCAATGCTTCGCTGGACGTGCATGTCCTGCGCGGTAATCACGACCGCCAGCTGCCGCATGCGCAGTTGCAGGTCCAGATCCACGATGAAGTACGACTGCGGCCGTTCCTGCTTCGGCATGAGCCGATGCCCGATGCGGCGCTGCATGTGATTGCCGGGCATCTGCACCCGCAGGTCGCCTTGAAGCCACTGCGACGGCGCTTCCCCGCGTTCTGGCTGCGTGACCGGATGACGGTCCTGCCGGCCTTCTCCGCATTCACTGCAGGCATCGTGCCTGCCCCCGCCCGCGGCGAACAGATGATCGCCTGCGTGGAAAGCGGCCTGGTGGAACTGCCGGTCGCCTGACTCAGGCCGGGCCAATGCCCAGCTGCGGCATCAACTGGAAATCAGGGGTGTCATTCTCACGCCGCCGCGGCAAGGCCTGGATTGCCGCCAGCATCTCCTGCGCGCAGGTCCGGATGCGTGCGTGGTGTTCCGGCGACGCATGGCTGACCAGGCTGCCAACATGGAACTCGAATACATCCTCCAGTACGTCGGGCTGGTCCTCGTGCAGCATCTGCAGCAGTCCACGCAGCTTGCAGATTTCCGATTCCAGCTCTTCGACCGCGAACAACATGGCGTCCTCCTCTTCAACATCAAGCGGCACGTCCGGGCCGCAACAGGCCGCAACAGGCCGCAACAGCAGCGCTGCCCGGGCCACGCGCGATGTTGATCACGGAAAGGAAAACGGGCGACGCGCAGTCGCGTGCAACCTACTTCTCGCACATCCGCGGTGAGGCAACCGTTAATTCACGTGACGGCACGCTTCACACGCTGGCCGTGATCGCGTTGCTGCGAGGTATCTCCATCGTCGTCGCCAATGCGTCGATGAAGGCCGGATCCAGCGTAAGCGAACCGAACCACCCCTGCTGCGTGCCGCTGAGCACGCGCAGCATGTGGCCACGGCCTCCGGGCAGGCGCCCCATCGGGCCCAGCAGCACGTCGCGCGTCTTCGCCAAGGCATCGCGATCGGACTGGAACAGCGGCGTCAGCCAGCGACTCCAGCGCTGGTAGACCGCCACGTGGGCCCTGCGTTGCGCCTGGTAGGCCTGCAATGCAGCGGCACCACCGCCATGCGTGCGCACCGCATCGCGCAGCGCCAGCGCATCGAGCAGCGCCATGTTCACCCCCTGCCCCAGCTGCGGGCTCATCGCGTGCGCCGCATCACCTGCCAGCACCATGCGGCCCTGGTGCCAGCGCGTCATCACTGCATCGCGATAGACCGCGCGCGCCAGCTGGCCGGCATCGCGCAGGTGGGCGAAGCGCGCACTGGCCTGCGGCCACAGCGCATGCAGCTCGTCCAGCCAGGGCGTCATGCCATCGGCCTGCCAGCGCTCGAAGTCGGTGCGTGGCAGGCTCCAGAAGAAACTCAGGCGCGGCGTGTCATCGCCGGGGCGCGTGCCGACCGGCAACAGGCCGATCATCTTGCGCGCGGCCACGTAGCGCTGCCGCAGCTCCTGCACATGCGGCCAGTCTTCGGCCGGCAACAGGCACCACAGCGCTCCCCACGGATACACGCGGTCCAGCCCGGCACCGCCGGCAATGGTGCTGCGCAGCGTAGAGGCCGCGCCATCGGCGGCCACCACTAGGTCGAACGGGCCATGCAGGCGCCCTTCGCTGTCGCGCAGGCGGCCCTGCTCGGCATCCACGGCGGCGATGGTGACGCCCGCATGCAGATTGCCTGCCCCCGCGCGCGCCTGGTCCAACAGCGAGAACAACGCCCCACGCTGCATGCCCAGGCCATGCAGGCGCGCATCCAGACCGTCGTAGCGCATGTCCATCACCGCGCGCTCGCATGGCGTGTCGCCATACAGGCGGTGCACCGGCGCGGCATGCGCGCGCACCGCATCCAGCAGGCCCATCTGCCACAGCACCTGCAGGCCGCTGGGCTGCAGCAGGAAACCGGCACCCACCGGTCCCGGCGTCGGCACGCGTTCGAATATCTCCACTTCGTGGCCGTCACGGGTGAGGAGGATGGACACTGCCTGTCCAGCGGTGCCGTAGCCGATCACGGCGATACGCAGTCGTTCCGTCATGGCCACATTGTGCCCGAGGCGGGTGGATCGCGAACCGGCCGCGGGCACGCCGCGCAAAAAAAAACCCCGCCGAAGCGGGGTTTTCAACGCACTGTCGAGTGGATCACTCGGCCGGCGTGATGTTCGAAGCCTGGGCACCCTTCGGGCCCTGGGTCACGTCATAGGTGACACGCTGGCCTTCCTGCAGGCTGCGGAAGCCCTTGGAGTTGATGGCGGAGAAGTGCGCGAACACGTCGGCGCTGCCATCCTCCGGCGAGATGAAGCCAAATCCCTTGGCGTCGTTGAACCACTTGACGGTACCGTTCGGCATGGTGATGCGAGACCTTATGCAATGAATGGGTGGTGTACGCTGAACCCGCGCACAAGCTGAGTATGCAAAGCTTGCTCGGGGAAGACAATCACCCCCGCGCCAATTCGCCCACCAGTTCCGGAAGTCCGTTGCTGGCCGCCTGTACGTTGGCCAGCACTTCGGCCATCGTAATCTCCTCGCCATCACCACAGCCGGCAGCCCAGTTGGCGATGATCGCCAGGCAGGCGTAATCCAGCCCCAGTTCGCGTGCCAGCGCGGCTTCCGGCATGCCGGTCATGCCCACCAGGTCGCAGCCGTCGCGGCGCATGCGGGCGATTTCAGCGATGGTTTCCAGGCGCGGGCCCTGCGTTGCGCCGTAGCAGCCACCGTCATGGACCGTGACGCCGGTCACTTTGGCCGCCGCCAGGATCTTGCTGCGCAGCATCGGCGTGTACGGGTGGCCGAAATCGACGTGGACCACATCGGTGCCCTCTTCTTCACAGATGGTGCTGATGCGGCCCCAGGTGTAGTCGATGATCTGGTCCGGGCAGGCCAGCACGCGCGGGCCGAAGTTCTCGGTGATGCCACCGACCGTGTTCAACGCCAACACGCGCTGCGCGCCCAGCTGCTGCAGCGCGGCCAGGTTGGCGCGGTAGTTGATCTTGTGCGGCGGCAGCGAGTGGCCTTCACCATGGCGCGCCAGGAACGCCACGCGATGGCCGAGCAGCGTACCGACGCGCACCGGGCCCGACGGGCGGCCGAAGCGGGTGTCGACCTCGTGGGTCTGCACGTCGTCAAGCTTGGCCAGGTTGTAGACACCGGTACCGCCGATCACGGCCAGGGCGATCTGTTGCATTCGAAGCACTCCATGAAAAGACGAACGCCGGCACCCGAGGATGCCGGCGGCAGAAGAAGACGCGCCGCGGGCGGCTGCGCCGTTATTCCTTCATCGCGTAGATGGCCGGCACGCAGCGCAGGGTTTCGTTGACGTCCATGCCGAAGCCGAACACGTAGCGGTCCGGCAGTTCGATGCCGGCGTAGTCGGCGGTCACGTCCGGCAGCGCGCGGTCGTGCCTCTTCACGGTCATCGCGGCGATGCGCACGTCGGTTGCGCCCTGTTCCAGGCACCAGGTGCGCACGCCCTGCAGGGTGTAGCCCTCGTCAAGGATGTCGTCGACCAGCAGCACGCGGCGGCCGAACAGCGAGGTGGCCGGCTTGTGCTTCCAGACCAGGTCGCCGCCGGTGGTTTCACCGCGGTAACGGGTGGCGTGCAGGTAATCAAACTGCACGTCCTGGCCGCGCGCGCCCAGTTCCAGCGCCAGCTGGCCGGCGAACGGCAGCGCACCGTGCATGATGGACAGGAACAGCGGCACCTCGCCCTTGTAGTCGCGCGCGATGGCGTCGGCGATACCAGCAATGGCCTTGTCGATGG
The DNA here is from genome assembly GCF_059369635.1 of Stenotrophomonas sp. YJH_SMC_58. Taxonomy (NCBI): domain Bacteria; kingdom Pseudomonadati; phylum Pseudomonadota; class Gammaproteobacteria; order Lysobacterales; family Lysobacteraceae; genus Stenotrophomonas; species Stenotrophomonas sp. YJH_SMC_58. The sequence continues at coordinate 36,688 of NZ_JCAFSW010000001.1, forward strand.
TGGGGCGGTCGACCAGCAGGTCAGCCTGGGCCAGGGCCTGGGAAATGGTGAGGTTGGGCATCAGACGGTTCTTCCAAGGGTTTCAAGCAGACGGGTTTGGGTGTCGCCATGGCGGGCATCGGCCAGCAGGCCATCCCAGCCAAGCGCGCCGCGGCCGATCAGGCCCAGCAGCGCAGCGGTATTGAGGGAGCGCCCCTGCACCGCGTGCAGGGCTTCATCGACCAGCTCCGGGTGGCAGACCAGCACCACGTCGCAGCCGGCGTCCAGATGGGCGTGCACGCGCGCCGGCACGCCGCCGGCGCTGTGCGAGGCGGCCATGCCGATGTCGTCGGAGAACACCACGCCACGGAAGCCGAGCTCGCCGCGCAGGATGTCCTGGATCCAGCGCGGCGAGTAACCTGCCGGTTCAGGCGCAATCTGCGGGTAGATCACGTGCGCCATCATCACCGCATCGGCACCGGCGGCGATGCCGGCCTGGAACGGCACCAGGTCCTGCGCACGCAGCTCGTCCAGCGCGCGCGGATCGATCGCAGTATCGACGTGGGTGTCTTCCAGCACGGTGCCGTGGCCGGGGAAATGCTTGAGCGTGGCGGCCATGCCGACCGAGTGCATGCCACGCACGTAGGCGGCGGTGAACGCGGCCACCACCTGCGGGTCTTCACTGAAGGCGCGGTTGCCAATGGCACGGTTGCCACGGCCAAGGTCGACCACCGGCGCGAAGCTCAGGTCCAGGCCGCTGGCGCGTACTTCGCTGGCCATCAGCCAAGCGTGCCGTTCGGCCAATGCCAAGGCCTGCTGCGGGTCGGTGGCATACAGGGCACCAATGTCCTGCAGTGGCGGCAGATCGCTGTAACCCTCGCGGAAACGCTGTACGCGGCCACCTTCCTGGTCAACGCAGATCAGCTGCGGGCGCGGCGCGGCGGCGCGGATCGCCGCGCTCAGATCGGTCACCTGCTGGCGGGAGGCGAAGTTGCGCTTGAACAGCACCACCCCGGCCACGGCATCGTGCTGCAGCCAGTCACGTTCCTGGGCGGTCAGTTCGGTGCCGGCAACGCCGATCAGCAGCATGGTCGATCTCCACAACGCGCGCCCGCATGGCGCAGTGCCGCATTGTCGCAGAACCGGCCGACAGGCGCAGTGGTCAGAAAAAGGGGAGTGTGCGGTCAGAGCCCCTGCGGGGCTCTGACCCCGGGGCCGGATCCCCGCAGGGGCCCTGACCCCGATCTGCTCAGACCTTGCAGCCGTCCGGGCCGCAGGCCTCGTCGTCGCCAGCCGGGGTGGCCGGGGCGCCCTGTTCGGCGGCAATCTGGCGCAGGGCGTTGGCGAAGGCCTCGGGGGGCTGCGCCCCGGAAATGGCCCACTTTCCATCGATGACGAAGGTCGGCACCGAGGAGATGCCCAGCGCATGCGCCTCCGCCAGCTTGGCTTCGACCTCGGCCAGGCCGCGGTCGGAGGCCAGCATCTGCGCGATTTCTCCGCCGTCCAGGCCGCCCGCCACACCGGCCTTGATCAGCACCGCGCTGTCCGCCAAGTTCTGGCCAAGCTCGAAGTGGGCCCGGAACAGCGCCTCCCCGACCGCGCCCTGCACGCCGTGCTGGCCGGCCAGCCACAGCACCCGGTGCGCCGGCAGCGTGGTCACCCGCACCTGGCCCCGGCTGAAGTCCATCGGCAGGCCTTCCGCACGCGCCGTGGTCTGGGTCTGGCCGAGGATCTGCTCGGTGCGCTCGACGCCACCGAACTTGCGCACATAGGCCTCACGCAGCGGCACCGGGGTTGCGTCCGCGTCCGGGTCCAGCTGGAACGGCTGCCAGTGGATATCGAGTTCAGGCGCATCGGCGCCCAGCAACTGCACGCCCTGCTGGAAACGATGCTTGCCGATCCAGCACCAGGGACAGACCACGTCGGAGTAGATGTCGATTCTCATCCCCCCGACATGGGGCCCGCCCCCACCGAAAAAAGGGGACGGAGGGGATTAAGTCGCTTTCCGCACAGGCGGGGTAAAGACGACTTAATCCCCTCCGTCCCCTTTTCAGGGTTTCACCACTGTGAATAGGGACGGCTCGCGAGTGCGACGTTGTAGTAGCGGGCGTCGTCGGTGACTTCCGCGCCGGCCCAGTCCGGCAGTTCGATGGCCTGGTCGGCGCTGTCCAGTTCCACCTCGGCCACCACCAGGCCGGCGTTGTCGCCGAGGAACTCGTCCACTTCCCAGGTCAGGCCGGCGTGCTCGACCAGATGGCGGCGCTTGTCGATCAGGCCACCCACGCACAGCGCCAGCAGCGCGCGCGCGTCCTCCACCGGAATCGGGTAATCGAATTCCTGCCGGGTGTGGCCGATGGTGCGCGACTTCAGGTTCAGCGCAGCATGGTCGCCCTCGATACGCACGCGCACCGAGGCGTTCTGGGTACCGCGATCCAGCGCGCCCATGTCGTTGATGTAGCCCTGCGCCATCGGGGTCACCCGGTGCGCAGCGGATCGCCAGCCATCGTTGATGACCAGGAATTTGCGTTCGATTTCAATGCCCATGGCGCGATTATGCGCCATGGGTGATGACAGCCGCTCAGCGCTTCTCGAACACCGCGATGCTTTCCACGTGCGCGGTGTGCGGGAACATGTCCATCGCACCGGCGCTGACCAGGGTGAAGCCCTGTTCGTTGACCAGATAGCCGGCATCGCGCGCCAGCGAGCCCGGGTGGCAGCTGACGTAGACGATGCGCTTGAACTGCTTCAGCGGCAGCTGCTGCAGCACTTCGATGGCGCCCGAGCGCGGCGGGTCCAGCAGCAGCTTGTCGAAGCCCTGGCGCATCCACGGCGTGCTGCGCTGGTCCTGGGTCAGGTCGGCGCTGAAGAACTGGGCGTTGGCCAGCCCGTTGCGCACGGCATTCTCACGGGCACGCGCGACCAGGCCGGCATCGCCTTCCACACCCACCACTTCGCGCACGCGGCGGGCCAGCGGCAGGGTGAAGTTGCCCAGGCCGCAGAACAGGTCAAGCACGCGTTCGTCCTCGCCCGGCTCAAGCAGGTCCAGGGCGTGGGCGATCATCTTTTCGTTGAGCTTGGCGTTGACCTGGATGAAGTCCAGCGGGCGGAACGCCAGTTCCACGTCCCAAGGCGCCAACCGGAACGACAGCGGCACGCCCTGCCCGTCCAGCGGCTGCACGGTGTCCACGCCGCCGGACTGCAGGTAGATCACGAAACCATGCTGCTGGCCAAAGGCGGCCCAGGCGGCGCGGTCGGCATCGCTGAGCGGCTGCAGGTGACGTACGGTCAGCACCACCGCCTGATCGCCGGCGATGAACTCGATCTGCGGGATGTCGCGCTTGCCATCGAGCGATTCGATGAAGGTCGACAAGGCCTCGACCTTGGTACCGATCTCCGGGATCACGGTCAGGCACTGGCTGAGGTCGGCGACGAAACGCGGGTCCTGTTCACGGAAACCGACCAGGGTCTTGTCCTTCTTCTCGACCCGGCGCACCGAGAAGCGGCCCTTGCGGCGATAACCCCAGCTCTCGCCGACCAGCGGCGCCAGCACCTTGCCCGGCTTCACATGGCCGATCCGCTCCAGGTTGTCCATCAGCACGCGCTGCTTGGCGACGATCTGCTGGTCTTCGTCCAGGTGCTGCAGCACGCAGCCGGCGCAGGTACCGAAATGCGGGCACTTCGGGGTCACGCGCTGGGGCGAGGCCTGCAGCACTTCCACCGTGCGTGCCTCGTCGAAATGGCGGCTGCGGGCGGTCTGTTCGGCCATGACCACCTCGCCCGGCAGGGCGCCGCTGACGAAGGTGACCTTGCCGCCCTCGCCTTCACGGCGGGCGACGCCGCGACCATCATGGCTGAGGTCGAGGATCTCGGTCTGGAAAGGGGTACGGTCGATGCGGGAGCGGGATCGGGCCACGTGGCAACAGGCTGCGGGCAAAAATGGGGGCACATTGTCGCAGATCCTGACTGGCAGGGTCCGGCCCCGCTTGCGCCCGCCGCCGCCGTGCTTGATGATTGCAGCAGCTGACATGGAGGCAGCCCTGATGCAGATGACCCCGCGGGCCAGCCGGCCCCGCTTCCTGCTTGTCGAGGACGACATCATCAGCCGCGGTTTTTTCAAAGCGGCGTTGGAAACGTTACCGGCGGACGTGGACACGGCAGATTCATTGGCCAGCGCGCTGGCCAGCGCCGAGCCCGGCGCGCATGACCTGTGGCTGATCGACGTCAACCTGCCGGACGGCAATGGCGCGCAGCTGCTGCGTGAACTGCGCCGTTCACACCCCGATACCCCGGCATTGGCGCATACCGCCGATGGCGACACCTCCATCCATGCCCGCCTGCGCGAAGCTGGCTTCAGCGACACGCTGGTCAAGCCGTTGGGCCGCGACCAGTTGCTGAAGGCCGTGCGCCGGGCACTGGTGAACAGCCCGGCGGGGATCTCCGTTGCCCCGGCTCCGGCAGCGGTCGAGCTGCAGGTACAGGACTGGGACGAGACCGCGGCACTGGCCGCGCTCAATGGCCAGCGCAACCACTTGATCGCGCTGCGCGAGCTGTTCCTGGCCGAGTTGCCGGGCGTACGCGACGCGGTCGAGCAGGCCGTGGACCAGCACGACGAGCGCCAGCTGCGCAGCCAGCTGCACCGGTTGCAGGCGAGCTGTGGGTTTGTCGGCGCGGCACGGCTGGGACGGGCGGTGCGGCAGCTGCATCATGCGCCGGAGTCCGGGCAGGCCCAGGACGGGTTCCGCGCGGCGGTGGCGGCCCTGCTGCATTGAGGGTGTTCGGCAGGGCTTGCAGCCCTGCACCTGCTTCAAGCCAGAGCAACAGCCGAAGCAACGGCAACAGCGGGCATCCCGTGGAATGGCGGGGCACTGTGGGTATGCGGGGACGGCGCAAGTACGTCCATGTAGCCTTGGTCGCGCCATCCATGGCGCTCACACCCCGCAAACCCATAGTGCCCCGCCTTCGACAGTTGACCGGTGGCCAGTAGATCCACGCCATGCGTGGATGAATCTCTGTCAGATATCGAAATTCAAACTGGGGTCAGATCCGTTTTCCTTCGGAAAACGGATCTGACCCCGTCGGCATGTCCAACAGCTCGCAAGAATCTGTCGAAGGCGGGGTGGGTCCGGTTGCGGGAGTGTCCGCGGCATGGATGCCGCGGCCAAGCCCCCAAGGACGGGTTTACGGCGTCTCCCGCAACCGGACCCACCCCGCCTACCCACGGATAACCAGCTTTTGCTTTTGACGTTGACGTTGACGTTGATTCGGCAGGTGCAGGGCTGCAAGCCCTGCCGAACACCCCCTACCTGCGGGGCGCGAGCTGCTCGAGCATTTCCCAGGACTTCAGGCCGCGTGGCCCGAGGTGATGGGCCAGCACCCGCCGCATCGGCAGGCGCAGGCTGGCCAGGTCGGCGGCAGCGGGCTCTTCGTCGGCCGCCAACGCCAGCAGCGCCGAGCCAGTGGCCGCCGCCCGGCGCTCCCCACCGCGCTCGCTCAGCAGGCGCTGCGCGCCTTCCTGTGGGTCCAGCTCGTAGCGCGCGGCCGGGTCGATCGGCTGGCCGTCGCTGGCACTGTCCAGTTCGAAACCCAGGCCCAGCGCGGACAGCAGCTCGCGTTCAAACCGACGTAGCGTCCAGGCCAGGCCGGCACCGACCGCCAGCCGCGCGCGCGCTTCGCCATAGGCCAGATACAACTCAGGCAACGGATCCTGGCGAGGTGCCAGGCGCAGGGTCAGTTCACTCAGATAGAAGCCGGCCAGCATCGCCTGGCCGACCAGGCGCGGGGCCGCATCCAGCGCTTCAGCGCCGCGCAACTGGGCCAGTTCACCGCGCTGCTGGGCGCTGAAGCGGATCCACTGCAATGGCTGCAGGGCAGCGCGCAGCACCTGGCCCTTGGCGGTTGACACACCACGCGCGAGCAGGCCGACGCGGCCATGCTGCGCGCTCAACACCTCGACCAGCAGGCTGGTCTCGCGGTAGGCCCGCGCATGCAGCACGAAGCCGGTGTCGTCCTCGATCATCATCGAAGCGACCGCAACGGCTTACTCGTAACCGAAGGCCTTCAGCGCGGCCTCGTCATCGGACCAGCCTTCACGCACGCGCACCCAGGTCTCAAGGAACACCTTGGCCCCGAACAGACGCTCCATCTGCAGGCGGGACTTGGCGCCGATCTCCTTGAGGCGGGCGCCGCCCTTGCCGATCACGATGGCCTTCTGGCCTTCGCGCTCGACCCAGATCACCGCGCCGATGCGCAGCAGGTTGCCGTCCTCGGTGAAGCGCTCGATCTCAACGGTGGTGGCGTACGGCAGCTCTTCGCCGAGCTGGCGCATCAACTGTTCGCGTACCAGCTCGCCGGCCAGGAAACGCTGGCTGCGGTCGGTGATCTCGTCCTCGCCGAACATCGGCGGCGCTTCCGGAAGCAGCTTCAGCACGTCGCGCACCAACGCTTCCAGGCCATTGCGCTTCTGCGCCGAGATCGGATGCACGGCAGCGAAATCACGGCCTTCGGTCACCTGCTGCAGGAACGGCAGCAGCGCGCCCTTTTCCTTCAGGCGATCGATCTTGTTGACCACCAGCACCACCGGAATGCCGGCATCGCGCAGCACATTGAAGGCCAGGCTGTCTTCTTCATCCCAGCGACCGGCCTCGATCACCAGCAGGCCGGCATCGACGCCCTCCAGCGAGCCGCGCGCGGCACGGTTCATCACCCGGTTCATCGCCCGCTTCTGCACCTTGTGCAGGCCGGGGGTATCAACCAGCACCAGCTGGCCTTCCGGGTAGGTGGCGATGCCCAGCAGGCGATGGCGCGTGGTCTGCGGACGGTTGGAAACGATGCTGACCTTCGCACCGACCAGGGCATTGGTCAGGGTCGACTTGCCCACGTTCGGGCGGCCGATCACGGCCACGCTGCCGCAATGATGAGGAGTTTGTTCGCTCACTTGGAATCCAGTTGTTCTAGGACGGCCGCAGCCGCCTGTTGTTCGGCAAGCCGCCGCGAGGCGCCTTCGCCCTCAGTGCTGGCGGCCGGGTCGGCTACGTTGCAGCGTACCCGGAAGTGCTTGGCATGGTCGTCACCGGATTCTGACACCAGTTCATACTGCGGCAACGCCTTCTGTCGGGCCTGCAGCCATTCCTGCAGGCGGGTCTTGGGGTCCTTCTCGGGACGGCCGGAGGCCGGCAGCGCCTCGATCGAAGCGCTGAACCAGGGCAGTACCACCGCCCGGCAGGCCTCGAAGCCGGCATCCAGGTAGATCGCAGCCACCACGGCTTCCACTGCGTCGGCCAGGATCGAGTCGCGGCGATGACCGCCGGACTTCATTTCGCCCGGGCCCAGGGTCAGCCGCTCGCCCAACTGCAGGGTGCGCGCGATCGCCGCCAACGCGCCTTCGCGCACCAGTTCGGCACGGGCACGGGTCATCGCCCCTTCGTCAGCCTTGGGCCAGCGTCGGTACAACGCCTCGGCCGCCATCATGTTGACGATGCTGTCGCCGAGGAACTCCAGGCGCTCGTTGTGCGGCGCACCGGCACTGCGATGCGTCAGCGCCTGCTTGAGCAGGGCCGGGTCGCTGAAGGCATGACCGATCAGGTCGCCACGTTGGATGAATTTACTGGGCACCGCTTCGTGTCAGGTCCTGGGAAGAATCGAATTTGCCAACCACATCGAGGTTGCCGATCAGCTGGCGACGCACTTCGTAGTTGACCTTGAGGGTCCAGCCATTGTCGCGACGGTCGAACTTCACGTTGGCCGGCTTCACATTGTCCGAGTAGTTGATGTACAGGCGCTTGAAGAACAGGTCCTGGATCCGCGACGGCTCCATGCTGCCCACGCCCGGCTCGTTGGCCAGGCTCTTCATCGCCGAGCGCACGGCGTAGTACTCCTGGTACATCGGGAACAGCTTCATGCCGATGTAGAGGAAGAAACCGACCACGATCAGGACCGTCAGGAACGAGGTCAGGGTCATGCCGCGCTGCGTGTTCATCGTCTTCATTGCGTTCTCCCCAGATACGCGTTGGATGTGAAGGTACTCAGTTGATGCCCGATCAGTTGATGCTCGAGCCGATCCGCGACGGCTCGAAGCCATCCTTGCAGAACCAGCCCTGGCAGTTCAGCCAGATCAGGAAGGCCTTGCCGCGCAGGTTCTCTTCCGGCAGCAGGCCCCAGAAACGGCCGTCGTCGCTGTTGTCGCGGTTGTCGCCCATCACCAGGTACTTGCCGGCCGGCACCGTCCACTGGCCCTGGCCGCGCGGGTAGTCGGTCTCCAGCACGGTGTGGGTGCGCCCCGGCAGGTGCTCGACCAGCAGGTTGGCGCCTTCGCCCTGGCCCTTGTGGCCGGCGTAGATGCCCTTGTTGTCGTACTTCAGCGGCTCGCCATTGAGGATCACGCCGTCGCCTTCGAAGACCACGGTGTCACCCGGCACGCCGATCACGCGCTTGATGAAGTTCTCGCCCTTGGCCGGGTCGTTGTCGCTGTGGCCGGGGAAGTGGAATACCACCACGTCGCCACGCGAGGGCTCGCCGAACGGCACGATCCTGGTGTTGCTGATCGGCAGGCGCAGGCCGTAGGAGAACTTGTTGACCAGGATGAAATCGCCGATCAGCAGGTTCGGCATCATCGAGCTGGACGGGATCTTGTACGGTTCGGCAATGAAGCTGCGCACGATCAGCACGATCGCCAGCACCGGGAAGAACGCACGCGAGTAATCCACCAGCACCGGCTCGGAATCGAGCAGGCCGGCGCGCTGGGCGCGACGCTTGGCGAGGTACAGCTTGTCCGCAAGCAGGATCAGGCCCGAGGCCAGGGTCAGCACGACCAGGAGGATCTCAAACAGTTTCATTCAGGGTCCTTTGCAACGTCACCGGACGACCGGCCCCGCAGGGCCGGTGCGGGATTACTTGTTGTCCATCTGCAGCACGGCCAGGAACGCTTCCTGCGGGATCTCCACGCGGCCGACCTGCTTCATGCGCTTCTTGCCTTCCTTCTGCTTTTCCAGAAGCTTCTTCTTGCGCGAAACGTCGCCACCATAGCACTTGGCCAGCACGTTCTTGCGCATGGCCTTGACCGTGGTACGGGCGATGATCTGCGAGCCGACCGCAGCCTGGATGGCGACGTCGAACATCTGGCGCGGAATCAGGTCCTTCATCTTCTCGCACAGCTCGCGGCCACGACGGTCGGCATGGCTGCGGTGCACGATCAGCGACAGTGCGTCGACCTTGTCGCCGTTGATCAGCACGTCCACGCGCACGAACGGGCCGGCGTCGAAGCGCACGAAGTGGTAGTCCAGCGAGGCGTAGCCACGGCTGACCGACTTCAGCTTGTCGAAGAAGTCCAGCACCACCTCGGCCATCGGCAGCTCATAGCTGATCTGCACCTGGCTGCCCAGGTAGTTGATGCCGATCTGGCTGCCGCGCTTTTCTTCGCACAGCTTGATGATGTTGCCGATGTACTCCTCGGGAGTGAGCACGTTGGCACGGATGATCGGCTCGCGGATCTCCTCGACCTGGTTCACCGGCGGCAGCTTGGCCGGGTTGTCCATGTTGATGATCGAGCCATCGGTCTTCAGGACTTCATATACCACCGTCGGCGCGGTGCTGATCAGGTCCAGGTTGTACTCGCGCTCCAGGCGTTCCTGCACGATTTCCATGTGCAGCATGCCCAGGAAGCCGCAGCGGAAGCCGAAGCCCATCGCCTCGGAGCTTTCCGGCTCGAAACGCAGCGCGGCATCGTTCAGGCGCAGCTTGTCCAGCGCTTCGCGCAGGTCCGGGTAATCTTCGGCATCGACCGGGAACAGACCGGCGAACACGCGCGGCTGCATTTCCTGGAAGCCCGGCAGCGGCTTCGGAGCCGGGTCGCCGGCCAGGGTCAGGGTGTCGCCGACCGGCGCACCGTGCACGTCCTTGATGCTGGCGGTGACCCAGCCCACTTCACCGGCACGCAGCGCTGGCAGCACTTTCCGCTTCGGCGTGAACACGCCGACGTTGTCGACCTGGTGGTTGCGGCCGGTGGACATCACCTGCAGCTTGTCACCGGCCTTGATCTCGCCCTGCATCACGCGTACCAGCGAGACCACGCCCAGGTAGTTGTCGAACCAGGAGTCGATGATCAGCGCCTGCAGCTTCTCGGTGTCGCGCGGTGTCGGCGGCGGGATGCGATGCACGATCGCTTCCAGCACGTCCTGCACGTTCAGGCCGGTCTTGGCACTGACCGGCACGGCATCGGAGGCGTCGATGCCGATCACGGCCTCGATCTCGGCCTTGGCGCGCTCGATGTCGGCGGTCGGCAGGTCGATCTTGTTGATCACCGGCACCACTTCCAGGCCCTGCTCCACCGCGGTGTAGCAGTTGGCCACCGACTGCGCTTCCACGCCCTGGGCCGCATCGACCACCAGCAGCGCGCCTTCGCAGGCGGCCAGCGAGCGGCTGACTTCATAGGAGAAGTCGACGTGGCCGGGGGTGTCGATGAAGTTCAGATGGTAGGTCTGCCCGTCCTTGGCCAGGTACGGCAACGACACCGACTGCGCCTTGATCGTGATGCCGCGCTCGCGCTCGATCGGGTTGGAGTCGAGCACCTGCGCTTCCATCTCGCGGGCCTGCAGGCCACCACAGAGCTGGATGATGCGGTCGGCCAGCGTGGACTTGCCGTGGTCGACATGGGCGATGATGGAGAAGTTGCGGATGTTCCGCATCGAATCAGAAGACATAGGTGGCGGCGGCGCGCGGCGTCGTCAGGGCAACGGTCGATTATCGCATGCCCGGCGCCCCACCGCGAAAGCGGACTGCTCGGGCCCCGCCCGGAAAGGCCGAAGCCCCGCCAGGGCGGGGCTTCAGGGGAGACACAGGGGCCGCCGAAGCGGCCCCGGCAGGCCTTACTGGCCGGCCTTGACCGCCACGAAGGCGCTGTTGCCGTTGCCGGTGCGCACCAGCAGCATCACCACGTCGTCCTTCTTGTAGCTGGACAGCGCCCGGTTCAGGCTCTCCACGCTGCCGACCGGGGTGCGGCCGACCTGCAGGATCACCATGCCCGGGGACAGGCCGGCATCACGCGCCGCCTGGCCCTTGACTCCGGTGATGCGCACGCCTTCGTTGCCATCCAGGCCGAACTGCTTGCGCTGCGGTGCGGTCAGGTCGCTCACGTCCAGGCCCAGCAGGGCATTGGCGCCGGTCTGCGGTGCCGCATCGGGCCTGGCGGCAGACGCCGCACGGGCATTGCCCTGACCGTCTTCGCTCAGCGCCGTGAGCGTGGCGCTGAGGTCGCGCGGCTTGCCGTCGCGGATCACCCCCAGCGTGACCCGGCTGCCCGGTGCCATCGCACCGATCAGCGGCGGCAGGTCGGACCAGCTGTTGACCGGGCTGCCGTTGACCGAACGCACTACGTCGCCGATCTGCACACCGGCCTTCTCTGCGGCACTGCCGGCGACGATCTGGTTGACCAGCGCGCCACGGCTGTCGGGCAGGCCCAGGCCCTGCGCCTTCAGCGCATCGATCGGCTCGACCACCGCACCCAGCTGGCCACGGGTGACCTTGCCACTCTTCTTGATCTGCTCGACCGCGCTCATCGCCAGGTCGATCGGGATCGCGAAGCTGATGCCCATGTAGCCGCCGGAGGCGGAGAAGATCTGCGAGTTGATGCCGACCACTTCGCCGCGGGTGTTCAGCAACGGACCGCCGGAGTTGCCCTGGTTGATCGCCACGTCGGTCTGGATGAACGGCACGTAGCGCTGGTCGGCGCCACCCGTGCTACGCCCCAGTGCACTGACGATACCGGCGGTGACCGAATGGTCGAGACCGAACGGCGAGCCGATCGCGACAACCCACTGGCCGGGCTTCAGCGTATTGGAATCACCCACGCGCACGGTCGGCAGGTTCTTGCCATCGATCTTCAGCAGCGCCACGTCGTACTGCTGGTCGCTGCCCACCACCTTGGCGTTGAACTCACGGCTGTCGCCCAGCTTGACCTTCACGTCGCTGGCATCGGCCACCACGTGGTAGTTGGTCAGCACATAGCCATCGGGCGAAATGATGAAGCCCGAGCCCATGCCGCGGCCCTTGATGCTGGGGCCACCGTCCGGGCCGCCCGGGCCCTGCCCCGGCATCGGGAAGTCCGGGCCGAAGAAGCGACGGAAGAACTCCGGCATGTCGTCGTCACCGCCCATCGGGCCCCGCGAAGCCTGGCGGTTGGTGCGGACAATGGTGGTGTCGACGTTGACCACACCCGGCCCGACCTGTTCAACAAGGTTGGTGAAATCGGGCAGGCCGGTAACCAGCGGCTGTGCCGGTGCCCTTGGCGCGGTGGCTGGAGCAGCCTGGGTCGGGGCGGCCGGAGCCGGTGCCTGCGCGCAGGCCACCAGCGGCAGGGTCAGGGCCAACAGGCCCATGGCCTGCGTGCGGAGTCGGGGAGTCATCGGACGGCAACCTCCGGATCGGATGGAAAGAGGAATACGGGCCCCGCTGACGGCGGGGCGTGAAAGCGCCCGGCTCAGTCGCGCGGGCGCGGCGGCACCGGCAGGTCGTCCTGCAGGCGCGGCTCGAACGGGTAGAAGGCGGCGCCACCGGTATGGGCCGGGAAGCTGGCATTGAGCGCGCCGCCGGCGGCAGGCGCCAGGCTGGAACGCGGCCACGGTCGCGCCTGCAGCCCACCGACCTCGCCAAACGGCATGTTGCGGCTGCCATTGGCCGGTATGGTCGGGGTCAGCGGCGCCTGCGCAGCAGCCACCGCGCGTTGCGGCACGTCCTCACGCTGGGCGGCACGCGCAGCCTGCTGGCTGCGGGTGGCACTGGCGCGGCGGGTGTCCTGGCGGCGACCGGCAGTGGCCATCGCCAGGGCGGGAGCCGCCGCCACAGCCATCGCGGCCGTGTCTGCAGAGGCTTCGGTAACCGGGGCAGGATCGGTCGGCACGGTCGGCAGCTCCGCCTGGCTGGCGATCACCTGAGGTGCCAACGGCTCGCCCGGGGTGGCTTCCTTCAGCTTCTCACCGCCCATGAACAGCGCCACCGCTGCCACTGAAGCGGCCAGTGCGGCACCACCGCCCCAGGCCCGCCAGCCACTGCGACGCACCTGACGGCGCGGCTCGGCCTGCGGCGCAGGCTCGGCGGCGATGGCAGCAGCCACGGCGGAACTGAACCCCGCCGGGGCCAGTGCCGACGCCTGCCCACGCATCACGTCGCCCAGCAGCTGCCAGCGCTCCTGGCAGCCGGCCAGTTCGGGGTCATGCTCCATCCGCCGCAGCAGGAAGCGCGCTTCATCGGCGCCCAGCTCGCCATCGACCAGGGCCGACAGCTGCTCGCGATGGCGCTGGTCCAGGCGCTGCCCGGCGGGCGATTGATGGTTCTGCGATTCGTTGAACGGATTACTGGTCATACGCGGCTCTTCTCACGGGTGGCGCTGCCGATGTCCAACAGCGGCCGGAGTTCGGTGTCGATCGCCTCGCGCGCCCGGAAGATCCGTGAACGCACGGTGCCGATCGGGCACCCCATTTTCTGCGCGATTTCCTCGTAGCTCAGGCCTTCCACCTCGCGCAGGGTGATCGCCGACCGGAGCTCTTCCGGCAGCGCGTTGACGGCCTTCATCACCGTCTGTTCCAGCTCTTGGCGCATCAACTCGCGTTCGGGCGTGTCGGTGTCGCGCAGGCGCGTACCACTGTCGAACTGTTCGGCGTCGCCGATGTCGATGTCATCGGTCGGTGGCCGTCGATTGTGTGAAGCCAGGTAGTTTTTGGCAGTATTCACGGCGATTCGATGCAACCAGGTTGAGAACTGGGCGTCGCCACGGAAACTTCCGATCGCGCGATAGGCGCGGATGAAAGTGTCCTGGGCGACGTCCTGACATTCGCTCCAGTCGGCGATGTAGCGGCCGACAAGGGCCACCACGCGATGCTGGTACTTGCGCACCAGGACATCGAACGCGGCGCTCTCGCCGTGCTGCACGCGCCGGACCAGTTCCAGATCCAGCTCCTGTGGTGTATCAACCTCGGCCATGAGGGGCCGCACTCCTGTCAGCCCAACCGACGTCGGGCAATGAGACTGCCAATCCCGGGAAAAGTTCAGTCGCCGATCACCCGGCGCCGCACCAGCTTTTAACCACCGTTCCGTTAGCGTTCCGGTCCACGGCCATGGATCCGGGGTCGCCACTCCCCTGCTATTGGGATTTGACGCGGGGGAAACAACCTCTGGATCATAGCCGCTTCTCCATACACAACCGGATGGAACGTCCATGCTCTCAGGCTTCGATGGTCTCCGCTTCAGCCACTGGCACCCCGAGATCCGCGACGACGGCGTGGTGGTCCTCTCCCTGGATCGCCAGGACAGCAGCGTCAATGCCATGTCGCAGGATGTGCTGCTGGAGCTGGGTGACCTGCTTGAGCGCATTGCACTGGACCCGCCCAAGGGCGTGGTGATCCAGTCGCTGAAGAAAGCCGGCTTCATTGCCGGGGCGGACCTGAAGGAGTTCCAGGAGTTCGACCGTCGCGGCACCGTCAACGATGCCATCCGCCGCGGCCAGGCTACCTACCAGAAGCTGGCCGAGCTGCCCTGCCCCACCGTGGCGGCCATCCACGGCCATTGCCTGGGCGGCGGCACCGAGCTGGCGCTGGCCTGCCGCTATCGCGTGGCCTCCAATGACAGCAGCACCCGCATCGGCCTGCCGGAAACCCAGCTGGGCATCTTCCCGGGCTGGGGCGGCAGCGCGCGCCTGCCGCAGCTGGTCGGCGCGCCAGCGGCAATGGACATGATGCTGACCGGCCGTACGCTGTCGGCCTCGGCCGCGCGTGGCATCGGGCTGGTCGACAAGGTGGTGGCACCGGCCGTGGTGCTCGACACCGCCGTGGCGCTGGCGTTGTCCGGCACCACGCGCCCGTTCAAGCAGCGCGCGACGGCCTGGGCCACCAACACCTGGCTGGCACGCACGCTGCTGGCACCGCAGATGGTCAAGCAGGTCGCGCGCAAGGCCAAGAAGGACCAGTATCCGGCGCCCTACGCGCTGATCAGCACCTGGCAGCGCAGTGGCGGCAAGCCGATCCAGGCACGCCTGGATGCAGAACGCCGCGCCGTGGTGAAGCTGGCCAGCACCCCGACCGCGCGCAACCTGATCCGCATTTTCTTCCTGACCGAACGCCTGAAGGGCCTCGGTGGTGGTGATTCCGGCATCCGCCACGTGCACGTGGTCGGCGCCGGCGTGATGGGCGGTGACATCGCCGCCTGGGCCGCCTACAAGGGCTTTGAAGTGACTCTCCAGGACCGCGAGCAGCGCTTCATCGACCCCGCCATGGAGCGCGCGCAGGCGCTGTTCGCCAAGAAGGTGCGCGACGAGAGCAAGCGCCCCGCCGTGGCCGCGCGCCTGCGTGCCGACCTGGAAGGCAACGGCGTGGCCGAGGCCGACCTGGTGATCGAAGCGATCATCGAGAACCCGGAAGCCAAGCGTGCGCTGTACCAGACGCTGGAACCGAAGATGAAGCTGGACGCGCTGCTGACCACCAACACCTCGTCGATTCCGCTGGTGGAACTGCGCGACCACATCCAGCGCCCGGCGCAGTTCGCTGGCCTGCACTACTTCAACCCGGTGGCGCAGATGCCACTGGTGGAGATCATCCACCACGACGGCATGGCGCCGGAGACCGAGCGCCGCCTGGCCGCGTTCTGCAAGGCGCTGGGCAAGTTCCCGGTACCGGTGGCCGGCAGCCCGGGCTTCCTGGTCAACCGCGTGCTGTTCCCGTACATGCTGGAAGCCGCCACCGCGTATGCCGAAGGCATTCCGGGCCCGGTGATCGACAGGGCCGCGGTGAAGTTCGGCATGCCGATGGGCCCGATCGAACTGATCGACACCGTCGGCCTGGACGTGGCCGCCGGCGTCGGCCGCGAACTGGCGCCGTTCCTGGGCCTGCAGATTCCAGCGGCCTTGCAGACGGTGGAGCCGGACAAGCGCGGCAAGAAGGACGGCCAGGGCATCTACACCTGGGAAAACGGCAAGCCGAAGAAGCCGGACGTGGCCAGCGATTACCAGGCCCCGGCCGATCTGGAGGACCGCCTGATCCTGCCGCTGTTGAACGAGGCGGTGGCGTGCCTGCACGAAGGCGTTGTGGCCGATGCGGACCTGCTGGATGCCGGCGTGATCTTCGGTACCGGCTTTGCCCCGTTCCGCGGTGGTCCGATCCAGCACATCCGTGCGGTCGGTGCCGATGCGATCGTCGAGCGGCTGAAGGCACTGCAGCAGCGTCACGGCGACCGTTTCGCCCCGCGCCCGGGCTGGGACAACCCCGCCCTGCGCGAACCAGTGGTTTGAGTTCATCGGCCGGGCCTGCGGCCCGGCGCCCGCAGAGGCAACCGCCGAAGCCAGAGCCAGAGCCAGAGCCAGAGCAACAGCCGGCTCTGGCTTTTCTGTTTGTTGGGCGGGGCGGTGTGGGCAGGCAGGACACGCCGTAAACCCATCCATGGGGGCTCGATGGCGCCATCCATGGCGCCAACGGTCCTGCCTGCCCACACCGCCCCACCCCTGACAGTTTCCCGGTGACGGTCGGTGAATCTCGATTCCGGTGTGGATCACTACGAACGGGTGGGTGGCTACCTGGGCCGCCACCAGGAGCGAAGCAACCAGCGTTTGATTTTGACTTTGATTTTCTTTTTTCTTCTCCGTGGCTGGACGCACACGGAAACTGTCAGAGGTCGGGCGGGGTGGATTCGCGGGGGTGTCCGCGGCATGGATGCCGCGGCCAAGCCTCCACGGACGGATTCACGGCGTCCCCCGCGAACCCACCCCGCCCGGCCAAGCGCGGCTTTTGCTTTACGCGACCAACCCCACAGCCACGAGGGGCTGCGCCGTTGGCTGGAACACCCTGTTACCCATACGGGGCATGTGCCCGTCACAGCCGCATGCGATGCTGACCGCCTGATCCCTGCCAGCGAGAACGCCCGCATGACCACCATCATCGCCCCGCGCGTGCACGACATCGGCGGACTCGAAGTCCGTCGCGCCGTCCCCACCCTGCAGGCGCGCAGCATCGGCTCGTTCGTGTTCGTCGACCAGATGGGCCCGGCGCTCATGCATCCCGGCACGGCCATCGACGTGCGCCCGCATCCGCATATCGGCCTGGCCACCGTCACCTATCTGTGGTCGGGCGCCATCGGCCATCGCGACACACTCGGTTCGGACCAGGTGATCCGCCCCGGAGACGTCAACTGGATGACCGCTGGCCGCGGCATCGCCCATTCCGAGCGCACGCCGCAGCCGGACCGCGATCACGACAACCCGATCCATGGCATGCAGACCTGGGTAGCGCTGCCGAAATCGCACGAGGAAATCGAGCCGGCGTTCTACCACCACGCCGCGGCCACCCTGCCCGAGCAGCGCCGCAACGGTGCCTGGCTGCGCGTCATCGCCGGCCGCGCCTATGGCGAGGAATCGCCGGTGAAGGTGTTCGCCGACACCCTCAACGTGGCAATCGATCTCGACCCGGATGCGGAAATCGATATCGACGACGGCCACCGCGAGCGCGCGCTGTACATCCTCGAAGGCGACGCACAGCTGGATGGCGTGGACATCCCTGCACAGCATCTGGTGATTCCCGAAGCCGGCGCACGTGGCCGCCTGCGCGCGAAGACGCCGGTGAAGGCGATGCTGTTCGGTGGCGAGCCGCTGGATGGCCCGCGTCACCTGTGGTGGAACTTCGTGTCCAGCTCGAAGGAACGCATCGAGCAGGCCAAGCACGATTGGGAGGCCGGCCGCTTCGGCACCATTCCAGGCGACGACAAGGAATTCATCCCGCTGCCGCAGTACTGAACATCGCGTGTTGCACACATCCGAAGGTGTATGCCTGCCCCCGGCGTTGACGCTACAGTCACCCGCTGATCATTGAAATGTGACATAAATCACACTTTCGACCGTCAAAGGAGTGCAACACATGAGCATGGGTAAACGCTTGTCCGCCGAATTCCTCGGCACGTTCTGGCTGGTTCTGGGTGGCTGCGGCAGTGCGGTGCTGGCCGCCAAGTTCGGCGGTGACAGCAATCCGCTGGGCATCGGGTTCCTCGGCGTGGCGCTCGCCTTCGGCCTGACCGTGGTGACCGGCGCCTATGCGTTCGGCCATATCTCCGGCGCGCACTTCAATCCGGCGGTCAGCGTCGGCCTGTGGGCCGGTGGCCGCTTCCCGACCAAGGACCTGGTGCCGTACATCATCGCCCAGGTGGCTGGTGGCCTGTTGGCCGGCTTCATCCTGCTGCAGATCGCCTCGGGGGCCAGCGGCTTCGCCATCGATGGCAGCCAGGCCGGTGCGTTCGCCAGCAATGGCTATGGTGCGCTGTCGCCCGGCGGTTACAGCGTGGCGGCGGCCTTCCTGTGCGAAGTGGTGCTGACCGCCGTGTTCCTGATCGTGATCATGGGCGCCACCCACGGCAAGGCACCGGCTGGCTTCGCGCCGCTGGCGATCGGCCTGTCGCTGACCCTGATCCATCTGATCAGCATCCCGGTCACCAACACCTCGGTGAATCCGGCCCGCTCCACCGCCGTGGCCTTCTTCGCCGGCAGCGGGGCGGTCAGCCAGCTGTGGCTGTTCTGGGTCGCCCCGCTGCTGGGCGGTGCGATCGGCGGCATCATCTACAAGTGGCTCGGCAACGACCGCTGAGGCCTGTGCGGACCATTGCGGCTGACCTTCGGCCGCAATGGTTACGCTTGTAACCGCAATTTGTGCGATCGCTCACGTTCCGTTAAGGTTGAGTTGACCGTCCGTGCACATGCCGGCCGGCGGGGCATCCGGGGATGGGATGCCAAGGCCGCCGGTCCATCCGACGGAGCCACGACACACCACCTTGGGGGATGCATGAAGTTCGCGCCTGTAGTGTTGTCGAGCCTGCTGTTCGCTGCGGCCCAGGCCGCCGCGCAGGCTCCCACCGAATGTCCTTCATTGCCGGCCAACAGCGGCCTGCAGTGGCAACAGCAGGCACAGGCCGATTTCCTGGTCTGCCGCGCCAGCACCAGCGATGGCCGCGAGGTACTGAGCCTGATGCTCAGTGCACGCGACCCCAACCTTCCATTGAACCGCTCGCTGCGCCAAGAAAAGGGCAGCTTCGGCGGTGAATCACTGTACTGGTACCAGCCCGATCTGGGAGGCCAGCAGCCGCCCGGTTACGCCGAGCGCCGCATCAGCGTGGTCAAGCTCGACAAAGGGCGTTACGCGCAGATTTCGCTGTATCCGGGCAGCGCGCAGGAACTGGGTTCGCTGCAACAGCTGGCGCAGGGGATGAGCCTGACCCCATCGGCCGTGGCTGCCGGGAACTGACGATGGCGGGGATGACTGCCTTGCAGCATCCCCGCAATGCGAGCCGACCTGACGGTAGTGCCGGCCGCTGGCCGGCACCTCGATCCGCCGTGACCGCAGGCAGTTGCCGGCCAGCGGCCGGCACCGCCTCAGAACTTGCCTTCCTGGAAATCGACGAAGGCCTGCATCAGTTCCTGCCGCGTGTTCATCACGAACGGGCCATGGCGCATCACCGGTTCCCGCAACGGACGACCAGCCACCAGGATCAGCCGCGCACCCTCGCTGCCGGCCGAAAGATGCAGCTGCTCGCCCCCCCCCAGCACCGCCAGTTCCTGGCGGGCGACGTCGCGCGCCGCGTCCTGCTCACCCACCGTCACCGCACCTTCGAACACATACGCGAAGGCGTTGTGCCCTTCCGGCAAGGCATAGGTCCAGGCGCGATCCGGGGCCAGCGTGATGTCCAGGTACAGCGGATCGGTGGCCGGCTGCACGATCGGGCCCTGCGTGCCATCCACGTTGCCGGCGATCACCTTCACTTCCACGCCGGCGTCCGGCCGCACCACGGGAATGCGCTCGGGCGCGAACTCCTGGTACTTCGGCTCGGTCATCTTCTCTTTCGTCGGCAGGTTCACCCACAGCTGGAAGCCGCGCATCTGACCGCTTTCCTGCTCGGGCATTTCCGAATGCACCAGGCCACGGCCTGCGGTCATCCACTGCACGCTGCCCGGGGTAAGCAGGCCCTCGTTGCCGTGGTTGTCGCGATGCCGCATGCGCCCGTCGAGCATGTAGGTGACGGTCTCGAAACCGCGATGCGGATGCTCCGGGAAGCCAGCGATGTAGTCCTCGGCACGGTCGGTGCCGAATTCATCGAGCAGCAGGAACGGGTCCAGGTCAGGCAGCGTCGGGCCGCCGATGACGCGGGTCAGGCGCACGCCGGCACCGTCGGAGGTGGGCATGCCACGGATGGTCCGCAGTACGCGGACCGGTTCGGGAAAGCTCATGGCGACTCCTGTTGGATGGATGCCACTGAAGATGGACGCCACATGGCCGCACGCCAATGGACGGCGCCGCAACCGATTGTTCCATCCCTGATGTTCGCTGCATGTCAGCACAACAAGCGTACGACCAAAGTACTACCGCCGATTCGTCCTGTGCCAATTGACCCTGCCGAGGGCACGCGGGACTCTTTGACTGTCTTTCCGGGAGAGAGCACCTCATGAAAGGGTTTTCCAAAATAGGCTGGGCGGTACTCGCCCTGCTCGGCGCCTTCTGTCTGGGCACCGTGGCCCTGCGCCGCGGCGAACACATCAATGCCCTGTGGATCGTCGTCGCCGCCGTTTCGCTGTACCTGGTGGCCTACCGCTTCTACAGCCTGTTCATCGCCAACAAGGTGATGCAGCTCGATCCGACCCGGGCCACCCCGGCGGTGATCAACAACGATGGCCTGGACTACGTGCCAACCAACAAGCACGTGCTGTTCGGTCACCATTTCGCCGCCATTGCCGGTGCCGGCCCGCTGGTGGGACCGGTGCTGGCCGCACAGATGGGCTACCTGCCCGGCCTGCTGTGGCTGGTGGTGGGCGTGGTGCTGGCCGGCGCGGTGCAGGACTTCATGGTCCTGTTCCTGTCCAGCCGCCGCAACGGCCGCTCCTTGGGCGATCTTGTGCGGGAAGAGATGGGCCAGGTGCCCGGCACCATCGCGCTGTTCGGTGCGTTCCTGATCATGATCATCATCCTGGCGGTGCTGGCGATGGTGGTGGTCAAGGCGCTGGCCGAAAGCCCGTGGGGCATGTTCACGGTGATCGCGACGATGCCCATCGCAATCCTGATGGGCGTGTACATGCGCTACATCCGCCCCGGCAGGATCGGCGAGATTTCGGTGGTCGGCCTGATCCTGCTGCTGGCCGCGATCTGGTACGGCGGCAAGGTCGCCGCCGATCCGGTCTGGGGCCCGGCCTTCACCTTCACCGGCACCCAGATCACCTGGATGCTGATCGGTTACGGCTTCGTCGCCTCGGTGCTGCCGGTGTGGCTGCTGCTGGCCCCCCGCGATTACCTGTCGACCTTCCTCAAGATCGGCACCATCATCGCACTGGCCGTCGGCATCCTGATTGTGATGCCGGAACTGAAGATGCCGGCGCTGACCCAGTTCGCTGCCAGTGGTGATGGCCCCGTATGGAAGGGCGGCATGTTCCCGTTCCTGTTCATCACCATCGCCTGCGGTGCGGTCTCCGGCTTCCACGCGTTGATTTCCTCCGGCACCACGCCGAAGCTGCTGGCCAATGAAGCGCACATGCGCTACATCGGCTACGGCGGCATGCTGATGGAATCGTTCGTGGCGGTGATGGCGCTGGTGGCGGCCTCGATCATCGATCCGGGCATCTACTTCGCGATGAACAGCCCGGCGGCGGTGATCGGTGCCGATGCGGCCTCGGCGGCGCACTACATCACCAACACCTGGGGCTTCACCATCACGCCCGAGCAGCTGACCGCGACCGCGGCGGCCATTGGTGAACCGACCATCCTGCATCGCGCAGGTGGCGCACCGACACTGGCGGTGGGCATCGCGCAGATCCTGCACGAAGCGATTCCCAGTGGCAGCGACGCGATGATGGCGTTCTGGTACCACTTCGCGATCCTGTTCGAAGCGTTGTTCATCCTCACGGCAGTCGACGCTGGCACCCGTGCCGGTCGCTTCATGCTGCAGGACCTGCTGGGCAACTTCGTGCCGGCCCTGAAGAAGACCGAATCGTGGACCGCCAACATCATCGGTACCGCCGGCTGCGTGGCGCTGTGGGGCTACCTGCTCTACACCGGCGTGGTCGATCCGTTCGGTGGCATCCAGACGCTGTGGCCGCTGTTCGGCATCTCCAACCAGATGCTGGCGGGTATCGCGCTGATGCTGGGCACGGTGGTGCTGTTCAAGATGAAGCGTGACCGCTATGCGTGGGTGACGGCCGTGCCGGCCATCTGGCTGCTGATCTGCACCACCTACGCCGGCTTCATCAAGATCTTCGACAGCAATCCGGCGCAGGGCTTCCTGGCCCAGGCACACAAGTTCCAGGCCGCCCTCGCCAGCGACACCATCACGGCACCGGCCAAATCGGTGGCGCAGATGAAGCAGATCGTGGTCAACGCCTACGTCAACACCGGCCTGACCGCGCTGTTCCTGCTGGTGGTGGGCGCAGTGCTGGTGTATTCGATCAAGACCATCCTGGCGGCCCGCCGCAGTCCTCAGCGCAGCGACCGCGAGACCCCGTACGTGGCGCTGAAGCCGCATGAAATGGTGGATCTGTGATGAGCACGCAACTGGTTCCCGCCGGCCAGTACCAGGCACACCGCCGCATCTGGCGGCGCCTGGTGCAGACCGCCCGACTGTGCTGTGGCATTCCTGATTACGACAACTACGTCCGGCACATGCTGGAAAAGCATCCGGACCAGGAGCCGATGGATTACAAGACGTTCTTCCGCGAGCGCCAGGAAGCGCGCTACGGCGGACGCAACGGTGGTCGCTGCTGTTGAGGGTTGGGTGTGGGTGCCGGGCTTGCCGCCCGGCGCCCGCACCTTCGACAGATTTCCGGCGACGGCGGATAGCATCAGGGGCCAGATCCGGTTCCTCCGGGAAACGGCTCTGACCCCTTCTTCGAAATGCATCCACGCATGGCGTGGATCTACACAAGCATGACGCCGGGGCGGCCCGGACTCAGCCGTTGGCCATCCACTTCAGGATCAGGCCAGTGACATAGGCCAGCCCGGTGCCGGTGGCGTAGCCCACCGTGCCCAGCAGCACGCCCACCGGAGCCAGCGTCGGATGGAACGCCGCGGCCACCACGGGGGCCGAAGCGGCTGCGCCGATGTTGCCCTGCGAACCGATCGCGAAGAAAAACAGCGGCGCGCGCAGCAGCTTGGCCACCACCCACAGCACCAGCACATGCGTGGCCATCCAGATCGCGCCGAGCAGGAACAGCCACGGCCGGTCCAGCAGCGACAGCAGGTTCATCTGCATGCCGATGCAGGCGATCAGGAAGTACAGGAACACCGTGCCCAGCCGCGAAGCGCCCGCAGCTTCCAGCCGGCGCGCACGGGTGAAGCTCAGGCCCAGGCCCATCGCGGTGGACAGCAGGATCACCCACACGAACTGGCTGTCCAGGCTGAACTGGCTGGCCCAGCTGACATTGGCCTTGAACCAGCCC
Organism: Stenotrophomonas sp. YJH_SMC_58; assembly: GCF_059369635.1. Classification (NCBI taxonomy): domain Bacteria; kingdom Pseudomonadati; phylum Pseudomonadota; class Gammaproteobacteria; order Lysobacterales; family Lysobacteraceae; genus Stenotrophomonas; species Stenotrophomonas sp. YJH_SMC_58. The sequence continues at coordinate 60,095 of NZ_JCAFSW010000001.1, forward strand.
GCCAGCGGCGCGGCGATGGCATGGGCCAGGCCGACGCCGCCCAGTGCCACGCCGACGATCACCATCAGGTCGGTCATGCTGGGAATGCGCGCGTTCTGCGCCTCGTAGGCGCTGATGCGCGCCTTCATCTCGTCGATGGCACGGGTATCGGCACCGTTGCGGGTATCGATCTGCTGCGCGCGGTTGGCCAGGAACAGCAGGATGGCCATCCACAGGCTGGCGCAGGCCACGTCGACCACCGCGAACTGGCCGAAGGTGGTGGCATCGGTGCCGAACACTTCACGCATGGCCACCATGTTGGCGCCGCCGCCGATCCAGCTGCCGGCCAGCGCCGCCATGCCGGCCCAGGTATCACCGGCCACGGTTTCGGGGTGGATCAACTTCATCAGCTGGAACGAGACGATGGCGCCGAGCATGATGCCGGCGGTACCGGCGCAGAACACGATCAGCAGTTTCGGGCCGAGCCTGGCAATACCCTTGAGGTCGATCGACAGGGTCAGCAGGACCAGCGCGGCCGGCAGCAGCACGTCACGCGCGACCGGGTTGTACAGCGAGGTGTTGTGGCCGTCGATGACACCGGCGGTGTTGTAGATGGCGGGGACGAAGTAGCACAGCAGCAGCGCCGGCACCCAGGCGAAGATCTTCTTCAATAACGGGGTCGGGCCACTGGCAGCCCAGAAGATCAGGGCCAGGGTGGCGGCAATCAGGCCCAGGCCAACGATGTCGTTGCTGATCAGGGCAGTAGCGGGTTCGGTCGGCATGGGATCCTCTGTCGATCGAAAGAGCGGGAAAAAAAAGCGCCGCATGAAGCGGCGCACCCCGAGATTAACATTGTCTTCACGCCGGGTCATGCTGCAGTGCCGGCTGCCCTTTCCCGGAGCCACTCCCATGCAGCTCGGCGCCTTCTCCGTCAGCCTCTCGGTCAGGGACCTGGCGGCCTCCCGCAGCTTCTACGAAGCACTGGGCTTCTCGGTGACCGGTGGCGAGCCGGCGCAGAACTGGCTGGTGATGCGCAACAACGGCATTGTCATCGGCCTGTTCCAGGGCATGTTCGAGGGCAACCTGCTCACCTTCAACCCGGGCTGGGACCAGCACAAGCAGGAACTGCCCCACTTCCAGGATGTACGTGAACTGCAGGCGGAACTGGATGCGAAGGGCATTGAACTGGCGGTGCGTACCGACCCTCATGGGCGGGGCACCGGCTACCTGCAGTTGGCCGATCCCGACGGCAATGTGATCCTGATCGACCAGCATGTGGCGCGGCCGAACGGCTGGTAATGCGAACGGACATTGCGTGGGCAGGCGTCGACCTTGATCGACGGGCAGCATGCCAACCAAGGTTGGCATCTACCAGGACGGCCGGTTCAGGCCGGACGTGAAGCGCTGAAATCGAGCGTGGCGCGCGTGCCACGCGGCTCGCAGGGCTGCAGCTGCAGGGTCCAGCCAAGGTGCTCGCAGAGCCTGGCGATCAGGTCCAGGCCGATGCCGCCGCCACGGTCGGCGCGCTCGCCGCGGGCCATCCGCGCGTGGATCGCCGCAATCTCCTCCGGGCTCATGCCATGTCCCGGATCCTGCAGGGTCAGCACCGCCGACGAGCTCAGGTGCAACTCAATGTGGCCACGCCCGCTGTTCTCGATGGCATTGCGCAGCAGGTTGCCGATCGCGGCCTGCACGACGGCCAGCGGCGCGACAATATCCACCGGGGCCGCCTGGATGCCGATGCTCAGGTCCTTGTCACCGAGCAGGTGACGATGGTCGTCGACGATTTCCGGCAGCAGCTGGTCCAGGGCGATGCGCTCGGCGCGTGCGGCCAGGCGCGCCGGGTCACGCGCCAGCACCAGCAGCAGTTCGATCAGCTGCTCCACGCTCTGCGCGGTGCGCAGCACGCGTTGCATCTGCTGGCGCGCGCGCTCGGGCAGGCCCGACTGTTCCAGTGCCAGCTCTGCGGCACCGGTCATCACCGCAATCGGCGTACGCAGCTCGTGGCTGGCGGTGCTGATGAACACCCGCTCGCGTTCGACAAACTGCTCGTTGCGGTCCAGATAGTCGTTCAGTGCATCGGCAATGGTGTGCAGCTCGGAGCTGCCGCGCGGGTCGACCTCGATGCGCTGGCCCTGGACGCCCGGCCGCAGCGCGGCGATGTGCTGCGCCAGCAGGCTCAACGGGCGCACCATGCGTTCCATGCCGAACGACGCCATCAGCACGGTGACGAAGATCATGATCACCCCGGCCAGCATCACCCAGCGCGTGGCGAACTGTTCCAGGTCATGGAAGTCGGAAATGTCCAGCGCCAGCGCCACCCGCCCCATCGAGCCGGTGTCACGCACCATCACCGCAGTCTGCCGCCCCTTGATCGGCACCCCGTCATGCAGCCCCGGGTGCAGCATGCGCACGCTTTCCGGCATGTTGCCTTCATCGAAGCGGAACAGGCTGAGCGTGTCAGAGTCCTGCCAGCTGTAGTGCGGCTCGTGCTCGGTGTGCTCGACGATGCTGTCCAGTTCGGAATTGAGCAGCGCGCGCCAGGCAGCGTGCTCCGCATGTTCATGCACGTAGTTGCCGACGCTGAACACCGCGATCGACAGCAGCGCCAGATAGCCCAGCAACCACCACACCACGCGCCGGTACAACGGCCCCGGCTTACTCGCCTTCATCATCATCCTTGCCGGCATCGCTGGGCGTGGTCACGGCCAAGCGGTAACCCACCCGCGGCAGGGTATGGATCAGTTTCTCGGCGAACGGTCCGTCCACACTGCGGCGCAGCTCGTAGACATGCGAACGCAGCAGGTCGCCATCCGGCGGTTCGTCGCCCCACAGAGCGAATTCCAGCTGCTGGCGGGTCACCGCGCCGGGGCTGGCGCGCATGAGCACTTCCAGCAGCTTGCGGCAGGCCGGGTACAGGTGCAGCACCTGGGTGCCGCGCTGGGCTTCCAGGGTGGCCAGATCCAGCACCAGATCGCCCACCTGCAGGCGCTTGCGCGGGTTGCGTCCCTGCGCACGCAGCAGCAGCGCTTCCAGCCGCACCTCCAGCTCCGGGAGTGCGAACGGCTTGGTCAGGTAGTCGTCGGCGCCGGCGCGGAAGCCGGCAATCTTGTCCGGCAGCTCGTCACGCGCGGTCAGCATGATCACCGGCACTTCCGATGCATGCTCGGCGCGCAGCCGGCGCAGCACCTCCGGGCCCTCCATGCGCGGCAGCATCCAGTCCAGGATGACGGCGTCATACGGATGGCTCCCGGCCAGGTGCAGTCCGGTGATGCCATCCGGCGCCACGTCGAGCACATGCCCGCGCGACTCGAAATAGTCGAACAGGTTGGCCACCAGCTGGCGGTTGTCCTCGATCACCAACAGACGCATGCACGAAACATCCACGGAAGTTCGTACCATGGTAGCGCCGCACATGTCGGAATGCGGTCGCCCCGGCGCCGCTCTGACGCTTTTCCCACCCCCGCCACCTCAGAATGGCCGTTTTGCTCCCGGAGCCTGCCGTGCCCGTAGCCCTGCCCCGCCGTTGGCGCCTGCCCCTGTTGTGGCTGCTGATCATTGCTGCGCTGGCAGCGGGGATCGGCCTTCGGCAGCCGCAGCCGCCGGACGAGCCGCGCTTCGTGCTGGCGGCCCGGACCATGGTCGAGAGCGGGCAATGGCTGCTGCCGCACCGCGGCGTGGAACTGTATGCGGAGAAGCCACCCGTCTTCATGTGGCTGCAGGCCGCCGCCTACGAGATCGTCGGCAGCTGGCAGTGGTCCTTCCTGCTGCCGTCGTTGCTGGGCGCCCTGCTCAGCCTGTGGCTGGTGTCGGACCTGGCGCGGCGGCTATGGTCGCCACGACATTCCATCTACGCCGTCGCTGCGCTGTTCTGCACCCTGCAGTTCGGGCTGATGGCGAAGCGCGCGCAGATCGACATGGTGCTGGTGGGCATGACCACCGTGGCCCTCTGGGGCCTGATGCGTCATCTGTGTGAACGCCGCAACCTGCCTGCCCTGTGGCTGGCCGGCTTCGCCGCAGGCGTCGGCACAGTGACCAAGGGCGTGGGTTTCCTGCCGCTGCTGATGGTGCTGCCCTGGTTCGGCTGGTGGCTGTACCAGCGCCGCCGCGGACGCACGGTGGAGGGTCCGCATCCGGCAACCCTGCTCTGGCTGATCCCGGCCTTCCTGCTGGGTGTCGGGGTGTGGCTGGCGCCGCTGGGCTGGGCCCTGCTGCACACGCCCAGTGCCGAACTGCAGGCTTATGCGCACGAGCTGCTGTTCAAGCAGACCGGCACCCGTTATGCCAATGCGTGGCACCACCGGCAGCCCGCCTGGTATTACCTGCAGGTGATCCTTACCCTGTGGCTGCCGGGCAGCCTGCTGCTGCCGATGCTGTTCAAGCCCTGGTGGCGCCGTATCCGCCGTGGCGACCGCCGCCAGTGGCTGCTGCTGGGCTGGGCCGTGCTGGTACTGGTGTTCTTCAGCGCCAGCCCGGGCAAGCGCGAGGTGTACCTGCTGCCGATGTTGCCGGCGATGGCGCTGGCCGTAGCCCCGCTGCTGCCCGGCCTGCTGCGCCGCCTGTGCGTTCGCCGCTACCTGTTCGGCTACAGCGTGGTGCTGATGCTGGCCACTGGCACGCTGGGCGTGATGCTGCTGACCGAACACGCTTGGGCGGTGGCCCAGCTGGAACGCCGCGCCATGCCCGATACCCTGCTGCCGGTGCTGGGCGATGGCCTGCTGACCTTCGCCATCGCGCTGGCCACGCTGATCGTGTGGTTGCGGGTGCGCCGCGCGGCGACGCTGGTGCTGCTGACCCACGGCATGCTGTGGATGCTCTACGGCCTGGTACTGATTCCGGCGCTGGATCCCTATGCATCGGCGTCAGCGCTGATGCGCCGGGTCGGCGCGCGGATCGGACCGGATGCCGAACTGGCGCTGGTGGCCTGGCGCGAGCAGAACCTGCTGCAGGCCGACCGCCCGGTACGCGAATTCGGCTTCAAGCGGCCCTGGGCAGAGCAATGGCATGACGCCGGCCCTTGGCTCGCTGAGGCGCCGGACAAGCGCTGGCTGCTGGTGCTGGACGATGCGATGAGCCCCTGCGTGGATCCGGCCAAAGTGATCGACATCGGTGTTGCCAACAGGAATCGTTGGCAACTGCTTCCCGGTACCGCATGGAACCCGGAGTGTCACGCCGAGCGGACAGGATCGACCGCCGAAGAAGACTGAACGTTGACATGCGCCGAGGACTCATTAACCCGGCGCGAACGGGCGTCCGACCCTTCTCCGACATCCAGGTGACGAGCATGAGCGCGGATTCCCGAACCGCCCCTTCCCAGCATGCCCGTCCGTCCCCTTGATTCGGTAGCGCCGCTTGCGACATCACCACTGGCGTCTCGATTTGCCGTAACTCACCTCTGGCTGCCTGTCGCAATCGGTCTGCCGTTGTTTACGCTGCTGATGGGCTTCGGCGGCGATCAATGGGTGGCCGATCACCTGTTCCGTCTTGAAGGCAGCCACTGGGCGCTGCAGGACGCCTGGATCACCCGCAGCGTCGTGCACAAGGCCGGCAAATGGTTGAGCACGGCGGCGGCGCTGGTCGTGATCCTGCTGTGCTTCCACCACTGGCGTAAGGGTCGCGATCGCACCCTGCAATGGGCGCTGCTTTATGTCGTAATTGCCATGGCACTGGGCACCGGCGTGATCTCCCTGCTGAAGTCGCTGGTGCCGATGGAATGCCCGTGGGACCTGCTGCGCTACGGTGGCCACCAGCCTTTCATCGGTCTGTTCACCCTGCGCCCGGAAGGCATGCCGGCACAGGCCTGCTTCCCGGCAGGCCACGCCAGCGCAGGCTATGCGTGGCTCTGCCTGTACTTCTTCGCGTTGCTGTGGCGGCCGTCCTGGCGCTGGACCGGGCTCTGGATCGGCCTCGGCACCGGCCTGGTGTTCGGGATCAGCCAGCAGTTGCGGGGCGCCCATTTCCTTTCGCATGACATTGCCACCGCGTTGATATGTTGGCTGCTTTCGTTGGGCCTGTATGTTCTGATCCACCGTCAGCTGGACCGTCCCCACCGCCAGGAGGCAAACGCATGAGTGCATCGGTCCAACGCCCCGCCCGCCTCCCCGCCCTTGCGGGTCTTCGCAACTGGCGGCCGCAGCTCTCCACGGAAGCACTGATCGCGCTGACCAGCCTGTTCTTCGCGGTGGCCGGCAACGGCCTGTTCTGGCACAGCGCGATGGCCAGCCATCCAGGCAGCCTGCGTTACGCGCTTTCGCTGCTGCTGTTGCTGCTGGGTGCACACGGCGTGCTGCTGGGCATCCTGGTCTGGCGCTGGAATGCCAAAGTGGTAATCAGCCTGTTGCTGCTGGTGACGGCGTTCGCTGCGCACTACATGAGCCGCTACCACATCTATCTGGATGCGGACATGCTGCGCAACGTGCTGGCGACCGACCCCAAGGAGAGCCGCGAGCTGATGACCGTATCGCTGCTGTGGCCGGTGCTGCTGCTGGCCGTGCTGCCGATGGTGGTGCTGTGGCGCGTGCAGCTGCGCCGACGCAGTTGGGGCCGCAGCCTGCTGTGGCGACTCGGCTTCCTGGTCGTGGCGGCGGCGACCGCAGTTGGCGGTGCGCTGATCTCGTTCCAGGATGTCTCGGCGCTAATGCGCAACCAGCGCGAAGTACGCTATCTCGCCACCCCGGCCAACGTGCTGCTCGGTATGCCGCGCGCGCTGCGTGGCGACAACCCGGTGCAGCGCGCGCCGAAGCTGCCGATCGGCACCGACGCCAAGGCCACGCCACGCGCCCCGGCCAGCAAGCCGCGCCTGCTGGTGATCGTCATGGGCGAAACCGTGCGCGCGCAGAACTGGGGGCTCAACGGTGGCCGCAACACCACCCCGGAGTTGGCCCAGGCACCGGTGATCAACTTCCCCGACATGCACTCCTGCGGCACCAGCACCGAAGTGTCGCTGCCGTGCCTGTTCTCGCCGTGGGGACGCCATGACTACGATGAAAAGAAGATCCGTGCACACCAGTCGCTGCTGCACGTGCTGAACCGCGCCGGCATCGCGCCGTTGTGGCGTGACAACCAGTCCGGCTGCAAGGGCGTCTGCGAAGGGCTGGAGTTCCAGTCGCTGTCCGATGCGACCACGCCGGGGCTGTGCGCCGATGGCCGCTGCATGGACGAGATCCTGCTGCAGGACCTGGCCACCCAGGTGCGTGCCAAGCCCGGCGACCGCGTGGTGGTGCTGCACCAGCTGGGCAACCACGGCCCGGCCTACTTCGAGCGTTACCCGGCAGCCTTCGCGCGCTTCAAGCCAACCTGCGACACCCGTGACATCGGCCGTTGCTCTCGCGAAGAGATCACCAACAGCTATGACAACGCGGTGTTGTACACCGATCATTTCCTGAGCAAGACCATCGGCACCCTGCAGGGCATGCAGGATTACGACACGGCGATGATCTACCTGTCCGACCATGGTGAATCGCTGGGCGAGAAGGGCCTGTTCCTGCATGGCGTGCCGTATGCGATCGCTCCGGCCGAGCAGACCCGCGTACCGATGACGATGTGGTTCTCGCCGGGCTTTGCCAGCAGCCGTGGGTTGGACCTGCAGTGCGTGCGCAAGCGTTCGGCGGCCTATACCGACCACGACAACCTGTTCCCGTCGGTGCTGGGCCTGATGCAGGTGAAGACCTCGCTGTATGAGCGCGATCGCGACCTGTTCGCCAACTGCGAAGGTTGAGGGTTGTTCGGCAGGGCTTGCAGCCCTGCACCCGCGGTAATGCCGGCCGCTGGCCGGTAGCCTCGACAGCAACAGCAGAAGCGGGTTTCCTGAGGGATGGCGGGGTGGGTCCGGTGGCGGGAGACGCCGTAAACCCATCCATGGGGGCTTGGCCGCGGCATCCATGCCGCGGACACTCCCGCCACCGGACCCACCCCGCCTTCGACAGTTTTCCGCGATCTGTCGGAACGACGCATTGCCCTGGTGGGTGTCGACCTTGGTCGACACAGTAGATCCACGCCATGCGTGGATGACTCATTCGATATCTGACAGATGTGTCGACCAAGGTCGACACCTACCAACAGCCGCCGGAATCTGTCGAAGGCGGGGCGGTGTGGATGGGCAGGACCGTTGGCGCCATGGATGGCGCCATCGAGCCCCCATGGATGGGTTTACGGCGTGTCCTGCCCACCCACACCGCCCCGCCATCCCACGGAATGCACGCTGTTGCTTCGGCCTTTGCCCTTGCTTGAAAGCCTCTGCGGGTGCCGGGCGCCGCCCGGCCGACTTCCGCCACTTGCGGTGGCAGCGACGGCCCACTAGCCTTCGGCCGTCGTTCACCACCCAAGGACCGCCCGTGAAACACCGTCATCTCCTGCTGGCCTCGGCAATCGCCGCCGCCACGCTGGCCCTGGCCGCCTGCAAGAAGGAAGCTGCCCCAGGCACCGATACCGCCAGCAGCAGCGCCCCGGCCGGCGAAACCGCCGACCAGTTCGTGGCCCGCATCAATGCCGAATTCAAGGCCGCCTACCCGGAGATGACCTCGGCGCAGTGGCTGTCTTCCACCTACATCAACAGTGATTCCGAACGCATCGCGGCCAAGGCCAACGAGCGCTCGCTGACCCAGCTCAACAGCTGGATCGAGCAGGCCGCCAAGTTCGACGGCAAGCCGATGAGCGAGGACAGCAAGCGTGCGATCCACCTGCTGAAACTGATGTCCTCGATGCCGGCGCCGCGCGATCCGGCCAAGCTGGCCGAGCTGACCCAGATCGCCACCCGCATGGAAGGCAGCTACGGTGCCGGCAAGTACTGCACCGACGCCAACGATCCGAACTCCTGCCGCCAGCTGGGCGAGCTGGAACAGGTACTGGCGCGCAGCCGCGACTACGACAAGCAGCTTGACGCCTGGCAGGGCTGGCACAGCACCACCAAGAGCATGCGCGGCGACTACCAGAAGTTCGTCGGCCTGGTGAACGAAGGCGCCAAGGGCATGGGCTTCACCGATGCCGGCCAGATGTGGCGCAGCGGCTATGACATGCCGCCGGAGCAGATCGGCCCGGAAACCGACCGCCTGTGGGAACAGGTCAAGCCGATGTACGAGCAGCTGCACTGCTACGCGCGCGGCAAGCTGGACAAGACCTATGGCAAGGACAAGGCCGAAGTAGGCAATGGCCTGATCGCCGCGCACCTGCTGGGCAACATGTGGCAGCAGGACTGGTCGAACCTGTGGGACCAGCTGGAACCGTACCCGGGCGCCGGCAGCCTGGACATCACCGCGGCGCTGGAAAAGCAGTACCAGACCAACCTGAGCGCGGCGCTGGCCAAGGCCGGCAAGGATGCCAACGTGGCCGCGCAGTACAAGGCGCAGCGCGAGGCCGAACTGCGTACCGCCAAGCAGATGACCGAGCGCGCGCAGGACTTCTACGTGTCGCTGGGCATGCCGTCGCTGCCGCAGTCCTACTGGGAAAAGACCCAGTTCATCAAGCCTGACGACCGCGACGTGGTCTGCCACGCCAGTGCCTGGGACATGAACATGGAAGGCGACGTGCGCACCAAGATGTGCATCAAGCCGAACGAAGAGAACTTCACCACCATCTACCACGAGCTGGGCCACATCTATTACGACCTGGCCTACAACCCGCTGCCACCGCTGTTCCAGGGCGGTGCCAACGACGGCTTCCATGAAGCGATCGGCGACACCATCGTGCTGGCGATGACGCCCAAGTACCTCAGCTCGATCGGCCTGGTCGATGCGCCGACCGAAAGCCGCGAGGCGGTCATCAACAACCAGATGCGCATGGCGCTGTCAGGCGTGTCGTTCCTGCCGTTCGGGCTGATGATCGACCGCTGGCGCTGGGGCGTGTTCGATGGCTCGATTACTGCCGACAACTACAACAAGGCGTGGTGGGACCTGAAGGCCAAGTACCAGGGCGTGGCGCCGGCCAGCACCCGTGGCGAAGAGTTCTTCGATCCGGGCGCGAAGTACCACGTGCCGGGCAACACCCCGTACACCCGCTACTTCCTGGCGCGCATCCTGCAGTTCCAGTTCTACAAGGGCCTGTGCGATGCGGCCGGCTACAAGGGCCCGCTGCATGAGTGCACCTTCTACGGCAACAAGGAAGCCGGCCAGAAGTACTGGGCGATGCTGAGCAAGGGTGCCAGCCAGCCGTGGCAGGCCACGCTGAAGGAGCTGACCGGTACCGACAAGCTCGATGCCGGCCCGATGATCGAGTACTTCACCCCGGTCAACGAGTGGCTGAAGCAGCAAAACGAAGGCCAGATGTGCGGCTGGCAGGCCAACGCGGCCCCGGCGGCGAAATGAAAAAAGGGGCGGGTCCGCGAGGATCCGTCCCTTTCTGGTAGTGCCGGCCGCTGGCCGGCAACTACGCGATGAAGACCCAACGGGCAGCCGGCCAGTGGCCGGCTCTACCGAAACAGCAGTCAGCTGTTCTTCTTCGCGGCCATCGCTGCGGCCAGCTCGGCCTTGAATTCCTCGAAGGTCTGGCCCTTCTCCCTGGCTTCGGCCTGTGCGGCATCGCGCAGTGCATCGGAGTACATCAGGCGCACCGGCGTGCCGTTGCGCTCGTGCAGTTCACCGGCCTGCATGATCAGCGCCAGCACCTGCGCAGCGCTCTCGCTGTGGCCCGCGATGCGGCCGTCCATGCCCAGCACCCATTCGCCGTCGCGGCGCACGACACCGGCCAGCAGGGTGCGCTGTGCATCGCGCAGTTCCGCATGCGGCTCCACCGGCGAGGCCTGCGCGGCGGCCTTGTTGGCGGCCTGCTTTTCCTGGCGACGGCGCTGGTCGCGGCGGGTCTTGGAGCTGGTGGACATGGTGCGGTACCGCTGCGAAGGGGGGCGCAAGGATAGCGCACCCCGCCCGCAGCACCGCTTCACACCCCTCAGTCCAGCACTTTGCCGTGCCGCCAGTAGCCCATGAAGGTGATCGCGCGGCGGTCCAGCCCGCAATCACGCACCAAGTGGCGGCGGATCGCCATCACCGCCCCCGCCTCGCCCGCCACCCAGGCATACAGCGGCCCGGCCACACCGGTTTCGGCCTGCTCCCAGAGGATCTGCGTATCGACGTCGATCTCCTCCAGCGCATCGCCGGCAGCCACGCCCGAGGTCGCTGCCAACCGCGCCTGGACCGCCTGCAGCAACCGCTGTCCGTAGGCGGCCTGCCCGCGCGGCAGCCAGACCAGCTCGGCGCTGGAGGGCGCCTTCAGGTGCACCGCATCACCGGCCTGCGCCACCTCCAGCAGCGCCAGCGTGCGCGGTGGGTCGACCATGGCCGCCAGTTCCTCGAGGATGCCGGCCACCGCAGGCAACGCGGTTTCATCGGCCACCAGCAGCACCTGGCCGACACCGGCCGGTGGCTTCCACTCCCAGCCCTCGCTGCTCTCGGCACAGTCGGCGTCCGGGGCCAGCAGCACCACACGGTCGCCTGGGCGGGCGTGCATGGCCCAGCGCGAGGCGGGGCCGGTTTCGCCATGGATGACGAAATCGACGTCGACCTCGCCCTGCTCGGCGCGCAACTGGCGGATGGTGTAGGTACGCATCGGCGGGCGCTTGTCGTCCGGCAGGGCCCGGTAGCGTGGGTACCAGTCTTCACCGCTGGGGACCTGCGGCACCTCCTGGCCGGGCAAGGGGAAGAACACCTTGATGCGCTGGTCAGGGCCTTCGGTCTTCATCCGCGCCACGTCGGCACCGGTGAACACCATGCGGTCAAGGGAAGGGGAAAGAACGCGGCGCTCCTTCAGCGCCACCTCGAACAGGCGGTAGGTCTGCTGCGCAGCCATGGGGAACCTCATGCAACGACATCGGATTGGCTGGCTGTCGTGCATCCACGCACCGGCTGGCTGGAGTGCCCAGCCTAGTCCGGTCGTTCCTCTTCGCAAGCGTTGCGGGCAAAGCGGCCGGCCCTACCCCTGCGCGCTGCTCAATGGCCCGTGCAGGCCGCCTGTGCCGCGCGTTCACGCTGGTGTTCCCAGTACCAGAACACGAAGCCGGCGGCGAAGAACGCGGCCTGCCCCAGCGCCAGGTGCAGCGGGCTGGCACTGAGCAGCGGCGACACCACGCCGGCCACCACCGTGCTGATCATCAGCTGCACGAAGGCCTGCAGCGACGAGGCCAGGCCGCGCTGGTGCGGGTACATGTCCAGCACCGCCAGCGCCAGGATCGGGAAGATCAATGCCATGCCCATGCCGCCCAGGAAGATCGGCAGTACCGCCCATGGCAGCACGAACTGTGGCGACAGCGCCACGTAGCCGACATTCAGCAGCACCGACAGCGCACACAGGCCGAAACCAATGGACACCTGGCGGGTGGGCGTGGTGTGCCCGGCCATGCGCCCGGACAGGAACGAGCCGGTGGTCATGCCGCCGATGGTGGGGATGAACAGCCAGGCAAAACCACCCTCGCCCAGATGCAGGTGCTGCATCACGAACACCGGCGCCGAGGAGATGTACAGGAAAATGCCGCCGAAACCGATGCTGCCGGCCAGCGCCAGGCGCAGAAACCGCGGGTTGAAACCGATTCGCACGTAATCACGCAGCAGCACGCGCGGCGACAACGGCACCCGTGCCTCCACCGGATGGGTTTCCGGCAGGTAGCGTGCAGTGGCCGCCAGCAGGAGCAGCGCAAACACCACCAGGAACCAGAAAATCAGTGGCCAGCCGGCGCCACTGAGCAGGATCCAGCCGCCAATGATCGGTGCGATGGCCGGAGCGATGCCGAACAGCATCGATACCTGGCTCATCAGACGCTGCGCGTCGTGTCCGTGGTACAGGTCGCGGATCACCGCGCGGCCGACGATCATGCCGACGCCTGCTGACAGGCCCTGCAGCGCACGGAAGGCCAGCAGCGTGGTCAGGTCGGTGGACAGCGCGCAGCCGACCGAAGCGCCGACGAACACCACCAGGCCACCGAGGATCACCCGCTTGCGGCCCCAGGCATCGGACAGCGGGCCGTGCGCAAGGCTCATCAGGCCGTAGAACAGCAGGTACACGCTGATGGTCTGCTGCACCGCCACCTCGTCCACCGCCAGGCGCTGGGCCAGCTGCGGGAACGCCGGGAAGATGGTGTCGATCGAGAACGGACCGAACATGGCCAGGCCGGCGAGCAGCAGGGCCATGCGGCGGGTGGAGGGAGCAACAGCGGCGGTCATGGGAAAGGCGTCCGGCAGGGCCATGCGCGGCACGCACGGCGGGCGCCGGTCCCCTGCAGCAGGGACGGCGCCAGATGAATTCGGGTATCCGCCCATCATAGGTGGGGATTGCACCTGATGCCATGCAGCAGTGCACAAAACGCACGGACGGGCCATCGGCCATTCAGGCGCGGCCTCCAGGACCGAAGGCGGCCGCCGCGCCCGCAACGGGCTATAATCGGCGGGCAACACGGTGGGAGAAGCGGAACACCGCTGCCGAAGGCGCAACGCCCGTAATCGCTCAGGCCCGATACCACCCGTAACACAACTCTGGAGAGACCGGTTCGATCCGGCGCCGAAGGGGCACGAAGCTGCGGTCCGCCGCGCTTTTAAACTCTCAGGCAAAAGGACAGAGGGGCGCCCCGCAGACCGCCGACCGGCGGCTTGTGCCCGTGCGTGTGCCCTTTCCTGACGGATCCTTCGCCATGTCCCAGAACACCCCTTCCCTGCGTGAGCTTGAGCACCACAACGCGTTCGTCGAGCGCCACATCGGCCCCAACGACGCCGAGATCGCGCAGATGCTCGACGTCGTCGGCCACGCGTCGCTGGATGCGATGACCGACGCCATCGTGCCGGCCAAGATCAAGTCGCCGGCACCGCTGGCACTGCCGGAGTCGATGACCGAAGTGCAGGCACTGGCGAAGATCCGTGCGATCGCCGACAAGAACACCGTGCTGCGCAGCTTCATCGGCCAGGGTTACTACGGTACCCACACGCCGAACGTGATCCTGCGCAACATCCTGGAAAACCCGGCGTGGTACACCGCCTACACCCCGTACCAGGCGGAAATCTCGCAGGGCCGCATGGAAGCGCTGATCAACTTCCAGACCCTGTGCGCCGACCTGACCGGCATGGAAATCGCCAACGCCTCGCTGCTGGACGAAGCCACCGCCGCCGCCGAAGCGATGACCCTGGCCAAGCGTTCGGCCAAGTCGAAGTCGGACACCTTCTTCGTGCACGACGCCGTGCACCCGCAGACCCTGGAACTGCTGCGTACCCGCGCCGAGCCCATGGGCATCGTGCTGCGCGTCGGCACCCCGGCCGAAGCACTGGAAGCGGAAGCGTTCGGCCTGCTGCTGCAGTATCCGGACACCTTCGGCCAGGTCGGCGACTACAAGGCGCTGGTCGATGCCGTGCACGCACGCGGCGGCCTGGTGGCCGTGGCCACCGACCTGCTGGCCCTGACCCTGCTGGCTGCCCCGGGCGAATGGGGCGCGGACATCGTTGTCGGCAACAGCCAGCGTTTCGGCGTGCCGTTCGGTTTCGGTGGCCCGCACGCCGCCTTCATGGCCTGCCGTGACGCCTACAAGCGCTCGATGCCGGGCCGCCTGATCGGCGTTTCGATCGATGCCCAGGGCAACCCGGCCTACCGCCTGACCCTGCAGACCCGCGAACAGCACATCCGCCGCGAGAAGGCCACCTCCAACATCTGTACCGCGCAGGTGCTGCTGGCGGTGATGGCCTCGATGTACGCCGTTTACCACGGCCCGGAAGGCCTGACCCGCATTGCCCGCCGCACCCATCGACTGGCCTCGATCCTGGCCGCAGCGCTGCGCAATGCCGGCGTGCAGGTCGGTGGCGACTTCTTCGACACCCTGCACGTCACCGGCGTGCATGCCGATGAAATCCATGCCAAGGCACGCGCCGCCGGTTACAACCTGCGCGCGATCGACAGCGACTCGGTCGGCATCAGCCTGGACGAGACCACCACCCGCGCCGACATCGTCGCCGTGGCTGCGGTGTTCGGTGCCTCGCTGGACGTCGACGCGCTGGACGCCAGCACCGCCGACGCGCTGCCGGCCGGCCTGCTGCGCCAGTCCGCGTTCCTGACCCACCCGGTGTTCAACACCCACCACAGCGAGCACGAACTGCTGCGCTACCTGCGTTCGCTGGCCGACAAGGACCTGGCGATGGACCGCACGATGATCCCGCTGGGTTCGTGCACCATGAAGCTCAACGCCACCGCCGAGATGATCCCGGTGACCTGGCCGGAGTTCTCGCAGATCCACCCGCTGGTGCCGGCCGACCAGGCGCTGGGCTACAAGGAACTGATCGACACGCTGGAAGCGATGCTGGTCGAATGCACCGGCTACGACGCGGTCAGCCTGCAGCCGAACTCCGGCGCACAGGGCGAGTACGCCGGCCTGCTGGCGATCCGGGCATACCACCGCTCGCGCGGCGAAGGCCACCGCGACATCTGCCTGATCCCGGATTCGGCGCACGGCACCAACCCGGCCTCGGCGCAGATGTGCGGCATGAAGGTGGTGGTCACCAAGACCGATGCCAACGGCAACGTCGATGTGGAAGACATCCGCCTCAACGCCGAGAAGTACAGCGACCGCCTGGCCGCGATCATGATGACCTACCCGTCCACGCACGGCGTGTTCGAGGAAGAGGTGGTCGAGATCTGCGAGATCATCCACCAGCACGGCGGCCAGGTGTACACCGACGGCGCCAACATGAACGCCCTGGTCGGCGTGGCCAAGCCCGGCAAGTGGGGTTCGGACGTTTCGCACCTGAACCTGCACAAGACCTTCTGCATCCCGCACGGCGGCGGCGGCCCGGGCGTCGGCCCGTGCGCGGTCAAGGAACACCTGGCCCCGTTCCTGCCGGGCAAGCTGGGTGACAACGGCCCGGTCGGCATGGTCAGCGCCGCCAGCTTCGGCAGCGCCTCGATCCTGCCGATCAGCTGGATGTACATCGCGATGATGGGCCGCGAAGGCCTGCGCAAGGCCACCCAGGTCGCGCAGCTCAACGCCAACTACATCGCCAAGCGCCTGGCCCCGCACTTCAAGACCCTGTACACCGGCCGCAACGGCCTGGTGGCACACGAGTGCATCCTCGACGTACGCCCGCTGGAGAAGACCAGCGGCATCGGCGCCGAGGACGTCGCCAAGCGCCTGATCGACTTCGGCTTCCACGCCCCGACCCTGAGCTTCCCGGTGGCCGGCACGCTGATGGTCGAACCGACCGAGAGCGAATCGCTGCACGAGCTGGACCGCTTCATCGACGCGATGATCCAGATCCGCGAGGAGATCACCGCGATCGAAGACGGCCGCCTGGACCGCGAGGACAACCCGCTGAAGAACGCGCCGCACACCGCCACCGCGGTGACCGCCAGCGAGTGGACCCACGCCTACCCGCGCGAACTGGCTGCCTTCCCGCTGGCCAGCCTGAAGCAGAGCAAGTACTGGCCGCCGGTGGCGCGCGTCGACAACGTGTACGGCGACAAGAACGTGATGTGCGCCTGCATCCCGGTCGATGCCTACAAGGATGATGAAGTCGAGGCTTGATTCCTCGCGGCATCGGTAAAGAGAACGGCCCGCGCAAGCGGGCCGTTTTCATGAGGGCGGGTGGACCAGGGTCCACACCCACGGTAATCCCGATCACGGGTCCGGCATCTGCCCCAGGCTCAACTGCCACGACACGCCGAAGCGATCCTGCACCCAGCCGTAGCGGTTGCTGAAGTCATAGTCGCCCACCGGCATCAGCCAGTGGCCGCCCTCGCCCAGCACGCGCGCGGCGCGCTCGAACTGCTCGGCGCCGGAGCACTCGACGAACAGCGAGATCGACGGGCTGAAGGTGAAATCGTGCACGTCCAGGCTGTCAAAGCACAGGTAGTGGGTGCCACCGAGCAGGAAGATGGCCTGTCGGACCTGCCCGGGCACGCCGGCACCGGCGCCGTCCGGATGGCGCTGCATTGCCAGCAGGCGGAAATCGGCGAAGGCCTCGGCGTACAGGGCCAGGGCGGCCTCGGCCTGGCCGGTAAACATCAGGAAGGGGCGACTGCGCAGCATGCGGTACTCCCGGTCGACGGGCCGATGACGGCCCACACGATCAGGATGGCACGGCGGATGTGCAGCCTCCGTGGTAGTGCCGGCCGCTGGCCGGCAGCTTCAGTCACGCCTCGCGCATGCGCCGCGCGATGGCGCTGCCGGCGGCGATGGTGGCGGTCAGCGCCACCATCGACAGGAACTGCAGGCGGGTGTGCGACTCGCTCAGCAGCAGGCCGAAGATCAGTGCCAGGATCGCCAGCGCGCAGCAGGTCAGCCACGGGAAGCCGGCCATGCGGAACGGCAGCCGGGTACCCAGGCGATCCGCGCGGCGGCGCAGCACCAGCTGCGACACCAGCGACAGCGTCCACACCAGCAGGCAGGTGGAACCGACGATGTTCAGCAGCACCGGCAGCACCCGGTCCGGGAACAGCAGCTCCATCACCGTGGCGGCGAAACCGAACAGCACGCTGGCCAGCACGGCAATCACCGGCACCTGGCGCGGATCGGTCCAGCCCAGCACGGCCGGCGCTTCACGACGCTGCGCCAGCGAATACATCATGCGCGAGGCGCCGTAGAGGTTGGCATTGAGCGCCGACAGCAGCGCGATCACCGCGATCAGGGTGATGGCGGTGCCCGCGCCCGGGATGCGGGCGATATCCAGCACGGCGGCAAACGGCGACTTCAGCGCTTCGCTGGTCCACGGTACGACGGCGATGATCACGCTCAGCGAGCCGATGTAGAACACCAGGATGCGCCACGCCACGGTGCGGATGGCACGGGCGATGCTGCGTTCCGGATCTTCGGTCTCCGCCGCCGCAACGGCCACGATCTCGGTGCCACCGAAGGCAAAAACGACAACCAGCAGTGCAGCGCCAATACCGGCCAGGCCCTTCGGCGCGAAGCCACCATGCTCGGTGAAGTTGCTCAGGCCCGGCGAGGTCACCTGCGGCAGCCAGCCCATCAGCAGCGCCACGCCGATGGCGATGAAGGCCAGGATCGCCGCCACCTTGAGGATGGCGAACCAGAATTCGAACTCGCCGAAGTTCTTCACCCCGAGCAGGTTGATCGCGGTGAAGAACAGCATGAAGGCCAGCGCCGCCATCGGTACAGGTACTGCTGGCCAGACGGTGGCCAGCAGACCGGCCGCTCCCACCGCCTCGGCGGCGATCACGATCACAAGCTGCACCCACCACAACCAGCCGACGGTGGCACCGGCGGTGGCGCCCATGGCATCGGCGGCATAGACCGAGAACGCGCCGCTGGTCGGTTTGGCCGCCGCCATTTCGCCCAGAGCGTTCATCACGATGATCACCAGCGCGCCGGCGACCAGATACGACACCAGGACCGCCGGACCGGCCGCCTGCACACCCACGCCCGAGCCGAGGAACAGGCCGGCGCCGATGGCGCTGCCCAGGCCCATCATGATCAGCTGGCGGGGCTTGAGCGAATGTCCGAGGCGGGACGGTGAAGCGGTCGGAATCGAGTTGGGCATCGGCAGGGCTGGCGGCGGGCTACAGGGGCGACACCTTACCCTGTCCCATGCCCGCGGGGATAGGCACAGCGCAGCAGGCGGCTCAGGCCAGTGCCGGCTCTCCGACACTGCCACCAATACGGGCGCGGTAGGCACGCGGCGAGAAACCGGTTTCAGCCTTGAACTTGCGGGTAAAGGCGCTCTGGTCGCTGAAACCGCAGGCCTGGCCGATGCTGGCGATGCTCTCGTCACCGTGCAGCAGGTGCATGGCCATCTGGATCCGCAGCCGGGTCAGCACCTGCTGCGGGGTCATCTGGAACACCTTGCGGAAGCTGCGCTCCAGCTTGGACAGCGAAAAACCGGTGATGTCCAGCAGGGTCTGCATGCGCACGTTCTCGGCGTAGTGCGCGTTGAGGTGGGCCAGCGCCAGCCGCAGCTGCTCGTACTGGGTACCCAGACTGTCCTTCTGGCCAAGGTCGCGGGAAATGCCGATCAGGCCCTCGATGGCCCCATCGACCACCAGCGGACGCTTGCAGGTCAGGCACCAGCCCGGTTCGCGGTTGGCGAACAGGTGCAGCTCCATCAGGTTCTCGATCACCTCACCGGCCAGCACGCGGGCGTCCTGGTCCACGTAGTCGGCGCTCAGCCCGGTCGGGTAGATCTCCGCCGCGGTACGCCCGATCACGTCCTTGCGGGCGCGCAGGCCCAGCCGCCGCAGCATGGTCTGGTTGACGTGGGTGTAACGCCCCTGAAGGTCCTTGATGAAGAACAGCACATCCGGGATGGCGTCGAACAGGGCTTCGATGTCGGCGGGCTCGACTCGCATGGAGCAAGCATACCCGAGCCTGCTTTTGCCTGTACGTTCACCTTTGCCGGACCTCGGTTTAACGGGCCCGGTTCCAGTGTCGTGGTTCTCTTTGAGCATCCGGAGCCAACGTCAATGGCCGCCAGCAAGCCGACCGGCAAGCGCGCAACCACCCACGCCGAGAACCACCACCGCGGCAGCGGCGATGAACTGCACCAGCAGGCCGGGGGCAGTCATCCGGCGATGACCACCGATCAGGGCATCCCGGTGGCAGACAACCAGAACTCCCTGCGGCAGGGACCTCGGGGGCCTACGCTGCTGGAGGACTTCATCCTGCGCGAGAAGATCACCCACTTCGACCATGAGCGCATTCCCGAGCGCATCGTGCACGCCCGCGGCAGCGCTGCGCATGGCTACTTCGAGTTGACCCGATCACTGAAGGCGCATACCCGCGCGCGCATCCTGACCGAGGTTGGCGTGAAGACACCCGTGTTCACCCGCTTCTCGACCGTGGCCGGTGGCGCAGGTTCAGTGGACACCCCGCGCGACGTGCGCGGCTTCGCGGTGAAGTTCTATACCAGGGAGGGCAACTGGGACCTGGTCGGCAACAACATGCCGGTGTTCTTCATCCAGGACGCCATGAAATTCCCGGACCTGGTGCACGCGGTGAAGATGGAACCGGACCGTGCCTTCCCGCAGGCCGCGTCGGCCCATGACACGTTCTGGGACTTCATTTCGCTGATGCCCGAATCGATGCACATGATCATGTGGGCGATGAGCGACCGCGCCATACCGCGTTCGCTGCGGATGATCGAAGGCTTCGGTGTGCACAGCTTCCGCCTGCTGAACGAGGCCGGCGAGTCAACGTTCGTCAAGTTCCACTGGCGGCCCAAGCTGGGTATCCAGTCCACGGTCTGGGACGAAGCGCTGAAGCTGCAGTCGGCCGACAATGACTTCCATCGCCGTGACCTGTTCGAGGCCATCCAGCGCGGCGACTTCCCGGAATGGGAACTGGCGGTGCAGTTGTTCACCGAAGAAGACGCCGACGCATTCCCGTTCGATCATCTGGACCCGACCAAGATCATTCCCGAATCGCTGGTGCCGTTGCAGGTCATCGGGCGCATGGTGCTGGACCGCTGGCCGGACAACTTCTTCGCCGAGACCGAGCAGGTGGCTTTCTGCCCGGCCAACGTGCCACCGGGCATCGACTTCAGCAACGACCCGCTGCTGCAGGGGCGCCTGTTCTCCTACCTGGACACCCAGCTGCTGCGCCTGGGCGGCCCGAACTTCCACCAGATCCCGGTGAATGCGCCCAAGTGCCCGTTTGCCAATCATCAGCGCGACGGCCACATGCAGATGCAGGTTCCCAAGGGCCGGGTGGCCTACGATCCCAGTTCGCTGCAGGAGGACACCCCGCGCGAGACGCCTGCCGGATTCCGCAGCCATGCCAGCGCCGACGATGGCCGCAAGGGTCGCACCCGCGCGGAGAGTTTCGCCGACCACTACAGCCAGGCCCGCATGTTTTTCCGCAGCCTCGAAAAGCCGGAGCAGGCGCACCTGGCATCGGCGCTGGTGTTCGAGTTGTCCAAGGTGGAAACGCTGAAGGTGCGGGTACGCACCGTCAGTCACCTGCGCAACATCGATGACTCACTGGCGCAGCGCGTGGCCGATGGTCTGGCGTTGCCTGCACTGCCCGACCCGGCGCCGACCGCTACTCCAGTGCGGGACATGCCCCCCGCCCCCGAAGTACGGGTGATCGGTCGCAACAAACCCACCCTGCAAGGGCGCTGCATCGGCATCCTGTTCGATGAGGGTTCTGATGCCCGGATCATTGCCAGCCTGAGCAAGGCAGCCAGGAAAGCAGGTGCGGATGTGAAGCTGGTCGCCCCCAGAGTGGGTGGCGCCACGCTCAGCGATGGCGCGCTGCAGGCGGCGGATGGGCAACTGGCGGGCACCCCGTCGGCCGTGTTCGATGCAGTAGCCGTGGTGCTCAGCCCGGAAGCGGCGAAGGCCTTGTCGAAAGAGAGTGCAGCCATCGAATTCGTCAGCCAGGCGTGGGCGCACCTGAAGGCCATCGCCAGCGATGCGGGCGGCCAGACGCTGCTGAAGGCGGCAAGGGTCGGCAACGACGCCGGCATCGTCGAAGCGGAAGACGCCAAGGCATTCCTGGCGGCGGCCGCCACCCGCCAGTGGGCGCGCGAACCCAAGCTGCGCCTGCTGGCCTGACTACAGCAACAGGAGAACTGTCATGCCCCGTGGTGACAAATCCGCATACTCCGATAAACAGAAGCGCCAGGCCGAGCACATCGAGGAAAGCGAGCGCGAGCGCGGTGCCAGCGAAGGCACGGCCGAGCGCATTGCCTGGGCGACCGTGAACAAGCAGGATGGTGGTGGCAAGCGTAGCGGCAGCGCGCGCAAGGGTACGAAGAAGGCGACCACCAAGAAGGCTGCCAAGAAGGCGCCTGCCAGAAAGTCGGGCACAAAGAAGGCCACGACCAAGACGACGGCGGCGAAGAAGGCCCCTGCGAAGAAGACGACAGCCAGGAAGGCGGCGGCAAAGAAGGCACCGGCTCGCAAGACAGCCACAAAGAAAACCGCAAAGAAGACAGCGGCCAAGAAGGCCGGTACAGCCGCCTCGCGCAGTGCTGCAGCGAAGAAGGCGGCGAAGACACGTGCGGCGAAGAAGACCGTGCGCAAGGTGGCGGCGAAGAAGGCCGCGCGTACCCGCGCGCGCGGCTGAGTCCTTCGATCAGGGCGACAGCGTCCTCATCCACGCGGCAACTTCGGCCGCGGATGCGTCAGCGCGTGCCTGCAGCAGCAGATGCGGCCCTTCCAGCGAAACATGCCGGGCATCCGGCAAAAAGGCCTGAAGTTCTGCCACGCTGGGCGGCCACAGCAGGCGGTCATGGCACGCGTGCAGGCACAGCGTCGGCACGTCGATTGCCGGCAGCAATGCGCGTACGTCGACGCGCAGGGTCGCTGCGGCGCGTCGCCGCAATGTGGCCGCCGGAATCCGGGCCAGCGCATCGCGCAGCATCGATACGTGGTCGCGGGTGCGCCACCGCCCCAGCAGCAGGCGCGCCAGCAACGCCACGGGAGGCAAAGGCCAGGCCGGCGTCAGCAGGGCTGCGCTGGCTGCCGGCAATGGCAACGGCCGACGCGCAAAGGTCGCGGCAAGCACCAGTCCGCGCAGCCCGGCGGGCTGTCGCGTGGCCAGTTCAACCGCCAACGGGCCCGAGAAGGACTCGGCAAGCAGGATGAAGGGATGGCCGGGCAGCTGCGACCACAGCCGTTGGGCCAGCGTGGCGTGATCCTGCCCTCCCTGCGCAGGCAGCGTAATCGCCTGCGTCGTCAGCCCATGAGCCTGGAGTGCTGACAGAAACGGGATCGACAGTCTGCCGGAGCCATCCAGCCCGGGCAGCATCAGCACGTGCTGCGGCGTGGGTGATGCTGAATCACAGCCCGGCTTTTCCTCGCTCCCGATTCTCATGTCACCTCCTTTGCTGGCAAGCATCGCCCACATCGGCAGGCAGCGGAACTTTCGCTCCGGCTCTCCTGCTGCTTTGCCAGTCAAGGTTGAGCGATACTGCCCGCTCTGCCGCGGGACGCGGCTGCCAAGGAGAGCCTCTGATGCGATGGACCTACGCGCTGGCCATGATGGTCATGATGCTGCCACTGAACAGTTCCGCCAGCGATGGCTGGATAAACGGGGCAGGCAAGGCGATGCCGGAGACCGATGCCATGAAATCCAGCGGTGGCTTTGCGGCATCGCTGCTGGTCACCTCCGATGCCGACTGGCGGGCCAAGTGGGAAACCCCACCAGAGACCACTCCCGGTTTTACCCAGGCCGACGAAGTCCACCCGGGCGGTGAATTGTTCCTGCTGACATTCCTGTCCAACCCGCAACTGGATGAGAACCGCGTACCCAAGGTGCACTGCGATCTGCGCATGCTGCGCCCGGACGGCAGTACCAGCATCGACGAACGCGATGTTCCCTGTTTCACCGCTGCCCTGCCCGGCCCGCCAAACCTGTTGTACATGACCAACCTGCACCTGAAGTTCGTGGCCGAGGCCAGTGATCCGAAAGGCACGTGGACTGCGCAGGTGGTGGTCAGGGATCTGCTGCGGAATGTGAGCCTGCCTCTGCAGGCTCACTTCGACGTCCGTTGAACGGAGGCGTGCGGATGAAGATGCGGCGATTACTGAGCTGGACCGGTCTTGCGCTTTGCGTGGTCTACCTGCTGTTGACCGCATGGCTGGTTCACGGCGCGCAGTCGGATGCGGACCCGAAGGGGGCCTATATCCTGATGTCGCTCCCCATCACCCTGCAGTCTGCTGCACTCGATGCCATCGGCGCAGGCAGCCTGCTGTACGGCAAACCCTGGTCGACCGCGTATGCAGTACTGGTTCCGCCAACACTGCTGTTGCTGTACGCAGCCGGCTGGCTGATCGAACGCGCCGCGCGCGGCCGCTAGCCAGCGGCACCGACCGGTTGCGTGCATGCGGTGCCCTGCATGCGGGGCATCGCATGCAGGGCGTCATCCAACATCCAGTCGCAGGTTGCTTACGCCGCCTGCGCAGGCACGATGGGCATGCGCGCGCCCTGCTCCACCTTGAACACCGCCACCGACGTGGTCAGCGCATGCGCCTGTTCCTCCAGCGCGCGGCTGGCGGCAGTGGCTTCTTCCACCAGCGCAGCGTTCTGCTGGGTCACCTGGTCCATCTGCACCACCACCTGGTTGACCTGCTCGATACCGGCGGCCTGTTCCTTGCTGGCCGCTGCGATGTCGCTCATCAGCTGCGTGGTGCGCGAGCTGGCCTGGGCCACGCGGGCGATCGCGGCTTCCGATTCAACGGTCACCGCCAGGCCGCTCTTCACCTTGGCAGCGGCGTCTTCGATCAGCTCCTTGATCTCCTTGGCGGCGACACCGGCACGCTGTGCGAGCGTGCGTACCTCGCTGGCGACCACGGCAAAACCACGGCCCTGCTCACCTGCACGCGCGGCTTCAACCGCAGCATTCAGCGCCAGGATGTTGGTCTGGAACGCGATGCCGTCGATCACGGTGGAGATTTCCGAGATGCGTGCCGAGGACTGATCGATCTCACCCATCACCGACGCCATCTGCGCCATCGCCTGCTCGGTTTCGCGTACGGCGGCACCGGCGGCGTGCGCTTCACTGTCGGCCTGACGAGCGAGCTCGGCATTCTGGCGCACAGTCGAAGTCAGTTCCTCCATCGATGCGGCGGCTTCTTCCAGGTTGGCGGCCTGCTGCTCGGTGCGGCGCGACAGGTCGTTGTTGCCGGCGGCCAGTTCCTGCGCCGCGTTGTTGATGCTGTCGGCGGCCACCTGGATGCCACGCACGATGCCGGTCAGCTGCGCGGTGGTGGTGTTGGCGTCGTCACGCATGCGGGCGAATACACCGTCGTACTCGCCGTCCATGCGTGCAGTCAGGTCGCCGTGCGAGATCGCGCGTAGCACGTCGGAAACGTCGGCGATGCTGGCCTGCGAACTGGCCATCATGCCGTTGAGGTGCTCGACCATCGCCTTGAACTGGAACTGGAACGCAGCGGCATCGCCACGCATGCTGAAATCACCGGCGCGCGCGGCCCGGGCCAGTTCATCGATCTGCGCGTTGATCGCCATCAGGCTCTGCTTCACTGCGGCCAGGGTGCGGGTCAGCGTGCCCTTCTCGCCCGGGTAGTCCGGCAGGTCGCGGCTGAGGTCACCGATGGCGTAACGCTGCATCACTTCGGCCATCAGCAGTTCCACCTGCACGTGCGATTCGACCAGGCTGTTGGTGGCCTGCACCATGCGGCCGAAATCGCCGGGGAAGGCGCTGGCGTCCATGCGGTAGCGGATCGCACCCGCCTCGTGCTGTTCGGCCATCTGCAGCTGTGCGCCGATCGCCGCCTGCACGCTCTGCCGCACGCTGGCCATGGCTTCACCCAGCTGGGTCAGTTCATCGCGGCCGCCAAGGCGGAACTCCTGGTCCAGCTGGCCCTTGGACAGGCGCTCGGCCAGGTTCACCGCGCGGGCCAACGGGCCGGTCAGGCTGCGGCCGATCATCACCGAGGCACCGATGCCCACCAGCAGTGCAACGCCGCCCAGCACCAGCAACTGCAGCAGGCTGCGCTCGCCCAAGCGGATCGCCTCGGCGGCCGCCTCACGGCTTTCCTTCTCTTCGAAGTCCACGCCATCGGACAGCGCCTTGTTCCAGCCGTTGGCGGCTTCCTGCACCGGGCCCAGGGTCAGCGCCACGGCGCCCGGGTAGTCGCCCTGCTCCATCAGTTCGCTGGTCTGCTTGTTGAGCGGACGCGCGATGGCACGCTTGGCGGCGATGGTCTCGGCAATGGCCTTGCCCTCGGCGTCGCTGGGCAGCGCCTGGTAGGCCGTCCAACTGGCCTCATAGCGCTTGACCAGATCGGCGATGCGCTGCTCATCATGGCCACGGTCATCGCCCTGGCGGATCAGCATCTCGCGGCGAACGACCATCATCTGGTTGTTGGCATCGAGCATCTGCGAGAGCAGGCGCACCTTGGCCACGCTGACATCGACCACCTGCTGCATCGCGCGCTTCTGCACGACACTGGCGGTGGCGCCGGTGGCCACCACGGCCGCAACCAACAGCAGCAACAGGCCAAAGCCCAGCCCAAGACGCCAGGCAACCCTGACATTCCTCAAGTAGTTCATCGGTACATCCAAAACGGGGGGGATGTGGCGTTATCGGCGGCCCGCCAGGCAATCTTGATCGCCGACCGCCAATGGCGTGGGGCACCATTCACCTTGGTGAGCCCTTGGCCGGCGGCACCCGCGCGGGGACGGTCGCGCAACGACCCGACTGCTCATGCAGACGTCAGATCTCTTTCACGGTGGCTCGGCGCGGCCTGCAGGCAAGGTGGTGGCGTCATCTGCTGGAGTTCCCAATGCCATTACCCGTGTACCGATCCACCCTGCTCGCTCTCTCGCTACTGGCATCGCCGGCGTTCGCGCAGGCACCGCCCCCTGGACTGCCCGCCCCCATCGCCGAGAAGGCCGGACCGGACACCGCAGCACGTTCCGCCCTGCATGCCCAGGTGCTGCTGGACCGTGCGAATTTCTCGCCCGGCCAGATCGACGGTGAAGTGGGCAGCAACCAGCGGCGCGCGGTGTCGGGTTTCCAGGCGGCGCACGGCCTGACCGTCACCGGTGAACTGGACGACGCGACCTGGCAGGCCCTGCAGGCTGATACGGTCACCCCCTTGGCCAGCTACACGCTGACCAGCGAGGATGTCGCCGGGCCGTTCCAGGCGGTGCCGAAGGGCCCCGCCGCACAGGCCAAACTGAAATCGCTGGGCTTCAACAACGTCGAAGAGTCGCTGGGCGAACGCTTCCACGCATCCCCTGAGCTGTTGAAGCTGCTCAATCCGGGCGTGGATCTGAGCAAGGCGGGCAACCGCATCCAGGTGCCCAATATCGCACCATCGCCGCTACCGAAGGCGGCCAAGGTGGTCGTCGACAAGTCCGATTCCAGCCTGCAGTTGCTGGATGCGCAGGGCAAGGTGATCGCTCAGGTGCCGGTTTCCTCCGGCAGCCAGCACGATCCGCTGCCGATCGGCGAATGGAAGATCCTGGGCGTGTATCGCGACCCGCCGTTTCACTACAACCCCAAGCTGTTCTGGGATGCGCGCAAGGGCGAAAAGAAGGCGACACTGCCGCCGGGCCCGAACAATCCAGTCGGCCGGGTCTGGATCGATCTGTCGAAGCCACACTACGGCCTGCATGGCACGCCCGAGCCCGGCCATGTCGGCAAGACCGAGTCACATGGCTGCGTGCGCATGACCAACTGGGATGCGCTGCGCGTGGCCGATGCGGTGGATACCTCCGTCCCCGTGGTGATGCAGGAGTGAGCCGATGCGTCTTTCGCAGCTGATCGTAGTGGGCGTTCTGCTGGGACTGGGGGCCGGCTGGTGGCTGCGCCGCGATGCAGGCGAGCCGGTAGCCGCCTCGCTGCCGGAAGCACAACCGGCAGCAGCTGTGGCGCCGGCCAAGGGATCCCTAGCGCCGCTCGACACGGCCCCTGCCCCCGCCGCCACCGCACCGTCAGCCGCGCGGGCTGCGGATGCGCCGTCCGGTCTGCTGCTGCCGGTACAGGGCGTCCTGGCCTCCCAGCTGCGCGACACGTTCACCGATGCGCGCAGCGAAGGCCGCGTGCACGATGCCATCGACATCATGGCCGATGCCGGTACGCCGGTGCTGGCAGTGGCCGATGGCACGGTGGAAAAACTGTTCGACAGCGAGCGCGGTGGCCTGACGATCTACCAGTTCGAGCCCAGCGGACGCTGGTGCTACTACTACGCGCACCTGCAGCGCTATGCCGATGGCCTGACCGAAAAGCAGGTGATCAGACGCGGGGAGGTGATCGGTTACGTGGGCAGTACCGGCAACGCCAGCCCTGAGGCCCCGCACCTGCATTTCGAGGTGCACGTGCTGGGACCGGAGAAGCAGTGGTGGAAGGGAGAATCGATCAATCCGTACCCACTGCTGAATCCGCCTGCTTCGAAGCCCGGTGCTGCCAGCGCCGCAAGGTGAACGTGAACACCGCCAAGGCAGCCCCTGGAATCAACAGGAGCAGTGCCGCCACTTTCCAGAAGAAGAACGGCCACAACCAGACATAATCCAGGTCAGTCAGCTTCAACAGATCCAGTGGCGGCTGCAGCTCGACGGTGGCCGCGCGATCGGCCAGCGCCGGGTCCACCTCCAGCACGGTTACCCGCACCCATGAGCGGCCGCGTGGCAATGCGTCGCCACGGCCATAGCCGAAGTAGGACGCCATGAGGCCGCTGGACTCAACCGAAGCCAGCGCACGATTGATGCCCTGCCCGGCCACTCCCGAACGCTCCCCTGCGCGGAAGTCTCCATGATCGGTCGGAGTTTCGATGCGCAGCAGCACCTCGGGGTCAGCCTCCGTACCGTCCGCGGCATAGCGCAGGCGCAGCCGCAGTTGATCATCGATGAGGCGGTAGACGGTGATCTGGGCGGTTGCGCCAGGGCTCAGCACCAACGGCACCGTCTGCGTGCGCGAAGCCAGGGTATTGGCAGCCGCGCCCAGCACCAGTACCAGGCAGGCGATGCCCCACAGGCCCCACAACACCCACAGGGTGATCCGCACGACCGTTTCGCCCTTCACGCTGACATCCTGGTCATCGCTTTGCTTCCTCGCCGACCCCGCTGACACAGTAACGAAAAAGCCCCGCTTGCGCGGGGCTTTTCCTGTCACCTACGCCGGGCAGCGCCCGGCGTTACCTCAGGCAAACGGATCCTGCAGGACCATGGTGTGGTCGCGGTCCGGGCCGGTGGAGACGATGCTGATCGGGCAGCCGGCCAGCTCTTCCAGCGAACGCAGGTAGGCGCGCGCAGCCGGCGGCAGGTCGTCCCAGTTGGTGATGCCGTGGGTGTTCTCGCTCCAGCCCGGGAACTCCAGGTACACCGGCGTGCACTCTTCCCAGCCCTGCGCGTCCAGCGGCGCGTACTCGGTGCGCTTGCCGTTGTATTCGTAGGCGATGCAGACCTTCAGCTTTTCCATGCCGTCCAGCACGTCCAGCTTGGTGATGCACAGGCCGCTGATGCCGTTGATGGCCACGGCACGCTTCAGCGCGACGATGTCCATCCAGCCACAACGACGCGGACGGCCGGTCGACGCACCATACTCGGCGCCGCGGTCACGGATGCCCTGGCCGACTTCGTCGTCCAGCTCGGTCGGGAACGGGCCACCGCCGACGCGGGTGGCGTAAGCCTTGGCGATGCCCAGCACGTAGTCGATCGAATCGGCGCCGACGCCGGAACCGGCCAGCGCGCCACCGACGGTGGTGTTGGAGCTGGTGACGTACGGGTAGGTGCCGTGGTCGATGTCCAGCAGCGCGCCCTGCGCGCCTTCGAACAGCACGCGCTTACCCTGCTTGCGCAGGTCGTGCAGGATGCCGGCCACGTCGGACTTCATCGGCTGCACGTATTCGCCGAAGGCCAGCGCTTCGTCGAAGGTCTTCTGGAAGTCGACCGCATCGGTGTTCAGATACTTGGTCAGCACGAAGTTGTGGTAATCCAGCGCGGTGCGCAGCAGTTCTTCCAGCTGCTTCGGGTAATGCAGGTCGGCGATGCGGATGCCGCGACGCGCCACCTTGTCTTCGTAGGCCGGGCCGATGCCACGGCCGGTGGTGCCGATCGCCTTGCCACCGGCAGCGCGCTCGCGCGCCTGGTCCAGGGCGATGTGGTACGGCATGATCAGCGGCGCGGCCGGGGAGATCTTCAGGCGCGACCGCACTTCCACGCCGGAGGCTTCCAGCTCGGCGATTTCCTTCTGCAGCGCGGCCGGCGAGATCACCACGCCGTTGCCGATCAGGCACAGCGCGTCGTCACGCAGGATGCCCGACGGGATCAGGTGCAGGACGGTCTTCTTGCCGTTGATGACCAGGGTGTGGCCGGCGTTGTGGCCGCCCTGGAAGCGCACGACAGCGCCGATTTCCTCAGTGAGCAGATCGACGATCTTGCCCTTGCCTTCATCGCCCCACTGGGCACCCAACACTACGACAGACTGACCCATGACGGGCTCCTCGATTTGTTGCGGCCATCGGGGCCGCGGACGGGTAAACCGTGGCGGGCTGGCCAGCACCTGCAAGGCGGCTCCAAACGGGGAGCGGCCGGCGATGGAAGGCCCAGACACGGAAAAAGCCGAACGGGGAGGCCCGTCCGGCTTTTGTGCATTATCCGGGTTTCCGGGGTCGGGTGCCACCTTTCCGACGGGTGGCTTTACCGGCCGGTCAGCCGCCCCGCCCGGTCGTGCCGGCCACTGGCCGGCAATGCCAACCAAGGTTGGCATCCACCAGAGCCTGGCCACGCAGGAGCAGGTCGGTCAGCTGCCCCGCCCGGTAGTGCCGGCCGCTGGCCGGCAATGCCAACCAAGGTTGGCATCCACCAGAGCCGGGCCACGCATGTGAACGCAGGCGGTAGTGCCGGCCGCTGGCCGGCAATCCCGGGTTGCCGGCCAGCGGCCGGCACTACCCTGCTAGTGGCGGGCCCACCACAGCAGGCTCAGGCCTGCCAGCAGCACCAGCCCACCGAAGCTGCGCAGGGCCGGGCTGGGCAGGTCCAGCAGGCGCTCGGCCATGCGCTTCCAGGCGAACGGGGCGACGAACAGGAACAGGCCTTCCAGCACCGCGACCAGGCAGACAGCGGCAAACAGATCTTTCATGGGGGGACTCCGGAAAAAGCACGGGGCCCGGCATATGGCCGGGCCCCGTGGGGTACTGCCCTGCGACCTCAGCGGTCGTTCTTCAGGTACTGCAGGAACGGGTCGTTCTTGTCCAGCACGATCACGCCGTTGCCGTCGGTCATGGAGCCACGGTAGGCCTCCAGGCTGCGGTAGAACGCATAGAACGACGGATCGGCCGAGCCGGCCTTGCCGTAGATGCGCGCCGCCTCGGCATCGCCTTCACCGCGCAGGCGCTGGGCATCACGCTCGGCCTCGGCGATCAGCACGGTGCTGTCACGGTCGGCCTGGGCGCGGATGGTCAGCGACTGCTCCTCGCCCTCCGCGCGCAGCTTTGCGGCTTCCTGCTTGCGCTGGGCACGCATGCGCTCGTACACATCGTTGATCACCTGGCTGTCGGTCGGCAGGTCCACCTGCTTGATGCGCAGGTCGATCATCTGCATGCCCAGGCCGGCCACCGCCTCGTTGATCCCCTTCAGCTGCTCGGCGATCAGCTCGCTGCGGTCGCCGGAGACCAGCTGCTGCAGGGTGCGCGAGTTGATCTGGTTGCGCAGCGAGTCGGTGATGATCGGTGCCAGGCGGGCGTTGGCGATGCGCGGATCGCCGCCGGTGGCACGGAAGTAGTCACCCACGTTGGAGATGTAGCCGATGGCGAAGAAGTCGACGCTGACGTCCTTCTGCTCGGCGGTGAAGTAGCGCGCCGGTGCGGTGTCGAGCACCTGGAAGCGGCGGTCGAAGACCTTCACCGTTTCCACCACCGGCACCTTGAAGTGCAGGCCCGGCTTGATGTCCGAACGCACCACCTTGCCCAGGTTCAGCACCATGGCGGTCTGGTCCTCACGGACCACGTACACCGAGCCGAGCAGGCCCAGCACCACCGCCACGATCACGGCGATCCAGATAGGACTCTTCATCGGCTGCCCTCCTCACGGCCGCTCGGTCGCCCGGTCGGGCGGCCCACCGGCCGGCCCGGATCACGGGAAGCTTCCGCCGCTGCACCCGGCAGCGACGGCATCACCACGTCCGGGTTGGCCACTGCGGCCGGAGCCGACGTGCTCGGACGGGTATCGCCGGTCATCGGCACGTAGATCAGCTGGCGGCCATCGCCACCGATCACCTTGCGGTTCTCGCTCAGTACCTGCTGCACGGTCTCCAGCCACAGGCGCTTGCGGGTCACTTCCGGGGCGTCCTTGTACTGGGCCTGCAACAGGCTGAAGCGCTGCGCGTCACCCTCGGCCTTGGACACCACGGCCTGCTTGTAGCCTTCAGCGGTGGTACGGGCGCGCGAGGCCTGGCCCCGGGCTTCCGGCACGACCTTGGCGGCGTAGGCCTGGGCTTCGTTGATCAGGCGTTCCTTGACCTGCTGGGCACCGTTGACCTCGTCGAAGGCCGGCTTCACTTCTTCCGGCGGACGGGCATCCTGCAGGGTCAGGCCGGTCACGGTCAGGCCGGTCTTGAACGCCTTCAGCAGCGCCTGCAGGCGCTCCTCGGCGGCCACGGCCAGCGGGCCACGGTTGTTCAGCACGGCGTTGAGATCGGCGCGGCCGACTTCCTCGCGTACGGCGCTCTGCGCCGACTGCTCCAGCACCTGGTTGGCATCGACGGTGCCGAACAGGTACTGCTGCGGGTCGTCGATGCGGTACTGGACGTTCAGCGAGACGTTGACGATGTTCTCGTCGCGGGTCAGCACCGGCACCTGGATCGAGAAGGTCTTGATCTCGGTGGCGTTGACCTTGGTGACCGATTCGATCGGCCACGGCAGCTTGAAGTTCGGGCCGGGCTGCAGGATGCGCGAGAACTGGCCGAAGCGCAGCACCACGCCACGCTGCTGTTCGCCGATCAGCTGGAAGCTGGAGAACAGCACCAGCAGCACCACGGCTGCCACCACCCAACGCACGATGCCGCCGTCGAACAGGTCCTTCAGCGGCCCGGGCAAACCGCCCCAGCCACCACCATTGCCACCGCCGCGTGACCCGAACGGCCCGCGTCGATTGTCCTCGGGGCCTTGTCCGCCCTTGTTGCCGCCGGGTGTATTCCAGGCCATGCACGCTCCATCAAGATTTGGGCTGCGGCGCGGGCCCTTCCCGCACCGCCAGCCGTGAAACCATCACCGATCATACAAGATGGGGCGGATCGGCAGGATCGAAAGGGGGGCAACGGGGTAAGGTGGCGTTTTCCTCGAAGTCAGGCAACGCCGATGGCCCCCACCACCCCGTTCACCGCCTTCCGCATCGAAAACGACGACGCCGGCTACCGCAGCGGCCTGGTCCGGCTCGGGGTCGACGACCTCAACCCCGGCCAGGTGCTGATCCGCGCCCACTGGTCCTCGGTCAACTACAAGGACGCGCTGGCCGGTACTGGAAAAGGGAAGATCCTGCGCCGCTTCCCGCTGGTGGGCGGCATCGATGTGGCCGGCACCGTGGTCGCCAGCACCGACCCGGACTGGCGTGAAGGCGACGCGGTGCTGGCCACCGGCTGCGGCCTCAGCGAGACCCGCGACGGCGGCTACAGCCAGTACGTGCGGCTGGAATCGCGCGCGGTGATCGCCCAGCCGGCCGGGCTGACCCCACGCGAGGCGATGGTGCTGGGCACCGCCGGCTTCACTGCGGCGCTGGCCCTGCTGCGCATGCAGGACAACCGCCAGACCCCGGAACTCGGCCCGCTGGCGGTCACCGGTGCCAGCGGCGGTGTCGGTGCGCTGGCGCTGTCCATCTTCAGCCGTGCCGGCTACAGCGTGCACGCGGTCAGCGGCAAGCCGGACCAGGCAGGATTCCTGCGCAGCATCGGCGCCACCGAGGTACTGCCGCGCGACGCGCTGGCCGACACCGGCGCGCTGCAGTCGGCCCGCTTCGGGGGTGGCCTCGATAATGCCGGAGGCGACATGCTGGCCAGCCTGCTGGCGCAGACCGTGCCCTACGGCAGCGTGGTCAGTGCCGGCCTGGCAGCCAGTCCGACGCTGGACATGACGGTGATGCCGTTCATCCTGCGCGGTGTCTCGCTGCTGGGCGTGTCCTCGGCCAATGCGCCACGCGGACTGCGTGAGGAAGTGTGGTCGCGGCTGGGGAGTGACTGGAAGCCGCAGCACCTGGACCGCATCTGCACCGCCGAAGTCGGCCTCGATGGCCTTCCTGCCGTGTTCGAACGGATGCTGGCGGGCGGTTCGCTGGGTCGCACCGTGGTGCGGATCGACTGAACGTCGCAGGCAGGCGACGGACGGCAGACGCGGCCCTCCCGCCGGTAATGGGCCCGCACTACACTGCGGGCATTACATGGGGAACAACATGGCACGCATTCTGATCGTCGACGACTCACCGTCGCAGCTGTTGGGGATACAGCGCATCGTCGAGAAGCTCGGGCACCAGATCCTGACCGCCACCGATGGCGCCGCCGGGGTCGAAACCGCCAAGGCCGAGCTGCCCGACCTGGTCCTGATGGACGTGGTGATGCCCAACCTCAACGGCTTCCAGGCCACCCGTACCCTCGCCCGCGACGAGGCGACCCGGCATATCCCGGTGATCCTGGTGACCACCAAGGACCAGGACACCGACCGCATGTGGGGCATGCGCCAGGGCGCCAAGGCCTACATCACCAAGCCGTTCTCGGAGGACGAGCTGTCCGAGGTGCTGGAGCGCGTGTTCGCGGGCCAGGGCTGAGACGCGCGCGGTAGTGCCGGCCGCTGGCCGGCAACCACGCATCACCGTCCAGGGCAATGAAGTTGCCGGCCAGCGGCCGGCAGTACCTTCAAATGGTCTCGCCGAACGCCTTGGCCAGATTGCGGTACGCCTTCTTCTGCGCCTCGTCGGTCGCAGCCGGGGCCACGATCTCGATCTCGACGATCTGGTCGCCATCCGGGTTGCCCGGCAGGCCACGCCCGCGCAGGCGCAGCTTGCGGCCGGCATCGGAATCGGCCGGAATCTTCAGTTCCACCGCGCCGCCCAGGGTCGGCACGCTGATGCTGGTGCCCAGCGCGGCCTGCCACGGCGTGAGCGGCAGCGTATAGAGGATGTTGCGGCCATCGACCTCGAACTGCGGGTGGGCGGCGTATTCCACTTCCAGCAGCAGGTTGCCGCCATGGTTGCCCTGCCCTGCCAGGCGGATCACCTGGCCCGGGCGGATGCCCTTGGGCACGCGCACGTCCAGCTGCTTGCCGTTGACGGTGATGCGCAGGCTGTCGCCGCTGTAGGCCGCTTCCAGTGGCACCGACAGCTTGGCGCGGGTATCGCGGTTGGGCGCATGGCCCTGGCTGCTGAAGCCCGGACCGGCCCCCGCGCCCGCTCCACCGCGCTGGCGCGCGAACAGGCTTTCGAAGAAGTCGCTGAAGCCGCCGTTGGGGCCGCCGCCACCGAACACTTCCTCGAAATTGAAACCACCGGCGCCGCCGTAGTTCGGCGGCACGTTGAACTCCTCGCCCGGGCGATAGCCCTGCGCGCGCAGCTGGTCGTAGGCCGCGCGCTTTTCCGGATCACGCAGCGCCTCGTAGGCCTCGTTGACCGCCTTGAACTTGTCTTCGGCCCCAGCCTCCTTGCTGACGTCCGGGTGGTACTTGCGTGCCAGCCGGCGGTAGGCGGTCTTGATCTCCGCCTCGCCCGCGCTCGGTTCCACCCCCAGGGTGGCGTAGTAATCCTTGAATTCCATCCAGCTACCTCGATTCGCTTCGGCCGCGCCGGTGGCGCCGCCCCGGGTTCATTCTACGCGCCTGCGAGGCTACGCCGCCCCTCGTGCGGCCCCGGTGAGGCCGACTGATCCTGCGCAATGCGGCTGCCATCCCCGTGCGCCACGCTGTGGCTGGAAGCCCCTGCCACAACGCCGGAAGATGGGGCCTGCACACCGGGTTTCCAATGTCTTGACGCCCCTGTCCCATCCGGCCCACTAGCCTGCCCCAGCAAGGAGTTCCCATGACCATCCATGTCGGCGACCGCATTCCGGAAGTGACCCTCAAGCGCATCCGCGAGGGCATTGAAACGCTTGATACGCATTCGTTGTTCGATGCGCGCAAGGTGGTGCTGTTCGCCGTGCCCGGCGCGTTCACCCCGACGTGCTCGGCACGTCACCTTCCCGGCTACGTCGAAAAGTTCGAGGCCTTCCGCCAGCGCGGCATCGACGTCTACTGCATGGCCGTCAACGACCCGTTCGTGATGAAGGCCTGGGCCGCCGACCAGAGCGTGCCCGACGGCCTTCTGATGCTGTCCGACGGCAATGCCGAGCTGACCCGCGCCCTGGGTCTGGAGCTTGATGCGAGCGCGTCGGGCATGGGAATCCGCTCGCGTCGTTTTGCCCTGTACGTCGACGACGGCGTAGTTCGAGAGGCCTGGGTTGAACAGCCCGGCCAGTTCGAAGTGTCTTCGGCCGAGTACGTGCTGGAGCATCTCCCCACCTGATTCCCCACCGCAGAAGGAAACGGCCAGCCATGTCCAGCAAGCCAGCCAAAGCCAGCAAGCCCGCCGCAAACGTTCCTGGCATCAGCGATCGCGCAACCCTGCGCGAGCGCGCCCGCCGCAACCTCGAAGACGGCGCGATCACAGACAGCTACAGCGCTGACCGCGAGGTGGTGATCAAGCTGCTCAACGACGCACTGGCCACCGAGTACGTCTGCGTTCTGCGCTACTACCGGCACTACTTCATGGCCAAGGGCATGCTGGCCGACGCGGTCAAGGCCGAGTTCCTGGAACATGCACAGCAGGAACAGGCGCATGCCGGCAAGCTGGCCGAGCGCATCGTCCAGCTGGGCGGCGAGCCGGATCTCAACCCGGATACGCTGACCGCGCGTTCGCACGCCGAATACAAGGAAGGCAGCGACCTGCGCGACATGGTGCGCGAGAACCTGGTGGCCGAGCGCATCGCCATCGACAGCTATCGCGAGATGATCAACTTCATCGGTGACCGCGATACCACCACCAAGCGCATCCTTGAAGAGATCCTGGCGCAGGAAGAAGAGCACGCCGACGAGTTCGCCGACCTGCTGGATGGGTGGATCGGGGAATAGCGGCCCCGCATACGCCTTGGTAGATGCCCACCCTGGTGGGCGCACTCATCACGTGCCAACCAAGGTTGGCACCTACCGCAGGACGTTGAACCTTACCTGTGTCCACGCGCCATCTGCCGCCAGCGCGGTCAAGGTGTGCGCGCCCGGCCCGGCGAACTCGCGCTGCATCAGCTGCGCGCCGTGCGTCTGTGCGATCCAGCGTCCATCGAGCAACCAGTCCACCGCCTGCTCGCTGCCCAGCGCGCGCAGCTGCAGGCGTACGCCATGTTCCGAATTCGGCGCGCGCGCCAGCGTGGCGCCATCGTTGAGCCCATCGATGTGCAGCGCAACGCTGGCCTCGCGGCCATCATCACGGCAGTCCGGCGACAGCGCCGGCAGCTGCGAGGCTTCGCGCGTGGCCTTGGACAGCCACGGCGACAGCAACGCTGGCCAGCGCGCGATCTCGCGCGCGACTTCTTCGTGCGGCAAGCGGCAATCGGCTGACACACGCAGACCGGTACGCGCATCGGCAAGGTAGCGCTGCCGACCCGGTTGCCAGCGCCGTGCTTCGCGTTCGGGGAAGGTCGGTGGTGCTGCCCCTTCCAGCAGATAGGCTGGCATCAGCCGCTGGCAGAGCGCAGCAGGCAGGCCTTCGGCATGCTCACCGGTCGGCCAGCAGATGTCTTCCTGGCTGACGCTGGCCGGCATCGGCGCAGCGGCCGAGTCACCGCGCTGGCGCGGCAGGCTGTCCACCACCTCGAACATCAGCGGCAGCGCGGTCACCGCGCCGTACTGGCCCGGTAGGGGTGTGCCGTCCGGCCGACCCACCCACACGCCCACGGTGTAGTGGCGGGTGCTGCCGATCGCCCACGCATCGCGGTACCCGTAACTGGTGCCGGTCTTCCACGCCACGCGCGGGCGGCCACCGACATCGAACGTCCCGACGCTATACCCCGGCCGCGGATTCGATTCCAGCATCTCGCGCACGATCCAGCTGGCGCCCGGCGAGGCCAGGCGCCGCTCGATCATCGGTTCGTCATCGGTGTAGCGCACGCGCCCGGCGATGCCGTTGCGGTTGAGCGCGGCGAACGCACCGACCAGATCTTCCAGCCGCGCACCGGTGCCGCCCAGGATCAGCGACAGGTTGGGCGTGCTGCCCGGCGGGAAGCGCAGCTGGATGCCGGAGTGCGACAGGCGCGCAGCAAAGCGCGCCGGACCGACCCGCTGCAGCAGGTCCACCGAGGGCACGTTGAGTGACAGCCGCAGCGCGCTGGAGGCGCCGATCGGCCCATTGAAGGCCATGTCGAAGTTGCCGGGGCGGTAGCTGCCGAAACTCTGCGGCGCATCGACCAGCAGGCTTTCCGAGTGGATCAGGCCATCGTCCAGCGCCATTGCATACAGGAACGGCTTGAGCGTGGACCCAGGCGAGCGCCAGGCCTGCACCATGTCCACGTGGCCGAGCCGCTGGCGGTCACCGAACGCCAGCGTGCCGACATAGGCACGCGCCTGCAGGGTCTGGTTGTCGACCACCAGCAGGGCCGCCGAGGTGCGCTCGGGCAGCGTGGAGAAGTAGCTGGCCACGCGTTCTTCCAGGGTGCGCTGCAGGCCGATGTCGATACTGCTCTGAATGCGTGCCTGGCCCGGATGCGCCGAGTGCAGGCGCTGTGCCAGCAACGCGGCATGCAGCGGCGGCCGCAGCGAGCGTGCGACCACGTTCTCGATGCGCGCATCTTCCACTTCTTCCGCTGTCCACGCGCCCAGCTCGGCCATGCGTGACAGCACCTTGTCGCGTGCCTTCTGCGCCGCTTCCGGATGGCGGTCCGGGCGCAGCCGGCTCGGCGCCTGTGGCAGCACCGCCAGCAACGCCGCCTCGGCATGCGACAGCTGCGCCGCCGGCTTGCCCAGGTAGGCCCAGCTGGCCGCTTCCACGCCCTCGATGGTGCCGCCGTAGGGTGCGCGCTCCAGGTACAGGGCCAGGATCTGCTGCTTGCTCAGGTGCACTTCCAACTGCACCGCACGCAGCATCTGCTTGAGCTTGCCCCAGGGCGTGCGCGTATGCGGATCGAGGATGCGTGCGACCTGCATGGTCAAGGTCGAGCCACCGGACACGATGCGACCACCGCGCAGCAGCTGGCCACTGGCACGCAGGATCGCCAGCGGGTTGATGCCCGGATGGCGCCAGAACCAGCGGTCTTCGTAGGTCAGCAGCGCCTGCAGGTACAGCGGCGAGACGCTGTCGGTCGATGCCGGATAACGCCACACGCCCTCGGCGTCGGCGAACGCACGCAGCGGCGTGCCATCGGCAGCCACCACCAGAGTGCTGGTATCGCGTTGCTTCGGCAGCGGCGGCGGGAAGACGAAATCCAGCACCAGCAGCAGTGCCAGCGTGGCGGCCATACCCCAGCGCAGCCACGGCCACAGTGGCTGCAGCCGGCGGCGCAGGGTCGCCAGCCGGGTCGTCATCGTGTTCTTCATTGCAGCGTGCCGCATTGGAGCTTGCCAGCTGGACGGGCCGCACCGTCGCGGCCCGTCCGCGCGGTCACGGCTGTACCACCGTGATCGTGGTCGGGTTGCTGCGGCCGACGCCGCGCAGCTGCGGCCGGTACATGTCCTCCACCAGCGGCGGCGGCACCGAGTAGGTACCCGGGGTCACCGCGCGCACCAGGTAGAACACGTTGGCCTTGCTGCCACGCGAGAGCTTCAGCGCGGCCACGTAGCGGTCGTCGCGGAATTCCTCGTGCTTGGTATCGGCGGCTTCACCCCGGTCGCTGATGGTGATGCCATCGACCACCACGTCGGCCCACTGCTTGGCATCGCCCAGGTTGAAGTTCTCGATCTCCAGGCCGGCCGGCAGCAGGTCGGTCAGCAGTGCATCGGGCATCGTGGTGTCAGCGGTGACGGTGACGCGCACGATCAGGGCTTCGCCTTCCTTCAGCGGCCGCGGCGACCACGGCTTGCCATCGGTGCCGTAGTAGCTGCGCTCGACGCCCAGCACGCTGTTATCCGGTGCCGGCGCGCTGCGCGGGATACCGGCCACGTCGATGCTGGCGAACATCGGCGGCTGGCCCTGCGGGGTGAAGCGCACGCCGCTGGCGAGTTCATTTGCACTGAAGTTGCGGCCGAACAGCTTGCGTTCGCCGATGGCTTCGGTGTTGCCACCGATCACCAGTTCACCGGCCACCAGCGCCTTCTGGTTGGCAGCAAGCGCCTTGCCAAGGCGGGCAATCGCCACCTGTTCCTGCGTACTCAGCCACATCCAGCCGGCATTGCGGCGCGCATCCAGGCCGCGGCCGAGGTCAACCGCACGTGCATCCCAGGCCGGCTTGGCCAGCTTGTTTTCGTGGGTCAGCGCGATCATCAGCGCGTCATCACGGATCGCACTGCCGTAGTCGCCGAAGTACGACGGGCGTTCGCTGCTGGACTTGGCGAAGGCCGCCGCCAGCGCGGCCTGGCCGCGCTTGGCATCGCCCTGCAACGACAGCGCCACGCCCAGGTGGACCAGCGACAGGCCGCCGACCGCCTTGCTGCGCTCGTTGTCGTACAGCGTGCGCAGGGTACCCAGCGGCGCACGGTTGACCCTGGCCAGCACGTAGCCCGAGTACGCCTGGTTGGCGAACTTCAGTTTCTCGCGGTCGTCCTGGCCATAGAACTGGTTGCCACCGGACAGCAGATCCTCGCTGAGGCGGTTGAGTGCCTTCTGCAGCACGTTGTCGGGCACGGCGAAGCCGGCGTCCTTGGCATCGAGCAGGAACTCGGTGATGTACGGGGTCAGCCACGGGTTCACGTAGCCGTCGTCACCCCACATCGAGAAGTTGCCATTGGCCACCTGCATCGACGCCAGGCGGCCAAACGCACCTTCCATGCGCTCGCGGCGGGTCTTGGCATCCAGCCCGTCGGCACCGAGCATCGACGATGTTGCCTGGTCCAGGATCAGCGCGGCGTAGCCCTTGCTGGTGGTCTGCTCGGCACAGCCATACGGGTAGTTCAATGCACCCTGCAGCGCACTGGCGAACGGGATCGGCGGCAGCGGGCTGACCAGCAGGCGGGCATTCACCGACTCGGCCATCAGGCCATCGGTCAGGCTGTTATCGAGGCTGACCGCGGCCAACGGATCAAGCGTGCGCACCTGCGAACGCAGCACCTGCGGCCACGCCGCACGCACCGGCAGGTCGTAACGGCGATCGGCCTTGAAGCCGTTGCCGTCCACCCGCACCCGCACCTTGGCCACGCTGTGGCCCTCGCGTGCCGAAAGCGGGAAGCTCAACGTGGTCTTGGCGTCGGCATTCAACTGCACGCTGCGGCTGCCTTCGCCCAGGTTCAGCGGGCCCTCGCTTTCCACCTTCACGTTGAACTGGCCCGGCTTGCCGGTGAAGTTCTGCACATCCAGGGTCACGGTGCTGCGGTCGCCCGGAGCGAGCACGCGCGGCATGCTGGCTTCGGCGAGGATCGGCGCACGCACCACGGTTTCCACGTCGCGCTTGCCGTACTGGTCATCGCTGTAGACCAGTGCCGACACCCGCAGGGTGCCGTTGAAGTCCGGCACCTTCAGGCGGATGCGGGCGATGCCCTTGGCATCGAGCTGCACCGGGCCAGAGAACAGGTCCACGGTCTGCACGCGCGCGGTCGGGCGCTTGGCCTGCGGCAACGCCTGCAGCGCCATGTCGCCACCGAACTTCAGCTTGCCGGCGCCGCCGTCAAAGCTCTCGATCACCCGGCTGTAGATGTCGTAGGCATCGATGCCGAGGCGACGCTGGGCGAAGAAGTGCGCACCGGCATCGGGCACCGGGAAGCGGGTGATGTTGAGGATGCCCACGTCCACCGCCGAGACCGTGACGTGCGCCATTTTGCCGGCCAGCTGCGGTGCGCTGACCGTCACCGGCAGGTCCTGTTCCGGTCGCATCTGCTTGGGCGCTGCCAGGCCGACGGCCACGGTGCGCCCCTTGCGGTCCATCGGCACGTGCACCACGCCCACCGCACGGGCCGGGGTGATCTTGCTCGGCGCACTGCCGCCGCGGAACACCAGCGCGGTGATGTAGACGTCGTGGCGCTCCCAGTCAGCGGTGACCGGAATCTTGAAGGTCGAACCCGGCTTGGCGTCGATGTCCTGCACGTACAGCATGCGGTCGGTCTCGACCATCAGGATGCCCTTGCCGGCGTGCGGCGGGGTCACCGTCACCTCAAGCGTGTCGCCTGCCTTGTAGCCGGTCTTGTCCAGGCCCAGCTTGATCTTGTCCGGGCGCGCGTCCAGGCCGCGGTTGTCATCACCCCAGCTCCAGCCGGCGCGGAACGGGTAACGGCTGGTCAGGCCGGTGGACGGGTCGAACACGTCCACCCGGTACTCGCCCCACTCCACCGGGAAATCGAAGGCGACCGCACTGCTGCCGGCATCGACGGTGCGGGTTTCCTTGTTCTCGAAACGGCGGGTGAAATCGTAGTCCCAGCGGTTGTCGTTGAAGGTCCAGTGGTAGTCGCGCAGCTCGCGCACCAGAGTGATCTTCAAGCCCTTGGCCGGCTGCGGCGTACCAGCAGCATCCACGCGCATCAATTCGAAGCGCGCGTTGCCGTTGGAATCGGCACCGTCCTCCGGGTTGAACAGCGGGCGTACACCGACCAGGGCGTTGGCCGGCCACATCACCCGCTTCAGGGTACGGGTGACCGTGCGGCCACCGGTTTCATACAGGCTGCCGGACAGCACTACGGCAATCGGCGCCTTGGCCTTGGCTGCCTCTTCCGGCAACGCGACGTCCTCACGCAGCTGGCCGTTGCCCGGCAGCGTGGTATCGATCACGTCCTTGGCCTCGCGCGGCAGCTGCAGGGTCGGGTCACCGAAGAAATAGCCCGGCAGGCCCTCCACCGGCTTCTGCTCGGCGGCCACCGCCATACGTGCCGTGAAGCGGTTGCCATTGGCCGGTGCCCCGTACAGATAGGCACCATTGGCCTGCAGGCGCAGGTCCTCACCCGGCTTCAGCGTCTTCTGCGCGCTGTCCAAGTCCAGCTTCATGCGTTCCGGCAGGAATTCCTCGATGCGCAGGGTCATGCCCTGGATCGCTTCCTTGCTGGCCGGGTCGGTGCGGAACTCGACCTGCCAGCGCCCGGTCGGCGCCTCGGCGGGAATGACCTGCTCGAAGTTGATGTAGCCCTGGTCGCCCGGCTGCAGGCGGGTCTCGCGGAAGGTCTTGCCGTCGGGCTGCTTCAGCCGCAGGAATACCGGTTGCGCCTTGACCGGCTTGCCGTCGTTGTCGCGCAGCAGGGCGGACAGGCGCACGGTCTCGCCCGGGCGGTACAGGTCGCGGCCGGACCAGGCGTAGACGTCGAACCAGGCATTGTCACGGCCGGCCACGGCGAATTCGCTCAGGTCCAGCGCCGGCTGGTTGAACGGCAGGAAGCTGGTGTCCTTGCCGGTGC
Source organism: Stenotrophomonas sp. YJH_SMC_58 (assembly GCF_059369635.1). Lineage (NCBI taxonomy): Bacteria > Pseudomonadati > Pseudomonadota > Gammaproteobacteria > Lysobacterales > Lysobacteraceae > Stenotrophomonas > Stenotrophomonas sp. YJH_SMC_58. The sequence goes on from NZ_JCAFSW010000001.1 coordinate 102,917, forward strand.
TGGCGACCAGCACGTGGGTGGCATCCAGGGTGTAGTTCAGCAGCGCATTGCCATTGCCGTCGGTGCTGCCCTTCAGCACCACCTCGCCCTTGGCATCGAGCACGCGCAGGTCGATGCCCTTCAGCGGCGCGCCGTCCTTCAGGCCGGCGGTATGGACGAACAGCTTGTCCTTGTAGGCGCGGGTATGCAGGCCGATGTCGCTGACCGAGAAGAACGCGGTATCGAACTCGCCTTCGTAGTCACCGGTGCGCTTGAGCAGGGCGAAGTACAGGCCCGGCTCCTGCAGTTCCTTGATGTCCTGGGTCGGCAGGTAGGTCAGCACCCGCTCGTTCTTCTTGCCGCCCAGGATGAAGCGGTTGACGTAGACCGGCTCTGCCAGCTTGTTGATCGGGCTGCGCTCGTAGTCGCTGCTCAGCTCCCAGCTGCCGCGGCGGCCACCGCGCTGGTACTGGCTGAAGAAGGTCGGCAGGTCCTTCTCGCGCACGCGCAGGAACTCGACGTCGACCTCCGGCACGTTCACCGAGACCACCGGCAGGCCACGACTGTCCTTGGCCGGCAGCACGCTGCCCTGCGAGGCGAAGCCGACCACCGGTTTCAGCTCGCCGCTGAACACCTTCTGTTTCAGCTCCTTGCCCAGGCGGCTGCCATCGGCGGCCAGCAGGTCCGGCGAGACCACCAGGCTGAACTCCTTGCCGGCCTCGACGAACGGGTAGCGCAGGGTCAGGCCGTCATCGGACAGCGTCCAGCTGCTGTCGTCGGTGCCGACCTTCTCTTCGAAGCGCACCAGCTTGTCGAAATCCTGGGTGCCGACCAGCGGGCGCGAGAACTCCAGCGCCAGCGACAGGCCGTCATTCTTCTGGTCCGGGTAGGCACGCAGCAGGGTGAATTCCTTCACCTGCTCGGCCTTGGTGGTGATGGCTTCACCGCTGGCCTTGGGCAGCTGCCCGCTGTCATTGCGGCAGCCAGCCAGGCCCAGCAACAGGCCTCCTGCCAGTACCGCCGCCGCCCATCCCCACCGCTTCCGCCGTGCCGGACCGCTCATGTCGTCACTCCTTGATCGAGGCGGCCATTATAGGCAGGCCACGTCAAAGTGTTGACGCGAATTCGGCAATTGCCCCAAGTGCGGGTAGTGCCGGCCGCTGGCCGGCAACCGGCATGGCAGATTGGATGGAATTGCCGGCCAGCGGCCGGCACTACCGATCGCTCTAGCCCGGCAGGTACAGGTCCACGTAGTCGGTCACCGGCATCGCCGCCAGCGCCACAGGGTCCAGCGATGCGGCCAGGATGCGCTGCTGCTGGGTGGTCGGGAAGCGGTGGGCCAGGTGCCGGCGGAACTTGTCCATCAGCAACGGAATGCCCTCCTCACGTCGGCGCGCGTGGCCCAGCGGGTATTCCACCAGTACCTCGGGCAGCTCAGTACCGTCGCTGAAGCGCACACTCAGGCCGTTGGCGATGCTGCGCTTGTCCGGGTCCAGGTAATCGGCGCTGAGCTGCGGATCCTCATGACAGCCCATCTTCGCGCGCAGTGCATCGATGCGCGGATCCGCCGCCACATCGTCCTCGTAGTCCTCTGCCACCAGCCGCCCATGCAGCAATGCGATGGCGACCATGTACTGCACGCAGTGGTCGCGGTCGGCCGGGTTATGCAGTGGGCCCTGCTTGTCGATGATGCGGATGCAGGCTTCCTGGGTCCGGATCGCGATGTGCGCAATGTCCTCGACCCGCCGCCCCATCGCAAGCAACTGCTGGTGCAGCATGACCGCGGCCTCCACTGCGGTCTGGCCGTGGAACTCGGCCGGGTAGCTGATCTTGAACAGCACGTTCTCCATCACATAGCTGCCTAACGGTCGCCCCAGCGTCAGTGCCTGACCGCGCATGGACACGGCCTCGAAGCCCCAGGTTGGCGCGCTCAGCACGCTGGCATAGCCCATCTCACCGCTGGCTGCCATCAAGGCCAAGCGCACGCCACGGCTGGTCGCATCGCCGGCCGCCCAGCTCTTGCGCGAGCCGGTGTTGGGTGCGTGCCGGTAGGTGCGCAGCGCTTGGCCATCGACCCAGGCCAGCGACAGCGCATTGAGCATGCGCTCGCGGTCCAGCCCGAGCAGCTGCGAGACCACCGCCGTGGTGGCGACCTTGACCAGCACCACATGGTCCAGCCCGACCCGGTTGAAGGAGTTCTGCAGGGCCAGCACGCCCTGGATCTCGTGCGCCTTGATCATCGCCAGCAACACGTCGTGCACGGTCGGCGGCGGTCGGCGCAGGGCCTGCGCGTTGCGGCCCAGCCAATCGCAGACGGCGAGGATGCCGCCCAGGTTGTCCGACGGGTGCCCCCATTCGGCGGCGAGCCAGGTGTCGTTGAAATCCAGCCAGCGCACCATTGCGCCGATGTTGAAGGCGGCCTGCACCGGATCCAGCACGTAGTGCGTGCCCGGTACGCGCGCGCCGTTGACTACGCTGATGCCCGGCACCAGTGGACCGAGCAGCTTGCTGCAGGCCGGGAAGGACAGCGCTTCCAGGCCACAGCCCAGCGTATCGAGCAGGCAGTGGTGCGCGGTCTGGAACGCCAGCGGTGAGTCGATGCGCGCGTCGCGCACGTAATCGACGATGTCCACCAGCAGTGCATCCCACGCTGCACGCTCGTTGGATGGGGTGTGGTTGTCGGACATCGTCGATCTCCTCTTCAGAAGCAGGTCAGGCCGCGCCTCCCGGTAATCGCCAACCTAGGCTGGCGCTGGACCGTACCCGGGCGGTGCCAATGCAATGCCAACCAAGGTTGGCATCCACCAGAGCATGTGATGCCGGCGCCGTTCGGCTGGTTACTCGGCCGGTACCCGCACCTTGCCTTCCATCAATACGCGGGCGCTGCGGCTCATGATGGCCTTGGTCACCGTCCACTGGCCGTCAACGAGGCCGGCCAGCGCGCCCACGCGCAGCGTGCCGGAGGGATGGCCGAAGGTTACTGCTTCGCGTTCGCCGCCACCGGCCGCGCGATTGACCAGCGTGCCCGGAATCGCCGCTGCGGTACCGATCGCCACGGCGGCGGTCCCCATCATCGCGTGATGCAGCTTGCCCATCGACAGCGCACGCGCATGCAGGTCGATCGCCGAGGCCGGAATGGCCTTGCCGCTGGACGACACGTAGTCCTGTGCCGGTGCCACGAAGGCGACCTTCGGTGTGTGCTGGCGGGTTGCCGCGTCTTCCAGCGTGTTGATCAGGCCCATGCGCAGCGCGCCGTAGGCACGAATGGTCTCGAACTTCTGTAGTGCCGCCTTGTCTTCGTTGATTGCCGGCTGCAGCTCGGTCCCGGTGTAGCCGAGGTCGGCGGCGTTGAGGAAGATGGTCGGGATGCCGGCGGTGATCATGGTCACCTCGAAGCTGCCCACGCCGGGCACGTCCAATGTATCGACCAGATTGCCGGTCGGGAACATCGCGCCCGCATCACCGTCGTCGGACGGATCGATGAATTCCAGCTGGATCTCGGCCGCCGGGAAGGTCACGCCATCCAGCTCGAAATCGCCGGTCTCCTGTACTTCGCCATCGCGCATCGGCACGTGCGCGATGATGGTCTTGCCGATGTTGGCCTGCCAGATGCGTACGGTGCACAGGCCATCGCGCGGCACGCGGGCGGGATCGATCAGGCCGTTGGCAATCGCGAACGGGCCGACCGCAGTGCTGAGGTTGCCGCAGTTGCCGCTCCAGTCGACGAAGGCGGTATCGATCGAGACCTGGCCGTACAGGTAGTCCACATCGTGGTCCGGCACAGAAGCGGTGGAGATGATCACGCATTTGCTGGTGCTGGACGTTGCACCGCCCATGCCATCGGTCTGCTTGCCATACGGATCGGGCGAGCCGATCACGCGCATCAGCAGTGCATCGCGTGCGGCGCCCGGCACCTGCGCGGCCTCGGGCAGGTCCTGCAGGCGGAAGAACACGCCCTTGCTGGTGCCACCGCGCATGTAGGTAGCGGGAATACGGAGTTGCGGGAGGAAGGTCATGGATCGGGTTCCTGTGTGCAGTGAAACAATTCTCTGGGAGCCGTGCACCGCCCTAAGGTGGGCCATATGTACTGGCTTCATCTTCGATTCGATGCGCGCTCGAGCAGTTTCTGGAAGTGCCCCAGAGGCAGGGGGCCGGAGGCCCCGAAGCAAGACCTTCAGCGATCAACTGGCGAAGCAGGTCTTCAGCCTTGCTTCGCCGACGCTGACGGATAAGGTCGCGAACGTACTCGGAAGCGCTGGCGTAGTCGCCTTCACGAACTTCCTGGTCCACGAACTGTTTGAGCTCATCAGTCAGCACCACGTTGACATTGACCATATAGACCTCCACTGCGGAACTGTCACGCGACAGTCTGCGAGGCACCAAAGGCAACGACAAGGGCAGAAAGCGCCAGCCGTTGCTTAAAGAGGCCTTCGCCATCACGCAGGCGCTCCAGTATGACTTCGCCGCGCCCGCGCGGACGTTCCCTGCTGCCATCGGAACAGGTACAGGATGACCAGCTTGGTACTGCCACTCACCACTGCCAGCAGCAGCAACGGCCATCCCATCCGTAGGCCCATGGCGAAGGCAAATACGATCGTGGACAGGTCCATGAGCAGGATCCACTGGCTCATCCGCAGCGACACTGCACCGGTATGGCCATTGCGAAGGATCAACAGGATCTGATGCGTATAGCCCTGCGCCAGCAAGGCAGTGATGGCCACGATCATCGCACTGGCCACCACCCTGCCCTCGTCCGCGTGACGATCACCCCAGGCCAAGCCGGTCAGCGCGCAGATCAGCAGCAGCGCGGCTGCCAACACGCTGGTCGTCGCGGAGCGATTCCGTCGGTCGCGCCAGATCTCCACCAGGATGGCCATGACCAGCACCGACGCGAGCAAGCGTGGCCAGACAATGAAGTGATTGAACGGCGTGACGCTGTAGCCATAGACGAAGAAAGACAGGTACGCCAGGAAGCTGACCGTGAATTGATTCAGCGACAATACTGCAGTGGCGCTGTCAGTCGCGTCCGCACGCTCCCGACGGTTGCGCACCAGGCGCAACTGCGCGCCCACACCCAATAGGCTCAGCAGGATGAAGGCGGTGTTGACCGTGCCTGCGATGTTGTAGAACGCCGTTCCCATGCAGATGGGGCAACACCCCTCTCCTCCGTGACCACCGCCATGCGGGCCGAAGCCAGCATGGCGGCAACTCGATACAAGTCAGCTATCTGCTGCCTTACGCCACCTTGGCGCCTTCCAGGAAGTCCTGGGCGAAGCGCTGCAGCACGCCGCCGGCCTCGTAGATCGCCACTTCCTCGTCGCTGTCCAGGCGGCAGGTGACCGGCACGATCACGTCCTGGCCGTCGCGGCGGTGGATGACCAGGGTCAGTTCGGCACGCGGGGTACGCTCGCCGATCACGTCAAAGGTCTCGGTACCGTCGATCCCCACGGTCAGGCGGGTGGTGCCCGGCTTGAACTCCAGCGGCAGCACGCCCATGCCGATCAGGTTGGTACGGTGGATGCGTTCGAAGCCCTCGGCCACGATCGCCTCGACGCCAGCCAGGCGCACGCCCTTTGCGGCCCAGTCACGCGAGCTGCCCTGGCCGTAGTCGGCGCCGGCGATGATGATCAGCGGCTGCTTGCGCTCCATGTAGGTCTCGATCGCCTCCCACATGCGCATCACCTTGCCTTCCGGCTCCACGCGCGCCAGCGAACCCTGCTTCACGCTGCCGTCGTCATTGCGCACCATTTCGTTGAACAGCTTCGGATTGGCGAAGGTGGCGCGCTGCGCGGTCAGGTGGTCGCCGCGATGGGTGGCGTAGGAATTGAAGTCCTCTTCCGGCAGGCCCATCTTCGCGAGGTATTCGCCGGCGGCACTGGACGCCAGAATCGCGTTGGACGGCGACAGGTGGTCGGTGGTGATGTTGTCCGGCAGCACCGCCAGCGCGCGCATGCCTGCCAGCGTGCGCTCGCCGGCCAGTGCGCCCTCCCAGTACGGAGGACGACGGATGTAGGTGCTCTGCGGGCGCCAGTCGTACAGCGGGCTGACCGCGGCGCCGTGCTCCACGCGCACGTTGAACATCGGGTTGTAGACCTTGCGGAACTGCTCGGGCTTCACCGAGGCCTTCACCACCGCGTCGATCTCGGCGTCGCTCGGCCAGATGTCCTTCAGGCGCACCTCGTTGCCGTCGGCGTCCACGCCCAGCACGTCCTTCTCGATGTCAAAGCGCACAGTGCCGGCGATGGCATAGGCGATCACCAGCGGTGGCGACGCCAGGAAGGCCTGCTTGGCGTACGGATGGATGCGGCCATCGAAGTTGCGGTTACCCGACAGCACGGCCGTGGAATACAGGTCACGGTCGATGATTTCCTGCTGGATCTTCGGATCCAGCGCACCACTCATGCCATTGCAGGTAGTGCACGCGAAGGCGACGATGCCGAAGCCGAGCTGCTCCAGGTCCGGCAGCAGGCCGGATTCTTCCAGGTACAGCTGGACGGCCTTGGAACCCGGCGCCAGCGACGACTTCACCCACGGCTTGCGCTGCAGGCCACGTGCGTTGGCGTTGCGCGCCAGCAGTGCGGCGGCGATCACGTTGCGCGGATTGGAGGTGTTGGTGCAGCTGGTGATGGCCGCGATGATCACCGCGCCATCGGGCATCAGGCCCTGCGCCTGCTCGGCCTTGCCCGCTTCCAGCTTGGCCTCGTCGGCGATGCCGCGCTCGGCCAGATCGGCAGTGGCCACGCGCTTGTGCGGGTTGGACGGGCCAGCCATGTTGCGCACCACGCTGGACAGGTCGAAGTGCAGCACGCGCTCGTACTGCGCGGTCGCCAGATCGTCGGCCCACAGACCGGTGGTACGTGCGTAGTTTTCCACCAGCGCTACCTGCGACTCCTCGCGCCCGGTCAGGCGCAGGTAATCGGTGGTCTGCGCGTCGATGTAGAACATCGCGGCGGTGGCCCCGTATTCGGGGCACATGTTGGAGATGGTGGCACGGTCACCGATGGTCAGTGCCGCGGCACCCTCGCCGAAGAATTCAAGCCACGCGCCGACGACGCGTTCCCTGCGCAGGAACTCGGTCAACGCCAGCACCACGTCGGTGGCGGTGATGCCCGGCTGCGGGCGGCCAGTCAGTTCGACACCGACGGTGTCGGGCAGGCGCATCCACGACGCGCGGCCCAGCATCACGTTCTCCGCTTCCAGACCACCCACACCAATGGCGATCACGCCCAGCGCATCCACGTGCGGGGTGTGGCTGTCGGTGCCCACGCAGGTATCCGGGAAGGCCACGCCGTCCTGCACGTAGATCACCGGAGACATCTTCTCCAGGTTGATCTGGTGCATGATGCCGTTGCCCGGCGGAATCACATCCACGTTCTGGAATGCCTGCTTGGTCCAGTCGATGAAGTGGAAACGGTCTTCATTGCGACGATCTTCGATCGCGCGGTTCTTTTCGAACGCCTGCGGATCGAAACCACCGCACTCCACCGCCAGCGAGTGATCGACGATCAGCTGCACCGGCACAACCGGGTTGACCTTGGCCGGGTCGCCACCCTTGTCGGCGATCGCATCACGCAGGCCGGCCAGGTCCACCAGCGCGGTCTGGCCGAGGATGTCGTGGCAGACCACGCGCGCCGGGAACCACGGGAAATCGAGGTCGCGACGGCGCTCGATCAGCTGCTTCAGCGAATCGCCGAGCGTGGCCGGATCGCAGCGACGCACCAGGTTCTCGGCCAGCACGCGCGAGGTGTACGGCAGGGTGGCGTAGGCGCCGGGCTGGATCGCATCGACAGCGGCACGCGCGTCGAAATAATCCAGCGCGCTGCCGGGGAGGTTCTTGCGGTAATCGGTATTCATGGGCTGGCGGAGTACTTGGGGCGGGCCGGGTGCCGGCGGTGCGGCGGCGAAAGCACCCGGCCGGCACGCGGCCGGCCGGATGGGTACGGCAGGTGGATCAGACGCGCTTGTCGATGGCGACGAAGTCGCGGTCTTCCGGACCGATGTAGTTGGCGCTCGGGCGGATGATCTTGCCGTCCATACGCTGCTCGACGATGTGCGCGCTCCAGCCGGCGGTGCGGGCGATCACGAACAGGGGAGTGAACATCGCGGTCGGCACGCCCATCATGTGGTAGCTGACGGCGCTGAACCAGTCCAGGTTCGGGAACATCTTCTTGATGTCCCACATCACCGATTCCAGGCGCTCGGCGATGTTGTACATCTTCATGCTCGACTGCTCTTCGGACAGCTCGCGGGCCACGTCCTTGATCACCTTGTTGCGCGGATCAGAGACGGTGTAGACCGGGTGGCCGAAACCGATCACCACTTCCTTGCGCTCGACGCGGGCCTTGATGTCTTCCTCGGCCTCATCGGGACTGTCGTAGCGCTTCTGCACTTCGAACGCCACTTCGTTGGCGCCGCCGTGCTTCGGACCGCGCAGCGCGCCGATGCCACCGCAGATCGCGCTGTACATGTCGCTGCCGGTGCCGGCGATGACGCGGCAGGTGAACGTCGAGGCATTGAACTCATGCTCCGCGTACAGGATCAGCGAGGTGTGCATCGCCTTCACCCACGATTCCTGCGGCTTCTCGCCGTGCAGCAGGTGCAGGAAGTGGCCACCGATCGAGTCATCGTCGGTTTCCACATCGATGGCGCGGCCGTTGTGGCTCCAGTGGTACCAGTACAGCAGCATCGAACCGAGGCAGGCCATCAGCTTGTCGGCGATGTCACGCGCGCCCGGATGGTTGTGGTCGTCCTTCTCCGGCGCCACGCAGCCGAGCACGGACACGCCGGTACGCATCACGTCCATCGGGTGTGCCGACGGCGGAAGCTCTTCCAGCGCCGCCTTCACCGCAGCAGGAATGCCACGCAGCGACTTCAGTTTGGCCTTGTACGAAACCAGCTCGGCGCGGGTCGGCAGCTTGCCGTGCACCAGCAGGTAGGCGATTTCCTCGAACTCGCTGGTGTTGGCCAGGTCCAGGATGTCGTAGCCACGGTAGTGCAGGTCGTTGCCACTACGGCCCACGCTGCACAGCGCGGTGTTGCCCGCAGCGGTGCCGGACAGGGCGACGGACTTCTTCGGCTTGAAGGTCGGGGTTGCGGTCGTATCGTTCATGTTTCCCTCCGAAAACTTGATGGTGCAGGGTACTGCTTATTTCTTGGCGGCGAACAGTGCATCGAGCTGCTGCTCGAAGGCGTGGTAGCCGATGCGGTCGTAGAGTTCTTCGCGGGTCTGCATGGTCTCCACCACATTGCGCTGGTGGCCATCGCGGCGCACCGCCTGGTAGACGTTCTCGGCGGCCTTGTTGGCGGCGCGGAAGGCCGACAGCGGGAACAGCTGGATCGCAACGCCGGCAGAAGCCAGTTCATCGCGGCTGAACAGCGGGGTGGCGCCGAATTCGGTGATGTTGGCCAGCACCGGCACCTTCACCGCGTCGACGAAGCGGCGATAGGTGTCCAGGTCGTAGGCCGCCTCGGCGAAGATGCCGTCGGCACCGGCCTCGACACAGGCGATGGCGCGCTCGATGGCCTTGTCCACGCCGTCCACCTGGATGGCATCGGTACGCGCGATCAGGAAGAAGTCCGGATCGGTCTTGGCATCGGCAGCCGCCTTCACGCGGTCGACCATTTCACCCTGCGAGACGATTTCCTTGCCCGGGCGGTGACCGCAGCGCTTGGCGCCGACCTGGTCTTCGATGTGGCAGGCGGCCGCGCCGGCCTTGATCAGCGACTTCACGGTGCGCGCGATGTTGAACGCGCTCGGGCCGAAGCCGGTGTCGATGTCGACCATCAACGGCAGGTCGCAGACATCGGTGATTCGGCGCACGTCCACCAGCACGTCTTCCAGGGTGTTGATGCCCAGGTCCGGCAGGCCCAGCGAGCCCGCGGCAACACCGCCGCCGGACAGGTAAATGGCGCGGAAGCCGGCGCGCTTGGCCAGCAGGGCGTGGTTGGCGTTGATCGCGCCGATCACCTGCAGCGGCGATTCGGCAGCCAGCGCCTCACGGAAGCGGGCACCGGCGGAGAAAGGAGTGGAAGCTGTCATGCGGCAATCCAGGTTGAAGTACGGGAAAGAGACCGCAAGCACCATGCCAAGCTGCAAGCCGTTGATTTCACGGGAATGACGTCGACGCAACAGTGAAACATATGAAACATTGAAACAGATGTATCATGAAACATCCCGTCCAACGCGCGCCGTCATGTACCTGCCCCGCTCGCCCCTGCGCCACGCCGATGCCGACCCCAGTCGGCCGGTGATCTGGACCGTCAGCGTCTCGCGGTTGACCGGTCTTCTCGGCGACGTCATTCCCGAGTTCGATCGCCGCGCGCGTGTCGAGCAGATCAACCTCGGCTTCGAGGAAGCGGTGGACGTGATCGGCCAGCGCCTGCGCCGCGAGCACTGCGACGTGGTCATCGCCGGCGGCTCCAACGCGGCCTGGCTGCGCAGCCGGCTGGAGCTGCCGCTGGTGCCGATCCAGGCCAACGGCTTCGACCTGATGGAAGCCTTGGCGCGCGCACGTCGGATCGCCGGCCGTATCGGCCTGGTCACCCACGCCAGCGACGTGCCGGTGTTCAGCAACTTCCAGCAGAGCTTCGGCCTGGACATCGAGCATCGCCGCTTCGTCACCCGCGAGGATGCCCGCGACTGCATCGCCGACCTGCGCGCCAACGGCATCGAGGTGATCGTCGGCACCGGCATGGCCATCGACCACGCCGAACAGGCCGGACTGCCCGGCGTGCTGCTGTACTCGGCAGATTCGGTACGGCAAGCGTTCGAGCACGCGTTGGAACTGACCCAGACTCTGGCCCGCTCCGGCGGCAGCCGGCCCGCGCCGCGCCGCCGTGCCGCACCGCGCAGCGATGCCCACGACCTGCTCGGCGACAGCGAGGCCATGGCACAGGTGCGCGCACAGATCACGCTGTACGCCCCGCATGACAGCACCGTACTGGTCACCGGCGAAACCGGCACCGGCAAGGAACTGGTGGCGCGCCAGCTGCACGCCGCCAGCGGACGCCGTGGCCGCTTCGTGGCACTGAACTGTGGCGCGATCAGCGAATCGCTGCTGGAAGCGGAGCTGTTCGGCTACAGCGATGGCGCCTTCACCGGCGCACGCCGTGGCGGCCGCGTCGGCCTGGTCGAGGCCGCTGACGGCGGCACCCTGTTCCTGGATGAAATCGGCGAACTTCCGCTGCCACTGCAGACCCGCCTGCTGCGGGTGCTGGAAGAACGCGAGGTACTGCGTGTCGGTGCCACCGAGCCGACCCCGGTCGACCTTCGCGTGGTGGCCGCGACCCTGCAGTCGCTCGAGCAGCGCGTGGCGGCCGGCAGCTTCCGCCGCGACCTGTATTACCGCCTGGCCGCGCTGCGCATCGCCCTGCCCGCACTGCGTGCCCGGCGCGGTGACATCGCGCTGCTGGCGCAGCATTTCTTCCGCCAGCTGCGTGGTATCGACGCGCCACTGGATGCGGAGGCACTGGCGGTGCTGACCACCGCAGAGTGGCCCGGAAATGTGCGCGAATTGCGCAATCTGGTGGATCGGCTGCGCATCCATTGGCAACCTGGTGAGGGGCTGATTGATGCCGCGCGACTGCTGCAGCTGGCACCCGAGCTGGTGAATGAGGGCGCCGCTGCGCTACCAGTGGAAAGCAATGGCAAGCGGCCGCCGCGTGCGCAGTTGGAAACGCTGTTGCAGGAACACCGCAATGACCGCGAGGGCATGGCACAGGCGCTGGGCGTCTCACGCACCACGCTATGGCGCTGGCTGCGCGCGGAGGGATTGTAACGTCCTGCCATCTGGCTGGTGCACACCGATCTCTGGCCGGGGCGAACCGATGCCGATGTCTGTTTGGGGGCAAACCGATGCCCTCGGCGGTGCGAAGCGATTCCCGGTGGGTGCGAACCTTGGTTCGCACCGCTTTTCCCAATCATCCCATCCACGCATGGCGTGGATCTACTGGAGCGTCCAGGCGCTACAGCACGCTCGTCGGCCGGGCGCGGAATAAAGTGCAATCAGCGCGCCCAACGCGCTTCGATCGCGAACCGTCCACTCCCCACTGCGGCAATCCACAACAGCAACACACCCAGCGGCACTTCGCTCAGGTAGAAGAACCAGCTCAACCAATCCGGCACGCTCAGTCCCGCAGGAATGCGCGCGATGCCATCGGTCAGCGCTGCCACCGCACAGATCCCCGCCAGCAGCAGGGCCGAAGGCCGGCTGAGCAGGCCCAGCACCAGCAGGCCGCCCGCAATCCATTAAATGCCGCCGAGCACCGGCGCACTGAACACCGGGAACGGGATCCCCGCATCAACCAGCGTATGCACCATGCGTTCGCGGCCCGCATCGGTGAACACCTTGTTCCAGCCGGACACGCAGAACATCACCCCGGCGACGATGCGGGCGATCAACAGCAGGAACGCTTCCACGCCGTGACGCGGCGGCGGCACCGCAAACAGGCAACGCCAGGAGGGCATGGCAACTCCGGAAGTCGAGATCATCCATCGGAGTGTGCCGGTTATGGGCCTGCTCGCAGATGAAGCAATCCGGTCCATTTGCGACAGCCTGCTCTTGTGGAGTCGAGCCCTGCTCGACTGCCTCATGCGTCGGAGCAGCAGCCGAGCAGGGCTCGACTCTACAAAAGGCGTGCGTCGGCCAGCAGAAGCTCGATTTCCTCCACCTGCACCACCGGCACCTGCCACGGATGATGCGGCACGATGCCCTGTTCGAAGATGCGCTGCAGCCGCTGCGGATTTCGCGGCAGGCAGAATTCCAGGCGTACGCTGTCGACCACTTCGGTGCGCCCCGCCTCACCCTGCACGGGCGACGCACCCACGCGCGGGCGGAACTGTTCGAACCCCGGCGCCGACCACCACATACCGTGCTCGTAGTCGCCGGCCGCCAACGCATCCACCGCCAGGATGCCCTGCTTCACAGCGCCCAGTGCTGCCGACGGCACGAAAACCACCACGCGGTACAGCGGCAGGCGTTGCATCGGGCAGCCTTACGGGTACAGCAGGCGCTTGCTCCAGCGCCCTTCGGCGCCGGCTTCATAGCACCAGCGTTCGTGCAGGCGGAACTGCGCGCCGTACCAGAACTCGATGCGGTCGGGCACCACGCGCAGGCCGCTCCAGCCTTCCGGGCGCGGCACATCCTTGCCCTCGAAGCGGGCTTCGACCTCGGCCACGCGCGCATCGAATTCCTCGCGCGTTGCCAGCGTCTTCGACTGCTGCGAGGCCCACGCGCCGATCTGGCTCATGCGCGGGCGGCTGGCGAAATAGGCATCGGCTTCGGCATCGGCAACCTGCTCGACACGGCCTTCAATGCGCACCTGGATACCGGCCTCGCGCAGGCTGCGCCACAGGAACAACAGCGCGGCCTGCGGATTGGCCTGCAGCTCCTGGCCCTTGTGGCTGTCCATGTGGGTGTAGAACACGAAACCACGCTCGTCGAACGCCTTCAGCAGCACGGTACGTGCCGAGGGACGGCCGTGCGTATCGGCAGTGGCCACGGTCATCGCGTTCGGCTCGACCTCGCGGCTCTGTTTGGCTTCTTCGAACAGGCCGGCAAACGTGGACAGGGCTTCGGCGTACAGGTCGCTCATGATTGCGTTCTTCTCACACGGATTGGGCTATTGTGGCTGCATGGCCGCTGCTGCGTATATGCCCCAGGTGAAAGGATTCCCCGAAACATTGGCCGAACAGGTGCTGGACGATGCACTGGGCAACGCTGCAGCGGTTCCAGTATTGGCGATCAGCGGCCTGCAGGGGAGCGGCAAATCGACGCTGGCCGCGCAGGTGGTGGCGCGCGCCCAGTCGCGCGGCCTGAACGCCGCCACGCTGTCCATCGATGATGTCTACCTGACCCGCGCACAGCGGCAGCGTCTGGCCCGCCAGGTGCACCCGCTGCTGATCACGCGCGGCCCGCCGGGCACCCATGACCTGCCGTTGGCCCATGCAGTGCTGGACGCCGTGGCCACACGCCAGCCCTTCGCGATGCCACGCTTCGACAAGCTGGCCGATGAACGCCTGCCCGAAGCGCACTGGCCGCAGCTGCAACGACCGCTGGACCTGCTGGTCTTCGAAGGCTGGTTCCTGGGCACCCCCGCGCAGGATGAGGACGCGCTGGACAGCCCGTTGAACGCACTGGAGCGCGAAGCCGACGCCGATGGTCGCTGGCGGCGCTGGTGCAACCAGGCGCTGGCCCGCGACTACCCGGCGCTGTGGCAGCGCTGCGACCGCCTGTGGTTCCTGCAGCCACCGGATTTCTCGGTGGTACCGCGCTGGCGCTGGCAGCAGGAGCAGAACCTGCAGGCCGCGCAGCCGGGCCGGCACGGCATGAGCCGGCCACAGCTGGAGCGCTTCGTGCAGTACTACGAGCGGGTCAGCCGCCAGGCGCTGCATGCCCTGCCCGCCCTGGCCGACCACGTGGTGGTGCTGGACGGCCAGCGACAGGTGCAGGACGTGCGCTGAGCGCGCCTATTCCACCAGGAAGGTCACCCGCAGGTTGACCCGCCATTCGGTGATTTCGCCGCTGCCATTGGTCACCACCTTGGTCTCGTTCACCCAGGCTCCCTGGATGCCCTTGACCGTCTCGGAGACCTTCTTCAGACCGCTGCGCACGGCGTCCTCCACGCTCTTCGGCGAGGAGGCGGTGATTTCGATGACCTTGGCGACCGTCATTGCCTGTACTCCGGTTGGCGCGGGAAACCCCGCAGGAACGCCTACCCTGACGTGAAGGACGTAAAGGCCAGGGCACGGAGGTGTTAGCATCACAGGGCATGAATCCTGCTCCGAACCTGATCCTGATCGGCCCGATGGGCGCCGGCAAAACCTGCATCGGCCGCCGCCTGGCCGAGCGCTTCACGCTGGACTTCGTCGATGTCGACCAGGCCATCGTCGATGCCGCCGGCGCCAGCATCCCGACCATTTTCGAGCACTCCGGCGAAGCCGGCTTCCGCAGCCATGAACGCGAGGCGCTTGCCCGCGTGCTGGAAGGTCGCGGCCAGCTGGTCTCCACCGGCGGCGGCGCGGTGCTGGATCCTGGCAACCGTGCGTTGATCGCCCAGCGCGGCTTCGTGGTCTACCTGCGGGTCAGCGTGAACGCGCAGCTGGAACGCCTGGCCCGCGACAAAGGCAGGCCGCTGCTGCAGCGCCCGGACCGTGAGCAGGTGCTGCACGATCTGGCCGCGCACCGCGACCCGCTATACCGCGAACTGGCCGACATCACCCTTGATACCGACCCGTACACCGCTGCCGACGCGACCGCCCACCTGGTGGTCAAGCTGGCCACGCAATGGCAGCGCCAGGACCTGACCCCATGACTTCCCCCGCCCTGCTGCAGGTCGCCGTCGGCGGCGACCGCCCTTACTCCATCACCATCGGCGCCGGTGCGCAGGCAGACGGCATCGCGCTGGCCTCGCATGTGCGTGGCCGCCACGTGCTTTTGCTCAGCGACAGCGAAGTGGCCCCGCGCTATCTGGATGCCGTGAAGCAGACCCTTCTGACCGCACGCCCCGACCTGATCGTCGGCGAGCATGTGCTGGCCGCGGGCGAAGCCTCCAAGACGCTGGCCGAATTCGGCCGTGCCATCGAAGCGCTGGCCGCGCTTGGCGCCACCCGCGACGCCTGCGTGTTCGCCCTCGGCGGCGGCGTGGTCGGTGATCTCGCCGGCTTCGCCGCGGCCTGCTGGATGCGCGGCGTGGACTGCGTGCAGCTGCCGACCACCCTGTTGGCGATGGTCGATTCGTCGGTGGGCGGCAAGACTGCGGTCGACATCCCGGCCGGCAAGAACCTGGTCGGCGCGTTCCATCCGCCGCGCGCGGTGATCGCCGATACCCGTGTGCTGGCCACCCTGCCGCCGCGCGAGCTGCGTGCCGGCCTGGCCGAAGTGGTGAAGTACGGCGCGCTGGGTGATGCCGTGTTCTTCGAATGGCTGCAGCAGCATGCCGATGCGCTGCTGGCCGGCGAGGATGCGGTACTGGCCGAAGCCATCGCGCGCAGCTGCCGGCACAAGGCTGCCATCGTCGAGCGTGATCCGTTCGAGAAGGGCGAGCGCGCCCTGCTCAACCTCGGCCATACCTTCGGCCATGCCATCGAGACCGAGCAGGGCTACTCGGCCCCGGGCCGCGATGCACTGAACCACGGCGAGGCGGTGGCGGTGGGCATGGTGCTGGCCGCGAAGCTGTCCACCGATCTGGGCCTGGCCGACGATGCCGATCGCGCACGCCTGCAGGCGCTGCTGGAACGGCTCGGCCTGCCGGTGTCGATCCCGGCCGGGCTGGACCCGCAGGCCCTGCTCGGCCGCATGCGGCTGGACAAGAAGAATGTGGCCGGCCGTCTGCGCCTGGTGCTGTGGCGCGGCATGGGCCGCGCCGAAGTGGTGCCGGACGTAGGTGAGGCGGCGGTGCTGAAGGTGCTGTCGGCCCGGTAGTGCCGGCCGCTGGCCGGCAACGTCAGCAACGAGGAAGCCCGCCAGCCGCCGGCACGACCGCGTTGCGGCCGGGGTCACCCTGGCCCCGCTACAATCGGCCCATGCACGTCTACCTGCAACATCCCGATGCCGGTGCGCAGGCACCGCGCTTCCTGCGCCTGAGCCTGCAGCCGGACCTGTTCGGCGGCTGGGAGCTGCTGCGCGAGAGCGGCCGCGTCGGCAACCGCTCGCAGCTGCGGCGCGAGCTGTTCCTGCAGGCTGACGAAGCCCGTCATGCCTTCGAGAAGGCCCGCGATGCCGAACTGCATCGCGGCTTCCAGATCCTCTCGCACGGCGACTGACGCCGCTGCCAACTTTCGTCCAAGGAATGCCCATCGTGACCAGCCCTCTCCGCAACGATCGCCTGCTGCGCGCCCTGCGCCGCGAACCGGTGGACTGCACCCCCGTCTGGCTGATGCGCCAGGCCGGCCGCTACCTGCCGGAGTACCGCGCAACCCGGGCCAAGGCCGGCAGCTTCCTGGCCATGGCCAAGAACCCGGAGATCGCCTGCGAAGTCACGCTGCAGCCGCTGCGCCGATTCCCGTTGGACGCAGCCATCCTGTTCTCGGACATCCTCACCATTCCCGATGCGATGGGCCTGGAGCTGTACTTCGTTGAAGGCGAAGGCCCGAAGTTCCGCCATCCGGTGCGTGACGAAGCGGCCATCGCCCGGCTGGCGGTACCGGACATGGAGCAGGACCTGGGCTATGTGATGGACGCAGTGCGCCTGATCCGTCGGGAGCTGGACGGCCAGGTACCGTTGATCGGCTTCTCCGGCAGCCCCTGGACACTGGCCTGCTACATGGTGGAAGGCGGCGGCAGCAAGGATTTCGCGCGCATCAAGGCAATGGCGCTGAACCATCCGCAGGCCCTGCACCGCCTGCTGGAGGTCACCACCGACGCGGTGATTGCGTACCTGGGCGCGCAGCGCGCGGCCGGTGCGCAGGCGCTGCAGGTGTTCGACACCTGGGGCGGCGTGCTGTCGCCGGCCATGTACCGCGAGTTCTCGCTGCGCTACCTGCAGCGCATCGCCGAGGGCCTGGAGCGCGGCGAAGGCAGCGAGCGCACGCCGCTGATCCTGTTCGGCAAGGGTACCGGCCTGCACCTGGAAGCGCTGTCGCAGACCGGCGCCGATGCACTGGGCCTGGACTGGACGCTGGACCTGGACGAGGCGATGCGCCGCACCGGTGGCCGCGTCGCGCTGCAGGGCAACCTCGACCCGACCACGCTGTACGCCTCGCCGGATGCGATCGCCGCAGCCGCAGCGCGGGTGCTCGACACCTACGCCGCCGGCAACGGCGGTTCGCGCGAGGGCCATGTGTTCAACCTCGGCCACGGCATGTCGCCGGACATGGACCCGGCCCACGTGCAGGTGCTGGTCGACGCGGTGCACGCGCACAGCCAGCGCTGAGCATTCGGCATACGGTTGCGGCGCGATGTTGATCGCGCCGTGACCCACAGTGCGCGATCATGGCATCCCCCACGCTGCACCGGCCGCACCCCATGTCCACATCGCCATCGACCTACAACCGCCAGCGCCCCCTGCTGTGGCTGGTGTCCTTGGCGATCTTCATGCAGATGCTGGACTCGACCATCGTCAACACGGCATTGCCGGCGATGGCGGCCAGCCTGGGCGAAAGCCCGCTGCAGATGCAGTCGGTGGTGTTCAGCTACGCGCTGGCGGTGGCCACCTTCATTCCCGCCTCGGGCTGGATCGCTGACCGCTACGGCACCCGTCGCACCTTCCTGGTGGCGATCATTCTGTTCACCCTCGGCTCGCTGGCCTGCGCGCTGGCCCAGCACCTGCACCAGCTGGTCGGTGCGCGCGTGCTGCAGGGCATCGGCGGCGCAATGCTGCTGCCGGTCGGCCGGCTGGCAGTGATGCGATCAGTGCCGCGCGAGGATTTCCTGCGCGCGATGAGCTTCATCGCCATCCCGGCCCTGGTCGGCCCGCTGATCGGCCCCACGCTGGGCGGCTGGCTGGTGGAGATCGCCTCGTGGCACTGGGTGTTCCTGATCAACCTGCCGATCGGCGTGATCGGATTCATCGCCGCGATGAAGATCATGCCCGACCACTACGCCAGCCATCGCACCCGTTTCGACCTGCGTGGCTACATCATGCTGGCCTTCGCGATGGTGGTGCTGTCACTGGCACTGGACGGCATCTCCGGACTGGGCACGCCACACGCGTTGGTGATGCTGATGACCGTTGCAGGGCTGGCGGCGCTGGTGGGTTACTGGCTGCACGCTGCCAATTCGACGGCGCCGTTGTTCTCGCTGGCGCTGTTCCGCGTACCCAGCTACCGCATCGGCATTCTCGGCAATCTTTTCTCGCGCATCGGCAGCAGCGCCATGCCGATGCTGATCCCGTTGCTGCTGCAGGTCGGCCTGGGCCTGGGCCCGATGAACGCCGGCCTGATGATGGTGCCGGTGGCAGCCGCCGGCATGGTCTCAAAGAAACTGGCGGTGAAGCTGGTGGAGCGCTACGGCTACCGCCGCGTGCTGATGGTCAACACCGTGCTGGTGGGCCTGGCGATGGCCAGCTTCATCCTGATGACACCCGGCCAGCACCTGGCCTGGCGCCTGTTGCAGCTTGCGTTCTTCGGCGCGGTCAATTCGCTGCAGTTCACCGTGATGAACACGGTGACCCTGCGCGATCTGGACCGTGAGTTCGCCAGTTCCGGCAACAGCCTGCTGTCGATGGTGATGATGCTCGCCGCCGGCTTTGGTGCTGCTGCGGCCGGCAGCCTGCTGGCCGCGTTCGGCAACCACCTGGACAGCAACAGCGCCACCGCCGCGCTGCATGCCACGTTCCTGTGCGTGGGCGCGATCACCCTGACCTCGACGATGATCTTCTGGCAGCTGCCCGATACCAAGCCGGAGCCACGGCAGGTCGAACACGTTGCGGAGTGAGGGTGCTTCGGCAGGGCCTGCGGCCCTGTACCCGCAGAAGCCGAAGCAACAGCAACAGCGAGCATTCCGTGGGTTGGCGGGGCGGTGTGGGCTTGCAGCACACGCCGTAAACCCATCCCTGGGGGCTCGATGGCGCCATCCATGGCGCCAACGGTCCTGCAAGCCCACACCGCCCCACCTCTGACAGGTTCACGCGGCTGTGGGTAACAGCGACTGTTGGAACGCGCGGTTGTTGGTAGGTGTCGACCTTGGTCGACACATCTGTCAGATCTCGAATTCCAGATTGGGGTCAGAGCCCGTTGCGCAGCAACGGGATCCGACCCTGTGCTCCGACAGATCGCGGAAAACTGTCGAAGGCGGGGTGGGTCCGGTTGCGGGAGTGTCCGCGGCATGGATGCCGCGGCCAAGCCCCCATGGATGGGTTCACGGCGTCTCCCGCAACCGGATCCACCCCGCCATCCCACAGGACGCCAGCTTTTGCTTCGGCTGTTGCTGTTGCTCCGGCTTGCAGCAGGTGCAGGGCTGCAAGCCCTGCAATAAACCCTACCTGCCCATCGCCCTGGCGATCGCTTCCACCAGCAGTTCACCGGTCACCGGCTTGCGCAGGAAACCACCGATGCCGGCCGCTTCCACCTGCTGCTGAAGGTCCGGATCGGTCCGTGCCGTCACGGCGAGCAGTGGCAGCATGTAGCCTTGGTTGCGCAGGTGCTGGGCCAGCTCGAAGCCGCTCAGGCCCGGCAGGTCCAGATCCAGCAGGCCGACGTCGAAATCCCCTGCGCTGATCTCGCGCAGTGCCGCCAGCGCATGGCCCGCATGCACCACTTCATGGCCGCGCGCACTCAACAGCCCGCGCACCACATCAGCCACGGTTGCATCATCCTCGACCAGCAGCACGCGCAATGGCGGCATGTTGGCCGCATCCTCGCGGTGCACTTCGCCCTCGGACTCTGCATTGGCATCGACCACCAGCGGCAACGGCAGGGTCACGCCAAAACACGTGCCGCGGCCGAGCTGGCTCTCCACCTGGATACGCCCCTGCATCGCCTGCGCCAGTTCGCGGCAGATCGCCAGGCCCAGGCCGCTGCCGCCGTACTGCGCCGCGGTGCGGGCGCCATCGGCCTGCTCGAAGCGGCGGAACAGGCGCTGCTGCTGTTCCTGGCTGATGCCCGGCCCGGTGTCGCGCACTTCGAAATGCAACGCGCGCAGCTCGCCGTCGCTGCGCGCATGCAGGGTGATGGTTCCGCGGCTGGTGAACTTGACCGCGTTGGAGAGCAGGTTGAGCAGGATCTGCCTTACCCGCATCGCATCGCCGGTCGCCTGCAGGCCAGGCGGCAACTGGTTGTCGAGGGTGAAGCGCAGGCCCTTCTGCGCTGCCAGCGGTCCCATCAGCGCGGCCAGGTCCTGCAGCAGGCAGCTCAGCGCGAACGGCTTGGACTGCAGCTCCAGCCGTCCGGATTCGATCCGTGCCAGGTCCAGTGCATCGTTGACCAGGTGAAGCAGGTGTTCGCCGGCGTGCCGGATCGACTGCGTGTAGCCGCGCTGCTGCGGGTCCAGCGGCGAGGCCAGCAGCAGTTCGCTCATGCCGAGCACACCGGTCATCGGCGTGCGGATTTCGTGGCCGAGATTGGCCAGGAAGCGGGTCTTGGCCGCCGAGGCCTGTTCGGCCAGTTCCTGTTTATGCAGTGCCAGCTGATAGGCATGGCGCCGCTGCAGGCGACGGCGATACAACCAGGCAAACCAACTGGTCAGCAGAAGCGCGATCGAGGCCAGCACCAGCAGCCCGGACAGGCTGCGCCACCACGGTGGCTGTACACGGAATTCCAGGCTCTGCACCCGCGACCAGACATGGTCGGCCGAGCGCGCCTGTACCTCCAGGCGGTAGCTGCCCGGCGGCAGGCGCGAAAACAGGCGCTCACCGGCCGGCCCCACTTCCACCCAATCGGGGTCGTAGCCGGCCAGGCGGTAGCGGTAGCTGTTGGAGGCCGAATCGGCGAATGACAACAGTCGCGCGACGATGCGCAGGTCACGGTCACCATCGGCAATCTGCAAGGGCGTGTCGTGGGTCAGGTCGAGTACCTGCTCGTTGCGGCGGACTTCGACCCGTTCGATCACCAACGGCGCCCGCCGCACCGACGGCCGCACCTGTTCCGGGTCGAACACCACCACGCCGGCCGGGGTACCGGCCACCAGATGGCCATCGCCGGACATCGTCAACGTGTGCTCGCGGAACTCCTGGCTGGGCAGGCCGTCGTGGACGCCGTACAGGCGCACGCTCTGGCCATCGGCGCCAACCCGGACCAGGCCGCGCGCACTGGTGGCCCAGGCCACCCCCTGTGCGTCGACCACCAGCCCGGAAGCGGAGATCGCCGGGTAACCCTGCTCCGCGCCGACCACGGCCTGCCGTTCAAGCCGCCCCTGGCTCCAGCGGTAGCGCGACAGGCGGCCATCCTCCGACAGCCAGACCTGGCCATCGCGGCCCACGTGCAACGCATGGATCGCGGTCGCCGGCGCGCCCGGCACCGGCTGGAAGCGCTCGCTTTCCGGCAGCCACTGCAGCAGGCCACGGCTACTGGCCAGCCAGATGTGGTCCTGCGGCCCGCATTCCACATCCAGGTTGAGCTGGCCCTGCTGCAGGCCGCGCTGGCCGTTTTCCAGCTGGCGGCGCAGGCGACCGTCGAGGTCACGCTGCTGCAGGCCTGCAGGCAACATCAACCATAGACTGTCGCCGTCACAGGTCATCATCGACTCGATGACCCCTTCCATGGTCGCGTCGGCCCCGGCATCACGGCCCCAGCGACGTAGCTCACGTCGCTTCGGGTCATAGCGCAGCAACGCATCGGTCGAGCCGATCCAGACCTGGCCACGGCGATCCTCGCGTACCGAGGACAGCCAGTACATGCCATTGACCCAGGTGCGGTGCTGCTCGATCTTGCCGGTCCTGGGATCGAACCGGTCCAGCGCGCCGTGGCTGCCGACCGTCCAGATGCCGCCATTGCTGGAAGGGCTGGTGCCGAGCACGAAGGCATTGCGCAGCGAACCGGTGTCGTCCTCCAATCGCGACAGCACCGAGAACTGCCACCAGCGCGGCAGCAGGTGCCACAGGCCGGCATTGGTACTGGCCAACCAGATGCCGCCTTCGCGGTCCTCGTAGGCGCCCGTCCAGTTCGGCCGCACCGGCCCGCGCGCAACGGCGCTGTACAGCGGAACGGTCTGGTACTGCCCATCCACGGCCCGACCAAGCCCGGTACGGGTATCCAACCAATGCCCGCCCTGTTCATCGCGCAGCATCATGCCGAGCACCTGCTCGCCTGGCGGCAGTTTCCAGGGCGGCGATTCAAAACGCCCGTCGGGGCGACGCACCGTGGCGCCGGCCATCGTACTGATCCACAGGCTGCCATCGGGTTCGCTGGTCAACCCATTGATCAGCAGGCTGGGAATGACGTCGGTGCCGACCCGCTCGAAGTCGGTGCCGGTCCAGCGCGCCACGCCATGCTTGGTGCCGACCCACAGGCTGCCATCGGCCAGCGTAGCCAGGTACGGCACCGAGGCGGCAGGCAGGCTGCGGGGATTGTTGGCCTCGGGCAGGAAACGCTGCAGGCGGTCCTGGCTGTCCAGCCGGTACAGCCCACCTTCGTGGGTCCCGAACCAGATCGCACCGTCCGGCGTGGTCGCCAGGCTCCAGACCGTGTTGGTCCCCATCAACGGCTGGCTGCTGCGGTCGTAGAAATGCAGCTGGCGGCGGTCGGCCGACATCCGTACCAGGCCCGCGTTCTCGGTCCCGATCCAGAGCTGGTTGCGCGCATCGACCAGGACCGTCCAGATGCGGTTGTCGCGCAGGCCATCCTCAGAACGCCAGATCCGGTAGTTGCGCCCGTCGTAACGGGCCAGGCCGTCGTTGGTGGCGATCCACAGGTAGCCATAGCGGTCTTCGGCCATGCGGTTGACGGTATTGGACGGCAGGCCGTCGAATACCGTCACCTGGCGCGGGCTCGGTGGCACCGGCTGCGCGGCAGCGGGTGACAGGCCGCACAGGAGGATCAGCAGCAGCATTGCCGCCCGCAGATACACCACCGATTGCCTCCTCACGCTGCCTGATGATTCCCGCGCCGCGGGCGTCGGCATGGTAAACCGAAAGTCGCGCCGTTCACGCCCGGCGTCGACGTTTTCAAGGTGTGGTCTGTCGTTTGGCGCGAGCCTGGATGATCGCTGCCACCAGCATGTCGCCGGTCACCGGCTTGCGCAGGAAACCATCGAAACCGGCAGCGAGCACCTGCGATTCGGCATACGCATCGGAGCGGGCGGTCACCGCCACCAGTGGCAGTTCGTAGCCCAGGGTGCGCAGCTGGCGGGCGATCGCAGTGCCGTCCAGCGCAGGCAGGTCGAGATCGAGCAGGCCGACATCGAAGCCGTCGGTAGCGATCTCCGACAAAGCCCCCAGGCCATGCAGCACATGCACCACCTCATGGCCGCGGCTGCGCAGCAGGCCGGCGATGACCTCGGCCACGGTGGCATCGTCCTCCACCAGCAGGATGCGCAGTGGCGGCAGCATCGGCAGTGCCGGCGCTTCGCCCGTGGCGGCTGCCTGCCGGGTCCAGGGCAGCGGCAACCGCACCCGGAAACGCGCGCCCTTGCCTGGCTGGCTGTCCACTTCGATGCGCCCGCCCATCGCCACGGCCAGCTCCTGGCAGATCGCCAGGCCCAGCCCGCTTCCACCATAGCGCGAGGCCGTGCGCGGCCCATCCGCCTGTTCGAATCGGTGGAACAGCCGCTCCTGCTGCTCGGCATTGATACCCGGACCACTGTCGTGCACTTCGAAGCAGAGACCGCCGCCGTTCTCTTCCAGGTGCACGGCCAGGCCGACATGACCGCGCTCGGTGAACTTGATGGCATTGCCCAGCAGGTTGAGCAGGATCTGCCGCACGCGCATCTCGTCGCCACTGACGCTGATCGGGCCGGGCGGATCGTCGCCACGCTGGAAATCCAGCTTGCGCTGTTTCGCCATGGGCTGCATCAGCGCCTGCACCTGGTCGAGCAGTCCGGCCAGGTCGAACGGACGCAGATCCAGCTCCAGTCGACCGGCTTCGATGCGCGCGAGGTCCAGCGCATCGTTGACCAACCGCAGCAGATGGCTGCCGGCCTGCTGGATGGAGCCGGCATAGCTGCGCTGCACCGGGTCCAGCGGTGTGGCCAGCAGCAACTCGCTCATGCCAAGCACGCCGGTCATCGGCGTGCGGACTTCATGCCCCAGCGTGGCCAGGAACCGGCTCTTGGCCTGCGAGGCCTGTTCGGCCAGCTCCTGCTTGTGCACGGTCAGTTGCCATTGCTGGCGACGGCGCAGGCGCGCACGGATCGACCAGACCAGGACGAGCAGCAGCAGCGAACCGATCAGGATGTAGCCGAAGATCGCCATGCCGCTGCGCCACCAGGGTGGCAGCACCTTCACCTGCAGCTGCTGCGAAGGCGTCCATGCACCATTGGCGGTGGCCGCCTGCACTTCGATGACGTAGCTGCCGGTCGGCAGTCGCGACAGCGTGCGCTGGCCGTCGCCGCCCTGCTCCACCCAGTTCTGGTCATACCCGCGTACCCGGAAGCGGTAGCGGTTGCCCTGGGGATTGGCATACGACAACAACCGTGCATCGATCTGCAGGTCGCGATCATCCGGTCCCAGCAGCAGGGTGCCGGTGTTCGGCAGCGGCTGCCAGCCGCGTGCATCGTCGCGGCGCACGCGCACCTCGGCAATCACCAGCGACGACCCGGGCAGCACCACGTCGTCGGCATTCACGTCGAATGCAACCAGGCCGGTCTGGGCAACGGCCAGCACGCGACCATCGGCATTCACCGCTGGCGGCCGGCTGGTGAACTCGGCATCGGACAGGCCATCGCGTTCATTGAACAACTGCAGGCGCCGGGCTTTCGGGTCCCAGCGCAGCAGGCCGCGCGGCGTGGTCGCCCACACCCGGCCATTGTCGGCCAATGCCAGGCCCCCCATGCTGACCGGCGGCACACCGGCGCTTCCATCAATGCGCTGGATCAGGCGCAGGCTCATGCCATCCCACTGGTAGCGCTCCAGCGCGCCCTGGCGGGCCAGCCACAACTGCTGCGGATCCACCCACACCAGGTCGTAGATCAGCCCGCGCGAGACCCCCGGCACCGCTTCGAAGCGACCGGCCTGCTCACGCCAGATGCCCATGTCGCCCATCACCCATGCCTTGCCATGGGCATCGAAGCGGATCTGCTCGATGGGTGAGTCGGCCGCCTTGCGGAAATCGTCGAGAGGATAGCTGCGCAGCACCCGGCCCTCCGCACTGCGCTGCTGCAGGCCCAGGTTCATCACCGAAAGCCAGACCGTGCCATCGGGTGCCTGCCGCATCAGGTCGATGCGCTGGCGCAGATCGGCGCCTCCACCGATGTGCCAGTCGTGCAGCGCGCGGGTGGCCGGGTCATACACGCTGATGCGGCCGGCACGCCCCAGCCACAGGCGCCCGTCCGACCGCGGCAGTACCGACCACACCGCACCGCTGCCGATCTCGCGG
Source organism: Stenotrophomonas sp. YJH_SMC_58 (assembly GCF_059369635.1). Classification (NCBI taxonomy): domain Bacteria; kingdom Pseudomonadati; phylum Pseudomonadota; class Gammaproteobacteria; order Lysobacterales; family Lysobacteraceae; genus Stenotrophomonas; species Stenotrophomonas sp. YJH_SMC_58. The sequence continues at coordinate 128,802 of NZ_JCAFSW010000001.1, forward strand.
TCGCTGGCCAGCAGGCGCAACGTGCCGTGTGCGTCCAGCTGATACACGCCGTGCGCCGAACCCACGTAGTAGTTCTGGCCATCACTGGCCGCGCCCAGCAGGTACTGGCTGTCCAGCGGCTTGCCATCGAGCTGGTTCCAGATCGAGAAGCGGCGCCAGTCCGGCGGGAGGTAGGCCAGTCCCTGGGTCAGCAGGGCGACCCACAATCCGCCTTCATGGTCCTGCAGCAGATCGAGCACACCGCTCTGTGCAGTGAGGAAACCACTGCCGCGGTCGCCGTCGAGCCGCCATAGCGCACTTGCGTCGCCACGCAGCAGGCCATCGGACGTGCCCGCCCAGTAGCCGCCCTGGCGATCGGCCAGCACCAGCGCCGAGCGCAGGCCGGCGCTGTCGCTCCAGCGCGGACGACTGACCCGGTCCTGCGCATCGATGCGGTACAGGCCATCGTTCTGGCTGCCGACCCAGATCGAGCCATCCGGATCGCGGCTCATCCGCAGCACGCTCAATGCGCCCAGCGCGTGCGGTGCCACGGGCTCGAAGTCACGGCCATTCCAGCGTGCGACGCCGGCCTCGGTACCGATCCACAGGCGCCCCCGCGCATCGACCAGGCTGCTGTAGATGGTGTTGCTGGGCAGGCCGTCGGCACGGGCCGGGTCGTGCTTGAAGAAGCGCAGGCTGCCGTCCTCCCCGAACCGGCAGATACCCTGGCTGCTGGTGCCGATCCACAACGCATCCCCGGCGTAGGCCAGCGTCCAGAACTGGCCCAGGCACGGACCATTGACCGCATCGAAGGTCTTGAACCGCTCGCGGTCGGCATCCAGGCGGGCCACGCCCTTGCCATTGATGCCCACCCACACACGGTCCAGCGGATCGACCAGCAGGGTCTCGATCTCGTTGCCGGGCAACGAACCGGGCTGTTCCGGGTCATGTTCCCAGACCCGCAGCGAGCTGCCGTCGTAGCGCACCAGACCGCCATCGGTTGCGGCCCAGACATGGCCCTGGCGGTCCTCGGCCAGCGCCAGCACCATGCGCGAAGGCATGCCTTCGGCGGCACCGAAGCGCCGCAGGCGTGGTGTTTCTGCCATGTCCAGGGCTGCAGCCGCCGTGGCAGACGCCAACAGCAGCAGCCCCGTTGCCGCGATGCCCAGGCACCACAGGCGCCAGCTGCTCGTCATCCTGAACCCCCTGTCCTGTCCCGATTGTCACACAGGGCCGGGGTCATGGCTGCAACAGCCTGTTGCCGGGGCAGGACCACCACGAACTGTTGCAGCCATGCACGCATCCTTGGCAGGGGCCTGTGCGTATGATCACAGCGTCCCCCTTCCGGAGCCCGCCATCGATGCGTCCCTGCCTGGCCCTGCTGCCGATGCTGCTCGCCACCGCTCCCGCCTGGGCGGATGCAGATACCTATCGCCTCGATCCGGTGCACACGCGTGTGCTGTTCAGCATCGACCACGCGGGCTACTCGCAGGCGATGGGCACGGTCTCCGGCAGTGAGGGCCGGCTGCAGTTCGATCCCGACAACTGGCGCGAAGCCACGTTGGACGTCGAAGTCCCCGTGTCGCGATTGGACCTTGGTGACGCCAAATGGAACCAGGCCACGCTGGCCCGCAGCCTTCTGGATGGCGAGCGTTTCCCGAAGGCACATTTCGTCTCCAGCCGGGTCGAACCGATCGATGCCAGGCGCGCCCACGTGATCGGCACCCTGACCCTGCGCGGGGTCAGCCAGGAGATCACGCTGGACGTGACCCTCAACGCCATCAAGCGCTACCCCCTCCCCCCGTTCCGACGCACCGCCGGTTTCTCCGCCAGCACCACGCTGAGCCGGCGCGCGTTCGGCATCACCGCCTGGCCGGGCGTCATCGGTGATGCAGTACAGCTGAGGATCGAGGCCGAAGCCACCCTCGACCGCAGCGACGCCCCGGGAACTCCCGCTCCCGTTCCACACTCCGACCCCAAGACGGCCCCCTAGAGGACCCTTCATGACCGCCAAGAACACCCCCGCCGCCTGGGGGAGTGTCAGCCAGATCCTGCATTGGTTGATCGCATTGCTGATCCTCGCCCTGGGCGTGGTCGGCCTGACCATGGGCGAACTGCCCAAGACCCCCAAGTATTTCTGGGTCTATACCGCGCACAAGTCGATCGGCATCACCGTGCTGGCGCTCGTGCTCTTCCGCCTCGGCTGGCGCCTGTATGCCGGTGCCCCCAAGCCGGTGCCGGGCGTGCCCAGCTGGCAGGAACGCATCGCCAGTGCCACCCACGTGCTGCTGTATGTGCTGATGTTCGCCATCCCGCTGTCGGGCTGGCTGTACGACTCGGCCAGCGGCCTGCGCCCGTTCCGCTGGTTCGGCCTGGTCGACGTGCCCAAGCTGAGCGGTCCCGACCCGCAGGTGGTCGCCGTATCGCATGCCATCCACGAGTACGGCTTCTGGCTGTTGATCGCGGTGGTGCTGGCCCATGCCGGCGCTGCCTTCTACCACCACCTGTTCCAGCGCGATGCGACCTTGTCCCGCATGTTGCCGCGCGGCTGGCTTGCCTCCCCTCAGAAGGACTGACCGATGAACCTGAAACTGACCACTCCGGCCGCCGTGGCCGCCGCCCTGGCCGGCATGCTGGCCACCACCCCGGTGTTCGCCGCCGACTACGCACAGGCGCCCGGCGCCGGCTCGATCCTGGTGTTCGCCACCAAGTACGACGGCGAAGTGTTCACCGGCACCTTCCCGGGCTTTGCCACCAAGCTCAGTTTCGACCCGGCCAATCCGGCCGCCGGTTCGCTGGACGTGGTGATCCCGCTGGCCGGCGCCAAGAGCGGCAACAGCGACCGTGACTCGACCCTGCAGACCGCTGACTTCTTCAATGTTGGCAAGTTCGCCACCGCACGCTACACCGCCAAGGGCTTCCGCGCGGTGGGCAATGACCAGTTCGCCGCCGATGGCACACTGGAGCTGCGAGGCGTCAGCAAGCCGGTCACCCTCACCTTCACCTGGAAGCCGGGCACCCAGCCGGTGCTGACCGGCAAGGCCACGGTCAAGCGCCTGGACTTCGGCGTCGGCGGCGGCGACTGGGCCGACACCAAGACCATCCCGGACGAAACCGCGATCAGCACGATCGTGAAGTTCGACGCGAAGTAAACCGCGTCTGGTAGTGCCGGCCGCTGGCCGGCATCACCGGGCACGGCAACGCATCTGGTAGTGCCGGCCGCTGGCCGGCATCACCGGGCACGGCAACGCATCTGGTAGTGCCGGCCGCTGGCCGGCATCACCGGGCATCGCGGGGTTGCCGGCCAGCGGCCGGCACTACCGATCGACGGCCAGCCAGGCCTGGACCGTGGCCGCGTCGAACGGCCAGTCCAGCTCACGGTCGCCGCGCTCGTCGCGCAGCACCGGCACCCGCGCGCCGTAGCGCGCTTCCAGCGCAGGCTGGTCATCCAGGAACACCGATTCGAACTCCGGTGCCCGCGCCTTGGCCAGCTCGGCCAGGGCCATGTCGCACAGGTGGCAGTCATCGCGCTGGAACAGGGTCAACACCGGTTTTGCTCCCTCTGCCGAAATGCTGCGCCGCAGCCATGGAAGTGCGGCATGAACCGCTAGAATAGCGGTCTCCTCCGGTACCCGCAGTACGGCAACCATGGCTGTCAGCACGTTCGACGTTTTCAAGATCGGCATTGGCCCGAGCTCCTCGCACACCGTCGGGCCGATGAAGGCCGCCGAGCGATTCATCCATCGCTGGCTGCTCGACCCGGGTCGCCTGAACGAAGTCGCGCGCATCCGCGCCGATGTCTATGGCTCGCTGGCGCTGACCGGCCGCGGCCATGGCACCGACAAGGCGATCCTGCTGGGCCTGGAAGGCCAGCGGCCGAACCTGATCGATCCGGACATCATTCCGGCCACCCTGGAGCGCATCCGCAGCAGCAAGCGCATCCAGCTGATGGGCCAGCACGAGATCGCCTTCGACGAGAAGCGCGACCTCGGCATGAACAAGCGCCAGAAGCTGCCGTACCACACCAACGGCATGCGCTTCACCGCGTACAACGCCGAGGACGAGGTGATCGCCACCCGCGACTATTACTCGGTCGGTGGCGGCTTCGTGGTCAACCAGGACGACGCGGCCGATGACCGCATCGTGCCCGACGAGACCCCGCTGCCCTACCCGTTCAAGAGCGGCGACGAGCTGCTGGCGCAGACGGCGCGCAGCGGCCTGAGCATCGCCCAGCTGATGTTCGAGAACGAGAAGTGCTGGCGCAGCGAAGACGAGATCCGCGCCAACCTGCGCGAGATCTGGAGCGCGATGCAGTCGTGCGTGGCGCGCGGCATCCGCGAGGAAGGCGTGCTGCCGGGTGGCCTGAAGGTCGGCCGTCGTGCACCGGCGCTGTACCGCGAGCTGTCGTCGAAGCCGGAAGCAGCGATGCGCGATCCGCTGACCACGCTGGACTGGGTCAACCTGTACGCGCTGGCGGTGAACGAAGAGAACGCCGCCGGTGGTCGCGTGGTGACTGCGCCGACCAACGGCGCTGCCGGCGTGCTGCCGGCGGTGCTGCATTACTTCGACCGTTTCTGCCCCGGCGCCAACGAACAGCGCGTATTCGACTTCCTGCTGACCTCGGCAGCGATCGGCATCCTGTACAAGGAAAACGCCTCGATCTCCGGCGCCGAAGTGGGCTGCCAGGGCGAAGTGGGCGTGGCCTGCTCGATGGCGGCCGGGGGCCTGGTCGCGGCGCTGGGTGGCAACCCGAGCCAGATCGAGAATGCCGCGGAAATCGGCATGGAACACAACCTCGGCCTGACCTGTGATCCGATCGGCGGGCTGGTGCAGATCCCCTGCATCGAGCGCAATGCGATGGGCGCGGTGAAGGCGATCAATGCCTCGCGCATGGCGATGCGCGGCGACGGCAAGCACAAGGTGTCGCTGGACAAGGTGATCAAGACCATGCGCGATACCGGCCGCGACATGCAGGACAAGTACAAGGAAACCAGCCGTGGCGGCCTGGCGGTGAACGTCATCGAGTGTTGAGGCCGACCGGGCCCGGCGCGATGGTGCCGGGCCGCAGGTAGAGTCGACTGTTGGTCGACTATCGCGCGCAGCGCGGGATTTTCGCTCGTTGTGGGGAAGGTAGTCGACTAACAGTCGACTCTACCCAGTCGACTCTACCTCGTCGCCCTTGCCCGGTCGGACGACACCGTCACTGCGTTCCGGTTAGGCTCGGGGCTCCCCTATCCAGGACCGCCCCATGCGCGTGATCGCTGCCGCCCTGCTTGCCTGCCTTCCACTGCCTGCGCTGGCCGCGCCCACTTACGGGCCGCGGCTGGAGGGTTTCGACTACGGCTATCCGGTGAAGACCTTCGCGCTGGAATCGCAGCGGCAGCCGCTGGAAATGGCCTACCTCGACATCCCGCCGAAGAAGGCACCCATCGGCGTGGTGGTGCTGCTGCACGGCAAGAACTTCTGTGCCGCCACCTGGAAGGAATCGATCAAGCCACTGGTTGCCGCCGGCTATCGGGTGATCGCCCCGGACCAGGTGGGCTTCTGCAAATCCAGCAAGCCCGAGCGTTACCAGTATTCGTTCGCGCAGTTGGCCGCCAACACCCATGCCCTGCTGCAACAGCTGCAACTGGGTGATGTCCCGGTGCACCTGGTCGGTCATTCGATGGGCGGCATGCTGGCGGTGCGCTACGCGCTGATGTTCCCGCAGGACCTGCGCAGCCTGTCACTGGTCAACCCGATCGGGCTGGAAGACTGGAAGGCGCTGGGTGTTCCCTGGCGCAGCGTGGACGCGTGGTACGCCGGCGAGATGAACATCAGCTATGACAGCATCCGCCGCTACCAGCTGGATGTGTACTACGACGGCAAATGGAAGCCGGCATATGAACCGTGGGCGCGGATGCAGTCGGGCATGTACGAAGGCCCGGGCAAGCAGGCCGTTGCATGGAGCCAGGCGCTGGCCTCGGACATGGTGTTCAACCAGCCGGTGGTCTACGAACTCAAGAATGTTCAGGTGCCGACCACGCTGTTCATTGGCCAGAAGGACCGCACCGCGATCGGTCGCGACCTGGCGCCACCAGCGGTGAAGGCGACGCTGGGCAACTATCCGGTGCTCGGGAAGGCGGCAGCCGCGGCGATTCCCGGCGCGACGCTGATCGAGTTCGCCGAACTGGGCCATTCGCCGCAGGTGCAGGACCCGAAGCAGTTCAACGCGGCGTTGCTGAAGGCATTGAAGGCGCATTGAACGGCAGCCCTCCCCTGTAGAGTCGAGCCATGCTCGGCTTATCCAGCAAGAGGGATCTCGCCAGTAGCAGCCGAGCATGGGCTCGGCTCTACAGAAGCAGTGCGATCAGCCGAGGATCCGCAACACGTCATCCAGCAGCGCGGCGGCGGTGACTTCCGCGCCCGCGCCCGGGCCCTGGATCAACAACGGCTGGCGGTGATAGCGATCGCTGTGGATGGCCACGCGGTTGTCGGTGCCCGCGCCCTGCGCCAACGGGTGATCGGCAGGCAACTCACGCAGGCCCACCTGCGCACCCTCGCCATCGACACGGCCAACGAAACGCAGCACGCGGCCATTGTCATGCGCCTGCTGCCAGCGCGCCTGCAACGGCGCATCCAACTGCTCAAGCGCCGCCACCGCATCCTCCAGCGGCAGCGCTGCCAGCGCTTCAGGCACCAGTGAATCCACCTGTACCTGCGACGCATCCAACGCCAGCCCGCTGCTGCGCGCCAGGATCAGCAGCTTGCGGCGCACGTCTTCACCGGAAAGGTCCAGGCGCGGATCGGGCTCGGTGTAGCCGGCAGCCAGCGCCTCGCGCACCGCCGCCGAGAACGGCGACTGGCCGTCATAACGATGGAACAGCCACGCCAGCGAACCGGACAGCACGCCTTCGATGGCATGGATGTGATCGCCACCGGCCACCAGTGCACGCAGGCTGCTCAACAGCGGCAGGCCCGCGCCCACCGTCGCGCTGTCGCCATAGCGCGCGCCACTGTCGGCACAGCTTTCCGCAATGGCCTGCGCGCGGGCCAGCTGCGCACCACGGCCCAGCTTGTTGGCGGTCACCACATGCACGCCCCGCGCCAGCCACTGCACGTGGCGCGCGGCCACGTCTTCGCTGGCGGTGGCGTCGACCACCACGTCGCCACGCTCCAGTCCTTCGGCACTCGCCCACGGTGGCGAACTCTGGCCATCGCGCGGTGCACGCCGTGCCAGTTCCAGCGGCAACGCCAGGTCACGATCGATCTCCAGCGCAGTGCGTGAATTGGCCAGCCACTGCACGCTGGGCAGTTCCAGCCCACGCGCCTGCAATGCCTGGTAACGCTGTACGAAGGCCGAGCCGACCGTGCCGGTGCCCAGCAGCGCCAGGCGTCCCACGCCCAGAGCAGGAATTTCTGCGGCGAGCGCGCTCATGCATCCACCACCTGTTTGCGGCGCGCAGCCGCATCAATCACCGCTTCGGCACGCTGCAGCGCGGCGCCGAGATCGGCCAACAGGTCACGCTCGGCCTCGATGCCAACCGACAGGCGCAGCAGGCCTTCGCTGATGCCGGCCGCAGCACGCGCTTCGGCGGTCATCGCCGCATGGGTCATGGTGGCGGGATGCGCGATCAGGCTTTCGACGCCGCCCAGCGATTCGGCCAGCGTGAAACAGCGCAGGCCATCGACGAGCGCGCGCACCGCCGCGTGCGGATCATCACCCGCGCAGTGCGCCAGTTCGAACGACAGCATCGCGCCGAAGCCACTCTGCTGGCGAGCAGCGATGGAGTGGCCCGGGTGATCGGCCAGACCCGGATAATAGACGCGGCCGACCGCCGGATGCTGGTCCAGCAGCGCAACGATCGAAGTGGTGTTCTCCTGATGCACGCGCAGGCGCGCATCCAGCGTGCGCAGGCCACGCAGGGTCAGGAAGGCATCAAACGGCGAACCCGTCAGGCCCAGCGCGTTGCCCCACCACACCAGCTGCTCATGCAGTGCCGGATCGCGCGCGACGACCGCACCGCCCACCACGTCGCTGTGGCCGTTGATGTACTTGGTGGTGGAATGCAGAACCAGATCCGCACCGAACGACAGTGGTTGCTGCAGGGCCGGCGACAGGAAGGTGTTGTCGACCACAACCAGAGCACCTGCCTTGTGCGCGGCATCGATGACGAAGCGCAGGTCGGTGATGCGCAGCAGCGGATTGGACGGCGTTTCCACCAGCACCAGCTTCGGCTGGGTGGCCAGCGCCTGCGACAGCGCGCGCGGATCGGTCAGGTCGGCGGTGACCAGTTCGAAATGGCCCTTCTTCGCCAGCGCATTGAACAGCCGCCAGCTGCCACCGTACGCGTCGTGCGGCACGACCAGGGTATCGCCCGGCTGAAGCAGCGCGTTCAGCACCAGGTTGATCGCCCCCATGCCGGTGGCGGTGATCACGCCGCCCGCACCGCCTTCCAGCTCGGCCAGCGCTTCACCCAACAGGTCGCGGGTCGGGTTGCCACTGCGCGTGTAGTCGTACTGGCGCTTGTTGCCGAAGCCTTCAAAACTGAAGTTCGACGACAGCACGATCGGCGGCGTGACCGCGCCATGCGCGGTGTCCCGATCGATGCCGGCACGGACGGCGGCAGTGGTGCGGCTACAGGACGGCTCGTTGGCGTGCAGGCTCATGCGGACTCTCCAGAGGTGCGGAAGGCGGTGGCGAGGATCGCGTCGATGCGATCGGTTTCTTTGAGGAAGGCGTCGTGGCCATAGGGCGAGCGCAGCACGCGCAGGCTTCCGCGCGGCCCCAGCCCCTCGACCAGGCCGACCAGGTCGGCCAGCGGCACCAGGCGGTCACCCTCCACCGCGACCACCACGGTCGGCGGCAGGATGGCCGCGGGGTCCACGCGGTGCAGGTCGATCGATTCGGACAGGCGCAGGTAGGCGGTCACCGGCGTGCGCGCGACGTACTGCGCGCCGGCGGCGTCCAGATAGTCCTCGGCGGCGACCCGCACGCGGCCGTTGATCACTTCCGGCGCGGCGTCGAAGCGCTCGCCGAACTCTTCCGGGGTGCGGTAGCTGAGCATGGCGAACTGCCGGGCCAGCGCCAGGCCGTGGTCTTCGCCGCACTGCAGTTGGCCGAGGGCGACGGCGCGGCGCTGCAGTGCGCGCCAGGCCGCGGCATACGGGTGCGGACGATGCGCGCCGCTGGCCAGCACCAGCTGGCGCACCCGGGCTCGATGACGGATCGCGAACTGCTGGCCGACCAGCGCGCCATACGAGTAGCCGACGAAGGCCTTCAGCGTGCGGATACCCAGATGATCCAGCAGCAGTGCCAGCGCATCGGCCTGGTCAGCGGTATCGATCGGCACGTCCAACGCACCGTCGGCCCCGATGAAGTCGAACGCCAGTACGCGCAACTGCTGCGGATCCAGCGTGCGACCACTGCCGACCAGGTCTTCGGCCCAGCCCTTCTCGCTGAACTGTGCGTTGGACGCCACATGGCGATGGGCGGAGATGCCGCCGGCCAGCACCACCACCGGCGCATTGGCCGGGCCGACCCACTCATAGCGCAGGCGCACCGGGCTGGGGCCAGCGTGACGCATCGACAGCACCGCGGCGAACTCACCGCGCTCGGCATGCACGCGGTCTTCGACCGGCACGCTGACGGGGACAAAGGGTTCGGGGCGAACGGCGGTACTGGCAGCGAAGCTCATGGCGGGATCCGGTTGGGGAATCGGCCATCGAGCCTTCGCGGGGCTCGCGTTCGAGATGCACGTGCGGTGCATGGATCGAACCATCTTTCGGTGGACGCCACGGTCCCCGCAGGATTTGGCACCTACGCGAACGCTTTCGCATCCGCGGGCTGCCCCGGCTTCAAAGGGCCTGTCCCTCTGCCGGTCTCGATGGTGAGGCCACGATGCCAGCGCTTCCGGGCGCTGTCAATCCCTTCATGCGGATAAAGCGATGAATATTTTCGCAACAGGTATGCGAGAGGCGTCGCGGTCGCTCCGTTCAGGATCGGGTACAGTCCGGACGGTCCGTTTTCCTGAATCCGCTGATGCCACGCCTGCCCTTGACCTGCCTGCTCCTGCCGCTGCTGGCCAGCGCCTCTGCCGGCGCCAGCGACTGGCGCCAGGGCTGGGGGATGCTGCCGAAGGCGCCTGCCCCCGCCAGCGCGGAGGCGAAGGCCCCCCTTCCGATGGCCCAGCTGCGCCTGCAGTCGATCGGCGAACAGTGGCAGGCCCGGATCGACAACACCCTGGCCGGGCCGTTGCAGATCGAACTGCGCGCCGCCCCTGGGCACCCGGTCGACGGCTTGCCGGTGCAGTCACTGATACAGGGCGACAGCAGCCTGGTCGTCGGCCACCTCCCCGCGCCGGTCAACGGCCCGATGCTGGACCTGCGCCTGCAGTCGGTACCAGGCAACCCCGCCGCACAGGCCGAGGATGTGGCCTACCGCCTGCCCTTCGATGATGCACGCCCGCGCGTGGACCAGGCGCCGCAGGGCCGGTTCAGCCACGACGACGAGGAAAACCGCGACGCGGTCGACTTCGCACTGCCGGAGGGCACACTGGTGCTGGCCGCGCGCGAGGGCACGGTGATGCAGATCCAGGATGGCTTCCGAGGCAACGGCCAGGACCGCGAACGTGATGGTGCCCGCGCCAACTTCATCCGCGTGCTGCACAGCGACGGCAGCATGGCCCTGTACGGCCACCTGCAGGCCGGCGGCATGCGCGTGCGTCGCGGCCAGGCGGTGGGCGCCGGGCAGCCGATCGGCCTGTCCGGCAACAGCGGCTTCAGCAGCGCACCGCACCTGCACTTCGTGGTGCAGGTCAACCGCGGCATGGGCCTGCGTTCGGTGCCGGCACGCATCTTCGCCGAGCAGGGCCAGCTGCAGTTCGCCCGCCAGGGCGAGGCCGAGGGCGGCATCGGGCGCTGAACGGCCCCGGCCGGTATAATCGGGCGCTTATCTCTTTGAAAAGCGCCCCGGGCGGGCGCCACTGCCATGTCCGAAGTCGCCAACGAAGCGTCGCGTCGCCGCACCTTCGCCATCATTTCCCATCCTGACGCCGGCAAGACCACGCTGACCGAAAAGCTGCTGCTGTTCGGAGGCGCGATCCAGATGGCCGGTTCGGTCAAGGGCCGCAAGGCCGCCCGCCACGCCACCTCCGACTGGATGGCATTGGAAAAGGAACGCGGCATCTCCGTCACCTCTTCGGTGATGCAGTTCCCGTACGAAGACAAGATCGTCAACCTGCTCGACACCCCCGGCCACGCCGACTTCGGCGAGGACACCTACCGCGTGCTGACTGCGGTGGACTCGGCGCTGATGGTGATCGACGTGGCCAAGGGCGTGGAAGAGCGCACCATCAAGCTGATGGAAGTGTGCCGCCTGCGCGATACCCCGATCATGACCTTCATCAACAAGCTCGACCGCGAGGGCAAGGACCCGATCGAGCTGCTGGATGAAGTGGAAACCGTGCTGGGCATCCAGTGCGCGCCGGTCACCTGGCCGATCGGCATGGGCCAGCGCCTGAAGGGCGTGGTCCACCTGCTGACCGGCGAAGTACACCTGTACGAGCCGGGCCGCAACTTCACCCGCCAGGACTCGACCATCTTCCCGTCCATCGACGCCCCCGGCCTGGCCGAGAAGATCGGTGCGCAGATGCTGGCCGACCTGCGCGACGAGCTGGAACTGGTGCAGGGCGCCAGTCATCCGTTCGACCTGGAGGCCTACCGCGCCGGCAAGCAGACCCCGGTGTTCTTCGGCTCGGGCGTGAACAACTTCGGCGTGCAGCCGCTGCTGGACTTCTTCGTCGAGCATGCGCCGTCGCCACAGGCCCGCTCCACCACCGGCCGCGAGATCGCCCCGGAAGAAAACAAGCTGACCGGCTTCGTATTCAAGATCCAGGCCAACATGGACCCGCAGCACCGCGACCGCGTCGCGTTCATGCGCGTCTGCTCGGGCCGCTTCAGCGCTGGCATGAAGACCTTCCACGTGCGCACCGGCAAGGAAATGAAGCTGGCCAACGCACTGACCTTCATGGCCAGCGACCGTGAGATCGCCGCCGAGGCGTGGCCGGGCGATGTGATCGGCATCCACAACCACGGCACCATTTCCATCGGCGATACCTTTACCGAAGGCGAAGCGGTCACCTTCACCGGCATCCCCAACTTCGCCCCGGAACTGTTCCGCCGCGCGCGCCTGCGCGATCCGCTCAAGCTCAAGCAGCTGCAGAAGGGACTGGCCCAGCTGTCCGAAGAAGGCGCGACCCAGTTCTTCCGCCCTCTCACCAGCAACGACCTGATCCTGGGTGCGGTGGGTGTGCTGCAGTTCGACGTGGCGGCCTATCGCCTGAAGGACGAGTACGGCGTGGAAGCCACCTTCGAGCCGGTCAGCGTGACCACCGCGCGTTGGGTCCACTGCAGCAACGAGAAGAAGCTGGAAGAGTTCCGCGAGAAGAATGCGCTGAACCTGGCACTGGATGCAGCCGGCCACCTGGTCTACCTGGCACCGACCCGGGTCAACCTGCAGCTGGCGCAGGAACGCTCGCCGGACGTGCGTTTCTCGGCCACCCGCGAAGCGGCGCATACCGTTTCGGTGGGCTGATGCCACGGGGTCGGATCCCTTTCCGGCAGGAAAGGGCTCTGACCCCAGCCAACGCAAGGCCGGCATTCACCCACCATACGGTGACCGGCGTGCACGCATCGCCCATCGCGGCGATGATAAGGGGGTGCGGGTCCCCCTCCCCGCGAACAATGCCTACGCCATGTCCACGACGTCCATTGCTTCGATCCGTGAAGAAATCGCCAGCGCCCTGACCCATGGCCTGGGCGCGGTATTCGCCCTGGCCGCCAGCGCGGTGTTGATCACCCTGGCTGCGATCTACGGCGACGGCTGGCAGCTGGCCAGCGCGATCGTGTTCGGTATCGCGCTGTTGCTGCTGTACACCGCCTCCACGCTGTACCACGCCATCCAGCATCCGGTCGCCAAGGGCCGGTTGAAGGTATTCGACCACTGCGCGATCTATGTGCTGATCGCGGGCACCTATACCCCGTTCACCCTGATCGGCCTGCGCGGTCCGTGGGGCTGGGGCCTGTTCACCGCGATCTGGGCGCTGGCGCTGGGCGGCGTGGTGTTCAAGCTGTTCTACACCGGCCGTTTCAAGATGCTCTCAACGGTGATCTACATCGCCATGGGCTGGCTGGTGGTCGTGGCGATCAAGCCGATGTGGGCCTCGATCGATGGCGGCACCCTCACCTGGCTGTTCGCCGGCGGCCTGTCGTACACGCTGGGGACCTACTTCTACCACCGTGAATCGATCCCGTACTCGCATGCCATCTGGCACCTGTTCGTGATCGGCGGCAGCGTCTGCCACTTCGTCGCGGTCACCATGCAGGTGCTGTAAACGGCCGCTCGAGGGCGGCGTGTGCACGCCATGCACATGGTCGCTTCGCGCCCTGTCCACGAACAGAGGGCAACCATGGCAGCGTGAATGCTGCCGCCTCCCCTGCCGCAAGGCGCACGCCCCGCTGGCGCCTCCGCCGCCCCGGCCCACGAGGCCGGCGCTGGCTCACGATCCTGGTTTTCCTGCTGGCGGCGATCCTGGTACTGCTCGCGTTGTGGGACTGGAACTGGTTCAAGGGACCGGTGGAGCGCGCGGTGCAGGCACGCACCGGCCGAGTGCTGCACATCGGGAACCTTGATGTCGACCTCGGCCGCACCAGCACGATCCGCGCCGATGCGATCACCTTCGCCAATGCCAGCTGGGCGAAACAACCTGAGATGGCCAGCGCAGACCGCGTCGAGATCGACGTGCGGGTCTGGCCCCTGCTGCGCGGCAGCGTGCAGCTGCCCGAGGTGCGCCTGACCCGGCCGGACGTGCTGCTGGAAACCGCCCCGCGCAAGGGCGAGCCGGGCAACTGGGACTTCCTCGGTGACAGCGCCGGCGGCACAAGCCCGCAGCTCAAACGCCTGCGCATCGACGATGGTCGGCTGCAGTTCATCGATGCATTGGGCCGCACCGACATCCGCGTGGGCGTGCGCAGCGGTCAGCCGAAACAGGCCGATGCCTCGCCGCCGCTGCTGGTGCAGGGCAAAGGCCACTGGCAGGGCAACCCGTTCACCCTGCGCGGTGGAACCGAATCACCGCTGGAACTGACCGACAGCGACCACCCGTTCCGCATCCACCTCGACGGTCGCGCCGGCGCTACCCACGCGGTGGCCAGTGGCACGCTGACCAATCCGTTCCAGCTGCGGGTGTTCGACCTGCAGTTCGCACTCAGCGGGCAGGACCTGTCGGACCTGTACCCGCTGCTCGGCATTGCCATCCCGCCCTCACCGCCCTACGCCTTGGACGGACGGCTGAAGCGCGACCACAACGTCTGGCGCTACGACAGCTTCACCGGCAAGGTCGGTGACAGCGACCTCGCTGGCAACCTGCAGTTCGAGGTGGGACGCGACCGTCCACGGCTGACCGCGACACTGGAATCCAGGCGCCTGGACTTCGATGACCTGGCCGGCTTCGTGGGAGCGCCACCGAAGACCGGCGGCGGCGAAACCGCGAACGCGGAACAAAAGGCACAGGCCGCCCGCATCGCCGCCAGCAGCCGGGTATTGCCCGACACGCCCTACAATCTGGGCAAACTGCGTGCGATGGATGCCGACGTGCGCTGGAAGGCCCACCGCATCAACGCGCCCTCGTTGCCACTGGACGACATGGACGCGCACCTGCTGCTGGATGACGGCGTGCTGCGGCTGGACCCGCTGAACTTCGGCGTGGCCGGCGGCGATATCCGCAGCACGATCCGCATGGATGCACGCCAGGCGCAGATTCGCACCGCGTTGAGGGCCAGCGTACGCGGCGTGCAGCTGGGCCAGCTTTTCCCGGATGCGAAGCTGGCCGAGCAGGCCAAGGGCGGCATCGGCGGCGAAGTGGACCTGAGCGGGCACGGCAACTCGATCGCCGCCATGCTCGGCAGCAGCAGCGGCAAGGTCGGGCTGGCGATGGGCCGTGGCCATGTCGGCAACCTGGTGATGGAACTGGCCGGGCTGGATATCACCGAATCACTGAAGTTCCTGGTGACCGGTGACAAGCAGATTCCGCTGCGCTGCGCCTTCGCCGACTTCGGTGTGCAGGACGGCCTGATGACCAGCCAGGCACTGGCGGTGGACACCACCGATACCATCCTCATCGGCGAAGGCACGGTCAGCCTGCGCGACGAGACCCTGGACCTGCTGCTGAAACCGCGCCCGAAGGACAAGAGCATCCTGGTACTGCGGTCACCGTTGCATATCAGCGGCACGTTCAAGGACCCGTCGTTCCGCCCTGACTTCAAGGCGTTGGGTATTCGCGGCGCGGTGGCCCTGGCACTGGGCAGCATCGCGCCGCCGGCGGCATTGCTGGCTACGATTGAACCGGGGCCGGGCAAGGATGCCAACTGCGGTGGGCAGTATGCGAAGTAGGGTTACAGCGTTGTTCGCGGCGCCTCCCTTCCCGCGCGTAGAGCCGGAGCAAGGCGACAGGCAGGACACGCCGTAAATACGTCCCTGTAGGCTCGGTCGGCGCATCCATGCGCCTCACGGTCCTGCCTGCCGCCTTGCTCCGGCTCCGGACAGTTTCCTGCGCGCGCGGAACGAGAGCGAAGTTCAAAGTCAAAAGAAAGAGCAGAATCAAAAGCCAATGCCAACCAAGGTTGGCATCTGCCAGGAGCGGGGGACCGGCACTGAAACGCACCGCGCTCGCGGGAACGTGTCCAGAGGCGGAGGGTCCTGCCCAGCCGCACCCTCCGCCTCCCAACGTATCAGGAAGGCGCTGCTTTGGCTTTGAGCTTCGAAAAGCGGGCCGGCGGGCCGCAGGCCCGCCAGCGAAAAACTCATCCCGCCACGATGTACTGCTGCAGCTGATCCAGCTCCCTGCGCTGCGCATCGATCACCGACTTCACCAGGTCGCCAATGGAAATCACCCCCAGCACCTGCACGCCCTCCACCACCGGCAGGTGGCGGATGCGGTAGTCGGTCACCAGCTGCAGGCAATGCTCCACCTGTTCGCCCGGCGACACCGTCACCACCTGCGTCGTCATGATCTCGGCCACCGCCGTATCGCGCGAAGAACGATCACGCAACACGATCTTGCGCGCGTAATCGCGCTCCGAAAGGATCCCGACCAACCGCGGCCCGTCCATCACCAGGACCGCGCCAATGCCCTTTTCCGCCATCAACCGGATCGCATCGATCACCGCCGCATCCGGCGCGACCGCATGTACTTCAGGAGACTTGCCGTCCAACAGTTGCCGTACCGTGGTCATCTGCCTGCCCTCCGAGGGTGGGTTGCAGGTCCGAGTCTGCCACGGCGGATGCTAGCCACGCGTCAACCAGGTACAACGGCCGCTGCTTGGACTCTTCGTACAGGCGCCCCAGGTACTCACCGATCAGGCCCAGCGCGATCAACTGCACCCCGCCCAGGAACAGGATCACCGCCATCATCGTCGGCCAGCCCGCCACCCGGTCGCCGTACAGCGCGGCCTTGACGATCACCCACATGCCGAACACGAAGGCCACCGCCGCGGTTGCCAGCCCCAGGTAGGTCGCCGCGCGCAGAGGCACGGTCGAGAACCCGGTGATGCCCTCCAGGGCGAAGTTCCACAGCCGCCACAGGCTGAACTTGCTGGTGCCGGCCACGCGTGCGTGGCGGTGATAGGGCACCGCCACGCGCTTGAAACCCACCCAGCTGAAAAGCCCCTTCATGAAACGATGGCGCTCACGCATCTCGCGCAGCGCACTCAGCGCGCGTGGTGACAGCAGGCGGAAATCCCCGGTGTCGGCCGGGATCGGCGTACGCGAAAGGCGCCCCATCACGCGGTAGAAGATCGCCGCCGTGGCACGCTTGATCCAGGCCTCGCCATCGCGCGCCAGGCGCGTGCCATAGACGTTGTCATGGCCCTCGCGCCAGCGCGCGACGAACTGCGGCACAAGCTCCGGCGGGTCCTGGCCATCAGCATCCAGGATCATCGCCGCCCCTTCGCGCACCAGGTCCAGGCCAGCGGTCAGTGCGGCTTCCTTGCCGAAATTGCGCGACAGCTTCAGCGCGGAGACCCGCGCGTCGGATTGGGCCAGGCGGGCGATCACTTCCCAGGTCCCGTCATGGCTGCCGTCGTCCACGTACAGAATGTGGCCGTCGATGTCGGGCAGCGCGTCGAGCACCGCGCACAACCGCGGATGCAGCAACGGCAGTGCCAGGGCCTCGTTGTAGGCGGCGATGACGAAAGTGAGCCGTTCGCGGGTCATGCCCGGATTGTACGTTGCCGCCGGCCGTAGATCAGGCGGCGCGCGCTCACTCTTCCGAAAGGTACGCGGCCCCGCCCAGCTGCCGTGCCTGGCGCTGGATCCAGGCGGCGCGCCGCTGCACGTACGGCCCTGGCTTTGCGGCGTTGTAGCGCCGCGGTGCCGGCAGCACCGCCGCCAACCGCGCGCTATCGGCCGGGCTCAACCTGGCCGCGTCCTTGCCCCAGAACTTCTGCGCCGCCGCCTGAGCTCCGTACACGCCATCACCGAACTCGGCGATGTTGGCGTACATCTCCAGGATGCGCTCCTTTGGCCACAGCGCTTCGATCAGCACGGTGTACCAGACCTCCAGCCCCTTGCGGATCCAGCTGCGGCCCTGCCAGAGGAACAGGTTCTTGGCCACCTGCTGGCTGATCGTGCTGGCGCCACGCAGTCGCCCGCCCTTGGCATTGTGGTCGCGGGCCTTCTCGATGGCCTGCAGGTCGAAGCCGTTGTGGTCGGGGAAACGCTGGTCCTCGGCGGCCACCAGCGAAATCGGCAGGCTCGGCGCCATCTGGTCAAGGTCGCGCCACTGGTAATGCAGGCGATAGGACCAATCGGCCTCGCCCAGCGCCTCGCCATAGCGCCACAGCATCACCATGGACACGGGCGGGTCGATGAACCGCAGCACCAGGACCTGCAGGCAGCTGAAAGCAGCCAGCAGCACCGGCAGCCACAGCAGCCGTTTCCAGCGCCAGCGCCTGCGGCGCGGGCCTTCTACGACAGCTTCCACCTTGTGCTGCTCTCCCCCTGCCCCCATTACTGGTGCATCCTTCTTCTATCTGGTTGTCGGCGCATTATCCGGCAACTGCCCCCGTTTACGCGCGATGTGAGCCGATGACCGCCAACTCCGATTCCCTGATCCGCTTCCTGCTCCCCGACGCCGGCGTCCGCGGCGTCCACGTGCACCTGCAGGCCACCTGGCAGGAAATCCTGTCCCACGCCGAGTACCCGGATACCGCCGCCGAACTGCTCGGCGAGGCCTGCGTGGCCTCGGCGCTGTTCACCGGCCATACCAAGATCGATGGACGCCTGTCGATCCAGCTGCGCAGCAGCACTGCCCTGCGCACCCTGTTCGCCGAATGCACCGCCGCCGGCACCCTGCGCGGCATCGCCCAGCTCAGCGAAGGCGGCGACGCGCCGCGCGACCTGTCCAGCCTGGGCGATGACGCGATCCTCGCCATCACCATCGAGAACCCCGGCCTGGACCCGCGTGAACCACAGCGCTACCAGAGCCTGGTCGGACTGACCGCGCCGGAACTGGACGAGGCCTTCGAGGACTACTTCCGCCAGTCCGAGCAGCTGCCGACCCGCCTGCTGCTGGCGGCCGACCGCAATGGTGCCGCCGGCCTGCTGCTGCAGAAGCTGCCGGGCGACGAGGGCGACGAGGACGGCTGGGCGCGCGCCAGCGCCCTGTTCGAGACCCTGGGCAAGGCTGAACTGCTGGCCACCCCGGCCGAGCAGCTGCTGCACCGCCTGTTCCACGAGGAGAAGCCGGCGCTGATGGGCGAAAAGCCGCTGTCCTTTGCCTGCTCCTGTTCCCGCGAGCGGGTGGCGGCGATGCTGCAGTCGCTGGGTGAGGAGGAGGCCCGTGCAGCGGCTGCAGACACCGGCGCCGTCGAGGTCCGTTGCGAATTCTGCGGGCGTGAGTATCACTTTCCATTGACGGAGTTCGGCATACTGTTCCACGGCGCCCAGGGGGCTGTACCGGCGCCTGAACGGCTTCAATGAACGGCAGTCTTGTACCTGGGGAGGATCAAGGCTTGTTAAGAATTCATAAACACCCTACGATCAAGTTCCCGTCCCCACGGGAACTTCCGTTGTCCGTCCCTGTCTGAACTGGTCCGATGCGTACCTTCCTGCGTCTACCGCTGGCCATGATGATCGCCCTTGGCGCGATCACGGGCGTGCATGCGCAGAGCAAGGACACCCGCACCGTGCTGCCGGTATGGAACAAGGGCAGCGGCAAGGTCGAGGCCCTGCTGTACCTGGAGCCGACCGGTGAGCAGGCGGCCGGGGCGCGTTGGCATTTCGGCCGCAACTCGCTGGATGCGGCCTTTGGCCTGTCCTCCGGCGATTCGCTGGGCCTGCTCTGCAGCAGCAGCGGGACCAGCATGAGCGGCCTGGCCAGCCACTGCATGCTGGCCAGCCTCGGCGACGAGGACGACCTCAACAGCCGGCGTTTCACCGGCACCGCCGCATTGAACCGTGGCAGCAGCCGCCTCGGCATCACCGCCGGCACCGGCCGTGAAACCCTGCCGGCATGGCTGGCAGGCCCGAACAAGACCCCTTCGCTGCGCGCCGAGCAGAATGACCTGACCGTGTTCGCACAGAAGAACATCGGCCGCGAAGGCTTCGTGTCCATTGCCGGCACCTACGCCAAGGCCCGCCTGGTACCGCTGGCCGACGCCTCGCCGGCCATTGCCGACCGCTGGGACAGCAAGAGCCTGAGCATCGGCGCCGGCTACGGCAATTTCACCGGCAGCATCATCGGCCGCGTCATCGACGTGCCCGGCAAGCCCGGCAAGTGGGAAGGCCTGGGTATCGGCCTGACCTGGCGCACGCCATGGTCCGGCCAGCTCACCGTGGGCGCCGAGAACGTGATCAGCCGCGGCAAGAATCCGTTCTCGCCACGCAACGAAAGCAACGACGACGGCACCGTGCCGTACGTGCGCTACGAGCAGGACCTGTAAGCTCCCTGCTGCCTCACCGCGACGTTTCCGCGCGCGCTCCCTTCGCCCATCCCCGTAATGACACCTCGCCGCCACCACGCGGCGATGCGCAAGCGCCTGTGCGCGGCCTGGTCCAGCACGGCTGCGCAAAGGCCTGCGCCATCAAGCCTGGCTGCCCCATGAAAAAAGCCACGCCCCTTTCGGGGCGTGGCCATGTCACACATACATATTACGCCGCGATCAGAAGCGCTGGGTGTACTTCATGTACAGGAAGCGACCGATGTCGAAGCCACCGTAGTAGGAGACGTTCGCGCTCGGCTGGCTGTACATGGTCGGGCCCACGCGGCCGAACACGTTGTTGGCACCCACGGCCACGGTCGCATTCCACGGTGCGTTCCAGCGCAGCTGGACGTCGTTGAATACGGTCGCGCCACGCTGGTTGGTCGCGCTGCCCACCGCCACGCCCTGGTTGTTCGGCGAAGCGTAGTTCGGCAGGTTGCACTCTTCCGGGAACGTCACGGCACTCAGGCACGCTTCCTTCATGCCGGAGAAGTAACGGACGGTCCAGCTGGCGCCGAAGTCACCCATTTCCCAACCCAGGTTCAGGTTCGAACGCACGCGGAAGGCGTAGCCAGCCCAGCCCACGCCGGTGCGGGGGTTCGGGTGGGTGACCGCGTTCTTGGTGGTGACCAGGTCATCACGCGAGGTGTAGGTGCTGGTCCACTGCGCGCTGAAGTTGCCGAAACGATCGGTCGGCAGGCGGTAGCTGACATCCAGGTCGAAGCCTTCCACCTCGCGGTAACCGGCGTTGATGCCGGTGCGCTTGAGGTTGTTGACGATGCCGGTCACCGGGTCACGCGTGAACGCCGAGCAGCGTGCCGCGATGTCGTTGATGTAGCAGTCGTTGAGGATCAGGTTGGCCGTGTCCGAGATGATGGTGTTCTCGACGCGGATTTCCCACCAGTCCAGCGACATGTTGAAGTTCTGGATGAAACCCGGGCTCCAGACGAAGCCCAGGGTCTTGGACGTCGAGGTTTCCGGGGTCAGCTGGTCGTTGGAGCCGGAGACGAAGGCCAGCGGGGTCTGCGACGATGCAGCGGTGGTCGGGGTGAAGCCCTGCTGCTGCTGGCGGAAGTTGGCTGCATTTACGCCGGCCGGCAGTGCGGCGGCGCAACGGGCACGCACCGCAGGATTGGTGCGCGCCGCACCGTAGACCGAATCGCACGGATCGGTGAAGAAGTCGAACGACTGCGAACCGCCGCTGTACAGGTCGGCGATGGTCGGGGCACGGAAGCCTTCCGCCCAGGTACCGCGGATGAGCAGCGAGTCGATCGGCTTCCACTTGAAGCCGAACTTGCTGTTCAGCGTGGTGCCGAAGGTGTCGTAGTCCGAATGGCGGGTGGCCGCGTTGAGGCTCAGCTCGCGGGCGCCCGGCAGGTCGGCCAGGATCGGCACGTTGAACTCGGCATAGACTTCGTCAACCTTGTAGCCACCACCGGTGGGGAAGTTGGCCAGGCCGGAGGTGTTGCCCGACTGCACCAGCGCGTCCGGGCTGAAGCTGCCGGTTTCCTTGCGGTGCTCGACACCCACGGCGAAGCCCAGGTCGCCGGCAGGCAGGGTGAACAGGCTGCCGGCCAGGTTGGCGGTGATGACCTTGGTGGTGGTCTCGGCGGTGGAGTGCGCGGACGGGAACAGCAGGTTCTGCAGGGCGGTGTTGCCGGTCAATGCGCCGTTGGCACCGTTGCTCTGGATGCCGGCATGCAGGAACGGGTTGTACGGCACGCACTGGTTCAGCCCGATCGGGTTGGCCACGGTACCGCACTGCGCCACGCCGCTGCTGTTGATGAAGGACGGACCCACCGCCGCACGCAGCGCGGTCAGGTTGAGGTCGCCGGTGCTGGTCTGGACCAGCTTGTTGTTGTTGTACAGGTAGCCGACATCCCAGTCGAACAGGCGGTCGGAGAACTCGAAGCTGCCTTCCAGGCCGCCGCTGAAGCGGAAGGTGGTCAGCTCGGCGCGGGTGTTGCGCGGCACTTCCGAAGTACGACGCCACCAGTTGGCGATGTCAGCACCCAGCGGATTGAACACACTGCTGGCCGAAATCGGCGAACCGAAGGCCAGTGCGCCGTACGGGTAGCCGGCGATCTGGCGGTTCGAATCGCGGAAGCTGTACAGCATGTTGGTGCGCAGGCGCACGTTGTCGGTCAGGTCGTAGATGCCATCGACGAACACTGCACGGCGTTCCTGCGGGGTACGCAGGTCGGTCTGCAGGTTGGTGTTGGTCTTGTCCTTGGTGGAGAAGCTGTTGACGTTCTGCGCGACGTAGTCGGCCTTGTTGTTCGCGTTGCCACCCTCACGCAGGATCACGCGCACTTCGCGGTTCGGGTTGGATGCGCTGGCGGCCGGATAGGTGACGCCCGGCAGGCCATCGGCCGGACGGCTGACGAAACCGCCGAACTCACCGACGGTGGTCCAACCGAAGTCCGGGTGGTTGGAGCTGCGCGGGAACGCACCGTACGGACGATCGGCCGCCCGCACCTTGTCTTCCTTGGCGTACTCGGCACCGATGGTCAGCGAACCGCGCTCACCCTTCACGCCCATGGTGAAGTCCATGGTGCGGGTGGCACCGTCGCCTTCACTGTACTGGCCGTAGTAGACGCTGCCGG
Organism: Stenotrophomonas sp. YJH_SMC_58; assembly: GCF_059369635.1. Classification (NCBI taxonomy): domain Bacteria; kingdom Pseudomonadati; phylum Pseudomonadota; class Gammaproteobacteria; order Lysobacterales; family Lysobacteraceae; genus Stenotrophomonas; species Stenotrophomonas sp. YJH_SMC_58. Next base: position 151,406 of record NZ_JCAFSW010000001.1, read on the forward strand.
TGGCGCCTTCGAAGTTGGTACGGGTGATGATGTTGATGACGCCGGCGATGGCATCGGAACCGTAGATCGACGAAGCGCCGTCCTTCAGCACTTCGATGCGCTCGATGGCCGAGACCGGCACGGTCGAGATGTCCTGCAGGCCACCGGTGGTGATGCCCAGGCGCTTGCCGTTGAGCAGCACCAGGGTGCGGGTGGCGCCCAGGTCACGCAGGCTGATGTAGGTGCCGCCGACGGCTTCGCCCGAGGACAGCGGCTGGGCACGGCTGATCGGCGGCGTACCCACGGCGCTGATGTTCTGCAGGATGTCAGCGACCGACGAGAAGCCCTGCTTCTCGATGTCAGCGCGGTTGAGGGTCAGGACCGGCTGGGCGGTTTCGACGTCGACGGTACGGATGCGCGAACCGGTGACTTCGATGCGGTCCAGGTTGGTGGCGGTCTGGGCAGACGCCACCCCGGTACCGGCAACGGATGCGGCGCTGGCGGCCAGCGCAACGCACACTGCATCGCGCAGCTTGTTGCTGTTCAACTTCATGGGCTCTCTCTCCATGGATCTTGGGTTGTGTGCTGAGTCCAACCGACGTGCCCCAAAAGGGAGGCACAAAAAACGGCTGGTGACCCGATAGTAGCCACACTTGATCTGGAATTAAAGAGTCGTTAAGAAAATGCCCAAATCGCGTGAAACCAGCCTCACCACGACATACGTTGGCGCATTGAGGTCGCCTGCAAGGCGCATTCGGCACTTGCAGGGCGCCAATCTCCCATTCAGCTGGGAATGAGCGTCTCGATCAGATGCTCGACATAGGCCTCGAAATCCTCGCGGGCCTGCTTGGGTTGCTGCAGCTGCAGCGACAGCTGCAGGAAGCCGACGTAGGCGGCATAGGCCAGGCGCGCGCGATGCCGTGCATCGGTGGAGCTGAGCCCGGCCTGGCGGAACGAAGCAACCAGGTAGTCGAGCCGGCGCTGCGAAACGCGGTCGATCACCGGGCGCACCATCGCGTGGTCCAGCGCCTTCAGCAGTTCGCTGTAGATGATGTGCGGCTGCACTTCGTGCGCGACCATCTGGAACAGCTGGCGCAGGCGCACGCGCGGATCCGGCACGTCCTCCAGGCTGCCGAACACCTGTTCCTGTTCGAACAGTTCCCAGCGTTCCAGCGCCGCCTGCAGCAGTGCATCACGCGAGGGGAAGTGCCAGTAGAAACTGCCCTTGGTCACACCCAGGCGCCGCGCCAACGGTTCCACCGCGACGGCACCCACACCTTGTTCAGCAATCAGATCGAGAGCGGCCTGGGCCCAGTCTTCGGCACTCAGGCGGCTGTTGCGGCCGGCGCGCGGTTCGCCGGCGGAAGCGTCAGGTTGATTCATGGGCTGATTTAACCATACGCCGGGGTTCGTTGCAGTACGCGGTTGCGGCCGAAACCGTCGCGACGCCCGCCTGGGCACCTGCCGCAGCGCACCATACCGTGCAGTATTGACTTCCCTCGCAAGCGATCCATACTAGCAAGTATGGTTACGTCCCCTACTCCCGCTGCGTTCCATGATCTTCGCCTGGAGGCCGCCCATGGCACACGCCTGGCCGCAACCGCCAGCGACCACGGCCGCCGTGGCCGCGTGTTGTTCGCGCATGGCTTCGGCCAGACCCGGCACGCATGGAACGCCCCCGCGCGGGCCCTGTCTGCGGCGGGGCTGCAGACGCTGGCCTACGACGCCCGTGGCCACGGCGATTCGGACTGGAATTCTGCCGAACTGCCCTATCACGGCGAGCAGTTCGCTGATGACCTGATCGTGCTGGCCGGGGAACAGCCACGCCCGCCGGTGCTGGTCGCAGCCTCGATGGGCGGCCTGTTCGGCCTGCTGGCCGAATCGCGCTGGCCGGGCCTGTTCTCGGCAATGGTGCTGGTGGACATCACCCCGCGTTGGGATACCGCCGGTGTTGAACGCATCCTGGCCTTCATGACCGCCCATCCCGACGGCTTTGCCTCGCTCACCCAGGCCGCCGATGTGATCTCGGCCTACATGCCGCACCGTCCGCGCAAATCCGAGCAGTCGCTGCGCGCACTGCTGCGCGAGGACGGCCACGGCCGCTGGCGTTGGCACTGGGACCCGCGCCTGGTGGCCGAACTGGCGCGCGACAGCGAGCAGCACCAGGATGCGCTGGCCGAGGCCGCACGCCAGGTGAAGTGCCCGCTGCTGCTGGTCAGCGGCGGCCGAAGCGACCTGGTCACGCCACAGACCGTGGCCGAATTCCTGGCGTTGGCGCCGCACGCGCGTCATGTACAGCTGCCGCAGGCCACGCACATGGTCGCCGGCGATGACAACGACGCCTTTACCGCTACTGTGTTGGACTATCTGGACGTGTTGCCCGCAGCGGATGCTGCAGCTTCGTCCGCCACAAACGAGCACGTCACCGGAGCACGCTCATGAGCATCGTTCTTCCCTTCCTCGCCCTGCTGCTGGCAGGCGCGTTCGTCGCCTACCACCGCATGCGGCTGGTTACCTGGACGCTGATCAGCGTGGCCCTGCTGGTCGCCTGCTGGTTCATTCCCTACGTCAACCAGACCGCCACGATCGTGGCTGCCGCCGTATTGGCCGTCATCGCCGTGCCGCTGCTGCTGCCGTTCATCCGCAAGCCGCTGCTGACCGGCCCGATGATGAAGGTGTTCCGCAAGGTGCTGCCGCCGCTGTCGCAGACCGAGCGCATCGCGCTGGAAACCGGCTCGGTTGGCTTCGAGGGCGAACTGTTCACCGGTGATCCGGACTGGAACATCCTGCTCAATTACCCCAAGCCGCAGCTGACCGCCGAAGAACAGGCCTTCCTCGATGGCCCGGTCGAAGAGCTGTGCACGATGGTCAACGACTGGGAAATCACCCACGTCCACGCTGACCTGCCGCCGGAGCTGTGGGCCTTCATCAAGAAGAACAAGTTCTTCGGCATGATCATCCCGAAGGAATATGGCGGCCTGGGCTTCTCTGCGCTGGCCCACCACAAGGTGATCCAGAAGCTGGCCTCGGTGTCCTCGGTGGTCAGCTCCACCGTCGGTGTGCCCAACTCGCTGGGCCCGGGTGAACTGCTGGTGCATTACGGCACCCAGGAACAGAAGGACCAGTACCTGCCGCGCCTGGCCGATGGCCGCGAAGTGCCCTGCTTCGGCCTGACCGGTCCGTTCGCCGGCTCCGACGCCACCTCGATTCCAGACTACGGCATCGTCTGCAGGGGCGAGTGGAACGGCGAGCAGGTGCTCGGCGTCAAGCTGACCTTCGACAAGCGTTACATCACCCTGGCCCCGGTCGCTTCGCTGATCGGCTTGGCCTTCCGCATGTACGACCCGGATGGCCTGATCGGCGACACCCGCGACATCGGCATCACCCTGGGCCTGCTGCCGCGCGACACCGCCGGCGTTGAAATCGGCCGTCGCCACTTCCCGCTGAACTCGACGTTCCAGAACGGCCCGATCCGCGGCAAGGACGTGTTCATTCCGCTGACCCAGCTGATCGGTGGCGCGGCCATGGCCGGCAAGGGCTGGAACATGCTCAACGAGTGCCTGGCCGTGGGCCGCTCGATCACCCTGCCGTCCACCGCCAGTGGCGGAGCCAAGGCCGGTGCCGCCGTGACCGGCGCCTATGCACGCATCCGCAAGCAGTTCGGCCTGTCGGTCGGCCGCTTCGAAGGCGTGGAAGAAGCGCTGGCCCGCATCGGCGGCAAGGCGTACAAGATCAGCGCGCTGTCGCAGGCCACCGCTGCTGCAGTCGACCGTGGTGACGTGCCGTCGGTACCGTCGGCCATCGCCAAGTACCACTGCACCACCATGAGCCGCGAAGTGATCTCGGACATGATGGACGTGATCGGCGGCAAGGGCATCATCCTGGGGCCGCGCAACTTCGCCGGCCGCAGCTGGCAGGCCGCGCCGATCGCGATCACCGTGGAAGGCGCCAACATCATGACCCGCAGCCTGCTGATCTTCGGCCAGGGTGCGATCCTCTGCCACCCGTGGGTACTGAAGGAAATGAAGGCCGCGCAGGATCCGGATACCCGTGCCGGCCTGCAGGACTTCGACCGCAGCCTGTTCGGCCACATCCGCTTCGGCATCTCCAATGCCGTGCGCTCGTTCTGGTTTGGCCTGACCGGCGCGCGCTTCGGCGCCGCCCCGGGTGACGCCTACACCCGCCGCTACTTCCGCAAGCTGGACCGTTACTCGGCCAACCTGGCGCTGATGGCCGACATCTCGATGATGACCCTCGGCGGCAAGCTGAAGTTCAAGGAATCGCTGTCCGGCCGCCTGGGCGACGTGCTGAGCCACGTCTACATGACCAGCGCCATGCTCAAGCGCTACCACGACGAGGGCGCACCGCAGGCCGACCAGCCGCTGCTGGCCTGGGCCTTCCATGACAGCGTGCACAAGATCGAGGAATCGCTGTCGGCGGCCCTGCGCAACTTCCCGATCCGTCCGATCGGCTGGCTGATGTGGGCGCTGATCTTCCCGCTGGGCCGTCGTGCCGAGGCCCCGGGCGACCGCCTGAGCCGCCGCGTCGCCGCCCTGCTGATGGCGCCGAACGAAGCCCGCGACCGCTTGGCCAGTGGCGTGTTCCTGACCCCGTGCGAGAACAACCCGGGTGGCCGCATCAACAGCTACCTGAGCAAGGCGATCATGGCCGAGCCGGTGGAGCGCAAGTTCCTGAAGGCGCTGAAGAGCAAGGGCATCGAGGCGCTGGACTTCAAGAGCCAGCTGGACGAAGCCGTGGCCGAGGGCGTGATCACCCAGGACGAGCGCAGCCTGCTGGAAGAGCTGCGCACGCTGACTCTGGATACGATCACCGTGGACGACTTCGACACCCACGAACTGCGCGCGGCCAGCTACTACGACCGCCAGCACAAGGATCCGCATTCGCAGGCCGCCTGATCGCCCGCGATACGCGTTGCCTTCGACGGCGGGCCTCGGCCCGCCGTCGCTCTATCCGACGACCGGAACACCGACCATGTCCACGCCTCTGCTCTCGCTCTACCACCGGCTGCAACGCTGGCCTGCCGGCACCTGGCTGTTCTCGCGCGCGGTCTGCTTCAAGGCGCCCTACTTCGCCAGCATCGCGCCGCGCATCACCCGCCTGGAACACGGCCGCTGCGAAGGCACGCTGGCCGACCGCCGCAGGGTGCGCAACCACATCGGCACGGTGCACGCGATCGCGATGTGCAACCTGGCCGAACTGACCGCCGGGCTGATGGTCGACGCCTCGCTGCCGAAGGGCATGCGCTGGATTCCGAAGGGGATGCAGGTGCAGTACCTGGCAAAGGCACGGGGCATGCTGCAGGCGGTGGCATTGCCGGCCCAGCCGATCGTGGCCGCTGCCGAGGGCTATGCACTGCCGGTGACGGTGAGTGTGCGCGACCGCGCGGGGACGGAGGTGTTCAGCGCGGTCATCGACATGTGGATGTCGCCGGCGAAGTAGTGTTCCGACGAACGGCGCAGCCCCTCGTGGGTGGACGGTTGATCGCGGAAAGCCTTGGTTTGGCTGGGGGCGGTGAGTTCGCGGGGGACGCCGTGAACCCGTCCCTGGGGGCTTGGCCGCGGCATCCATGCCGCGGACACCCCCGCGAACTCACCGCCCCCAGCCTCTGACAGATTTCTGCGGCGTCCACCCACGGAAGAAAAAAAAGATCAAAAGCAAAAGCAAAAGCAAAAGCGGCCCTTCGGCCGCTTTTTTCGTGCGCGCAGAACCCACGAGCGCAGCGACCCGCTGTTGCTCTTGATCTTCTTTTTCTTCTCCGTGGGCTGGCCGCACACGGAACCTGTCCGGGGTCGGGCGGATGGGCTGGGCAGGGGTGTCCGCGGCATGGATGCCGCGGCCAAGCCCCCAGGGACGGGTTTACGGCGTCCCCTGCCCAGCCCATCCGCCCGGCCAGATCCACGACCCGCATTCCGCGACCAACCCACGAGGGGCTGCGCCGTTGGCTGGAAACTACGCCACCGCGCGAAACACCAACGCCAGGATCGCCGGCACCGCCTGGATCATGAAAATGCGGCGGCTCACGCTGTAGGCGCCATAGCACCCTGCCACCACCACGCAGGCCAGCGAGAACGTCACCAGCACCGGCTGCCCGATCACCAGCCCCACCACGATGCCTGCTGCCAGGAAGCCGTTGTACAGGCCCTGGTTGGCCGCCAGCACCCGCGTGGTCTCCGCCTTCTCCGGCGTGTTGCGGAAGGTCTTCAGGCCCAGCGGGCGGGTCCACAGGAACATCTCCAGCACCAGGAAATAGACGTGCAGCAGGGCGACGAGCAACGTCAGGGTGAGTGCGATCCAGTACATGGGCAGTTCCTTGGACAGGGATGGGGATCGGGCCCCGGAAAATCAGCGGTCGCGCGGCAGTTTCTTTTCTTCGCGCAGTACACCGAACGCGGCTGCGGTCATGCACGCGGCCACCAGCATGCCGCCGATGAACACCACGTGCGAGCCGAACAATGACAGGCCCTTGTGCACCCAGGCAAAGCTCAGGTCCGCACCGCGGTAGACCACGGTGTCGATCGCTGCGCCGGCCTTGTAGCGCCACTGCCGGTCCACGCGCGTGTAGATGGTCTCGCGCGCCGGCTTGGCCAGTGCAAATTCGCTGGCGCGGGTCATCACCTGCACCACCGCGACCATCAACGGCATCGGCGAGGCTGCCAGAACCGAGAAGCCGATCAGGATCGCGAAACCGGGAATCAGCAGCGCCGGCGCGATGCCGTGGCGCGACAGCAGCCAGCGGGTCAGGCCCACCTGCATCAGCAGCGCCAGCGCGTTCACCGCCAGGTCGATGCGCGAGAAGAACGCGGTACTGGCCGCCGGGTCGGTGAACGCCGCACGCACGATCGCAGCCTGCTGGTTGTAGAGCAGCGTCCCCACGCCCACGCCGAACACCACCATGATCGCCAGCCAGCGCAGCAACGGCTCGCGCACGATCAGTTTCAGGCCATCCAGCACGCTGCCGCCCATCGGCTTCTCACCCGATACCAACTGCTGCTCCTGCTCGCGCAGCACCGCCCAGTGCCGCAGGCGCCAGATGCAGAACAAGCAGATCGCCAGGAAACCGGCCGACACCAGCATCAGGTTGGCGATGCCCACGCGCTGCACCAGCGCACTGGTGATGACCGGACCAAGGAAGGCACCGACGGTGCCCGCCGCGCCGATGTAGCCATAGAAGGCCCGGGCCTGCACATTGGAGAAGACATCGGCCATGAAACTCCAGAACACCGCCACTGCGAACAGGTTGAAGACGGTGATCCAGAAGAAGAAAGCCATGCCGCGGCCAGGCACGCCGCTGTCGAACATCATGTAGAAGCCAAGCAGGGTCACGATGAAGAACCCATACACCGCCGGCAGGAACACCCGTCGCGGGAAGCGGCTGACCAGCCAGCCGTACACCGGCTGCAGCACCAGCATGATCACGAACACACAGGAGAACAGGAACTGCAGGACGAAGTCCTTCAGCGCGATGCCGTGACCGGCGAACCAGGCAATCAGCATTGGCGGGAACACCGTTTCCAGGTCCGCCGAGGCGGCCATGGCTTCACGCACCGGACGCAGCACGTAGTAGCCGCTGAGCAGGCAGAAGAAGTACAGGAACGACCACCACAGCGCCGGGGACTCGCGCAGTGCCGCCATCAGCCCCTGCAGCGGGCCCTTCCCTCGTACCGCGCTCACGCGGCGTCCCTCGCCAGATGACGGCGGTTGGACAGCGGCATGGCAAGCTCCGGGGCGGTGAAGCGCGTACGTTATCCAATGCACTGCAACATCGCCAGCAGGTGGCCGTCTGAAGGCCGCAACGCGGTGTCATGACCGGGTCCGGATGACACGTTCCGATACACGCCTTCGAGGCGTCAAAATCCCAACTTTTTCAACGAGATGCGCATTCATCTTCGCTTTGTTTGTGCACAGAGGAAAAGCGGCGCTAGAATCGCCATCAGCAGTCGCGCACGGGTCCCACCGATGAAAAAGAACAGCCTGCGTCGTCCGATCCGTTCGGCGGCCACCGGTTTGCTGGGCATGTTGATGCCTGTTGCCTTGTCCACCACCGCGCAGACCCCGCCGCCGTTGCCGCCGATGCCGGCCAACATCGAGTCCGCTGCGGCCACCGCCGTTGCCCACACCCAGCCGGCGGCCTACCGTACCGGGCTGGTGCCGCAGGTGCAGGCGCCCGCCGCAGGCTTCAACGTCGCCAATATCGAATCGATGGCGCAGCAGCTCACCTATGGCGAGCGCGTGCCGGGCATGGCCGTGGCCATCGTGCAGGGCGGCCGCATCCTCAGCGCGCGCGGCTATGGCGTTACCGACGTCAACAATCCGCTGCCGGTCGACGCCCACACCGTGTTCCGCCTGGCTTCGCTGTCCAAGGCCTTCGCCGGCACCATGGCCGGACTGCTGGTCAACGATGGCACGCTGCGCTGGGACAGCAAGGTCACCGACTACGTGCCGGGCTTCCGCCTCAACTCGCCCGAAGCCACCGACCGCCTGACCGTGGCCGATGTGCTCAGCCACCGCGTCGGCCTGCCCTACAACGCCTACGACCGCGACATCGAAGGCAACGCCGAGTACTACGCGCTGACCCAGAAGCTGGCCAACACCAGCCTGAAGTGCCTGCCGGGCGACTGCTACGCCTACCAGAACGTGGCCTTCAGCCTGATCGGCGACGTCGTCTATGCCGCCTCCGGCAGCTTCTACGAGCAGTCGGTCGAGCGCCGCATCTTCAAGCCGCTGGGCATGAACGATGCCAGCCTCGGCCTGGCCGGCATCCAGGCCAGCTCGCGCTGGGCTCGCCCGCACGTGCGCAGCCGCAACGGCTGGGTGTCGCTGACACCGAAGCCGACCTACTACCGTGTTGCCCCGGCGGCTGGCGTCAACGCCAGCGCCAGCGACATGGCGCAGTGGCTGCTGGCGCACACCGGCCATCGCCCCGATGTGCTGCCGGCACCGTTGCTGGCTACCCTGCATTCGAGCCTGATCAACACCCCCGGCGAGATGCGTTCGGGCTGGCGCCGCGAGCGCCTGCACTCGGCCGGCTACGCGCTGGGCTGGCGCACCTTCGACTACGCCGGCCACGACGTGGTGTTCCATGCCGGTGCCGTACAGGGCTACCGCGGCCTGGTCGCGCTGGTCCCCGAACGCGATCTCGGCATCGCCATCATGTGGAATGGCGAGAGCGGCCTGCCCAGCGGCCTGCTGCCGACCGTGCTCGATTCCGCGCTCGGCCTGCCGGCACAGCGCTGGCTGGATGTGGACACCGACTTCGGCAGCGACAACCTGATGGCCGAAGGTGCAAGCCCGGCGCAGCAGGACAAGCGCAAGGGCAAGGGCGCTTCGAGCAACCGCGCGGTGGCGTCGCCGCGCTGATCAGGCGGGCGCGACCGTGAGCATGAAGGGCGGCCTGCAGGCCGCCCTTTTTGTTGGCTGTTGTGGAATCGAGCCGCGCTCGCCTCTACAAACGCAGCGCTAATGCGCGAAGTAGTGCATGCCGCCGTCCACCGGAATCACTGCACCGGTGATGTAACCGGCCAGCGGCGAGGCGAGGAATGCCACCAGCGGCGCCACTTCTTCCGGCTCACCGAAGCGTCCGATCGGGATGTTACTGGCGATGAACGCGCGTCGGCTTTCCTCGGTGGGATGCAGGCGGTCCAGGATCTGCGGGCTGTTGATCCGACCCGGCGCAATGGCATTCACCGTGATGCCCTGCCCGGCCACCTCCGACGACAGCCCCTTGCTCCACAGATGCAGCGCTGCCTTCGCCGCGGTGGCGGCATTCACCGAACGGGGCTCCATCGAACCGCTGAAGTTGATCACCCGCCCCCATCCCTGCGCCTGCATCGCCGACAGCAGTGCCTGGGTCAGCCGTCGTGCGGCAGAGAAGTTCAGCGCCAATGCCTCCTCCCAGATCGTGTCGGCTGCATCGACGGTCGTTGGCCGCGAACCGCCAGCCGCGTTGACCAGGATGTCCACCCGCTGCAACGCCGCCAGCGACGCGTCAGCAATGCGTCGCACGTCCCCGGCGTCAGTGACATCGCCCAGCAGGATGATCGGCGCGGGTGCGCCCGCCGCTTCGATCCCTGCCGCCAGCGCCTGCAGCGGTGCCTGCCGCCGTGACGAGATGGCAACACGTACGCCCTGCGCGGCCAGTTGCCTGGCGACAGCGGCACCGATCCCACTGCCCGCCCCGGTGACCAGCGCTGTGCGTCCCTCAAGATTCAAATCCATCGTGTTCTCCTTTCAGCACGGCCGGTGGATCCGGCCCCTGCAGTGCATGCTGTTTGATCACCCGTGATTGATAAACTCCGCAAAAGTTTCAGCATTCAACACCCGGAGTTTCAGATGAACCTGCTGGAAAGCATGCAGGTGTACGTGCTGATCGTGGACAAGGGCAGCCTCAGCGCTGCAGCGGCAGCACTGGCCATCTCCCCGACGATGGCCGGCAAGCACCTGCGTGCGTTGGAGGCGCGGCTGGGCATGCAGTTGCTCAGTCGTACCACCCGGCGCCAGCACATGACGCCGTTCGGCGAGGACTACTACGCCCGCTGCCGGGAGATCCTGCGCCTGGTGGAGGAAACCGATGCTCAGGCCCAGTACCAGCACCTTGCACCCGCAGGCACGCTGCGCATCAGCGCGCCGGTGATCTTCGGCACGCATGCGCTGGTGCCGGCGTTGGCCGATTACATGGCGCGCTACCCCGACGTGCGTGTCGACGCGGTGCTGACCGACCGCGTGGTCGACCTCGCAGAGGAGGGTTTCGAAGCAGCCCTGCGCATCGGCACGCTGGCCGACAGCAGCGTGCTGGTGGCGCGTGCATTGGCACCGTATCGCTTGATGATGTGCGCCTCGCCCGGATACCTCGCCCGGCACGGTACGCCCTCCGACCTGCTGGCGCTTGCCCGGCACCAATGCCTGTCCTTCGAACCCAGCGCGCTGGCGCAGTGGCTGCAGGCCGATGCTGGCGGGCTCGGCCATGTGCCCACAGGTCGGCTGCAGATCAACAACGGCGAAGCGCTGCGTACAGCGGCGCTGCATGGGCTGGGCATCGTGCTGCAATCGGCACTGCTTCTGGCCGCGGATGTCGAGGCTGGGCGGTTGGTGCAGCTGTTTCCCGAACACGGCCACGCGGGGCGGCCGATGCACGTGGTCTACGCCCACGACCGCTACCCCTCGACCCGCCTGCGCAGCTTCATCGATTTCCTGGTGGAGCGCTTTCCACCGGCGCCGCACCGCTAGCATCGACCGTCAGCAAGGCGGTCGAGCATGGCTCGACGCTGCCAATGGCCCCATAAAAAAACCCCCTCCCCGCTGGGCAGCCAGGGAAGGGGTTTCAGGATGCGGCTATCGGGAAGTACTTAGATCAGCGGCGCCGGGGTTGCCGGCAGAGCGACCGGAGCGGCCTTCTTCTTGCGGGCGGCCGGCTTGCGCTTGGCAACCTTCTTCGCTGCCTTCTTCGGGGCAGCCTTCTTGGTGGCCTTCTTCGCGGTCTTCTTCACTGCCTTCTTGGCGGTCTTCTTGACGGCCTTCTTGGCAGTCGCCTTCTTCGCGACCTTCTTGGCCGGCTTGCGGGCCGTTGCCTTCTTGGCAGTCTTCTTGGTGGCCTTCTTGGCTACCTTCTTCGCGGTCTTCTTGGCAGGAGACTTCTTGGCTACCTTCTTCGCCGCCTTCTTCACTGCCTTCTTCGCAGTGGCCTTCTTGGCGACCTTCTTCGCAGCCTTCTTCACTGCCTTCTTGGCGGTCGCCTTCTTCGCGACCTTCTTCACTGCCTTCTTGGCAGCGGCCTTCTTCGCGACCTTCTTCACCGCCTTCTTGGCGGCGGGCTTTTTCTTCGCAGCTTTCTTGGTTGCCATGGGATGGCTCCTCGTCAGTGATAGGGAGTTGAAACGCCCAGGTGGATCAAACCCGCGGATGCTGCGTGCGGGGACCGCCGGCGCGTCAAGCGCGCCGTTACGGATGCGGCAATGCCCGCCTCGATCGGCGGAGCGGGCATCGGAACGGGAGGTGCCTTGCATTTCTCCGGGGGAAGCGGGGCCATGTCCACCGTCATCTGGGTCGCGGTGGTCTTGAAGGGGCTGCTTCGCATCGGACGATTGATTCTGCGCACTCGGTTTGGCAGGCAAGGTCTGCTGAGGCGAAACCTAATCACGGTTTTTTTTACTGTCAACAACCCCCGCGAAAAATTTTCACATCCGCGCCATCCGCGGTGTTGCCTGCACGGTCGCGACGCTCCGCCCTCGACGACCAACAAAGCACCACGCACGCGCGTTGCCTGCAGCAACAACAACGCAAGCGTTGAACAAAAACCACTTGAAATAGGCACTCTGCGCAGATGCATGCATGTTGGCGGCCACTGCATGCACGCAACGCCGGCACCGGCCGGCGCCGGCACCAGCGCCAGCACAACGGCACCGCAACGGGGGGCGAAAAGTTTTCACATCCGGACGCGTCGGCGCGGGGCGGAAACGCGGATTTGCGCAAAACTGCGCACGCCCCTCGGTACCGTTCGCGGGTCTGCTGATGCCGCGTCGAGGGCGCGCAGCAAACCCTGCGTCATGAGCCGACGTACTCGCCAAAACAAAAACGGCCACCCGAAGGTGGCCGTTGCAGAACCCGGAAACGACGACTCAGTGGTCGTCGTTCTCCAGGGCTTCGGCGTACGCGTCCGGGTCCAGCAGCTCGTTGACCTCTTCAGCGTTGGTCAGTTCGACCACGAACATCCAACCTTCGCCGTAGGCATCTTCGTTGATGGTTTCCGGCTTGTCGGACAGGGCCGAGTTGACCTCGACAACCTTGCCGCTGATCGGGCTGTAGACGTCCGAGGCGGCCTTCACCGACTCGACGACGGCGATCTGTTCGCCGGCCTTGGCGTCGGCGCCGACTTCCGGCAGTTCGACGTAGACCAGGTCACCCAGCAGGCCCTGGGCATGGTCGGAAATACCGACGGTGACGCGGCCATTGCCTTCGACACGGGCCCACTCATGGGACTTGAGGAACTTGAGGTCGCCGGGGATCTCGCTCATGGGACTGCTCCAGAGATATGCAGGGGTGGAAAAAACGGGGCTAGTGTAACCAACCGGCCGCCACTGCTGTCAGTGACGACCGGCATGTCCGGATCAGGCGTCGGCGAGCACGCCGGGCTGGGCCTGGCCTTCGCGCACGAACGGGAACTTGACCACGCGCACGGGCACCTGCCGGCCGCGGATGTCGACGGTGACCTCGCCGAGTTCACCGGCGGGCACGCGGGCAAAAGCGATGCCCTTGGCCAGGGTCGGCGAGAAGGTGCCGGACAGGATCTCGCCCTGGCCGCCAGCGGTGGTCACCGCCTGGCCATGGCGCAGCACGCCCTTCTCGTCCATCACCAGGCCGATCATCTGGCGTGCTGTGCCTGCAGCCTTCTGCGCTTCCAGCGCGTCGCGACCGATGAAGTCGCGGCCTTCGTCCAGCGACACGGTCCAGGCCAGCGCCGCTTCGTACGGGCTGATCTCTTCGTCCATGTCCTGGCCATACAGGTTCATGCCGGCTTCCAGGCGCAGCGTGTCGCGTGCGCCGAGACCGGCCGGCTTCACGCCCGCCGCCAGCAGGCGGTTCCAGAACGCGACCACCGCGTCCTGCGGCAGCAGGATCTCGAACCCGTCCTCGCCGGTGTAACCGGTGCGGGCGACAAACAGTTCGGCGCCGTCGTCGGACTGCACCTGCAGGGCGGCGAAGCGACCCAGCTTGGTCAACGCGGCACGGTCGGCTTCGCGGGCCAGGCCGATCACGATGTCGCGCGCCTGCGGGCCCTGCACGGCGAGGATGGCCAGGTCCGGGCGCTGCTCGACGGTGACGCCGAACGGCGCAGCCTGCTCGCGCAGCCAGGCCAGGTCCTTTTCGCGGGTGGAGGCATTGACCACCATGCGGAAGAAATCCTCGCCCAGGTAGTAGACGATCAGGTCGTCGATGACGCCGCCGCGCGGATTCAGCATGCACGAGTACAGCGCCTTGCCGGTGACCTTCAGCTTGTCGACCGAGTTGGCCAACAGGCGGCGCAGGAACGGCTTGACCTGGTCACCGCGCAGGTCGACCACGGTCATGTGGCTGACGTCGAACACACCCGACTCGCGACGCACCAGGTGGTGCTCGTCCAGCTGCGAGCCGTAGTGGATGGGCATGTCCCAACCCCCGAAATCGACCATCTTGGCGCCAAGGGCGCGGTGGGTATCGTTGAGCAGCGTCTTCTGGGTCATGACCGGGTCCGGCAGCAGAGGAAACAAGAATGCCCATTATCCCAGATCGGTCGCCTGCAGGTCGCGCCGCAGCGCAGCGGGGGGTGTTTGGCCGGCCTGCGGCCGGCGGGCGCCTTTTACAGGCCAGGCAACGGCAACAGCCAAAGCGTATCGGCTCGGCGAAGTCGACGGCTTGGCCGGAGCGGTATGGGCGAGCGGGACACGCCGTGATCCCATCCCTGGGGGCGCTTTGCTTGCGAAGCACTGCTTCGCAAGCGCCCGAACGCGCAGCCGCCAGCGGCTGGGCCGGACCGCGGAGCGGGGTTTACGGCGTGTACCCCGAACCCAACCCGCCCGACCCAACACATGCCAGTCGACTATCAGTCGACTCTACCCGCAGCAGACTCGACCACCAGCGTGCTGCCCTGCACCGCTACCACCCGCACCATGGCACCGGCCTGCAGTTCCGGGCCGCTGACCTGCCAGTACGCGTCGTCGATGCTGACCCGGCCCTGCCCACCAACGATACCCTGCTGCAACGGCACCACCCGTCCGACCAGTTGTTCGGCGCGGCGGTTGAGCAACGGTGCATCGCTGGGTCGCGCCCTTGCCTTGCCCCAGCGCCGGTAGCACTGGATCGAGACAACGCTCAGCACGACGAAGGCAACGACCTGCCACAGCAATGGAATGCCGCTGAACACCGCAACCAGTACGAACACCGCCGCCGCGCCAATGCCGATCCACAGCATGAACGCCCCGGGCGCCAACGCCTCGGCGGCAAACAGCAGCAGCGCCAGCGCGCCCCAACCGACGACTTCCCAGCGCATGTCAGCCTCCGAGCGGCGGCGGCCGCTTGCCCGCGGCCTTGTTGTCCTGGCTGGCCAGCGCCTGCTTCGCCAGTTCGGCCACGCCGGCGATCGAACCGATCACGCCACTGGCCTCCATCGGCATCAGCACCAGCTTCTGGTTCGGCGAACTGGCCAGCTCCTTGAACGCTTCCACGTACTTCTGCGCAACAAAGTAGTTGATCGCCTGCACGTCGCCCTCGGCAATCGCCGCCGACACCACCTTGGTCGCCATCGCTTCGGCCTCGGCCAGGCGCTCGCGCGCCTCGGCATCGCGGAACGCGGCTTCGCGACGGCCTTCGGCCTCCAGCACGGTGGCCTGCTTTTCGCCATCGGCGCGCAGGATCTCCGACTGGCGGGAACCCTCTGCCTCTAGAATCTGCGCGCGCTTCTCGCGCTCGGCCTTCATCTGCCGCGCCATCGCATCCAGCAGGTCGCGCGGCGGCTGGATGTCGCGGATCTCGATGCGGTTGACCTTCACACCCCACGGGTTGGTGGCATGGTCGACCACGCTCAGCAGCTGGGCATTGATCACCTCGCGCTGGCTGAGCGATTCATCCAGGTCCATCGAACCGATCACGGTACGGATGTTGGTCTGCACCAGGGCGATCATCGCCACTTCCAGGTTGGCCACCTCATAGGCAGCCTTGGCGGCATCCAGGACCTGGAAGAACACCACGCCGTCCACGCGCACGGCGGCGTTGTCCTTGGTGATCACTTCCTGGCTGGGTACATCCAGCACCTGCTCCATCATGTTCACCTTGCGCCCGACCCCGTACACGATCGGAATCAGGAAGTGCAGGCCGGGGCTCATGGTGTGCGTGTAGCGCCCGAAGCGCTCGACGGTCCACTCGTAGCCCTGCGGCACCATCCGTACCGCCTTGAACAGGATCACCACGGCCACGAAGGCCAGCACCACGGTAAAGAACATGGTCGGGAACATCTTGCTTTCCTTATCTATGACGTCCAGGCCCCAGCATAGCGCGTGAAGGCCGCATTCACAGCGGAGCTACCAGGGCATGCGCCCGCGCAGGATGTCGGCGAACATCACCCAGTCGCCCATGAACGAGTACAGCGGGTGCTGGAATGTCGCCGGGCGGTTCTTCTCGAAAAAGAAGTGACCGACCCAGGCGAAGCCGTAACCGCAGACCAGGGCGGCCAGCACGAGGATGGCTTGCCCGCGCAGGATTGCCGCCGCAACCAGCAGCAACACCCCGCAGCTGCCGATGAAGTGCAGCCGGCGCGATACCGGGTGGCGATGCTCGCTGAGGTAGAACGGATAGAACTCGCGGAAGCTGGCGAAGCGGGACATGCGCGTGCTCCGGGAACCAGGGGCGTCGCCATCATGCACCATCGCTGACCTTGTGGCGCCGAGCCATGCCCGGCTTGCGCGCGCCAGCGCGGTCGGAAGGAGGCGCAGCCACGCACGGCCCGGCGCTACCCTGATGAGGTGCGCGGCCCGAACATGATCACCGCCATGCCGGCCAGGCACAGCGCAGCGCCCAGCAGGTCCCAGCGGCTGGGGCGGATGCCGTCGACCAGCCACAACCAGAACAGCGCGGTGCCGATGTACACGCCACCGTAGGCCGCATAGACCCGCCCACTGGCGGCCGGGTGCAGGGTCAACAGCCACGCGAACAGGGCCAGGCTGGCCGCGGCCGGCAACAACAACCAGACGCTGCCGCCCTTGCGCAGCCATACCCAGGGCAGGTAGCAGCCGACGATCTCGGCCAGCGCGGTCAGCAGGAACAGGCCCAGCGTCTTCACGCTTTCTCCGCCGCCTTGGCCTGCTGCCACAACGCTTCCTGCGCATCCAGGCCCATCGCAGCCAGCGCCCCACCCTGCGCGTCGGCCTGCGCTTCCATCGCGCGGAAGCGGCGTTCGAACTTGTGGTTGGCCCCGCGCAGCGCCGCACCCAGGTCGATGTCGGCATGGCGCGCCAGGTTGGCGCAGACGAACAGCAGGTCGCCCAGTTCTTCCTGCAGCCGCGCCTTGTTGCCGGCGATATCGCCGCGTTCGAACTCCTCGCGCAGTTCCTGCAGTTCCTCGGCCGCCTTGTCCAGCACCGGCAACGGGCCGGGCCAGTCGAAGCCGACCTTGGCCGCACGCGACTGCAGCTTCACCGCCCGCTGCCATTCCGGCAGCCCGCGCGAAATGCCGGCCAGCGCGGAGGTGTCCTGCTCGCCCTTGGCGGCACGCTCGGCACGCTTGATCGCGTCCCAGTTGCGCGTCACGCCGTCGGCATCGTCGACGCTCACGTCGGCGAACACGTGCGGGTGACGGCGCTGCATCTTGTCGCTGATCGCGCGTGCGACCTCGGCGAAGGCAAAGGCCCCCTGCTCTTCGGCCATGCGCGCATGGAACACCACCTGCAGCAGCAGGTCGCCCAGCTCGTCACAGAGATCGTCGAGATCGCCACGGTCGATCGCATCGGCCACCTCGTAGGCTTCCTCGATGGTGTACGGCGCGATGGTTGCGAAGTTCTGCTCCAGATCCCACGGGCAGCCGCCCTGCGGGTCGCGCAGGCGCGCCATGATCGCCAGCAGGCGCTCCAGCTCGTGGGCGGCGGCGCTGCCGGTGGCGGGGGTGTCGTGCGCGCTCATGCGGCCTCCAGGTTCAGTCGGACAACCAGTCGCGCCACGGCAGGCTGGTATCACCAAGGGCAATGAAATCGCCGTTCAACAGGGTTTCGCGGCGGTTGTAGCGGAACGGCTTGCCGGTCGCGGCCGACAGTACCGCACCGCCGGCGGCGTGCAGCACGCACTGGCCGGCGGCGGTATCCCATTCGGAGGTCGGGCCCAGCCGCGGATAGACATCCAGGCCACCTTCGGCGATCCGGCAGAATTTCAGCGACGAGCCCTGCGCGATGGTCTCGATGCGGCCCATGCGCGCCAGCAGCGCCTCGGTTTCCGCTGAGCGGTGCGAGCGGCTGGCGGCGACGCGCAGCGGGGCGGTGGCCGGCGTGCGGGTGCGCAGCACGGTGTCGTGCAGGCCCTGCCGGCGATAGGCCAGCTCGCCACGCATGGCATGCCAGACGATGCCGGTGACCGGGGCCAGCACCACGCCGAACGCTGGTGCGCCCTGGTAGATCAGCGCGATGTTGACGCTGAACTCGCCATTGCGCTTGACGAACTCGCGGGTGCCGTCAAGCGGATCCACCAGCCAGTACGCGCCCCAGTGGCGGCGGTGCTCCCACGGCACCTGCGCCGATTCCTCCGACAGGATCGGCAGGTCCGGGGTCAGCTGGCGCAGGCCCAGTTCGATGACCTGGTTGGCGGCCAGGTCGGCGGCGGTGACCGGGCTGTCGTCGTCCTTGATCTGCACCTCGAAGCCATCGGCGTACACCTGCATGATGGCCTGTCCGGCTTCCTGGGCGATGGCGATGGCGGTCTCGCGCAGGTCCGTGGTCAGTTTGATCATCGCGTTCCCTGCAGCCACTGGCGAGCGATGAACAGCGCCGCCAGCGAGCGTCCCTCGGAGAAGTCCTCGCGCAGCATCAGCTGGTCCAGTTCGGCCAGCTTCCACGGCACCACCTCCAGTTCTTCCGGCTCGTCGCCGGCCAGCTTTTCCGGATACAGGTCGCGTGCCACCACCAGCCACGACTGGTGGCTCATGTAGGTGGGGGCCAGGGTCATCGCGCGCAGCACGTCGACCCGGCGTGCACCGTACCCGGCCTCTTCCTTCAGCTCGCGGTCGGCGGCCTGCCCGGGGGTTTCGCCGGCGTCGATCCGGCCTTTGACCAGGCCCAGTTCATAGCGGTGCATGCCGGCGGCGTATTCACGCACCAGCAGCACCGTCTCGTCATCGAGCATCGGCACCACCACCACCGCACCATGGCCACGGCTGACCAGGCGTTCGAAGCGGCGGCGTTCACCGTTGGAGAACTCCAGGTCCAGGTGCTGGCGCTGGAAGGGGCCGTTCTCCTCATCGGTGATCCGATGGATGATCGGCAAGCGCCGGCCGGCACGGTCATCGTTCATGCGGAATCTCCGCGGCGGCCGGCGCCAGCGCCGGGGCCGATAGAATGTGCAGGCAGCAACATGTTCATGAGCCCGAAATGCTAGCAGACCCAACCCCCTCCCCGCTGGCCCAGCACTGGCGGCAACGCGACCTGCAGGTGCTGTGGCATCCGTGCACGCAGATGCGTGAGCACCCGCATACCCTGCCGCTGGTGCCGATCGCCCGTGGTGAAGGCGCATGGCTGATCGACCACGACGGCAACCGCTACCTGGACGCCGTCAGCAGCTGGTGGACCAATCTGTTCGGCCATGCCGAGCCGCGCATCGGCGGCGCCATCGCGGCGCAGGCCGGGCAGCTGGAACAGGTGATGCTGGCTGGCTTCGGCCATGAGCCGGCGATCACCCTGGCCGAGCGCCTGCTGGCGCTGGCGCCACGCCAGCCCGGCCGCGAGCCGCTGGCCAAGGTGTTCTACGCCGACAACGGCTCGGCCGGCGTTGAAGTCGCGCTGAAGATGGCCTTCCAGTATTTCCAGAACCGCGGCGAGCCACGGCGCACGCGCTTCATCGCGCTGGAGAACGGCTACCACGGCGAGACCCTTGGAGCGCTGGCGATGGCGGACATTCCGCTGTACCGCCGCGTCTACGCGCCGCTGCTGGCCGAAGGCCTGTTCGCGCCCTCGCCCGATGCCTACCTGGCCGAGCCGGGCCAGAGTGCGGCTGATCGCGCACGCCAAGCCGCTGATGGCCTGGCCACTCTGTTTGACCAGCATCCCGGCGAGATCTGCGCAGTGATCCTGGAACCGCGCCTGCAGTGCGCCGGCGGCATGCGCATGCATGACCCGGTGTACCTGCAGCGGGTGCGCGAACTGTGTGATGCGCACGGCGCATTCATGATCGCCGACGAGATCGCCACCGGCTTCGGCCGCACCGGCACCCTGTTCGCCTGCGAGCAGGCCGGCGTGATGCCGGACCTGATGTGCCTGTCCAAGGGCCTGACCGGCGGCTTCCTGCCGCTTGCCGCGGTGCTGGCCACGCAGGCGCTGTACGACGCCTTCCTTGATGACTCGCGCGAGCGCGCCTTCCTGCATTCGCACAGTTACACCGGCAACCCGCTGGCCTGTGCGGCTGCGCTGGCGACGCTGGACATCTTCCGCGACGACGATGTGATCGCCCGCAACCGTGGCATCGCCTCGGTGATGGGCGCGCTGGCTGCGCCATTGAGCGACCATCCGCACGTGGCCGACGTCCGCCAGGCCGGCATGGTGGTGGCCTTCGAGCTGTCGCGGGATGGCAACAAGCGCACGCCGTTCGATCCGGCGCTGCGACTGGGCCTGCACGCCTACAAGGCTGCGCTGAAACGTGGCGTGGTGCTGCGTCCGCTGGGCGACGTGCTGTACTGGATGCCACCCTACTGCGTGGATGACGAACAACTGGAGCTGCTGGCACATACCACGCTGGCGGCGATTGACGAGGCGATTGCATGCGCGTGACCCGCTGCCCCATCGACCTGGCGCTGCACAGCGGCCAGACCGTGACCCTGCCGGAAGAGACGGCCAACCATCTGGTGCGGGTGATGCGCCTGCGCGAGGGTGATACCTGCGTGCTGTTCAACGGCGATGGCCACGACTACAGCGCCACGCTGACCGCCGCTGGCAAGCGCGAGGTGCAGGTGCGCATCGATGCGGTGCAGGCGGTGGACAACGAATCGCCGCTGGCGATCACTCTGCTGCAGGGCATTGCCCGAGGCGAGAAGATGGACCTGATCCTGCAGAAGGCCACCGAGCTGGGCGTGAGCGCCATCGTTCCGGTGAATGCCGAGCGCACCGAAGTGAAGCTGGATGCCGCGCGCGCGGAGAAGCGCGTAGCGCACTGGAACAACGTGGTGACCTCGGCCTGCGGCCAGTCCGGGCGCGCGCGCATTCCGCAGGTGGGCTCGCCGGTGGCATTGGCGCAGGCGGCGGCGACGCTGCCGGCCGATACGCTGCGGCTGACGCTGGACCCGCACGGTGCCCATCGCCTGTCGACGCTCGACGCGGCGCCGACCGGCGGCATCGTGATCGCGATCGGCCCGGAAGGCGGCTGGTCGCCGCGCGACCGGGATCAGCTGGCAGCGGCAGGATTCCAGGGCCTGCAGCTGGGGCCGCGCATCCTGCGCACGGAGACCGCCGGGCTGGCCGCGATCGCGGCATTGCAGGCGTGGTTGGGCGACCTGGGGTAAGGTTGATTGGTGGTAGTGCCGGCCGCTGGCCGGCATCCAAGGGATCATGAGGTTGCCGGCCAGCGGCCGGCACTACCGGGAACCCGACCGGCGGATTGCCGATCAGGTCGCCAGCGAATCCAGCGCGGCTTCCAGCGCATCCAGGTTCGGCAGCAGCGCGCTCTGCTCACCCAGCAGCACGCGCATGTGCACGATCTGCGGCAGGGTTTCCTCGGAAGCATCGGCCAGCAGGCCATCGCGCGGCACCGAGATCAACTGCGGGAAATTCTGCGTCAGCAGCGCGTAGTAGGGGCGCTGCGCGTTGCCGCTGAGGGCCTTCAGCACGACGACCTTGTTGTGGCCGCCCACGGCTTCCTCGCCCAGGCCGGAAAGGCGCGCGAACGACACCAGCGGCACCTGCCAGCCGTGCCAGCCGATTTCGCCGACCAGCCAGCGCGGGGCGTCGGAAACCGGCTGCACCGGCACCCGCGACATCATTTCGGCCACGGTGGCATTGGGCAGCAGCACGCGCTCGTTGCCGGCCTGGATCAGGACGCCGCGGATTTCGTCATTGCTGGCATAGCTCATGGTGCCTCTCCGTTATCGTCTTCCACGCCCCAGCGCGAGGCGATGGCCTGCGCCAGTTCCTGTGGCTCACCCGCCACCATGCCAGCGGCGACCACCGCCGTGGCTGCGGCAGGGTCATAGCAGCCCTCGCCGACCTGCCCGGCCACCCAGGCACCGGCGGCGGCCAGATCCAGCGCCGGACCCACATGCGCAAGGTCGGCGCCGCTGAGCAGGACCAGCGCAGTGTGGTCGGCCGGCAGCCCGGCAATCGAAATGCCTTGCGCGTCGCTGACGAAATGCAGGCCGTCGCTGGCTGCCTGCACGCCGATGTCATCGGCCAGCACGTGCACTTCACCGGGTGTTGCACGCTGGCCGGCTTCGGCCAGCTGCACCGGCAGCGGCGACACCCGTGCCATCTGCTTGACCAGGTTGCCGTAGCGGCCACCGTCCAGGCGCATGTGCACCAGCACCGGCACGCTCAGCGACGACGGCAGCGCACCGAGCAGGCGGCGCAGCGCATCCGGGCCGCCAATGCCGGCCAGCACCAGCAGCGAGCCGGCACGTGCGCCCGCAGGCGCCGCAGTGTCCAGGTCCACCAGGCTGAGGTGATCGGTATCGAAGGACGGCAGCGGGGCTTCCATCGCGGCGCTGTACCCGGTGGCTGCGGGTGCGTCTGCTACATCCTCGACCAGTGACCACGCGGTGTGGTCGAAGGACACCGGCGGCGTTGCCGGTGTGGCAACCGGCTGCATCGGCACTGTCTCCAGCGCCTCCGGCACCACCGGCTGCAGCGCGGCCAGTGCCTGCTCCAGCGCGATCGGTTCGTGCAGGTGCGCCGGTGGCGCATACAGGCTGTCCGCCGGTACCTCGTCGGCCCAGCTCAATGCCTGGTCCAGATGCGGCTGGAGCGCTTCTTCCCGTGGTGCCGGCGGCGGTGCCGGGTGGCCCGGTTCCAGCTGCAGGGCGGGTTCGTCTTCCGCACCCGGCGGCAGCACCTGCTGGTGGCCGTGCAGCTTGGCGGCCAGGTGGCGGCCCCAGCGCTGTGCCTCCCAACCATCACGGCGCGCCGCCAGCTCGGCTTCGTCGAAGACCAGGGTCAGGCCTGGTGCGGACAGCACCGCTTCAAGCCGCTCCAGAGCATCCTCGATGGCCGCTTCCAGCGCGATCACCACGAACTGTGGACGCGCGTCCTGCAGCAGCTGCGGCTCCAGGCCGTTGGGGTCGTCTTCCAGCACCAGCTGCACATCGGCATGCGACAACGCCTCGCGCAGGCGCTCGCGCGCCGCGCCAGGACGGGCCAGCAGGGCGACGGCCGGGGCCGCCTGGGCTTCACTCACGGACACGGGCGATCCCCAGCAGGTCGTACACGTTACGCATCAGGTCCAGCTCCTGGTACGGCTTGCCCAGGTAGCGCTGCACGCCGATCTCGAAGGCGCGCTGGCGGTGCTTGTCGCCGCTGCGCGAGGTGATCATCACGATCGGCACGTCCTTGTAGCGCGGGTCGGCACGCATCGCGGTGGCCAGCTCGTAACCATCCATGCGCGGCATCTCGATGTCCAGCAGCATCAGGTCGGGCACGCGTTCTTCCAGGCGCTCCAGTGCTTCCACGCCGTCGCGGGCGACGCTGACCTCGAAGTTGTGGCGTTCGAGGATGCGCCCGGTCACCTTGCGCATGGTCAGCGAATCGTCCACCACCATCACCAGCGGCACCTGGCGCTCCTGGCGTGGCGCGTTGGCCAGCACCGGCAGCGTCGGGTTGGCGAGGAAGCGGCGCACCAGCGGCGCGACGTCCAGGATCACCACCACGCGGCCATCGCCGGTGATGGTTGCACCGTAGATGCCCGGCACCGACGCGATCTGCAGGCCGACCGGCTTGACCACGATTTCGCGGTTGCCCAGCACCTGGTCGATCGCCACGGCGGCACGCAGGTCACCGGCACGGACCAGCAGCAGCGGTACCTGGTCCTGGCCATCGGCACGCGCCGGGGCCTGCCCGACCAGGCTGCCGAGGTCGTACAGCGGATAGTCCTCGCCGCTGTAGCGATAGCTGCTGTCGGCCGCTTCGAAACGCTCGCGCGACAGGCGGCCGATGCCACTGACCGATGCGACCGGCACCGCAAAGGTGGTTTCGCCGATCTGCACGAACACCGCCTGGGTGACCGCCAGCGTCTGCGGCAGGCGCAGGGTGAAGCGCACGCCCTGGCCCCGCACTGACTGGATATCGACCGAACCGCCCAGCTGGCGCACTTCGTTGCGCACCACGTCCATGCCCACGCCACGGCCTGCCAGCTGGCTGACCTGGTCGGCGGTGGTGAAACCAGAGGCGAAGATCAGGTTGTCCAGTTCCTGCTCGTTCGGCTGCGCATCGGCAGCCAGCAGGCCACGGTCGATGGCGCGGCGGCGGATCGCCTCGCGGTCCAGGCCGGCGCCGTCATCGGCCACTTCCAGCACGATTTCCGAGCCTTCGCGGTGCAGGCGGATGGCGATCTCGCCCTCCTCCGGCTTGCCGGCGGCGCGGCGCTGTTCCGGCGCCTCCAGGCCATGGGCCACGGAGTTGCGCAGCATGTGTTCCAGCGGCGCGACCATGCGGTCGAGGACGTTGCGGTCCAGTTCGCCGTGGGTACCTTCCAGGGTCAGGTGGACCTGCTTGCCGGTATCCATGCCGGACTGGCGGACCACGCGGCGCAGGCGCGGCACCAGACCGTCGAACGGCACCATGCGCGCGCGCATCAGGCCATCCTGCAGTTCCGAGCTTACGCGCGACTGCTGCTGCAGCAGGGAGTCGTACTGGCGCGACAGATCGTCCAGGACGCCCTGCAGGCCGCCAAGGTCGGCGGCGGACTCGTTCAGCGCACGGCTGAGCTGCTGCAGGGTGGAGAAACGGTCCAGTTCCAGCGGATCGAACTTCTGGTCCGCCTGGTCCTGCTCGCGCTGGTAGCGGGCGACGATCTGCGCCTCGGTTTCCAGGTCGAGTCGGCGCAGCTGGTCGCGCAGTCGCGCATTGGTGCGCTCCAGTTCGGCCATGGCACCACGGAAGGCACCCAGCTGCTGTTCCAGACGCGAGCGATAGATCGCCACTTCACCGGCATGGTTGACCAGGCGGTCGAGCAGGTCGGCGCGCACCCGCACCTGCTCCTGCTGCGGACGCGCCAGCGGATCTTCGTCGGCCACGCGTTCGGCCGGCAGTGGTGCCGACAGCGGGGCATCGGCCGGCGTCGTCAGCGGGCCCACAGCCTGTGCCGGCACGGCCTCGGCCTCGCTGGCCGCACGCGCGGCCGCAGCGGCCGCCGCGATATCGGTGGTGGTGCGGACCTCGAAGGCCTCCACCAGGTCCTGTGCAGGCGCCACCACGCGGTGGGCACCGGTCCGCGTCAGCAGCTGGTGCAGGCGGTCGAAGCCGCGCTCCAGCAGCTGCACGTCGCGGCGTTCGATCTCGGTGCGGCCGGCCGCCACGGCTTCCAGCAGGGATTCGATGCTGTGGCCAAGGTCGCCGATGGCATTGATGCCGGCCATGCGTGCGCCCCCCTTCAGGGTGTGCAGGTCACGCTGCAGGCCGGCCAGCACCTCGCGATCCTGCGGCGCATTGCGAAGCTCGCTGATCAGGCCATCGCAGTGGTCGAGCAGGTCCTTGCCTTCCTCGACGAAGATGTCGACCAGTTCGCGGTCGTACACGCTGAAGTCGAGCGCATCGGCGCCATCCGCGGTGTCTTCCAGGGTGGAGGCTTCATCGTGGAGCGGCGCCCGCTCTCCGGCGTCGGCCTCGGCAGGTTCGGCATCGGTGTTGGCCGTGCCCTGCCCCGGCGCTTCTTCCAGTTCGAAGAACCGCACCGGCTCGGCGGTGGCCTGCAGTGCTTCGGCAGCGCTCACCTCGTTCACCGTCGCCGGGGACGGCTGATCGGCGCTCTCTCCTTCGCCGACCGCCGCCTCCCCGCCGACGTCCGCATCCTCGGCAAAGGCTTCCGCCTCGCCCGGCGCGAGTTCGCTGGCCTGGAGGCCGAGCACGGGCCATTGCCCGTCGTCGTCCAGGGTCTGCTCGTCTTCGATCACGTGCAGGCCGGCCTCGAGCGCGGCTGCCAGCGTGACCGGTTCTGCAAAACCCGGCGCAGCCATTTCATCCTGCAGGCTCGACAGCCCGCTGTCGAGTGGCAGTGCAGCAGCGGCGTCAATGACGCTGTCATCGGCACTGCCCGAATCAAAGGACAACGGCGTATTCAGGTCGATCGCGTCAACTTCCGCAGGCACCGGCCGCTCTTCCGCGTCGCGGTCATCCACCGGCAGCGCACTGGCGTCGAGGTAGGGCGACAGATCGTCGGCCATGGTCAGATCAGCGTCGTCGACCGTCGCGATCGTGGGCACGGCATCTGCTTCGGCCACTTCGACAACAGGCGCACTCTCGACCGGCTGGATCGATTCAATCGCGCCGGGGTCCGCCACGGCAGGTTCACCTTCGCCCGGCACCGACGGCCAGCCGGCGTCGAAGTAACGCGAAAGATCGTCGCTGGCGGTCAGCTCGCCCACGTCCAGGCCGCTGTCGGCCGCGATGTCCAGCGTCTGCGGGTCGGTTGCAGCTGGAACCGGTTCCAGCGCATCTTCGGCAAGCGGCTGCGGCTCGGCACTGAGATCGGGCGCCGCGTCGAAAGCGGACGCCATGCTGGTTTCGTCCAGCGTGTCCAGCCCGGCCAGCGGCGCTTCGGCTTCGGATGCCTGCCCGACATCGGGCGCCAGCTCGATGCCCTCTTCATCCTCGTCTCCCAGCCCGACCATCGGCCAGCGCGCTTCCGGCAGTTCACCGGCCAGCGCCTGCAGGCGCTGCACCAGCGCTTCCTGCGGCATGATGCGCGGCTGTTCGGCCTGCAGCGCTTCCATGGTCGCGGTGATCGCCTGCGCGGTCGCGTCCAGCGCAGCCACGCCCTCGTCGCCCGGCACCACGTCCGCGGCCAGCGCGCGCTTGATGTAGGACTCGGCACCGCCGGTAACGGCAGTGATTTCCGGCACTTCGGTCATCGCGAAGGCGCCGTTCATGGTGTGCACCGCGCGCAGCAGCGCGTCGCTGACCGGCTGCTGCGCCTGCTGTGCCAAGCGCAGCCAGTCCTGCAGGGTCGCCTGGTGGACTTCCACTTCGGCTTCCAGGATCTCGCGCAGCACGCTGTCGATGTTGGCCGGCGTGCCCAATGCTTCGGGCGCCGGGTCCGCATCGGCTTCAGCCTGCACCGACGCCATTGCTGCGCCTTCGAGGATGCGGCTGATCTCGTCCTCGCCATCGGCTTCGACCACCGGTGCGGCGGGAGCGGCCGCAACCGGCAGCGGTACGTAATAGGTTTCCTCACCCGCGCCGACGCGATCGGCAATGGCCTGCATCGCTTGCAGGTCCACGCTGATCCGCTGGCCATGACGCAACGCGGCGTTCAGCTGCGGCAGCGCGGCATGCGCGTTGTCGACCATGGCCAGCACGGCTGGCGTCGCCGGGCGGCTGCCGTCGAGCACGCGGTTGAGCATGCCCTCGATCTTCCACGCGAATTCGCCCAGGGTGCGTGCACCGACCAGTCGGCCACTGCCCTTGAGCGTATGGAAGATGCGACGGATGGGACGCAGACGGTCCATGTTGTCCGGCTGCATGCGCCATGCCGGCAGCAACGTTCCGAGGTTGGCCAGTTCGTCGTCGAACTCTTCCAGGAACACCTCGCGGATGTCCTCGTCGATGTTCTCGGCATCGTCGTCGAAGCCGGCCTCGAAGCCGGCGTCTGCATCTTCCGCGCTGCCCACGGCGACTGGCGCTTCCGCATCGGCCGGCGTCGGGGTCGCCTGCGGATTGAAGTCCGCGGCGGCAGCGCTCAGCTCGACAAAGAACTGCGCGTCGGCTTCGCTGAAATCAATCGGTGCGATGGTGTCGATGTCGATCATCGACACCGCCGCTGCCGGCACATCGGCAAGCGGTGCCGGCGCTTCCACCGGCACATCCACAGGGGTGATGTCCGGCTCTGCGGCAGCCGGGCTCTCTTCCACCACCGCAGGGGCAGTGGCATCGATGCTCTCCAGCGACGGATGCAGCCCGGCAGCGTCCTCCAGCGACAATGCCTCCATCGCATGCAGCGACAACACGTCGTCGGCATTGTCCAGCGCATCGGCATCGAAACGGAACACGACGTCGTCACTTGCAGAAACCGCGTCATGTTCGGCGGCCACCGGGTCGAACCCCGGTGCGGCATGCGCGCCGGTCTCGATGGACAGCGAGGCGTCGGCGGCGTCCTCTACGTCCAGGCCGGTTGTCGCATTGGACTGCACTGGCAGAGCCGCCTCCGACAGCGTCCAATGGGCGGCGGCGCCCTGCCCTGCATCGAGCTGTTCGAAACTGACCGGATCGAAGCTGGCAAACGTCGGACTGCGCTCATCGTCCGCTGGAGCGGGCGGATCGGTCTCAGGATGGAACGGTGCCAGATCCCATTGCGGGACCTCGGGTGCAGGTGCACTGGAGGCGGCAAAGACCAGCGGTGCATCCGACTCGTCACGCAGCGATAGTGGCGCGGAGGCGACGGATCCCAGCCCACCGAACATCAAGCTGTTGTCCGCCGCTGCAGGCGAAGGCGTGGCCGGTGGCGGATCGAAGGTGAAGTCCGGCAGCGGTACCGGCACCTCACCGGGTGCCGGCGCGGCCGACTGTACCGGGATCTCGATGTGCTCTGGCTGCAGTGCCTCGCCCTGCAGCACGACCGGCTCACGCTCGATCGACTGCGGCACGGACGCTGCCGGCTCAGCCGCATCGTGGTCCGGCAACGGCCAGTAGCGCAGCGCCTCAAGGCTGCTGCGGGTGATGTCGAGGATGTCCTCGCGACCCGGACGACGGTCGCGCAGGGCTTCCAGGTAGTACTCCAGGCTGGCCATGGCGTCGGCCAGCGTGTCCAGCTGGCGGCCACTCGGCACGCGCTGGCGACCGATCAGCTCGGCTTCGATGTACTGCTGCACACCGCGCAGGTAATCGGCGGCGGTACCCAGGTCGAGCATGCGCAGCGCACCGGACACATCGCCCAGCAGGCGCGGCACGTCGTGCAGCTCGGCATGGTTCCAGCTGGTTTCAATGAACGCGACGAAGTGCTCGCGCGCGGCGGCGAAGTTGGCGATGGCCTCGTGCGCCAGCACCTCTACCGTGCGCCGGTTCTCCACTGCGCTCGGATCGTCCTGGCCACTGCCGCCGGCGCCCAGGTGGGCGACCTGGTCATCCAGCGACGCATCCACGTAGAGCAGCGCCCCGGCGATATCCAGCAGCAGGTTTTCGTCGATCTGCTGGCGGCCCTCGACCACGCCACGCAGGGCATCACGTTGCTGCACGACCACGCCGCGGGCCACGCCCAGGCCCATCATGCCCAGCGTATCGGCGACCGCACCGAGCTCGTTGGCCTGGGTCTGCAGCTGCTCCGGCGCACCGCCGGTACGCAGGTGCAGGTCCAGCGCATCCTTGATGCGCAGCAGTTCTTCCTTCACTGCACTGCCCACGGTATCGAGCAGCTCGCGGTTGCGCCCGCTCAGGCTGCCACGGGCATGGTCCAGCTCGGCCTCGGTGGCGGTGACGCTGTCCGGTGCGAATGCCAGCAGCACGCTGTCATGTACGCCCTCTTCGCCACGTGCGGCACGGATCTCGTTCAGCAGCGGCATCAGCACGATCGGGATGTCACGGTGACCGTTCTGCAGGCGCTCCAGGTAATCGGGCAGCAGCACGCTGCCACGCATCAGGGTCGCGCAGGCTTCATCCCGATCGGCCACGCCACCGGCGCCAATGGCATTGGCCAGCTGTTCCAGCTCCTCGGCCACCATGGCCGGGGCGTACAGCTCGACCATGCGCAGGGTGCCCTGCACCTGGTGCAGGTAGCCGGCGCAGATGCGCATGCGGCTGGCGTCGGTCGGGTCTTCCGCGTAGTACTCGACTTCGTTGCGCACCTGGCGCAGGGTCTCGTCCAGCTCGGGCTTGACCCAGCCCAGCGCTGCGTGGCTCATCGCATCGCGCAGACTGCTCATGGACGCGCTCCGTTCGCCGCCGCGCGGAAGCCGCGCGAGTTCTGGCGTGGGGAATGGAAATGCTTCATCGACTGGTTCCTTGCTCGCCGCCCTGCCCGCGTCACGCCGGCAGCTTGAAGTCGGCGACCGAACGACGCAGGTCGGCCGCCAGCTGCGCGAGGTGGCCGATCGATTCGGCGGTCTGCCCGGCACCCTGCGAGGTCTGGCCGGTGATCTGCCGGATCACGCCCATGGTGCGGGTGATGTCCGAGGCCGCGGCCGACTGCTGCTGGGCGGCGATGGAGATGTTCTTGATGAGGGTGTTCAGTGCATTGGACACGCGCTCGATCTCGGTCAGCGCGGTGCCGGCATCCTCGGCCAGGCGTGCACCGGACACCACTTCGGCGGTGGTCTGTTCCATCGAGGTGACCGCTTCGTTGGTATCGGCCTGAATGGCCTGCACCAGGTTCTCGATGCGTCGGGTCGCGCCGGAGGTACGTTCTGCCAGGCGCTGCACTTCGTCGGCCACGACCGCGAAACCGCGACCCGCTTCACCGGCCGACGCCGCCTGCACTGCCGCGTTCAACGCCAGGATGTTGGTCTGTTCGGAAATGTCGTTGATCAGTTCCACGATCGAGCCGATTTCCTGCGACGACTCACCCAGGCGCTTGATGCGCTTGGAGGTTTCCTGGATCTGGTCACGGATCTGGTCCATGCCCTGGATGGTCTCGCGCACCACGCCGGCACCTTCGGCGGCGATCACCACCGAACGCTGTGCCACGTCGGCCGACTCGGCCGAGTTGCGCGACACCTGTTCGATGCTCGCCGCGATTTCGCCGATGCGGTCCGACGCCGAGGTGATCTGGTTGGCCTGGTGGCCCGCCGCCTCTGCCAGCTGCATGGCGGTGGCCTGGGTTTCCTGGGTGGACAGCGCGACCTTGGCCGAGGTGTCGTTGATGGTGGTCACCAAGTGGCGCAGCTCGTCGACGGCGTAATTGATCGCGTCGGCGATGGCGCCGGTCATGTCCTCGGTCACCGAGGCCTTCACCGTCAGGTCGCCCTCACCCAGCGAGGAGATTTCGTCCAGCAGCCGCATGATCGCCTGCTGGTTGCGGCTGTTGAATTCCACCTGGGTCTGGTAACGCAGTTCCTGCTCGCGCGAGCGGCTGCGCACGTTGGTGGAAACGAAGCCGATGATCGCGATCAGCGACAGCGCACCGGACACCACACCGATCCAGAAGTTCGGGAACAGGCGGGTGTCAGACACCGAGCCGAACGAGGAGAACGCGTCGAACAGCTTGCGGCTGTCATCCAGCATGTGGGCCGAACCCTGGCCCAGCGCGGTGGCGGCGGACTGCGCCGCGAACAGCTGGCGCGAGCTGGCCAGGATCGCGTCAGCGTCCTGCTTCATCGCTTCCCACTTCTGCTGCGACTGCTCCAGTGCGGCGACGGCGGCGGCACCGCGCACGGCGGTGATGCCCAGTTCCTCGTTGCCGTTGCGCAGGCCGTCGAGCACCTGCGAGAACACGGTGATGTCGCGTGCCAGTGCATCGCCGGACGTCGCTGCGGCGCTGCCACCGGCACGCATTTCGGTTACGCGGCGGGCCATCGAGCCAGCCACCACGACCTGCTGCAGTGCGCTGTACACCTGCGACGACGGCGCGCCGGAGGCGGACATCGCACGCACCAGCTCGTTCAGCTGGGCCTGCAGGCCCGGCACCGCGCCGGTGAAGTTGTTGGCATTGCCGGCCAGCGCCAGCACCGCCGGTTCGCTGGCGACCAGCTGCCCGGCCTGCTTGCCCAGCGGCGCCCAGGTCTCGCCCAGGGTGGCGATGGCACCGGACACGCCCGGCTCCTTGCCGTAGCGCCCCTGCAGTGTCGACACGTTCTGTTCGATCGCGTTGCGGGTCGCCTTGAAGGCGGTGAACGCCTGCGCGTTGCCGCCCACCGCGTCACGGCCCTGGTTGGCCAGCTGCTGCGACAGCACCTGCAGGTCGGCCGCCTTGGAACCGGCATCGGCCAGGCGACTGCCCTGCCAGGTGGCGACGCCGGTGTTGACGCCGAACAGGATCATCGATGCCAGCAGCAGGAACAGCCAGAGGTTGCTGCCGCCCAGCCGCAGCTTGCCGGTCTTGGTGGCGTCCGAAGCAGTACTCATCGTTCAACCTCGATCTTCAATGCAGGGGGCGATGCCCGGCCTCAGGCCGCGGCTTGCCGGAATTCAGGGGTACGCGACAGCAGCGAGAGGGAGAACACGCCCCAGTCGTGGCCGTCGGCGTGGAAGGCGCGATCGACGAAGTGGCCGTAGCGCCCTTCGGCCAGCGTGCCGGCCGCGATCTGCTGGTCCAGTTCAAAGCTGCGCTGGCCGAACAGTTCATCGATGGTCAGGGCGACGTCGCCGCCGGCCTGGCGCATGATCAGCACGCGCTGGCCTTCCTGCTGCACGGTACGCGTGCCTTCCAGGAAGTACTTCAGGTCGACCACCGGGAACAGGTTGCCGCGCAGATTGCCCACGCCCAGCAGCCACGGCTGCGCGCACGGCACCGGGGTCACCGGCGGCATCGGCACGATTTCCACCACTTCGCGGAAATCGGACACCAGCCGGCGCTGGCCGACGCGGTAACCCACGCCACGCCAGAGGTCCTGGGCGAACTGCCGCTCGGGCAGCTGCACCGCGTGGGCCAGGCTGCGCCGTTCGTAGGCTTCGAGAATGTCGAAGGGCGAGCGCATCAGGCCACCAGTTCGTTGATCCGCGCGATCAGTTCATCCTCGCGCGGCGGCTTGACGATGTAATCGGCCGCGCCCTGGCGCAGGCCCCATGCCTTGTCGGTTTCCATCGCCTTGGTGCTGACGATGATCACCGGGATGTGCTTGATCGCCGCATCACGGGCCATCGCGCGGGTGGCCTGGAAACCGCTCATGCCGGGCAGGACCACGTCCATCAGCACCAGCTGCGGCACCTGGTCGCGGACCAGCTGCAGTCCATCCTCGGCATTGTCCGCCTCCAGCACCTCGTGGCCGGCACGGCGCAGCCACTGGGTGAACACCGCGCGGTCGGTCGGTGAATCCTCGATCAGAACGATACGAGCCATTGTGCCTTTCCCCCCTGGTCAGGCGTTGACGTATGTGCGGATGGCACCCAGCAGTTCTTCACGCGTGAAAGGCTTCGTCAGGTACTGCTCCGAGCCGACGATGCGTCCCCGCGCCTTGTCGAACAGGCCATCCTTGGACGACAGCATGATGACCGGGGTCGCCTTGAACAGCTGGTTGCCCTTGATCAGCGCACAGGTCTGGTACCCGTCCAGGCGCGGCATCATGATGTCGACGAAGATGATCTGCGGCTGCTGGTCTGCGATCTTCGCAAGCGCTTCGAAGCCGTCGGTGGCGGTGACCACCTCGCAGCCTTCGCGCTTGAGCAGCGTTTCCGCAGTCCTGCGGATGGTCTTCGAATCATCGATGACCATCACCCGGAGTCCTGCGAGTTCCCCGCCCGCAGTCGTGTTTTCAGTCATTGCCTATCCCCAAGCGCACGGCCCGATCTCTGGCGGGGGCCGCTACGAAAGCGTATCTATATCGCACTTTCCGCGCCCGCTTCAAGGCCGCCCCATGGCGCGGGGCATGGCACCCTCCTGAACGTGACGGGTTTCGCAATGCGTGCGCGACCGCCGGGCGGACGCTGCGTTGCAGGACGGCGGGGAGGCGCGCGAGCGGCGTTGCCGCTACCATCAACGCCTTGCCTGACAGGTGCGCCCATGCCGTTGAACGTCATCGTGGTGATGGATCCCATCGCCCACATCAAGATCGCCAAGGACACCACCTTTGCCATGCTGCTGGAAGCCCAGCGCCGCGGCCATGCCCTGCACTACGTGCGCCCGGGCGGCCTGGCCCTGGAGGGTGGCGTAGCGGTGGCCCAGACCGCGCCGCTGCAGGTGCGCGACGACCCGGCCGGCTGGTATGAGCTGGGCGCGTTCAGCCGCACCGAGTTCGGCCCCGGCCAGATCGTGCTGATGCGCAAGGACCCGCCGGTCGACGCCGAATACATCTACGACACCCAGGTGCTGGACGTGGCCGCAGCGGCTGGCGCCTGCGTGGTCAACAACCCGCAGGGCCTGCGCGACTACAACGAGAAGCTGGCCGCGCTGCTGTTCCCCCAGTGCTGCCCGCCGACCCTGGTCAGCCGCGACGCGAAGGTCTTGAAGGCCTTTGCGCTGGAGCACGGCCAGGCCGTGCTGAAGCCGCTGGACGGCATGGGCGGCCGCTCGATCTTCCGCAGCGGCCAGGGCGATCCGAATCTGAACGTGATCCTGGAAACCCTGACCGACGGCGGCCGCAAGCTGGCGCTGGCCCAGAAGTTCATTCCCGACATCACCGCCGGTGACAAGCGCATCCTGCTGGTCGATGGCGAACCGGTGGACTACTGCCTGGCGCGCATCCCGCAGGGCGATGAATTCCGCGGCAACCTGGCCGCCGGCGGCCGCGGCGAAGGCCGCCCGCTGAGCGAGCGCGACCGCTGGATCGCCGCCCAGGTCGGCCCGGAGATGAAGCGCCGCGGCATGCGCTTCGTCGGCCTGGACGTGATCGGCGATTACCTGACCGAGGTCAACGTGACGAGCCCGACCTGCGTGCGCGAACTGGACGCGCAGTACGGCCTGAACATCGCTGGCACCCTGTTCGACGCACTCGAGGCCGGCCTGCGCTGATGTCTGCCGCACCTGCCGTCCTGCCCCCGCCGCCGCGCGAAGCGCAACGGCTGGGGGCGACCATCGCGCTGTCGGTGCTGGTCCACGCCCTGCTGATCCTGGGCGTGGGCTTCGCCGTGAAGGGCGATGCGCCGCTGGTGCCGACACTGGAAGTCATCTTCAGCCAGACCCGCACCGCGCTGACCCCGAAGCAGGCCGATTTCCTGGCCGCGGCCAACCAGGAAGGCGGTGGCGAGCACGACCGCGCACAGCGTCCGCGCGACAACCAGGCCGGCATCGTGCCGCAGGCCCAGTCCGGAATCAGCCCGGTTCCACAGCAGCAGCAATCGGCCGCGCCGGTTCCGCCGCCACAGGCACGGGTGGTCAGCAGCCGCAATGGCGAAGAGGTGGTGGCGCAGGCGCAGTCCCGCCCCACGCCGGATCAGCCCGAACCGGATGCGCCCTTGAGCGCACGCGAACAGCGCGACGTGGAGATGGCGCGGCTGGCTGCCGAAGTACATCTGCGCTCGGCGCAGTACGCCAAGCGCCCGAACCGCAAGTTCGTGTCGGCCAGCACGCGTGAGTATGCCTATGCCAATTACCTGCGCGCCTGGGTCGACCGCGCCGAGAAGGTAGGCAACCTGAATTACCCGGATGAGGCGCGGCAGCGCCGCCTCGGCGGCCAGGTAGTGATCAGCGTGGGCGTGCGCCGCGATGGCAGCGTGGAGAGCAGCCGGATCCTGCGTTCGAGCGGGACGCCATTGTTGGATGAGGCCGCACTGCGGGTGGTGCAGCTGGCCCAGCCGTTCCCGCCATTGCCGAAGACTGAAGACGAAATCGACATCCTGCAGGTTACCCGTACGTGGGTGTTCCTGCCGGGCGGCGAACTGCGCGACGACCGGTAGGGTTTGTTGCCCGGGCCTGCGGCCCGGGACCCGCTGAAAGGCTAGAGCAACGGCAACAGCAACAGCGGCGGTTGGTGTACTGAAGCGTGGCGAGGCGGGGTCGGGCGGCGGGGGCGCCGCAAGTACGTCCGTGTAGGCTTAGCCGCGGCATCCATGCCGCGGATACCCCGCCGCCCGACACCGCCCCGCCTCTGACAGATCGCGGCGCACCACTGCTTTGGTAGGTGTCGACCTTGGTCGATACACATCCACGCTACGCGTGGATGCGAGCGAAGCGATCCGCTTTTGACTTTGATTTTCTTTTTTGATTTTCCGTGGCAGACGCACACGGAAACTGTCAGAGGCCGGGCGGGTGGGCTGCGCAGGGGCGTGAGCCGCATGGGCCCGAGGCATGCCTCGGGCGGGTTGGGCAGGACGCCCAACCCCGGTCTTGCCGTGTGCGCAGGACAGCGCACACGAGCAAGCGGCGACCGAGCTTACAGGGACGTACTTGCAGCGCCCCCTGCGCAGCCCACCCGCCCGGCCAAACCACGGCTTTTGATCTACGCGACCAATCCCGCCACGAGGGGCTCAGCCGTTGGCCTTCGCCTTCGCCTCGCGCGCGGCCTGCTGCTCGACCAGGGTCAGCGCCACATTGTCACGCAGGTACGCCGGCTCGACCTTCTCCGGTGCAATGGCTTCGCCGCGAGCGAACGCCGGCACCGCCAGTGCCAATACATCCGACGCCCGCGGCAGCGCCGTCGCATCAAAGCCGCGCAGGCCGGTGCCCAGCTGGGTCACCAGTGCCCCCTCGGCTGCACCGAAACCGGTGCCGACACCGTAGGCCGACATCCCTTCCGGCAGCGCAACCGCAGCGGGTGCGCACACGCGCTCGGCATCGCGTGCCACCGGTAGGCCGTCTACACGTTCGAAGCGCGCGACATACAGCTCCCCCATCCGTGCATCGATCGCCGACAGGATCTGCGTTTCGTCCGCCGGTGCCCGCAGCGCCAGCACCTGCAGCGTCGAGACCGGCAGCAACGGCCGATCCAGTGCCAGCGCAATGCCTTGCGCGATGGCGATCGCCAGGCGCACGCCGGTGAACGCACCCGGGCCGCGGCTGAGCGCGATACCGTCCAGCTGGCGGCGGCTGATGCCTGCTTCGGCCAGCAGCGCCTCGGCCCACGGCAGGCTCAGTTCGGCATGCCGGCGCGGGGCGATCTCGAAGCGTTCCAGCACCTGCCCATCGACATGCAGGGCAACGGAACAGGCTTCGGTGGCGGTTTCAAAGGCGAGCAGTTTCATCGGATCGGGTCAGAACAGGGGGAACGTGGCACCGGGCGCCGGCTCGGGGCCGGTCGCAACGGCGGCCGGGGCAGCCGCATGATCGGCCACGGGCGCCCATTGTGGCGTAAAGAAGGCCTGCACATCGGCCAGACTGCGGGTACGGCGGAATGGCGGCAGTGAATCGAGGAAGACCCGGCCATAACCACGGTTGAGCAGGCGCGGGTCGCACAATACCAACACACCACGGTCGCTCTCACTGCGGATCAGGCGACCGACGCCCTGTTTCAGCGCAATCACCGCCTGCGGCAGCTGCTCATCGCGGAACGGATTGCCACCCTGGCTGCGGATCGCCTCCAGCCGTGCCTCGTACACCGGATCGTCCGGCGCCGCGAACGGCAGCTTGTCGATCATCACCACGCTCAGCGCCTCGCCCACCACGTCCACGCCCTCGCGGAAACTGGCCGAGCCCAGCAGCACGCCATTGCCCGATTCGCGGAAGCGCTGCAGCAGCGTCGCGCGCGGCGCCTCGCCCTGCACGAACAACGGCCATGGCCCATCACGCAGTGCCTCGGCGGCCTCGCGCAATGCACGGTGCGAGGCAAACAACAGGAATGCCCTGCCCTGCGAGGCCTGCAACACCGGCCGCAGGGTCTGGATCAACGCAGTACCGAAGCCCCGCGCAGCCGGATCAGGCAGGCCTTCGGGCAGGTAGCACAATGCCTGCTCGGGCCAATTGAACGGACTCGGCTGGACCAGCGTGTGCGGATCGTCCAGGCCCAGGCGGGTGGCGATGTGGTCGAAGCCACCGCCCACGGTCAGCGTCGCCGAGGTGAAGATCCATGCCGCGCGACTGCGTTCGCGATGCTCACGCAACGGGCCGGACACATCCATCGGCGTGCGCTGGCAGCGAAAACCACGTGGCGTGAGCTCGTACCAGAGCACATCAGCGGCAGTGGCGGTTTCGGCCGGGTCGGTATCGAAATCGAGGGCAGGTTCGTCATCGCCCAGCCAGCGGCTGAGCCGCGAGACCGCTTCGCGCGCCCGTGCATGGCAGGCATCCAGGCCCGCCGCGGCTTCGCGCAGCGGCTGCAGTGCCTGCTCCAGCGTCACCAACCCCGCCATCACCGTATCGAATCCATCGCGCACCTGCGGCATCGCCAACGCGCGCCATTGCGTGCCACGCGGCGGCAGTCCCTCCATCGCCGAACGCAGGGCCAGCAGCGCCTGCTGCAACTGGTCGACCGGTTCCTGCAGCGCGGACTGCGCGCCGCCGACGCCACGCGCTTCGGCCAGGCAGTCGCGGCCCAGTTCCTGCCACGGGCGCATGCCGAAACCTTCGCCGAAGAACTGCGCGGCCAATTCGGGCAGCTGGTGTGCCTCGTCGATGACGAAGGCCTGCGCCCCCGGCAGCAGTTCACCGAAGCCATCCTGCTTCAGGGCCAGATCGGCCAGCAGCAGGTGATGGTTGACCACCACCACATCGGCCGCCTGCGCACGCTGCCGCGCGCGCACCACGAAGCAGTCATCCCAGAACGGGCAGTCGGTACCCAGGCAGTTGTCGACAGTGGAAGTGACCATCGGCAGCAGCGGCGAATCATCGGCCAGGCCTTCCAGTTCGGCGATGTCACCGAACTCCGAACGACCGGACCAGGCCAGGATGCGCTGGAACTGCGCCGCCTGTTCGGGGCTGGAAAAACGCGGCTCGCCACGCGCCTGCTGCAGGCGATAGCGGCACAGGTAGTTCGCGCGCCCCTTCAGCAGCGCACTGCGCAGGCCGACACCCAGCGCCTGACGCACCCGTGGCAGATCGCGGTGGTAGAGCTGGTCCTGCAGCGCGCGGGTTCCGGTGGAAATGATGGTACGCAGCCCGGACAGCAGCACCGGCACCAGATAGGCAAAGGTCTTGCCAGTGCCGGTACCTGCCTCGGCCAGCAGCAGGTCACGCTGCTGCAGCGCATCGGCGATGGCTTCGGTCAGGTGCAGCTGTGCCGGACGCGGGACGAAGGCATCCAGGTGCGAGGCGAGCGCGCCGCCGTCGCTGAGGGCTTCGCGGCTGGCATGGACAAGGTCGGACATCAGAGGGAAAGGATACCCGGCCGGGCGCTGCCCGGCACCCGTTTCAAGCCAGGGCAACAGCAAGAGCAAGAGCGTTGTTCATGGCTCTGGGTTGTACTGAGGATTGGCGGGGGACTGTGGGTTTGCGGGGACGCCGTGAACCCGTCCCTGGGGGCTTGGCCGCGGCATCCATCCCGCGGACACCCCGCAAACCCACAGTTCCCCGCCTTCGACAGTTTCCCGGTGACGGAGGGACGCGCTTCGTAGCGTCGAGCTTGCTCGACTGGCAGCTCAGAAGCTGTGGCAGGAACGGGAAAAGAAGAGGGACTACTGCGAGCGCGCGCAGCGCGCGACCCGCTTTTGTTTTTGATTTTGTTCTTGCCTGCGGCCCGCGCGATGTATGGCGGGCCGGGTGGGTGGGGCGTGCAGGACCGTTGGCGCCATGGATGGCGCCATCGAGCCCCCAGGGATGGGTTTACGGCGTGTCCTGCACGCCCCACCCACCCGGGCCATCACCCGCATCCATCAGTGCGCGCGCCGCGGAGGGGGCAGCGCCCGATGGAGTGGAATACCTCAGTACCGCTTGATCCCCGGCACCGTGCAGCCTTCCAGCTGCGCATGCGCCGACACCGCATTCTCCTTCTCGCCCCGCGCCAGGCGAGACTGCTCGATCGTCGCCCAATGCCGGCGGCACAGCGGCCCTGTCTTCGAGCCCAGGTCGACCGCTTTGCGCGCGAACGCCTCCGCCTGCGCCCACTGCCCCTGCAGCAGCGCCAGCTCGGCGCGCTCCTGCAGCACCGCCGGGTCGCCGGCGACGATTTCCAGCGCGTGGTCCAGGCTGCTGGCGGCACCGGCCAGATCGTTGGCTTGGCGTTGCGCCTGCGCGGTCACCCGCAGATCTTCCACCTGCGAGTCACGCAACGGCTGCACCGACAGCTCCTTGTCATCCGGGCCAGCGGCTGCGTCAACTGCGGCCAGGCGCTGCGCCGGCGTGGTGGTATCGACCGGTTTGACCACCGGCGGTGCACTGCTCACGCAGGCGGCCAGGGACAGGCTGAGGCCGGTCAGGGCCAGGGGCTGCAGCAGGGATCGCATGTTCATCGGCATCATCGGCTCGGGGGAGGAGTGGCAGCGGGCGTCGCGGCAGGTTCGGCAGGCACTTCCGGCTTGCGGTCCAGGCCGAACCAGCTGCGCCAGCCACCACCCTCGCCTTCGGCCTCACCCTGCCCGTCCGGCGACACCGCCGGTGCACAGGGCGCATAGGCCGGCGCATAGCCGACCACGAACGGAAAGCGGCGCGCTCCCGGGCAGCCTTCGTCGGTCGTGTTGAGGCCGCTGGCGGCCACCGACTGCCAGTCCAGGCCCTTGTTGCTGACCCGCAGCGGCGCACTGGGAAGACGCTGGAAGATACCCGACCAGACCCGCATCGCGCCGGTAGCACCGTACAGGCCAGCCTGCTCGTTCTGGTCGTTGCCGATCCAGATCACCGCCAGGTGATCCCCGGTGTAACCGGCATACCAGCTGTCACGACCATCATTGGTGGTACCGGTCTTGCCGGCCGGCTGCAGGCGGCTGAGGCCATCGGCGTTGAGCCGCTGCGCGGTGCCGCTGGCAACCACCTGCTGCAGGCCGACACTGATCAGGTTGGCGGCAATCGAATCGCCTTCCTGGGCCGGTGCCGGGGTCTTGTCGTAACGCTTGAGCAGCTTGCCCTGCGGATCGAGCACGCCACGCACCGCATGCAATGGCTGGATTTCGCCACCGGACGCGAGGAACTGGTACAGCTGTGCCATCGCGTATGGGCTCTGGTCGGTCGAACCGAGGATCACCGCCGGATTCGCTTCGGCCTTGATGCCGGCCAGCACGTGGATCAGCTGGGTCACACGCTCGGGGCCGACCTGCATGCCCACGCGCACCGTGGCCTGGTTGTAGGAATGCGCCAGCGCGTCGATCAGGCGCACGGTGCCGTGGCTGCGGTTGTCCGCGTTGCCCGGGCTCCAGTTGCGGCCACGGCCGAGCTGCACCGTCACCGGCGAATCGTCGACCCAGCTGGCCAGCGAGTAGCGGTCCGGCTGCGCCAGCGCCAGCAGGTACACGAACGGCTTCAACAGCGAGCCGACCGGGCGCTGTGCTTCGATCGCTCGATTGAACCCCACCTCGGACACCTCACGGCTGCCGATCACCGCCAGCACGTCACCGTTGTGCACGTCGGTCAGCACCATGCCGGCCTGCAGTTCGGGACGGCGCTTGCTTTCCAGCGACTTGATGGTGCGGGTCACCGCGCCTTCGGCATAGGCCTGCGCGGACGGCGACATGCCGGTCATCACGCTCAGGCCGGCGCCCTGCAGCGCCGATTCCGGATAGTCATGGCCGAGCTGGCGGCGAACCAGGTCCACATAGGCCGGGAAGCGGTTGGCCGCCACCAGGCCCGGCGTCTTGGGCACGCCCAGCGGCGCCTTCAGCGCACGCTGGTACTCGGCATCGTCGATCAGCGTCGCCTCATGCAGCTTGCCCAGCACGAAATTACGGCGATCCAGCGCGCGTTCCGGGTTGCGCCGCGGATCGTAGTAGGACGGGCCCTTGACCAGGCCGATCAGCAGCGCGATCTGCTCGGTTTCCAGCGATTGCAGGTCACGGCCGAACCAGAACTCGGCGCCGGAAGACATGCCGTGGATGGCCTGGCTGCCGCGCTGCCCCAGGTACACCTGGTTGAGATAGGCCTCGAAGATGGTGCGCTTGTCGTAGCGCGCCTCCATGATCAGCGCGTACAGCACTTCGTTGAATTTGCGGGTGACCGTCTGTTCCTTGCCGATCCCGAGCAGGCCGCTGCGGGCCAGCTGCTGGGTCAGCGTGGACGCCCCCTGGCGACTCTGGCCACCGGAACGGACCGTCACCCACACCGCGCGCGCGATGCCGGACAGATCGATGCCGTGGTGACGGTTGAAGTCCTTGTCCTCCACAGCCTGCAGGCCGGTCACCAGCAGGTCCGGCGCCTCGTCCATGCGGATCAGGCGGCGTTCTTCCTGCTTCTGCCCGTACAGGGTGGCAATACGCGCCGGGTCCAGGCGCGCAGCCTTCAGCGCCTTGCGGTTGTCGGCATCACGCAGCGACGCGACCGCACCGTCTGCCAGCGACAGTTCCAGCCGACGCGGTGCGACGCGGCCATCCACATCGTTGTAGCCACGGCTGGAAATGACAAAGCGCCCGCCGTTCACCGCATAGGTCGCCGGCTCCTTGCCCTGCCCGTCATCGCGGTAGGCGGATGCGGCGAGTTCGGTCTTCAGGGTCGCCGCGTCCATCGCCTTGCCGGGTGTGAGCACCAGCGGCCGCGCATATACCCGGGTCGGGATCTGCCAGCGCAGTTCACCGAAGCGCTGGGTCACCTGTTGGTTCAGGTACAGCGTATAAGGGATCAGGAAGCCCAATCCCAACGCGACCGCAGCCATGCTCCAGGTGATCAGGCGACGCCGCCACAGCGGGCTGTCGTCCTGCTGGTCGTCGTCGAAATCGTCGATGTCGTCGGAATCGTAGCGTCGGGGCACGGGCATGCAGGCAGGTAGGGTCTGGCGAGTCTAACGCAGGCGCCGCGGTGGCTGGCAGGCGATGGCCCGCGGTTTCACTGCAGTTCAAGCAGCGCGCGGCGCCCGCCACCCGGCCCACGCACCCGCAAGCGCTGCCCAGCCCCCTTTCCAGCCGCCCCCCGCCAGGCAGACGTTGGCCAGGCGTGCGATCAACCGCGGCGCATCATGGGCGATCCAGCCTGCCGGCACATCCACGCGGCGATACAGCTGCAGGCGCGACCAGGCCATGCGCCAGGCGAGCGCGTGAAGTCCCTGGAAGCGCTCCGGCGCCACCACCACGCCGCGCTGCCCCAGCAGATCGGCCAGGGCCAGCAGGCGCCCGGCCGTGCGCTGGCGCGCCTGTGAATCGAACAGATCGAGATGGCGCAGGCGTTGCAGGAAACCGCGGCGACTGGCACCGATCTGGTTGTTGCCATGCTGCCGGTAGTCGATGGTCGGTTCGGCCAGCATGTCCAATCCTCCACGCAGCGATGCGTGGACCGCCAGCCATTCGTCGTGGCTCCAGCCCGG
The DNA here is from genome assembly GCF_059369635.1 of Stenotrophomonas sp. YJH_SMC_58. NCBI lineage: Bacteria > Pseudomonadati > Pseudomonadota > Gammaproteobacteria > Lysobacterales > Lysobacteraceae > Stenotrophomonas > Stenotrophomonas sp. YJH_SMC_58. The sequence continues at coordinate 194,148 of NZ_JCAFSW010000001.1, forward strand.
CGGGACCGGCAGCGATCCGGCCAGCAGCCCGCGGCGCAGCGCACAGGTGGCACCGGTGATGAAGTTGCGCAGCAGGATCGCGTCGATCGCAAGGCCCGAGCGTTCCAGCTCGACCTCGGCCGGATGGACCACCAGTACCTCCAGCAGCCGCTGGCCAAGCGGCGCGCCCTGCGCGTCCACCAGCCATGCATCGCTGTGCAGCAACAACAGGCCCTGATCGGCCTGGAAGCGCTCCACATAGCGGCGGACACGCCCCGTATGCCAGACATCATCCTGGTCGCACAGGAACAGGATGTCGGCCTGGCAACGCATCAGTGCATCGGCGAAATTGCGCACATAGCCGAGATTGCGCGCGTGCTGGACGATCTCGACACGGATGCCCAGCGCCTGTGCACGCGGCACGAAGGCCTGCAGCAGCTGCAGCGTCTGGTCGCTGGAACCGTCATCGCCGATCATGACTTCGTTCACCGGAAGATCCTGGTCGAGGATGCTGTCCAGCTGCGCCTGCAGGTAGCGCGCACCGTTGTAGGTGCACAGCGCGACGCCAATGCGCTCGGCAGGGGCCGATCGGGATGGCGCGTCAGGCATCGAACGTACTCGCGGAAACAAGGGCCGGGGGATGGTAGCAGAGCCCCCCAAGAGGATGGATACGGTGGCTGGCTAGCCGTTGCCGGGATACGCAGCGATCCGCTGCACGGCCTGGGCCGCGCTCATCGGTCGCCACGTGTCCGCGTCGGGCTGGAACGGCCGCGGATGTACGTCCAGCAGCGCCTGCAGCGGGCCATTGTCCGCAATCAGATCCTGCTGCAGGCGTGACACCGGACCACGCGCCCGCGGCAGCACCGCGGCCAGGCCCCGCAGTGCCGCGCCCGGCAACGGCAGCGCCAATGTCGGCTGTGCCAGGCTGGCGTGCACGCGGCGGAACATCGCGTGATAGGGCAGGCGCTCGCCACCGCCGATTTCCAGCACCCGTGCCGACGCTGCACCGGTGGCGATGCAGGCCACCACGGCGCGGGCGATATCGTCGGCATGCACCGGTTGGCGCAGGCCTCCCACCAGCGGAATCGGAAACAGGCGCAGACGCAGCGCACGCTGCACGATCGGGGTGATGCTGCGGTCGATGCCGGCCCCATAGATCAGGGTCGGCCGCAGGATCGTCCAGCCCATGCCAAGACGCTCGGCCTGCGCGATCAGGCCCGCTTCGCCCCGCTGCAGCATCGCCACGACGTCCTGCTCGTCGGCCTGCTCGGAATTCTGCTTGCTCAGCACGCTCATCGAACTGGTGGCGATGACCTGCCGCGCGGGGGCCGCCGTCTGCCGCGACAACCACTGCGCCAATGCTTCAAGGGGGCCGAAGCTGGCAATCGCCTGCCAGTCCGGAGACGGCACGCTGTCCAGCGCAGCTGCCAGGTCCCCGCACAGCCACTGCACGCCGTCCTGTGCCGGTTGCGGTTGCCGGCTCACCGCCTGTACCCGCCCATGCGCCTGCACCAGGCGCGGCAGCAGGAACCGGCCGATCTGGCTGGTGGCTCCGGAAACAAGGACGGTCATCGGCACTCCGTGGGGATGTTGCGAGGGGTGGCTACTATAGCGGTCCCTCCGGCAGCGGCGGGCTCAGGGCGACGACACCCCGATGTCGCGCAGGCGCTGCCGCAACTGCTGGTACTCGCTGCTGGAAGTGCCGACGCCAAGCTCGCCCGCCTGCTGGAGCGCACGTTCGGCAAAGGCGACATCTCCGTTGCCCAATCGTTCGCTGCCAATCGCAATCCAACGCTGCGCGAGGCGCTGGCGGGCCGCAGGCAGGCCGCCAGCGGTGGGAGACAACGTCTGCCAGGCCTGCAGGCAGGCACCTGCAGCCTGCACCCGGTTCTGCCGGAGGTTGTCGTCGAAACAACGGCGACTGGCAGGCAGCAGGCGCGCGGCCGCGGCCTTCACCCGTGAATCGCGCGGTGCCAGCGCCTGTGCTTCGCGAAGGGCATCGAATGCGCTGTGCCCCGGCGGGCTGATCCATTGGCCTGCGCGCTCGGCGCGTTCGATCCGGCGCAGGTGATCGCGCAGCTCGCGTTCACGCTGCGCGTTGCTCACTGCGGGCTGCTGCAGTGCCTCCCGGGCCTGCCGTGCACGCTGCAGGCGCTGCACCAGTTGCTGTCGTGCCGCCTGCGAAGCGCCCAGTGCTTCGGCCAGCACGGCATCACGCTGCGCCGCCTCGAACTGGAAATCGTCGGCCTGGATCTGGCTTCGCGCCAGCACCGCCTGCAGCACCTGCTCGCGGCCCCGCTGGGCAGTGGGATCGTCCGGCGCCACCGCCAGCACGGCCAGGAACCCCTTTGCGGCACGTTCCAGCTGCTGTCGCTGAAGTGCGCGCTGTGCCTGCCGCAAGCGCTCGTCGACCGCCCGTGCCAGGGCCTCCTGGCTGGCGGGAAGATCGGCGTGGCCTGCATCGAACAGGCGCGCGCGCTGCAACGTCGTAGCGGCTTCAGCCAGTTCCCCGCGTCCAGCCAGCGCGCGCGCATGCTGCAGCAGATCGCTCAGTGCATCCTCGCGCCCCTCCAGAGCGGGCAGGTTGTCCGGCTGCAGTGCCAGGATGCGCTGGAACAGCGGCAACGCACTGCTGTCGCCATCGTCCAGCCGGCCGGCCGCGAACGCATTGCGGGCCTGGGCCAGCAACGCGCCGATACCGGCGCCGGCGCTACGCCGCGCCTGCAGTTGGCGGGCCACGGCGTCGGCGTCGCCCTGCGGCACCTGCAGCTCGCGGGCCAGCGCCAGTGACTGCGCGCTGCCCTCCAGATCGTCGCCCTGCAGCTTGTCGCGGGCCTGCTGCAATGCTGCCGCGGCGGTTCGTGCAAGGCCCTGGCGCGCCTGCGGCCGATCGCCATCCAGTGCCAGCACCGCCTGGTAGCGCTCCCGCGCACCACTGCCGTCGGCCGCACTCAGCCGGCCGGCGGCGAGCGCGCGATCGCCTTCGACCAGCAGCTGATCGATCTGCGGCTCGTCCCAGAACCAGTCGGCCAGCGGCTTGCGCAGCAGCACCAGCAGCACGAACACAGCCAGCGCCGCGACCAGCGCCCATCGCCAGACCCGCCGCGCATGACGTGCCTGCAGCCACCACCAGCGGCCTTCGCGGCGGACGCGATCCAGCGCAGGGTGTTCAGCGCCATGCGGGCGATGCGGGGGCTCGCGTTCCATGCGTGCAGGGTAGCCGGGGCGGCGTGAAGCTCAGCCGAGGCGACGCGCCTCGCTCACGCCCGGCAGCGCGTCCAGCTTGCCCAGCAGGTTCGACAACTGGTCGTAGTCGCTGACCTTCAGCCTCAGGCGCAGATGGGCACGGCCACTGTTGCGCACGTTGTCACTGTGGATGTCGAGCACGTAGGCGTCTTCCTGGGCGATCAGGTTGGTGACGTCCTTCAGCAGCCAGCGGCGGTCGACCGCATTGACCACCACGTCCACCTCGTAGCCGCCCCCGGCCTGGCCCCATTCCACCGGCAGGATGCGCTGCGGGCTGGTGGCCGCCAGCCGGGCCAGCGCGGCACAGTCTGCCCGGTGCACGGTGACACCACGGCTACGGGTGAGGTAGCCGACGATCGGTTCGCCGGCCACAGGCTGGCAGCAGCGCGCCAGCTGCACCAGCAGATTGCCCACGCCCTGCACCGTGAACTTGGACTTGCCCAGGTTCTCGCGGCGGGCGGTCGGGCGCGGAAGCGCCGGCGCAGGGGCCGGCTGGCTGGCCGCGCGCTCTGCCTCCAGCAGCGTACGGCTGACCTGGTTCGGGCCGGTGTCGCCCAGCGCCACCTGGATGTAGAGGTCGTCAACGCTGTCGGCATGGAACTTCTTCGCCGCCACCGCCAGATCCGAATGCTGCAGCCCCAGACGCTTCAGCTCGCGCTCGAGCAGTTCGCGCCCGGCCTGCACGTTGCGCGCGCGGTCCAGCTTGTGGAACCAGCTGCGCACCTTTTCGCGCGAGCGGTTGCTGGCCAGGAAGCCCAGCGCGGGCATCAGCCAGTCGCGGCGGGGGTCGGCCTCCTTGCCGGTGAGGATCTCGACACGGTCGCCGCTGCGCAGGCGATAGGTCAGCGGCACGATGCGGCCATTGACCTTGGCGCCACGGCAGCGGTGGCCCACCATCGTATGTACCTGGTAGGCGAAATCGAGCGGCGTGGCCCCCTGGGGCAGGTCCAGCACCTCGTCCTTCGGGCTGAGCGCATAGACCCGGTCCTCGGTCAGCTCGGCGTCGAGTGCCCCGGCCAGTTCATTGCCCTGCCCGTCCTGCGCCTGCTCCAGCAGCTGGCGCATCCAGGTGATCTTGCGATCGAACGACTTTTCCGCGCCCTTGCCGCCTTCCTTGTACTTCCAGTGCGCGGCCACGCCCAGCTCGGCCTGGGAATGCATCTCGTGGGTGCGGATCTGCACTTCGATCGTGCGCCCTTCCGGGCCGACCACGGCGGTGTGCAGCGAACGGTAGTCGTTGGCCTTCGGGCGTGCGATGTAATCGTCGAACTCGCTCGGCACCGGGGCCCACAGCGCATGCACCACACCCAGCGCGGCGTAGCAGGCGGCGACGTCGTCGACCATCACCCGCACCGCGCGGATGTCGTACAGCTGGTCGAACGCCAGCCGCTTCTTCTGCATCTTCCGCCAGATGCTGTAGATGTGCTTGGGGCGGCCACTCACTTCGGCATGGATGCCCTGTGCGGCCAGCTCGCGCGACAGCTGCTTCTTCACGTTCTGCACGTAGCGCTCGCGCGCCACGCGGGTTTCGTCCACCTCGCGCGCGATGCGGCGGTAGGTTTCCGGCTCCAGGTGGCGGAACGCCAGGTCCTCCAGCTCCCACTTCAGCTGCCAGATGCCCAACCGGTTGGCCAGCGGCGCATGGATGTCACGGGTCAGCTGCGCCAGCGCCCGGCGCTGCTCGTCGTCCAGCTTGTCGGCAGCGCGCATTCTCGCCAGCTGCCGGGCCAGCAGGATCGGCACCACGCGCAGGTCGCGGATGATCGCCAGCAGCAGGCGGCGCAGGCCCTCGCTGTTGCGCCCGGCCTCGCGGCCAGCATGCAGCGCCCAGACCGGATCGGCGGCGTCCTGGCCGTCGAGCAGGCCGATCACCGCCGCCTTGTGGTTGCCCAGCGGCAGCTGGTCCAGGCTGGCGCGCAGGCCGGGCAGGTCGAACAACAGCGCGGCAACCACCGCGCCTTCGTCGGCCGAGAGCATCGACAGTGCATCGAGGGTATCGCCCAGCACCGACCAGCTGGCGCGCATCTGGTGGTCGCACTCCGGTGCTTCCCAGTGTTCGCGCAGGGCCTGGCGCAGCGGAGCGGGCAGCACCGCGGCGGAGGGACGGTTCAACAAGGCATCCAGGCCGGGGACAGAAGCGCGGTTCACAGCATCGAGCAGGCAAGACAGAGGTTCCTACACTAGCGCCGGCGCCGTTCAGGGACAATCACCGCAGCCACCATCACCCGGCATGAAGACATGCCGCTACACTCGCCGGCAAACCCAGGAGAGTTCCGCCATGCCCTCGATCGCCCCACGTTTCCGTCCACGGCTGCTGGCCTGCGCCGCACTGCTGCTGTCCCTGTCGGCGCCTGCGCTGGCCCAGCGCGTGGTGGACGGTGACCTGCAGCAGCAGATGTCGCCGACCGAATTCAAGGCGGCCGGCCTGGACAAGCTGAGCGCGCAGGAACTGGCCACGCTCAACCGCTGGCTGCAGGGCAAGGTTGAAGCGGCGACGACCCAGGCTGTGGCAGCGGTACGCGAAGAAGCCCGCGAACAGGGCCGCCAGGAAGTGATCGTGAAGAACCGCGGGTTCTTCGATTTCGGCAGCAGCGAGCCGATCACCGGCGTGCTGCAGGGCGAGTTCCGTGGCTTCGGCAAGGGCCGCGTCTACGTGCTGGACAACGGCCAGGAATGGGAGCAGACCGACAGCACCAGCGTGGTCGGCGTGCGCAAGCAATCGCCCAAGGTCAGCATCAAGCCCGGCGTGATGGGCGTGTGGTACATGAAGGTGGAAGGCGTGAACAGCCAGCCCAAGGTGCGCCGCTCCAAGTAGTGGATCCACGCCACGCGTGGATGACATTCCACCGTACCCCGCCGGTCATCGTCCGGCGGGGTCGGGTCGGGGGTTACGAGGCCTGGCGCAGTGCCGTCACCCGCTGCGCCAGCTTCTTCGCCGAAATGCCGGTACGTGCCCCCAGCTCCTGCGCGAACAGTGACACCCGCAGCTCTTCCAGGTCCCAGCGCAGCGCCTGCCATTGCGGGCGATCGCGCAGGCCCTGCTGCTCTGCCGTTTCCAGCGCTTCCAGGAACGGATGCAGTTCCAGCATGCGTGCCTGGTCACGTGGCGGATCACGCTTGGCGCGTTCGCTGCGCAGGATCATCGCCTTCAGGTAGCGCGGATACTGCGCCAGCGCGTCGGCCGGCGTGTCGCGCAGGAAGCCGGGGTGGATCAGCCCGGACAGCTGCGCTTCCATGTCGTCCAGGTTGCCGCGCGCCCAACCCATCAACGGTGCTTCCAGCATCGGCTTCAGTTCCGCCACCAGCGCCAGGATGGTTTCGGCCAGTTTCAGCCGCGACATGGCCTCGCCGAACAGGGCCTTGGCCGCATGCTCACGGCGCTGTTCGAAGGCCGCCGCATCGCGGATGTCTTCCAGGCCCTCCGCCAACACCGCGTTCATCGCCGCATCCACCAGGTCTCCGCGCAGGCGCTCCTGCGACTCGATCGCCGCATACAACAGGCCGGTCTTGGCGCCCACCGGCAGCTGCTTGCGCGCCTGCTTGACCTTCTCGGCCAGGGCGAACTCCAGCAGCCGGCGCACGCCCAGCGGGTGAGCCTCCTGTGCCTGCTGCCGATCGGCGAAGATGCGCAGCGCCACGCTGTCACCCTCGTCCAGCAATGCCGGATAGGCCGGAACGCCGGCTTCACCGGGCACCTGCAGCGGCATCGGCGTGGCCGGGAACGTGCGCAGGCCATCGGCCGCCATCTCGCGGCCAGCGCGTGCAGCGAACGCATCGCCGGCACGACCGCCGAATTTCGCGCGCAGTGCGTCCAGATCACGCGAAGTGGCCAGCACCTTGCCCTGCTCGTCGCGCAGCCGCAGGTTCATGTGCAGGTGCGGCTCGATCGAACCGGGCTCGAAATCGAGCGCGGTCACGGTGGCACCGGTTGCACGTGACAGGAAACGTGCCAGTTCGCCGGTGATGGCATCGGCGCTGGGCTGCGGGAACGCCTCGTAGAACGCGCGGCCGAAGTCCGGCGCCGGCACGTAGTTGCGGCGCGTTGCCTTGGGCAGGCTGCGGATCAGTGCCGAGGCCTTGTCGGCGACGAAGCCCGGCGCCAGCCAGCCCAGCTGCACCGGGTCCAGTGCATTGAGCAGGTGCAGCGGCACGTCCAGGGTCACGCCGTCATCGTCGGCACCCGGCTCGAAGCGGTAGTGCAGCGGCAACCGCGCCTGGCCCAGCGCCAGGTATTTCGGGTAGCGCTCCTGCTCACTGCCCTCTCCGGGCAGCAAGTCTGCGAGCGACCAGTGCAGGGTCTTGCGCTGTTCCGGCACCAGCCCCTTCCACCAGGCATCCAGGCCCGCCGCCGAATGGATCTGCGGCGGCACCCGGTCCAGGTACCAGCGCGCCTGCCAGTCCTCGTCGGCGACGATGCCGGCGCGGCGCAGCTTGGCTTCCTCCTCGCGGGCGACCTCCAGCACTTTCTGGTTGTCGGCCACGAAACTGGCGCGGGTGTTGATCTCGCCGGTCACCAGTGCCTGGCGCACGAAGATGTCATGTGCCTCGCCCGGCTCGATGCGGCCGTAATGCACCGGCTTCTTCGGCGCCAGCACCAGGCCGAACAGGCTGATCTGCTCGGAGGCCAGCACCTGTCCCTGCGCGCGCGACCAGTGCGGATCGAAGTGCTTGCGCAGCAGCAGGTGCGGCAGCTCGGCAATCACCCAGTCCGGTTCGATCGCGGCCAGGGTCATGCCCCACACCTTCTGCGTATCCAGCAGGTTGGCCACCAGCAGCCACGGCGGCGGCCGCTTGGACAGCGCCGACCCCGGGAACGGCAGGAACCGGCGCTGGCGTGGTGCCTGGAAATCGCCCTTCTCGGTGCGGTGGCCGATCTGCGTCGGCAGGCCCGCCACCAGCGCCCGGTGCAGGGTCTGGTAGGCGGCGGCGCGCACGCGTTCGCTGAAACCGCCGCCAACCGGCGCCTGTTCCTTCTGCGCGCGCACGGCCACCGGCGCCGGTGCGGCCTCCGCCTTGCCTTCGCGGGCCAGGCGCGCGGCGCGGTGCAGCTGGCCCCGGGTGGCTTTCACCGCCGCCGCGTCGTCACGCGCCGGTGCCGGCGCACTGCTGCCGGCCAGCAACGGCGCCATCGACGCCTCGCTGGCCTCCTCCTTCCAGCCCAGTTCCTCGCACAGCAGCCGCAGCTGGCGATGCAGCTCGCGCCACTCGCGCATGCGCAGGAAGCCGAGGAAATGACGTCCGCACCAGTCGCGCAGCTTGGACTGGGTCAGGTCTTCATGGGCCTGCCGGTAGGCATCCCACAGGCGCAGCACGCCAACGAACTCGGAGCGGCCATCGGCGAACTGCGCGTGCGCGCTGTCGGCCGCACCACGCGCTTCGGGTGGGCGTTCGCGCGGGTCCTGGATGCCCAGGAACGAGGCGATCACCAGCATCGGCCGCAGGCAGCCTGCAGCCTGCGCGGCCACCAGCATGCGCGCAAGCTTCACGTCCACCGGCAGGCGTGCCATCTGCTTGCCGATGGTGGTCATGCGCCGCTCGGCATCGATCGCGCCCAGTTCGGTCAGTTGCTGCCAGCCATCGGCCACCGCACGCTCGTCCGGCGCTTCCAGGAACGGGAAATCCTCGATGCGGCCCAGGCCCAGCTGCAGCATGCGCAGGATCACCCCGGCCAGGCTGGAGCGGCGGATCTCTGGATCGGTGAATTCGGGCCGCGCCTGGAAATCGGCTTCGGCGTACAGGCGGTAACAGATACCTTCGGCGATACGTCCGCAGCGACCTTTGCGCTGGTTGGCGCTGGCCTGCGAGATCGGCTCGATGTGCAGGCGGTCCAGCTTGTTGCGCGGGCTGTAGCGCTTGACGCGGGCGAAACCCGGATCGACCACGTAACGGATGCGCGGCACCGTCAGCGAGGTTTCGGCCACGTTGGTGGCCAGCACGATACGCCGGTTCGGCCCGGGGTTGAACACGCGGTCCTGGTCTTGGTTGGACAGCCGCGCGTACAACGGCAGCACCTCGGTATTGCGGTACTTGCGCCGTTCCAGCGACTGGTGCGCATCGCGGATCTCGCGCTCGCCCGGCAGGAAGATCAGCACGTCGCCGCGCGCATCCAGGCGGGTGATCTCGTCGATGGCCGACACGATGGCGTCGTTGACGGTGCGTTCGCCCTGGTCTTCGCCCTCGCCTTCCAGCGCGCGGTAGCGCACTTCCACCGGATAGGTACGGCCTTCGACGCTGATCACCGGCGCATTGTCGAAATGCTGGGCGAAGCGTTCGGTGTCGATGGTGGCCGAGGTGACGATCAGCTTCAGGTCCGGGCGCTTGCGCAGCAGCTGCTTCAGGTAGCCCAGCAGGAAATCGATGTTGAGGCTGCGTTCGTGCGCCTCGTCGACGATGATCGTGTCGTAGTTCGACAGCCAGCGGTCACTGGCGATCTCCGCCAGCAGGATGCCGTCGGTCATGAACTTGATGCGGCTGTCTTCGCTGACCTTGTCATTGAAGCGCACCTGGTAGCCGACCAGCTGGCCCAGTTCACTCTGCAGTTCCTGTGCGACACGGCTGGCCACCGCACGTGCGGCAATCCGTCGCGGCTGGGTGCAGCCGATCATGCCGGCCTGGCCACGGCCGGCGGCCAGGCACAGTTTCGGCAGTTGGGTGGTCTTGCCCGAGCCGGTTTCACCGGCGATCACCACCACCTGGTGTTCGCGGATCAGCCCGATGATGGCGTCGGCTTCACGCGCAATCGGCAGCTGCGGGTCCAGAGTAATGGACGGCTGCTGTTGCGCCCGCACCTGCCGGCGCTGCACCGACGCCTGCAAGGCCTGCTCGAAGGTGGCGGCCAGTGCCGCATCCTGTGGCTTGGCCTGGCAACGCGAGAGCATCCCCAGCAAACGGCCCCGGTCGCGGCTCATGGCGCCGTCGATGGCGGCACGCTGTTGGCGCAGGCGGGGCGATGGATTTTTATCGATAGAGTTCATCAATCGGTTCGTTCAAAACTTTGAAAGCGACCAGTCATCACGACCGGTTTATTGTGAAGGCCAACGATTCCACAAGGAGGAACCCCATGGCGAAGACCAAGAGCACGACCAAGGCCAAAACCGGCAAGCAGAAGCTTGCTGCGGCGGCACCGTCGGCACCGAACATCGATATCGGGATCACCCAGGGCGACCGCAAGAAGATCGCCGACGGTCTGTCGCGCTTCCAGGCCGATGCGTTCACGCTCTACCTGAAGACGCACAACTTCCACTGGAACGTGACCGGGTCGATGTTCAACTCGCTGCACACCATGTTCGAGACGCAGTACACCGAGCAGTGGGCGGCACTGGACGACGTGGCCGAGCGCATCCGCGCGCTGGGCTTCAATGCCCCGGGCTCCTACCGGGAATTCGCTGCGCTGACCTCGATCGCCGAGGAACCGGGCCTGACCGACAGTGCGGACTGGCGTGAAATGGTACGCCAGTTGGTGGTCGCCAACGAAGCAGTCTGCCGTACGGCACGTGAAGTGCTGGAGGTGGCGGCCAAGGGGGACGACGCCCCGACCGAGGATCTGATGACCCAGCGGCTGCAGACACACGAGAAGTACGCCTGGATGCTGCGTTCCCTGCTCCAGTAAGGGTTGGGGGGCTCGGCAGGGCTGCGCCCTGCACCCGCCGGGGCAACGGCAACGTCAAAAGCTGGCTATCTGTGGGCTGGCGGGGTGGGTCCGGTGGCAGGGGACGCCGTAAACCCGTCCTTGGGGGCTTGGCCGCGGCATCCATGCCGCGGACACCCCTGCCACCGGCCCCACCCCGCCTTCGACAGATTTTCGCGATCTGCTGGAACAGCGTCCGCTCTGGTAGGTGTCGACCTTGGTCGACACGGATGAATTCATTCGATATCTGACAGAGGTGTCGACCAAGGTCGACACCCACCAACGGCCGCGGGAAACTGTCGAAGGTGGGGCGGTATCGGATTGCGGGGTGTCAGCCGCATGGATGCGGCTGCCAAGCCTACACGGACGTACTTGCGGCGTCCCCGCACTCCGACACCGCCCCACCAAACCACGAATCCCCCCCAGAGCCGGCTGTTGCCTTTGACGTTGCTCTGGCTTGTAGCAGGTGCAGGGCGCAGCCCTGCCGACTCCCCCGCCGGGGTAAACTAGCCGGATGGCTTCCCGTCCCGCGCACGACCTGCTCCAACGCGTCTTTGGTTACGACGATTTCCGTGGTCCGCAGCAGGACATCGTGGAGCATGTGGCTGCCGGTCATGATGCCCTGGTGCTGATGCCCACCGGCGGTGGCAAGTCGCTGTGCTACCAGGTCCCGGCCCTGCTGCGTGACGGATGTGGCATCGTCATCTCGCCGCTGATCGCGCTGATGCAGGACCAGGTCGAAGCCCTGCGCCAGCTCGGCGTGCGTGCCGAGTACCTGAATTCAACCCTGGATGCCGAGACCGCCGGCCGCGTCGAGCGCGAACTGCTCGCGGGTGAGCTGGACATGCTCTATGTCGCTCCCGAGCGGCTGCTGACCGGCCGCTTCCTGTCGCTGTTGTCGCGCAGCCAGATCGCCCTGTTCGCCATCGACGAAGCCCACTGCGTGTCGCAGTGGGGCCACGACTTCCGCCCGGAATACCGCCAGCTGACCGTACTGCACGAGCGCTGGCCGCAGATCCCGCGGATCGCGCTCACCGCCACCGCCGACCCGCCGACCCAGCGCGAGATCGCCGAGCGCCTCGACCTGCAGGAAGCACGCCACTTCGTCAGCTCCTTCGACCGCCCCAACATCCGCTACACCGTGGTGCAGAAGGACAACGCGCGCAAGCAGCTGACCGATTTCCTGCGCGGCCACCGTGGCGAGGCCGGCATCGTCTACTGCATGTCGCGGCGCAAGGTCGAGGAGACCGCTGAATTCCTCTGCGGCCAGGGCTTCAACGCCCTGGCCTACCACGCCGGCCTGCCGCCGGAAGTGCGCGCGAACAACCAGCGCCGCTTCCTGCGCGAGGACGGCATCGTCATGTGCGCCACCATTGCCTTCGGCATGGGCATCGACAAGCCGGACGTGCGCTTCGTGGCGCATACCGACCTGCCCAAGTCGATGGAAGGCTACTACCAGGAAACCGGCCGCGCTGGTCGTGATGGCGAAGCTGCCGAGGCCTGGCTGTGCTACGGCCTGGGCGACGTGGTACTGCTCAAGCAGATGATCGAACAATCCGAGGCCGGCGAAGAACGCAAGCAGCTGGAGCGGGGCAAGCTCGATCACCTGCTGGGCTACTGCGAATCCATGCAGTGCCGCCGCCAGGTGCTGCTGGCCGGTTTCGGCGAGACCTATCCCCAGCCGTGCGGCAACTGCGACAACTGCCTGACGCCGCCGGCCTCGTGGGACGCGACCATTCCGGCGCAGAAGGCACTGAGCTGTGTCTACCGCACCGGCCAGCGCTTCGGCGTCGGCCACCTGATCGACGTCCTGCGTGGCAGCGAGAACGAGAAGGTGAAGCAGCAGGGCCACGACAAGCTCAGCACCTACGCCATCGGCCGCGATCTGGATGCGCGCACCTGGCGCAGCGTGTTCCGCCAGCTGGTCGCCACCAGCCTGCTGGAAGTGGACAGCGAGGGCCACGGTGGCCTGCGCCTGACCGATGCCAGCCGTGACGTACTGACCGGCCGCCGCCAGATCAGCATGCGCCGCGACCCGGCCAGCAGCACCAGCGGACGCGAGCGCAGTGCGCAGCGCACCGGCTTGTCGGTACTGCCGCAGGACCTGGCACTGTTCAACGCCCTGCGCGGGCTGCGTGCCGAACTGGCGCGCGAACAGAACGTGCCGGCCTTCGTGATCTTCCACGACAGCACCCTGCGCAACATCGCCGAGCAGCGCCCGACCAGCCTGGATGAACTGGCCCGGGTCGGCGGCATCGGCGGCACCAAGCTGAGCCGCTACGGCCCGCGACTGGTCGAGATCGTGCGCGAAGAAGGGTAACGCCGGGCTCCCTGTAGCGCCGAGCCCACGCTCGGCTGCCGTGGCCGCAGAAGCAGCCGAGCGCGGGTTCGGCTCTACATTGGTGCAGGTCCATCCTTGAACCGGCCATTCAGCCGGAAGTGCATCCACGGCCGCTTGCGGCTAGATTAGCGCCATGTCCCTCGCCTCGACCCTGCTTCGTGTCGTGCTCATGCTCAGCCTGCTGCTCAACGGGCTGAACGCGGCCATGGCCAGCGGTCACGAGGAAATGGGCCGGATGGCCCACGCGGCAGCCGCCCTTGAAGGCGGCAATGCCGACTGCCACCACCACGCCGCCATGCAGGCCGATCAGGCCCCGCAGGCCAAGGCCCCCGCCCACGACGCCCACTGCCAGATCAAGGACTGCGTGCGCAGCTGCGCCCAGCACCCGCTGCTGGTGGTGCAGGCGTTGCCGTTCATGGCCGGCCCGGCGTTGTCGCTGGCACCACAGCCGATGCCGGCCACCGGCCGCCCGTCGCCGCCGCTGCCGCCGATCTCACGCCCTCCCATCGGCTGATTCCCCACGCACTGTGCGCCCTGCGCACCGGAGCCGGCGGCCTGCCGGCGTCTTTCCGTGTCTGGAGTCTCCACCATGAATACCCGCAATCCCCCCGGTCCGGGCGCTGTGCCCATGCCGTCGCGCCGCCTGTTCGTGCAGGGCCTGGCCGCCGGTGGCGTGGTCGCCGGCATCGCCGCTGTCGGCGTGCCGCAGCGCGCGCTCGCCGCCGCCACTGCCGCCCCACGGTTGGCCGGTGCCCCTGCCGTGCTCAGCGATACCCGCATCGAACTGGCCATCGGCGAATCGCTGGCCAATTTCACCGGCCGCACCCGCCCGGCGATCACCGTCAACGGCTCGTTGCCGGCCCCGATCCTGCGCTGGCGCGAAGGCCAGACCGTGGACCTGTTCGTGCGCAACACGCTGGAACGCCACCCGACCTCCATCCACTGGCACGGCATCCTGCTGCCGGCCAACATGGACGGCGTGCCGGGCCTGAGCTTCAACGGCATCGGCCCCGGCGAAACCTACCACTACCACTTCCAGCTGAAGCAGTCGGGCACCTACTGGTACCACAGCCACTCGATGTTCCAGGAACAGGCCGGCCTGTACGGCGCGCTGATCATCGACCCGGCCGAACCGGCGCCGTACCACCACGACCGCGAGCACGTGATCATGCTGTCGGACTGGACCGACATGGATCCGGGCGCGCTGTTCCGGCGCATGAAGAAGCTGGCCGAGCACGACAACTACTACAAGCGCACCCTGCCCGACTTCCTGCGCGACGCGAAACGCGACGGTTGGTCCGCGGCGCTGTCCGACCGTGGCATGTGGGGCCGGATGCGGATGACGCCCACCGATATCTCCGATATCAACGCGCATACCTACACCTACCTGATGAACGGCACCGCCCCGGCCGGCAACTGGACCGGCCTGTTCCGCAGTGGCGAAAAGGTGCTGCTGCGCTTCATCAACGGCGGGTCGATGACCTACTTCGACGTGCGCATCCCCGGTTTGAAGATGACCGTGGTGGCCGCTGACGGCCAGTACATCCACCCGGTCAGCATCGACGAATTCCGCATCGCTCCCGCCGAAACCTACGACGTGCTGGTCGAACCCACCGGCCAGGATGCGTTCACCATTTTCTGCCAGGACATGGGTCGCACCGGCTACGCCGCCGGCACGCTGGCGGTACGCCACGGGCTGCAGGCACCGATTCCCGCGCGCGACCCACGCCCGTTGCTGACGATGAGCGACATGGGGCACGACATGAGCAGTGGTGGCCATGGTGGCCACGACATGGCCGCGATGAAGGGCACGGAAGGTAGCTGCGGCGCCAGCATGGGCCACGGTGCGCACGGCGGCGGTGCCGCCAGCAAGGTACCGAAGCATCCGGCCAGCGAGCGCAACAACCCGCTGGTGGACATGCAGAGTTCGGCCACCGAGCCGAAGCTGGACGACCCTGGCATCGGCCTGCGCGGCAACGGCCGCCAGGTGCTGACCTACGGCGCGATGCGCAGCCTGTTCGAAGACCCGGATGGCCGCGAGCCGAGCCGCGAGATCGAGCTGCACCTGACCGGCCACATGGAGAAGTTCTCCTGGTCGTTCGATGGCGTCCCGTTCGCCAGCGCCGAGCCGCTGCGGCTGAACTACGGCGAGCGCATGCGCATCGTGCTGGTCAACGACACCATGATGCAGCACCCGATCCACCTGCACGGCGTGTGGAGCGATCTGGAAAACGCGCAAGGTGAGTTCCAGGTCCGCAAGCACACCATCGACATGCCGCCGGGCACCCGCCGCAGCTATCGCGTGCGCGCCGATGCACTCGGCCGCTGGGCCTACCACTGCCATCTGCTGTACCACATGGAAGCGGGCATGATGCGCGAAGTGAGGATCGAAGAATGAGCCGCTCACTGCTTTCCCCCACCCTGCTGGCCCTGGGCCTCGCCGCCGCGTTGCCGGTGTTCGCGCAGTCGCACGCCGGCCATGACATGGGCGCGATGAACGCGCCTGCGAAGAGCGCGAAGACCCCGGCCGAACCGGTCGATCATTCAAAGATGGATCATTCGGAGATGGACATGGGTACGGCGGATCACGCCGGCATGGACCACTCCACGATGGACCACTCGAAGATGGACCATGGCGCGATGCAGCCGGCGACGATGGACCATTCCAAGATGGATCACTCCAGCATGGATCACGCGGCGATGGGCCACGGCACGCCTGCACCCACCGAACCGCGCGAACCGATCCCGGTCCCGACCGATGCCGACCGCGCCGCCGCCTTCCCGCAGATCGCGCATGGCGCGATGGAGCACGCGCCGGAGATCAACAGCCTGCTGCTGATCGACCGGCTTGAGCATTGGGATGGCAAGAGCAGCAACGGCCAGGCATGGGAAGCCACCGGCTGGATCGGCGGCAACATCAACCGCCTGTGGCTGCGCACCGATGGCGAACGCAGCCGCGGCCGCACCGAATCGTCGTCACTGGAAGCACTGTATGGTCGCAGCGTGTCGCCGTGGTGGGACGTGCTGGTCGGCGTGCGCCAGGACTTCCGCCCGTCCGACTCGCGCACATGGGCGGCCATCGGCATCCAGGGTCTTGCGCCGTACAAGTTCGAAAGCTCGGCCACGCTGTACATGGGCTCCGGCGGCCAGGTGCTGGCCAAGGCCGAGGTCGAGTACGACGTGCTGCTGACCAACCGATTGATCCTGCAGCCGCTACTGGAAGCTACCGTTGCGGCCAAGGACGAGCAGGAGTACGGCATCGGCCGTGGCCTGAACAAGGTAGAGGCCGGCCTGCGCCTGCGCTACGAGTTCAGCCGTCGCTTCGCGCCCTACATCGGCATCAGTCACGAACGCAGTTTTGGCGACACCGCCGACTATGCCGGTGACCACGCGCGCGACACGCGCTGGGTGGCCGGCGTGCGCATGTGGTTCTGAGCAGCAGATCGTGAGCAATGGCCAGCCCCGGCAGCCGCCGGGGCCGGCTACACTTCGCCACGTTCCAATGCAGGCACCGCCATGTCGTTGCAGATCCGCCGCGCCACCCTTGCCGATGTCGACGCGCTGTCGGCGATCGCCATCGCCACGTACAACGAAACCTGGGGCGATTCCTATCCGCCGCAGGAGCTGCACGATTTCCTGCAGGCGCACTACAGCAGCGAACCGCAGCGCATCGAACTGTCCGACCCACGCAGTGCCATCTGGCTGTTGCTGGACGATGACGCCGTGGTCGGCTACCTGGCCGCCGGTGCCAACACCTTGCCGCACACGGATGCATGCGAGGGTGACATCGAACTGAAGCGGTTCTACATCCTGGCCGGACACCAGAACGGCGGACATGGTGCACGCATGATGGACGCGTTCATGGCGTGGCTGGACCAGCCGCAGCGCCGCACCCTGTGGGTGGGCGTGTGGGAAGAGAATTTCGGCGCGCAGCGCTTCTACGCGCGCTATGGCTGCAGCAAGGTTGGCGAGTACGACTTCATCGTCGGTGACACGCGCGACCGCGAGTTCATCCTGCGGCGGCCGTGACCATGCGCGCCCTGTAGAGTCGAGCCATGCTCGACTATTGGCAGCAACAGCCAGTCGGGCATGGCTCGACTCTACACGTTAGAAATCGAACAACTCCGACAGGAAGCTGTCCTTCTTCTTTTTCCTGTAGCCGTGTCCGCGGTTGTCCTCGTAGCGCTGGCCGAGGTGGCGAGTGTCACGATGCATCACCGGCGGCGGCGCGGGCGCCGGCTGAGCCTGCACGGGCGCAGGCGGCGACACGGCCGCACCGGAACCCGCGCGCTCGATGATCTTGTCCAGCTCGCCACGATCCAGCCACACACCGCGGCAACTCGGGCAGTAATCAATCTCGATGCCATGGCGTTCGGCCATCTGCAGCGTCTGGGTCTTGCACACGGGGCACAGCATCGGCATTGCTCCTGTCGGTCTGGTTTCGACTGTACCTGCACCGCGATGACTGTGCGGCAACGCGTGACCGATGGCACAGGGACTTCCGGCGCGTGTCCACATGCATACCGCGTGGCACGCTGCGTCCTTGTTCCGCAGGGAATGCGTACATGACCGTGTTGTCCCGCCTGCCCACCACCGCACGCCTGTTGCTGGTGCTGCTGGGTGTCGGCCTTGGCCTGAACCTGCGCGATATCGCCACGGCCATCGGCACACCGATTCCCGCACTGCCCATCCCCTATGGCGGCAGCCTGTTGGACAACGCGCTGGCGGTACTGGTGGCACTGCTGCTGGCCGCGTTGCTGCGGCCCCGTGGCATGAGCCTGCTGGCCAGCCTCGGGCTGCGCACAAACGGCTGGAGCGGTCCAATGTGGGTGTTGCTGGCCAGCCTGCCCTGCTGGCTCGGCCTGGCGCTGCTCGGCACGCCGAACACCGCGCTGACCGCCTTGGATGCCACCATGCTGGCGGTGCTGTTCCCGCTGGCCGAGGAAGTGCTCTTCCGCGGCCTGGGCTTCGTGCTGCTGGTGAAGATCGTGCGCGGCCCCTGGCCATGGCTTGCACTGCCGCAGGCGCTGTTGTTCGGCATGGTGCACTGGTTCGGCTTCGGCGGGTTCGACGGTGGTGGCATCGCGCTGTTCGTCGGCGCGGTGATCGGCCTGGGCGGCTTCATCTTCGCCTGGCTCGACCACCTTGACGGCAACACGCTCTGGTGCGGCCTGGTCCTGCATGTTTCGATGAACCTGGCCTGGAATGTGTTCAGCCTCGATGACGCCCTCGCATTGGGCTGGCAGGCCACCAGCCTGCGCATCGGCACCGCCCTGCTCGCGGTCGCGGTGCTGGCCTGGCACGTGCGGCTCCGGCGCCAGAGAAGCCTGTAACGCCCGCTTAGCTTGCCGTGCACGTCGGGATCACTACCGGCTTGCGCATACTTGCGCGCCTTTTCACCGTTGCTGTCCGGAGTTGTCGCGTCATGTTGCTGTCCAAGCGCCACGTTGAACCCCGCGTCCTGCTCATCGAGGACGCCGAGGAAACCCGCGAACTGAGCCGGCTGGCGCTGGAAAGCCAGGCCTGCCACGTAGTGGGCGTGAGCTCTGCCGAAGCGGCGCTGGGCCTGCTGGCCGCCGGTGAGCGTTTCGACCTGCTGTTCACCGACGTGAATCTGGGCGCGATCAGTGGCATTGAAGCCGCCAACCGGGTCCGCGGCCTGTATCCCCAGCTGCCGATCCTGGTGACGTCGGGCATGGACCAGCACCAGGTGCTGCCGCAGCTGCGCGACGGCATCCATTTCCTGCCCAAGCCGTACAACATGAGCGAGCTGCTCGACGCCATCCGGCTGTGCTTCCGGCACGCCGATGTGGGCGTGTTGACCGGGCCGGATGCACAGGCGGCCTGAGGCATTCATCAACCGCTGCTGTACGGTCCGGTACCCGGGAACACCTTCAGCAGTGCGCGGGTGATCATGTCCGGGTAGACGGTGAAGTGATCCTCGTCATCGATCACCATGTTCTCCACCTTCAACGATCGCCCGCTGCTGCGCAGCTGCTGGGCGAATTCGGCGTTGTGGCGCAGCATGTCGTTGCGGGTGAAGTAGCGCGGTTCGGGCTTGACCGTTTCAAAGCTGCCCACCGACAGCACCACCGTGGTGGGCTGCGCCGGCGCCTTGGCTTCGGCCTGCATGCGCGGCACCCGATGGTCGTCGAACCACAACGATGGGCTGGACAGGATGTAGGTGCGGAACATGTCCGGGCGCGTGGTCAGCACATAGGCGCCGAACAGGCCACCATAGGAATGACCCGCATAGGCACGCCGCGCCGGATCGGTGCGGTAGCGCGCATCGATCATCGGCAGTACCTGCCCAGCGAGGAAATCGCGGTAGTGCGCCGCGCCGCCGTAGCTGACATCATCGCTGTAATCACGCGGATCGGTACGCGCCGGGTCGCTGGGCGTGTAATCGCGCGAGCGGCTCTGCTTGGAGGTCAGGCCTTCCTGCGGCGGCAGCCCGACCAGGATGAAATCCTCGATGTTGACGCCCTTCTGCCCGACCATGTTGCGCACGCTGCGCACCAGCGGGAAGCTGTACAGCGCATCGGTCACGTACAGCACCGGGTAGTGCTTTTCCGGACGCGCCGCATAGTCGGCCGGCAGCGCCACCCAGACCGGATAATCGCGGCCGACAGGGTCGTGCACGCGCAGCGCTTCGGTGTCTGGCAGCACCACACCCGGCGTGGCAGTCGGCGCACTGTCCTTCGCTTCACTCTGCACTGCGGGCGGCGCGACCGACATCGCACAGCCACTCACGGCCAGGCAGGCCGCCACACTCCATCCACGCACACGCTGCATCCACACGCTCCCGTTGCGGGCGGCGCACCCGATGGCGCCGCTGCCGCATCGTTGCATGGTGTGCAGCCGGGTACCAGTGCGGTCAGGGCGAGGCCGGCGGCGGCGCCGGGAACAGCGTGCGCAGCGCCTGCAATGCGGCCGGGTGATAGATCGTGGCGTGGGTTTCCTCCGGCAGCGGCAGGTACTTCACCAGCGCAGATGGCGATGATTGCTCCAGCAGCGTTGCCAGCTGTGCGGCAGAGGCTGCCAGCTCCGGCTGCCCACTGCTGGCCAGGAACACGCGCGGCCGTGTGCGCGTCACCGCCGGCAGCTGTCTGGCCGCCCCGGCCAGCATTGCACCACGGTTCCACCACAGGCTGGGGTCCAGCGCGATATAGCTGTTGAACAGCGTCGGCTCCTGCAGCAGCGTCTCGACCACGAACAGGCCGGCCAGCGACTCGCCGATCAGCGCGCGCTCGTCGGTGATCGGGTAGCGCTTGCGTACCTGCGGCATCAGTTCATCGCGCAGGAACGCGCGGTAGGCCGCCGAGCCACCGATGCGCGGCGCGATCTTCTGGTCCTGCGGGTCCTTGCTGGGGCCGGTCATGTCGCGGCGGCGCTCGGTGTTCTCGATGCCAATCAGCAGGAACGGACGCATGCTGCCGTTGCCGCTGAGCACCTGCACCAGCCCGGCCACATGCAGGAAGTCCTCGCCGATGCCGCCGTCGGGCATGTAGAGCACCGGTAGCGGTGCCTTCGGGTCCAGCCCCCACGGCTGCGGGCGGTAGACGTTGATACGACGGGTCTCGCCCAGCGCCTTCGACTCGACGGTGAAGGTCTCGCCGATGACCAGCGGCGTGGCGGCGGCGGGCGACGCGGATTCGGCGGCCATCAGCGGCGCGGCGGAGACGACGGACAACAACAGCGACAGCACGATCAGACGCATGGGACGGCCCATCCTGGGAAAGATGCCGAGCATAGACCGCCGGAGGCACTGTCGTTCGCGGCACTTTGCCGATCTGCCGGAACTGGAGCACCATGGAGCCGGTGATGGTCATGCAACGGGCACCTTGGCTCACGGACTGGTCGCCGCCACGCTCATATCCACAAGGAGGTTCCCATGTTGAGTGTATTGATCGCCACCACCCTTGCCGCCGCCTCACCGCAGTCCAGCAGCACTCCGCCAGCATCCGCAGCGTATGCGGACTGCCTGCTCGCCCACCTCCAACCGGGATTGTCCGACCACGCGATCCCGCTGCTGCAGCAGGCCTGCGTCGCGAAGTATCCGGAGAGCTACGTCGCATATTCAGAACTGGAACGCCGGATCAGCGCGCAGCGCCGGGCTGACTTTGACGCGGCTCAAGCGGAAGCCGTGCGTTCCGCGAATGCGGCAGCGACGGCCGCACAGCAAGCTGCCGACGCGGCGGCCGCAAAAGCCAAGGGAATGCGGGCGAAGTAGAGGCCACGGACCAGGGCAACAAAAAAGGCACCGCATTACGGTGCCTTTCTGAATGACCTGGGTCATTGGATGCAATGGTGGGCCGTGAAGGATTCGAACCTTCGACCAAAAGATTAAAAGTCTTCTGCTCTACCGACTGAGCTAACGGCCCATTGCACTGCCCCAGCCTTTCGGCGGGGTGGGCATTCTACCCTACTTTGCCGGGCCGGGTGAAACCCTGGTGCGTCGAGGTTGCCGGCCAGCGGCCGGCACTACCCGATCTGGTGAGCCCGCTTAAACCTTCTGGGCCTCACGCGCATCCCAGCTGTGATTCCTGCCCGGAGCCACGGATGCGCCTGCCCTTCTGCCTCATTGCCGCCCTGTTGCTGCCCTGTACGGCACTGTCCGCCCCATCCCAGGTCGCCACCGACGACATCGGCCGCTTCTGGGCCACCTATGACGCGGTGCGCGCCGAGCCGGACGTTGAACGCCAGGTCGCACTGGTGCAGGAGCGCTACATCGATCCAGGCAGCCCTGGCCTGCATGCGCTGATGCAGGTCCGCAACTACACCGCCCGCGAATACGCCGAGGCCATGCGTGCGTGGCCGCGCTTCTGGACGTCGGTACGCCCATTGACCACCAACGCGCAGCAGGCCAGCGCCACACTGGAACGGGACCTGGCCGCCTTCCGCACGCTCTACTCCGCCCTGCGCCCGGCCACCATCACCTATGCCGTGGGCGTGCTTCGCACCGGTGGCACCACGCTGGGTGACAAGGTACTGATCGGTGCGGAGATGGCGCTGGGCGATGAGCGCGTGGACGTGAGCGAGCTGCCGGAGCCGATGCGCAGCCGCCTGCGGATCTTCTACGACAGCCGTCCGGGGGCGAACAACGCGCAGAACAACCTGCACGAGTATGTGCATACCCAGCAGCGCGAAACTACCGGCAGCCTGGCGCAGTACGCGGTGCGCGAAGGCGTGGCGGAGTATGTGGCCGAACGGCTGAGCGGGCGTCGGCCAGCGTTGCCGCTGTACAGCTACGGGCCCGCGCACGAAGCGGAAATCCGCGCGCGTTTCGTCGCTGAAATGGACGGCGGGGATCTGGACAACTGGCTGTACAACAGCGCCGGTAATCCGTTCGGGGTAAGTGATGTGGGGTACTACGCCGGCTACCGCATCGCGCAGGAGTACATGCGCCAGCAAGCCGACGAGAAAGCCGGTGTCGCGCGGATGATCGAGCTGAACTATGCCGATCCGAAGGCGGTGCGGGCGTTTATTGAAGCGTCGGGGTGGCTGCGGCAGCGGTAGCGCCGGGCCATGCCTGGCGGGTCAGGGAGTGCGATCCAATGGTTCGCGCCCACACCCGAGTCAGACCTCCCCGGCGGGTCAGGGAGTGCGAACGAAGGTTCGCACCCACCGAGGAGCAGTTCGCCCCCACCATCTGGGAATTCACACCCATCAGGGAAGCCGGCCAGCGGCCGGCACTACCAGCGGCGATCAGGCGTACAGCGTCGGGTCGGGCACGCCGGCTTCGGCGAAGCCCTGCGCGCGCAGGCGGCAGGCATCACAGTGGCCGCAGGCGGCGCCGTTGGCGTCGGCGTTGTAGCAGGACACGGTCAGGCCGAAGTCCACGCCCAGGCGCACGCCTTCGCTGACGATCTGGCCCTTGCTGAGGAACTGCAGTGGGGCATGCACCCTGATGCCCGCACCTTCCACGCCCGACTTGGTGGCCAGGTTGGCCAGCGCCTGGAACGCGGCCACGAACTCGGGGCGGCAGTCCGGATAGCCGGAATAATCCACGGCGTTGACGCCGCAGAAGATGTCGTTGGCGCCGAGCACTTCGGCCCAGCCGAGGGCCAGCGACAGCATGATGGTGTTGCGCGCCGGTACGTAGGTGACCGGAATGCCGGCACCGCCGGCCTCGGGCACGTCGATGTCATCGGTGAGCGCCGAGCCACCGATGCTGCGCAGGTCCACGTCCACGGTCTTGTGCGCGACCACGCCCTGGGCCTTGGCCACGCGGGCGGCGGCATCCAGTTCGGAGGTATGGCGCTGGCCATAGCGCACGCTCAGGGCATGCACGGCAAAGCCCTGTTCCTGGGCCATGGCGATGACGGCGGCTGAATCCATGCCGCCGGAGAGAAGCACGACTGCCTTCTTCATGGGTAAAACATCCGGTTGGGAGGGGAAAGCCAGCACGCTGTCCCGCGCCGGAGCTACATCAGGGAACGCCGCGCGGGCTCATCGGCCCGGCTCGTCGTTCCACAGGATTTTATGCAACTGCATCTGGAAGCGCACCGGCAGGCGGTCTTCGACGATCCAGTCGGCCAGCTGCCGCGCGGTGACCTCGCCCTTGCTGGGCGAGAAGAACACGGTGCAGCGCTTCACCAGCTCGTGCTCGGCGACCAGGGCCTTGGCCCAGTCGTAGTCCTCGCGGCTGCAGATGACGAACTTGATCTGGTCGCGTGCGGTCAGCAGCGGCAGGTTTTCCCAGCGGTTGCGCGCCACTTCGGCCGAACCGGGGGTCTTGATGTCGACCACACGCGATACGCGCGAATCGACCGCGCTGACGTCCAGCGCGCCGGAGGTTTCCAGCGAGACGTCCATGCCGGCGTCGCACAGCTTCTGCAGCAGCACCAGGCAGCGTTTCTGCGCCAGCGGCTCGCCGCCGGTCACGCAGACGTGGCGCACGCCCTGGGCCAGCACCTCGGCCACGATGTCGTCGATGTCCCACCAGGTGCCGCCATGGAAGGCATAGGCCGTATCGCAGTACTGGCAGCGCAGCGGGCAGCCGGTCAGGCGCACGAACACGGTCGGCCAGCCGGCGGTATCGGCTTCGCCCTGCAGCGAGGTGAAGATCTCGGTGATCTTCAGGCGCGGCAGCGGCGACTGCACGATGTCGCTGGGGGTGGCGACGGCGTTGGACGGAGTAGCGGCGGTCATGGCAAACAATTCTTCATGGGACGGGCGACCGATTTATCGGCGCCGGAAACGAAAGCAGCCGAGCATGGGCTCGGCTCTACAGGAGGCTGCCGGAAATCAGCCCGGCGCCAGGGTACGCATTGTACGCCCGGTCAGCGGATCAACGGATCTGCTTGCCGAGGCGGATGGACTGCAGCCGATCCTGGGCGGTGCGCGCGGCGTCCGAGCCCGGGTACTGCGCCACGACGCTCTCCAGCGTCTGCTGGGCCTGGTCGACCTTGCCCTCGCCATACTGCGAGAGGCCAACCTTGAGCAGGCCGCCAGCGGCCTTGTCGTGGGTCGGATAGCGCGCGAGCAGTTCACGGAACTGGGTCTCGGCCATCGGGAAATTGCGGGTGGCGTAGTAGCTCTCGCCCAGCCAGTACAGCGCGTTCGGCGCGTAGACGCCGTTCGGGTACAGCTGCAGGAAGCTCAGGAACAGCTGCGCCGAATCATCGTACTTGCCGGCCTTCAGCGAATCGAAGGCGACGTTGTAGGAGGTGCGCTCGTCGCCGGTGGCGGCAAGGCTGCCGGCATCACCATGGACGGAAGGCGGCCGCTCGGAAGTGGCCGCCGCTGCGGGTTTTGCCGGGGCCGGTGCGGCCTTCGGCGCGCTCGCCGGAACGGGCGGCAGGGCCGGGGCCGCATTGCCCCCTTCCAACCGGTTCAGGCGGCTGTCCAGATCCAGATACTGGTCCTGGGCGGACTGCTTGAGCTGGGCGTTGTCGTGCTGC
Source organism: Stenotrophomonas sp. YJH_SMC_58 (assembly GCF_059369635.1). Classification (NCBI taxonomy): domain Bacteria; kingdom Pseudomonadati; phylum Pseudomonadota; class Gammaproteobacteria; order Lysobacterales; family Lysobacteraceae; genus Stenotrophomonas; species Stenotrophomonas sp. YJH_SMC_58. The sequence goes on from NZ_JCAFSW010000001.1 coordinate 219,247, forward strand.
AACTGCTCGATCGAGGCCTGCAGGCTGGTGACCTGCTGCCGCAGCTGGTTGATCTGGTTCAACAGGTCCTGGTTGGCACTGTTGTTGTACATCTGCTGCTCGAGCGCGCCGACACGGTCAGCCAGGCTCTGTCGCTGTGCATGCGCCGGTGCGGCAGCCACGAGGGCTGCCGCAACGACCAGCATCAGTTTGATGCCAATGCGCATGGATTACTGCGCGGTGTAGACGATTTCGACGCGACGGTTCTGCGACCAGCAGGACTCGTTCGACTCGGTGCAGACCGGACGCTCTTCACCGTAGGAAACGACGGTCAGCTGCGAAGCCGAGCCACCGTTGGCCTGCAGGGCCGAGTTGACGCCGTTGCCACGACGCTCACCCAGGGCCTGGTTGTACGCGCGCGAACCGCGCTCGTCGGTGTGACCCTGCAAGGTGATGCGCGAGGACGGACGGTCACGCAGGTACTTGGCGTGGCACGCCATGATGGCCTGGAATTCCGGCTTCACGTCTTCCTTGTCCAGGTCGAAGTAGACAACGCGCTGGCGCAGGCAAGCGTCGGTATCCAGGTCGCCCGGGCCGTACAGGCCCGAGGTCGACGGACCGGTCGGGGTGGTGGTCGAGGTGCCGGTGTCGACCGGGGCTGCCGGCTCTTCCTTCACCTTCTTCGAGCAACCGGCCAGGACGGCCACAGACAGCAGGGAAACAAGCAGAACGCGGGTGGACTTGTTCATGGCGATACCTTTGTGGCTCCTAGGCCGATGAGGGGTTCAAGACAACGAAAATATTAACACTCTTTTAGCGCTGGGTACGGTATGGGGACCATGCCGGCTCGCGCACATCACCATCGGCCAGGACCAGGCGCTGGCGAACCCGCGCATCGGCCGAGACGGCATACAACACACCACGGCCACCTTCGCGGGCGGCGTACAACACCATGCTCGCGTTGGGCGCAAAGCTCGGCGATTCATCCAGCGAGCCCGGGGACAGCGTGCTCCAGCGAGGCGAACCCAGCGAGCTGTCCATCACCGCGATCTTGTAGCTGTTGCCCGAGCCCTGGGCGACGGCGATCTTCTTGCCGTCGTAGGACACCGAGGGCTTGGCATTGTAGTTGCCCTGGAAGGTCACGCGCTCGGCGCTGCCGCCGCCCGCGCCGACCTTGTAGACCTGCGGACGGCCGCCGCGGTCGGAGGTGAAGTACACCGCGCTGCCGTCCGGCGCCCAGGTCGGCTCGGTATCGATGGCGAAGTGGTTGGTCAGCTGGGTCAGCTGCTTGCTGCCCAGGTCCATCACGTAGATTTCCGGGTTGCCCGAACGCGACAGGGTCAGGGCCAGCTTGCGGCCGTCCGGCGAGAACGCCGGGGCGCTGTTGATGCCGCGGAAGCTGGTGACGAGCTCACGCGCGCCGGTACCGATGTTCTGGATGTAGATGGCCGAATTGCCACGCTCGAAGCTGACGTAGGCCAGCTTGCTGCCATCCGGGCTCCACGACGGCGACAGCAGCGGCTCGGCCGAACGCACGATGGTCTGCGGATTGAAGCCATCGGAGTCAGCCACCATCAGCGCGTAGCGCATGGCGTCGCCCTTGCCGCTGGCGGTCACGTAGGCGATGCGGGTCCAGAAGGCGCCGCGCACGCCGGTGATCTTTTCGTAGATGGCGTCGGCCATCTGGTGGGCAACATCGCGCATGGCGTTGCCACGGGCGGTCATCGCCAGGCCCAGCAGGCGCTCGCCCTTGGGTACGTCGAACAGTTCGTACTCGACGCGGTAGGCGCCGGCACCGGCGTCGAGCACGCGGCCGACCACGATGTAGTTCTGCTTCAGCGCGCGCCAGGTGGCGAACTGGATGTCGCCGCCGCGCACCGGCTTCTCGACGATCTGCGCTTCGGGCAGCGTACGGAACTGGCCCGAGCGCTCCAGGTCGGCACGGACCACGCCGGCGACGTCGGTCTGCGGTGCAGCCGACGACCCCTGGTAAGGCATCGGCACGATGGTGATCGGCAGCGCGGAAGCATTGCCGCCGATGATGTCGATATCCAGCCCCTTCTGCTGCGCGACGGCAGCAAAGGGCAGCAACAGGGCCGCAAACACGGCAAGCCAGCGAGGCATCTTTTTCATGGAGCGCTCAATAGGGGGAAACCGGAACGAGGGATAACAAAGCGGCAGTGAACCGCTTCGCAATCATGAACCAAGGGTACGTGAATTCCGGGTCAGTTCCAGCCCGTCCTCTCACGCACCGTTAACGTCGTGGCTAACATCGCGCCCGTCTCCCCGTCACGCCGCCCTGCGGGGCGGTGTCCGACAGCAGCCCACAGCCTGCCCGGTCGAGACCTGGCCTGCCAGAGGCAAGCGCGACATCCGTGGACGCGGGCAGCGGAGAGCCACCCTGCCCTGCCCGCATCAGCGATCCTGGGCGGTGAAGGTGAAGTTGAGCGTGCGTGCGAACACCGACTCGAAGCCGCGGTACGGCAGCGGCTGCGCGTTGAGTACCGCGGCCTCGATCGAACGCTTGCCGGCCTCGTCGTACGGGCAGTTCGGGCTGACCTTGGCCTGCATCACCGTGCCACCCGGAATCTGGGTGATGGTGATCTGGCAGCGCTGGCCCAGCGGCACCGTATCCGGGCGCACCCACTGCGACAGCACCTTGGCCTGGATGGCGGCTGCGTACTTGGCCGAAAGGTCGTCGCTGTTGCCACCGCCACCGGCGGCCGGCTGCGAGGCACCACTGGAACCGGCAGCGGCACTGCCGGCGGCATTGCGCGCGGCGGCCACCTGGCGCAGCTTCTGCTCGGCCAGCTTGGCTTCCTTCTCGGCCTGCTCGCGGCGGGCACGGATCTCGGCGATCTTCTTCTGCTTTTCGGCCTCGGCCTTGTCAGCGGCCACGCGCTCCTGCTCGGCCTGCTTCTTCTTCTCGTCCGCTTCCTGCTGCTTGGCCAGGCGCAGCTTCTGCTCGGCTTCTTCCTGGCGCTTGCGTTCGGTCAGGTCGATCTGTTCCTGGCGGCGCTTGGCTTCCTGTTCCTGCTTGGCCTTCTCCTGGGAGATGGCCAGCGCACTCACCGCTTCCTGGTCCTTGGTATCCGGCTGCGCGACACGCTCCTGCGCCTGTTGCTGCTGCGGCGTGGGGGCGTCCTGTGGGCGCGGTTCCGGGATCGGCTGCGGCGGCGGAATGGTGTCTTCCGGCACCGGGATGGGCTCGGCCACCGGCGGCGGCAGGTCTTCCAGCTTTTCCGACTGGCGCAGGGCCTGGCGCGCAGCGGAGGCCTCCGACGCAGACAGCGCCAGGCTGGCCTCGACCGACGGATCGCCGGCGGCGGCGTCGGTGTTGCGCTCGGGCGACCAGAACCAGGCCACGATGAAGACCAGCGCGACCAGCAGGTGTACCAGCAACGCCAATGCCAGGGGCAGGCCCCAGCCGGGTTCGCGCTGATGCGGGGGTGGCAGGACGTCAGCGTGCATCGGTGGCCAGGCCTACCTTGTCTACCTTGGCGCGCTTGATCACATCCATCGCAGCGATGACCTTTTCATAGGCCACGGCACGGTCGGCGGCGACGATCACGCGCACGCCCTTGTCCTGGGCGGCGATGCCGGCCAGGCGGCCTTCCAGTTCCTCGGCCGACACGGCGGTCGGTTCCTTGGCATCGGGCAGCTTCAGGCTGAGCTGGCCGTCCTGGCGCACCGAGACGATCACCGGGTCCTGCTTGCTCTCCAGCGCCTTGGCGTTGGACTGCGGCAGGTCGACGTCGAAGCTCAGGGTGAGCAGCGGCGCGGTGACCATGAAGATGATCAGCAGCACCAGCATGACGTCGATGTAGGGAACGACGTTGATTTCCGATTTCAGCTTGCGGCGCTTGCGGCGACCGATGGCAGCGGACATGGCTTGGACTCCCGGGTCAGGCGCTTACTCGTCGCCAGCGCTCTGGCGCTGCAGGATGGAGCTGAACTCTTCGGCAAAGGTCTCGAACCGCACCGACATGCGCTCAACGCGCGTTGTGAAGCGGTTGTAGGCCCACACCGCCGGGATCGCCACGAACAGGCCGATGGCGGTAGCGAACAGGGCTTCGGAAATGCCCGGCGCGACGGCGGCGATACCGGCCTGCGCCCCACTGCTGATCATGTCGTGCATGGTCACCATGATGCCGAACACGGTGCCGACCAGGCCCACGTACGGCGCGGTCGAACCGATGTTGGCCAGCAGTTCCAGGTTGCGCTCGAGCTGGTCCACTTCGCGGGTATAGGTGGTGCGCATCGCGCGCTGCGCGCCTTCCAGCTGTGCGCGGCCATCCAGGCGGCGCTTGTCACGCAGGCGGGTATATTCGCGGAACCCTGCTTCGAAGATGGCTTCCAGGCCGGTCACGCTGCGGCTGCGGTCGGTGGCCGCGCTGTACAGCTTGCCCAGGTCCGCGCCGGACCAGAAGCGGTTCTCGAACTCGTCGGCTTCGCGGGTGGCCTGCTTGAACACGCGGGCCTTGCGGAAAATGATCACCCAGCTGACGAACGAGCCGACCAGCAGCAACAGCACGATGATCTTCACCGGCAGGCTGGCCTTGGCCATCAGTTCGAGGTAGTTGATGCCGCCGCCGGTGGTGGCCTGGGCAAGGGTCTGTGTCGCGGCGTTGCTGACGTCGGCCGGCAGTGCCTCGGTGACCGTGGCCTGCAGGGCCAGGAGCGTTGCGATCATCCGTTGTTCCTCAGTGTTCGGATTCGGGGTGGAGGTGGGGTTGCAGCACGGCAAGGACGGCCTCGTCCATGCCACGCGGGCGGAAACTGGCCGCGTCCAGTGCGGCGATGCGGACCTGGGCCGACAGCAGCAATTCGCCGTCGCGCAGGATCTGCTGGTCGAAGACCATGCTGGCCTTCTTCAGCTGGACCAAACGGGCGCTCACCTGCAGGGTGTCATCCAGCCGTGCCGGCCTGATGAAATCCATCTGCATCGAGCGCACCGCGAAGATCATCCCGTGCTCGGCGCGCATGCGCTCCTGGCCGTAGCCCAGCGCACGCATCCATTCGGTCCGGGCCCGTTCCATGAAGGCCACGTAGCGGGCGTGGTAGACCACGCCGCCAGCGTCGGTATCTTCCCAGTAAATGCGTGTCGGCCAACTGAATAGTGGCTCAACCGACATCGGGAACCTCCGCGAACAGGTCCTGCGGCGGGTTCTTCGGCTTCAGACCCATGTGCCGGTAGGCCTTGTGGGTGGCCATGCGGCCACGCGCGGTACGCACCAGGAAGCCCTGCTGGATCAGGTACGGCTCGACCACGTCTTCCAGCGTGCCACGCTCTTCGGACAGCGCCGCGGCCAGCGATTCGATGCCGACCGGGCCACCATCGAAGTAGTCGACCATGGTCTTGAGCAGGCGCCGGTCAAGCTCGTCGAAGCCTTCCGGGTCGACCTTGAGCATCTTCATCGCGGCCTGGGCCACGGGCTCGTCGATGTGGCCACCGGCCTTGACCTGCGCATAGTCGCGCACGCGTCGGAGCAGGCGGTTGGCGATACGCGGGGTACCACGCGCGCGGCGCGCGATCTCCCCTGCCCCATCGGCGGTGCAGTCGATGCCGAGGATGCTGGCGGAGCGGCGCACGATACGGGTCAGTTCCTCGACGCTGTAGAACTCCAGGCGCTGGACGATGCCGAAGCGGTCGCGCAGCGGCGCGGTCAGCAGGCCGGCGCGGGTGGTGGCGCCGATCAGGGTGAACGGCGGCAGGTCGATCTTGATCGAGCGGGCGGCGGGGCCCTCGCCGATCATGATGTCGATCTGGAAATCTTCCATCGCCGGGTACAGCACTTCCTCGACCACCGGCGACAGGCGATGGATCTCGTCGATGAACAGCACGTCGTGCGGCTGCAGGTTGGTCAGCAGCGCAGCCAGGTCGCCGGCCTTTTCGATCACCGGGCCGGAGGTCACCCGCAGGGCCACGCCCAGTTCGTTGGCAATGACATGGCTGAGGGTGGTCTTGCCCAGGCCCGGCGGCCCGAAGATCAGTACGTGGTCGAGCGCGTCGCCACGCCCCTTGGCCGCCTGGATGTAGATTTCCATCTGCTCGCGCACCGGCACCTGGCCGAGGTAGTCGGCAAGGCGCTTGGGGCGGATGCTGGCGTCGGCGGCGTCATCCTCGCGGGTGGCGCCGGCGCCGATGATGCGGTCGTCGGTCATGTGCTGATTATGCGGCAAAAGTACGGGTTTCGGCCGGGCTGCGCCCGGCACCCGCAGAGGCAACAGCAACGGCAACATCCAGAGCAACAGCCGAAGCGGGCTTCCTGGGGAATGGCGGGGTGGGTCCGCTTGCGGGGGACGCTGCAAGTACGTCCATGTAAGCTCGGTCGCCGCATCCATGCGGCTCACGCCCCCGCAACCGGACCCACCCCGCCTTCGACAGGTTTCTGCGATCTGCCTGGATGGCGTGGCCTGCTCTGCCTACTCTTGGTGGGTGTCGACCTTGGTCGACACGGTAGATCCACGCCATGCGTGGATGGATGTGTGGATGGCTCAAGACATGGGGTCAGAGCCCTTTTCCTGCGGAAAAGGGATCCGACCCCGCGCGGTCAGATCTCCACCTGCGCGCCGAGTTCCACCAGGCGGTTGCCCGGAATCCGGAAGAAGCCGGTCGCGGGCGCGGCATTCCGGTGCATCAGCGCGAACAGCTTGTCGCGCCAGATCGGCATGCCGCGGTTGGCGGTGGCCACAATGGTTTCGCGGCTGGCGAAGAAGGTGGTGTCCATCGGGTCGAAGTAGATGCCACCGTGGTCACACGAGCGCATCAGCGCCAGCGGCACGTCCGGGGTTTCCATGAAACCGAAGCGCACATAGACCCGGTAGAACTCGTCGCCCACCGACTCGATCTTCAGCCGCTGCCCTTCCATCGCATAGGGAATGGGCAGGGTTTCCACGTGCAGGAACACGTTGCGCTCGTGCAGCACCTTGTTGTGCTTGAGGTTGTGCATCAGCGCGTGCGGGGCCACGGTCGGGTCGGCGGTGAGGAACACCGCGGTGCCCGGCACGCGTACCGGCGGTGCCAGCATCAGGCCCGGCAGGAAGGTGTCCAGGCGGATGCCGTCCTTGCGGATCTCATCACGCAGCAGCTCGCGGCCACGCCGCCAGGTGCGCATCATGGTGAACAGGAAGATGCCCAGCACCACCGGGAACCAGGCGCCCTGCAGCAGCTTGGCGCCGTTGGCGATGACAAAGCCGAGGTCGATGATGAAGAACACCACGCACAGCGGCAGCAGCCAGCCACGCGACTTCGGCCACAGCGAACGTGCCACCACGGCCAGCAGCAGGGTGTCGATCAGCATCGTGGCCGACACCGAGATGCCGTAGGCCACGGCCAGGTTGGACGAGCTGCGGAACGCCAGCACCAGGCCGAACACCATCACCGCGATGCCCCAGTTGATGCCCGGGATGTAGATCTGGCCGATGGTGTCGTGCGAGGTGTGCTTGATGCGCATGCGCGGGATATAGCCCAGCTGCATGGCTTGGCGCGAGACCGAGAACGCGCCGGTGATGACCGACTGCGAGGCGATCACCGCCGCCATGGTGGCCAGGATGATCATCGGGTACAGCGCCCACGAGGGCACCGCCTCGAAGAACGGGTTCTTCAGGGCCTCGGGGTGGTTGAGCACCAGTGCGCCCTGCCCCAGGTAGTTCAGCACCAGGCACGGCAGCACGAAGAAGTACCAGGCGTGGCGGATCGGTCGCAGGCCGAAGTGGCCCATGTCCGCATACAGCGCTTCGCCGCCGGTCACCGCCAGCACCACTGCACCGAGAATGAAGATGCCGTGCCAGCCGTGCTCCATGAAGAAGCGGATGCCCCACCATGGGTTGAAGGCCTTCAGCACCTCGGGCGCATCGACAATGTTGTAGATGCCGATCGCCGCCAGCGATACGAACCAGATCGCCATGATCGGGCCGAACGCCTTGCCGATCTTCTCGGTACCGAAGCGTTGCGCGGCGAACACTGCCAGCAGCACCACCAGGGTGACCGGCACGATGAAGACATGCAGTCCGGGCGCGGCCACCTCCAGGCCTTCGACCGCACTGAGCACGGACATGGCCGGGGTGATCACGCCGTCGCCGAAGAACAGCGAGGCGCCGAAGATGCCGAGGATGCCCACTACATAAGCCGAGCGCGAGCCATTGCGCAGCGTGCGCTGGGTCAACGCCATCAGCGCCATGATGCCGCCCTCGCCATCATTGTCGGCGCGCATGATGATGGTGACGTACTTCAGCGTCACCACCAGGTTCAGCGCCCAGAACGCCAGCGACAGCACGCCCAGCACGGTATCGTGGTCGCTGTTGAGCCCGTAGTGCGGCGAGAACGCCTCCTTCAGGGTGTACAGCGGGCTGGTACCGATATCGCCGAAGACCACGCCGATCGCACCGATGACCAGCGCCAGTCCTCCAGCGGAGGGGGCGTGGCCATGGCCGCCGGGGGCGGCTGCGTGCGGGGTTTGACTGCTGGACATGGGACTCCTGGCGAAGCTCAGGCGGTTTGTTGAAGGAAAGGAAGGCGGATCAACGCAGCGCCGACTGCAGCGCCTTGCGGATCACGGTGGCCACTTCGTCGCCTTCATTGAAGGCGTCCCGGGCCATGCGGGCGGCTTCAGCCGGCTTGTAGCCCAGCTGCTGCAGCGCCACGGTGGCATCGGACAGCGGGTCGGCCGGGGCCGGGCCACTGCCGGTGGGCAGCGCGCCGCCGGCACCGAACTGGGCCGCGCGGTCACGCAGCTCCAGCACCATGCGCTCGGCGGTCTTCTTGCCGATGCCCGGAATGCGGGTCAGCGCGGTGATGTCACCGGCCTGGACCATGCGCGCGAACTCCTCGACGGTGACGCCGGACAGCACGGCCAGCGCGATCTTCGCGCCGATGCCGCTGACCTTCTGCACGTCGCGGAACAGGCGCCGCTCGCCCTCGCGCAGGAAGCCGTACAGCGAGACGCTGTCTTCCTTCTGCGAGTAGTGGGTATACAGGGTGACCTCGCGGCCGAGCTCGGGCAGGTCGTAGAAGGTGCTCATCGGCGCCTCCAGTTCGTAGCCCACTCCGTTCACGTCCACCACCAGCCACGGCGGCGCCTTGTAGGCGACGATGCCGCGCAGTCGACCGATCATTGCGTGCAGCTCCTCATTTGCGGCCCCATGCCTGGCGGGCACTGAGCCCCAGGCGGTTGGCCGTCGCCCTTACGTGGGCATGGGTGATCGCCACCGCCAACGCGTCGGCCGCGTCGGCCTGCAGCTTGATTTTCAGGTTGAGCATGAGCCCGACCATGTGTTGAACCTGTTGCTTTTCGGCGCCACCGCGCCCGACAACCGCCAGCTTGATCTCGCTGGCAGCATATTCGTGCACCGGCAGGTCGCGCAGCACCACCGCCGAGATCGCCGCGCCACGGGCCTGGCCCAGCTTCAATGCCGAATCGGGGTTGCGGGCCATGAACACGCGTTCGATGGCCACTTCCTGCGGCTCATACTCGCGGCACAGGTCGGCCAGGCCCAGCACCAGCAGCTTCATGCGCTGCGGGAAGTCGTCAGCGCCCAGCAGCACCAGCGGCTGGTGGTGCACGTAGCTGACGCGTCCGGTGGCATCGACATCAATGATGCCGACCCCGGTCCGCTGCGAACCGGGGTCGATGCCGAGGATGCGGGTCATGCTGCACTCCTGGCGGGGCGGAACGGAATGCGCTGGCAGGCGTATGGGCTCATGACTGTCCGCGGTGACCGTTCAACGGCCCGCGCCCAGGCCGTCGAAGACGGCTCAGGCGTAGGCGTCGGCGCCGAGTTCGGCGTTGGAATACACGTCCTGCACGTCGTCCAGGTCTTCCAGCATGTCCAGCAGCTTCTTGACCTGCAGGGCGACCTCGCCCTCGACCTTGATGTCGTTGTCGGCGCGGAAGGTGATCTCGGCGTGGTCGGCGACATGGCCAGCGGCGGTCATCGCGTCCTTGACTGCGCTGAACGCGTCAGGGCTGGTGACCACATCGATCGAGCCATCGTCCGGATAGACCACGATGTCATCAGCGCCGGCCTCGATGGCCGCCTCGGTGATGGCTTCCTCGTCGGCACCCGGGGCGAAGCTGAGCACGCCCAGGCGCTTGAACATGAAGGCCACCGAGCCTTCGGTGCCCATGTTGCCGCCGCACTTGCTGAACGCATGGCGGACATCGGCCACGGTGCGCACGCGGTTGTCGGTCAGGCAGTCGACGATCACGGCCACGCCACCCGGGGCGTAGCCTTCGTAGCGGATTTCCTCGTAGTCGACGCCTTCCAGTTCACCGGTGGCCTTCTTGATGGCGCGCTCGATCACGTCCTTGGACATGTTCACGGCCAGGCCCTTGTCCACCGCCACGCGCAGGCGCGGGTTGTTGTTGGGGTCGCCTCCACCGCCGCGCGCGGCAACGCCGATCTCGCGGATGATCTTGGTGAAAATCTTGCCGCGCTTCGCGTCGGACGCGTTCTTGCGGGCTTCGATGGAGGGGCCTCTACCCATGGGTGCTACCGTCTGGCTGCTTCAGGATCAAGGCGCGGATTCTACCTGATCGGGGGCGGCAACCGTGTCTAGGGCGGAGATGCCGTCGCGCATGGCCCGGCGAAGCGCGTGCGAACCAACGGTTCGCATCCACCAAGGCAGGACGGTCCGCACCCACCGAGCCAGGGCGGTCGCCCCTACCAGATTACGCGGCGGCGGCGTCGCGGCTGTGGTCGAACTGGCCGTGGCGCAGGAAATGCGCGGTCTGCCGCGCGGCATCCGGCGACACCACGAGGCCGCTGTGGCTGGTGCGCACCACGCAATGATCGGTCAGGCCCGGCAGGCGGGTTTCGGCCAGGGCCACAGTGCCATCGGAGGCGTCGTCCATCGCGCCCAGCAGGCTGCCCAGACCATGCGGCACCGAACCGGCGATCAGCCCGACCTCGGCCTTGCCCTGCCAGTCCGGCAGGCCGTCCAGCAGCAGCTCGCTGCTGCGCCCCAGCGCCAGCCCCCAACCATGATCGGACAACGAGCGCGCGGTGCCACTGCCGCGCAGCGGTGAACCCAGGCAGACCACGCGCTGCACCGGCAGCTGCGGATTGCGCCGCAGCGCTTCCAGCGCCAGCAGCCCGCCCAGGCTGTGGCCGACCAAACTCAGTGGGCCGGCGTCGGCCAGCCGCTCCAGCAGCTGCGGTACGGCCACGTCCGGCCCACCGAACACCGAGGAATAACCAAACGCGTGCACCTGGAAGCCGCGCGCGCGCAGGCGCCAGGCCAGCGGCCCGACCCAGGCGCGGGCATTCCAGATGCCATGCAGCAGCAATACGGGGGGAGTCATGCAAACAGCCTGGCGGTCAGCGGGGCAGGAACGTACGGTGATTGAACACGCGCGCGCAGCAAGCGGCAGTGAACATCAGGCCGCGCGCGGTGCGCGGCGCAGGATGAATTCGAGATCGTTCGTGTCGCCCACCGGGAACAGGTATTCGCCGGCCTTCTCGAACCCGTAGCGGGCGTAGAAGCGCTGTGCGCCGAAGTTCTCCGACCACACGCCCAACCACAGGGTGCGCGGGCCCTCGTGTTCCAGCCAGGCCAGCGCGGTTTCCAGCAGGCGGCTGCCCCAGCCGCAGCTTTGCTGCGTCTTGATCAGGTACAGGCGCTTGAGTTCGCCGTCACCGGGCTTCACGTCCGGGTGCGGCAGGCCACAGGGGCCGGCGGCGGCATGGCCGACCGCCTCCCCGTCCAGCTCCAGCAGCCACACCGCGTAATCCGGGTGGGCCAGGATCACGCGCTGGCGCTCGACCGTGTAGGCCTCCTCAAGGAAGGCCTGCAGGTCCTGCGGCGGATACAGATGGCCGAAGGTTTCGGTGAACGTGCGGGCGGCCAGCGCCGACAGGGTCGGCGCGTCGTCCACGGTGGCGCGGCGGATGGAATACATGCAGGAAGTTGACGTCAGCGCGAAGGGGCGGTCAAGCCTTTTCCGACGATTCCGCTTCTTCGTCTTCCTCGTCCTCTTCCTCGTATTCCTCTTCGTCCTCGTCTTCTTCGCCTTCCTCGTCCTCGTCGTACTCTTCCTCTTCGTCGTCCTCGTAATCCTCGACGCCGAAGTCTTCTCCATCCCAACGGCCTTCACCGTCGGCGACGAAGGTCAGGGCCATCGCGGCCGGGTTGGTACCGACGCGGACCAGCCAACCGCCGAACACGCGTGCACGCTCGGTGACCAGGTTGGCCTCGGAGCCTTCATTGCCCAGCTTTTCCCACTCCAGCGAAAACGCAAACTCGGTCATTGCCTGGATCTCCTGATCAGTTGGTCTTGGGGCGAACCTGGATGTGTACTTCGGCCAGCTGCGCGTCGACGATCGGCGACGGCGCGTCGGTCATCAGATCCTGTGCACCCGTGGTCTTCGGGAACGGGATGACGTCGCGGATCGACTCGGTGCCGGCCATCAGCGCGGCGATGCGGTCGATGCCGAAGGCGATGCCACCGTGCGGCGGCGCGCCGTAGTTCAGCGCGTCGAGCAGGAAGCCGAACTTGGCACGGGCTTCTTCGGCACCGATGCCCAGCAGCTCGAACACCGCGCTCTGCATGTCCGGACGGTGGATACGGATCGAACCGCCGCCGATCTCATTGCCGTTGAGCACCATGTCGTAGCCGCGCGAAACGGCGGTACGGGCATTGGCGCGCAGGTCGGCGATGTCGTCCACGGCCGGTGCGGTGAAGGGGTGATGCAGGGCGACGTAGCGCTGTTCTTCCTCGTCCCACTCGAACATCGGGAAGTCGGTGACCCACAGCGGCGCCCAGCCGTCGGCGACCAGGCCGAAGTCCTTGCCGGCCTTCAGCCGCAGCGCGCCCATGAAGTCGGAGACCTTGTTGTAGCCACCGGCGCCGAAGAACACGATGTCGCCGTTGCCGGCGCCGACGTGGGCCACCAGCGCGGCGAAGGATTCCTCGCTGAAGAACTTCTGGATCGGTGAGCTGATTTCGCCGTTGTCGGCGATCTTGATGTAGGCCAGGCCCTTGGCGCCGTACTTGGCGGCATGCGCGGCGTATTCGTCGATCTGCTTGCGCGACAGCGACGCACCGCCCGGGATGCGCAGCGCAGCAACGCGGCCTTCGGCATCATTGGCCGGGCCGGTGAACACCGGGAACTCGCTGTCCTTGACCAGTTCGGCCACGTCCACCAGCTCCAGCGCGATGCGCAGGTCCGGCTTGTCCGAGCCGTAGCGGCGCATGGCCTCGGCCCAGGTCATGCGCGGGAAGCTGGCATCCAGCTGCACGTCCACCACTTCCTTGAAGATGGCGCGGATCATGTCCTCGACGAAATCCTGCACGTCGCGCTCGCGGACGAAGGCGAATTCCATGTCCAGCTGGGTGAACTCCAGCTGGCGATCGGCACGCAGGGCCTCGTCGCGGAAGCAGCGCGCGATCTGGTAGTAGCGGTCGAAGCCGGCCACCATCAGGATCTGCTTGAACAGCTGCGGGCTCTGCGGCAGTGCGTAGAACTCGCCTGGGTGCATGCGCGCCGGCACCAGGAAGTCGCGTGCGCCTTCCGGGGTGGCCTTGGTCAGGATAGGGGTTTCGATGTCCTGGAAGCCCTTTTCGTCCAGGTGGCGGCGCAGCGCCTGCACCAGCTTGATGCGGGTGCGCTGCATGCGCTGCATTTCCGGGCGGCGCAGGTCCAGGTAGCGGTACTTCAGGCGGGTTTCCTCGCCCGGGTTCTCATGGGCGTGGAACGGCAGCGGCGCAGCCTTGTTCAGCACGGTGATGGCGGTGGCGATCACTTCCACCTTGCCGGTGCGCATCTTGTCGTTCACCGCGTGGCGGGCACGCACGACGCCTTCCACCTGCAGCACATCCTCGTAGCCCAGCGACGCGGCCACCGCAAACACTTCGGCATTGTCGACCTCCACCGTCACCTGCACGATGCCTTCATGATCGCGGAGATCGATGAAGCAGACGCCGCCCTGGTTACGGGCCACGTCGGTCCAGCCGGCGAGGGTGACAGTCTGGCCAATCAGGGTCTCGTCGACCAGGCCGCAGAAGTGGGTACGCATGGGGGGAAGCTCCGCTGGAGAACGCCGGCACTGGGTGGGGGCCGGAAAGCCTCGTATTCTGCGGCCGAGGCCCCGGCTGGGGCAAATCCGGCCAGTCACACCGGCTTGATCGTCCCCCTCCCTATAGTCGGGCACCTGCCACCGTATGGGATGCCGCCATGAAACCGCTGTCCCTGGCCAGCCTGGCCGTGACCCTCAGCCTGGGTGCGCTGGGCACCCTTGCCCTGCCCGCCCCGTCCGCCTCTGCGCAGAACGGGGTGATCCGCTGCGAAAGCCAGAGCAACCGCGAACGGGTCTGCAACACCGGCTGGCGCGGCGCGCAGCTGGTCCGCCAGTTGTCTGGCAGCCCCTGCGAGGAAGGGCGCTCCTGGGGCAGCCGCAATGGCAGCATCTGGGTCACCAATGGTTGCCGCGCCGAGTTCGTCGAGGCCCGTGGTGGCTGGAGCGGCGGCAATGGCGGTGGCTGGGGAGGCAACAACGGTCGGCCCGGCGAGACCATCCGCTGCGAAAGCCAGAACAACCGCGAGCGCAGCTGCCCGGTCGGCTGGCGCAATGCCCGCCTGGTCCGCCAGTTGTCCGGCAGCCCTTGCGACGAGGGCCGTACCTGGGGTGTGCGCAACGGCGCGGTATGGGTCAGCAATGGCTGCCGCGCCGAATTCGCCGAGGCCCGCGGCTGGGGCGGTGGCGGCTGGGGCGGTGGCAACAGCAACTATTCCGTCACCTGCAGCAGCAACAACAACCGCTCGCAGACCTGCGACTGGGATGAGCGCCAGGGCCGGCCGGTGCTGCAGCAGCAGCTGTCGGGCAGCGCCTGCCAGGAAGGCCGCAGCTGGGGTTACTCGCGTGGTCAGGTGTGGGTGAGCAACGGCTGCCGGGCGCGCTTCGGCACGCGATGAGTGCAGGGTCGGGGTCAGAGCCCTCCGCAGGAGGGATCCGACCCCGGGATCACGGCGCGGGTGCTATGTCGTCGCCCCACGGTGGCGGTGGCAGGTCGACCGGCTTGCTCAGGTCGAACTGCACGCGGAAGCGGCGGCCGTCCGGGCGCGTCAGTTCGTAGACGAACGTCTGGTCCGGATCGATCTCCATCGCCCAGGTGTTGTGCGTGGAAGCCAGCATGTCGGCACGGCGGAACATCGCCACCGAATCGGCATCGGCAGGGAACTGCTGGCGCTCGGCGGTGCCCGGCGGCGTGCTGTCGCCACCGTACAGGGTGATTGCGTCGGGGCTGCCGTCTTCGTGGCGATGGTCGTGTTTCAGGCGCAGCCCGTTCGGCGTGCGGGTCAGCACCCAGGTCCGCGAGTGGTCATCACCGACATGGAACGGAATGCGCAGCTCATGCGCCGGGTCGGCGCAGCCGCGCACATGCATGACCAGGCGCTGCCCGGCGAACGGATCCTTGGCGGTCGGTGCAGGCGTGTCCTCCACCACCTTGCCGACGTAGGCCTGGCCGCAATGTGCGGCGATGGCGGCCATGAACGCATCGGCCGGTGCGGTCGCCAGGTCATGGGCGACCGTATCGGAGCGCTGCGTGCACGCAGCGAGGCTGAGCAGGAGGGCGGCGGTAGTGGCAACGGCAATCGGTCTCATGCCCCAACCCTAACGGCCATGGACGATGGGCGCAAACCGCGCGCCAGTCCCGCTCAGCGCTCGGCAGACGGTGCTGCCGGCAGTGCTTCGGTCGCCGCCACCGGTGCGGCCTCGCCCTCGCCGGCCGGCTCCTGCTCCACCGGATCAACGTCAAACGGTGTACGGAACACCAGCGACGGCAACAGCGTGGTCAGCGCCGCGTACAGCAGCAGCGCACCGAACAGCACCGCCGGAATCTGGAAGCGCTCACGCATGATCGCCGCCAGCACCAGGGTGAAGATCAGCGTCGGTGCCAGCGCCAGCGAGACCCGCAGGCTGCTGCGGAAGCTCTCGCCGAACATCACCCGGCGCTGCAGCCAGACCACGCCGATGCGCAGCGGCAGCACCACCAGGGTGATCACGATGCCCAGCCCCAGCGCCTCGAAGCTCAGCGCTTCGGCGGGCACCTTGGTGCCGGCGTTGAAGAAGTAGAACGGCACGAAGAACGAGGCGAACAGGCGCAGCGCGTGCAGGTTCTCGTGCGAGGCCAGCAGCGGCATGCGCTGGTGCAGCAGGCGCGCGACCAGGCCGGCGATGAACGCGCCAACCAGGTAGTACACGCCCAGCAGGTAGGTGATGTAGGCCGCCACCATGCCGACCATCACCAGCAGCGAGAATTCCGAGCCCGGCGCGTGCGGTGCCACCCAGCGGCCCAGCGCGATGAACAGCAGCGGCAGGCCGATCATCATCGCCAGCAGTGCCAGGCTGGACAACGCCATGTGCCCTGGGTCACCGGCCTGCAGCACGATGAACAACGCCGCCAGCGCCAGCAGTTCACCGGCGATGGCCTTGCTGGTCACCCAGAACCGCTCGTCTTCGCTGAGGCCCAGCCGCGACAGCGAGTCCATGATGAAGCCCGTGGACGGCGTCAGCAGCGCCAGCGCCAGCAGCCCGGCGGCCTGCCACGGCAGCCCCGCATAGCGCCAGGCCAGCCAGCCCACGCCGAACAGCGTGCCGGTACGGATCACCAGGTGCGCCAGCAGCGGCCACATGCCACGGCGCAGCGCCTGCAGGTCCACTTCCAGGCCGGCGAACAGGAACAGCGAGGAAATGCCCAGCGTGGCCAGCAGGCCGATCACCGCATCGTGGGCCTGGTCGCCCAGCCAGAGCATGCCGATGATGCCGAACAGCAGGCAGGTCAGCGGCGCGGGCAGGCTGAAACGCTGCAGCGCGCGCGGGATCACCAGCAGCGCGAAGATCAGCAGCAGGTAGATCAGTTCATGGCTCATGGGGGACTTCCGTGTGGTTCGAACGCGCGCAGGATGCGCGCGCCGAACCGATCCGGCAAGCCACGTTTGAATGACCCCGGTTACCTCATCCGATCAACCGGTCGGCAATCCGCCCCACCTGTGCCAGCACGCTAGCGCGTTGCTCGTAGCTGATCGCACCTGCCTGCAGATAAGCCGTCAACACCCACGGGGCGCCCCCGGCTACGGGCCACAGCACGGCGATGTCGTTGCGCGCGTCTTCACCATTGCTGCCGGTCTTGTCACCCACGCGCCAGCGCTTGCCCAGGCCCGCGCGCAGGCAGGCGTCGCCGGTTTCGTTGTCGATCAGCCAGTCGGCCAGCTGCTGCCGCGAAGCCGGTTGCAGTACCTCGCCCAACACCACGCGCTGCAGGGTCGCGGCCATCGCCGCCGGCGTGGTGGTATCGCGTGGATCGCCCTTGGCAAAGCTGTTCAGCTCCGGCTCCAGCCGGTCACTGCGGCTCACCGTGTCGCCGCTGGCGCGCAGGAACGCGGTCACTGCGGGCGGGCCACCGACCACGCCGAACAGCAGGTTGGCGGCGGTGTTGTCGCTGGTGATGATCGTGGCACGGCACAGGTCGCGCACGGTCATGTCCTTGCCGGCGTGGCGGCGGGTGACCGGTGCATGCGAGAGCAGATCGGCCTCGCCCACCGGCACGCGCCTGTCCAGCAATGCCGGCATGCGTTCGGCCTGGCTGAGCGCGGTGGCCGCCAGCATGCTCTTGAAGGTGCTGCACATCGGGAAGCGCTCGTCCTGGCGATGACCGATGCGGCGACCGCTGGCAGTGTCCAGCAGGGTCACGCCGAGGCGTCCGGCGCAGGCCTTTTCCAGCGCGGCGAAATCACTGGCGGCGGTGATGGCGGCATCGGTGGGTGCGTTGGCGGTGGCCTTGCCCGCTGCACGTGCCAGCAGCGGCAAGGCAAGCGAGGAAGCCACGGCGGCACCACTGAACTGCAGGAATCGGCGACGGGCGAGCATGCGGGTTCTCCTGGGGGACCGCTCGATTATTGAAGCCTAGATCGGGGGCGACCAGCGCAAAAAATCTGCGAGAGACATTAGTTCAACTAATGCCTGACGCGTTCAACCCCTTAATTTTCCGAAATGTTTCGTTGAAGCGTTAGGATCATCCATCACTCCAGCTCACGACTGCGCGATGTTGCACCCTGCCCTGCCACTGAACGCGCTGCGCGCCTTCGAGGCCGCCGCCCGCCACCAGAACTTCACCCGTGCCGCGCTGGAGCTGTGTGTCAGCCAGGCCGCACTGAGCCACCAGATCCGTGGGCTGGAGGACCGGCTCGGCATCCGCCTGTTCCATCGTCTCCCGCGCGGCGTGGCGCTCACCGATGAAGGCGCGGCCCTGTATCCGGTGCTCAACGAATCGTTCGAGCGCATCTCCGCCAGCATCGCGCGTTACACCGGCGGACCTGCGCGTGAAGTGCTGACCCTGGGCGTGGTCGGCACCTTCGCCACCGGCTGGCTGCTGCCACGGCTGGCCGCGTTCGAGGCAGCGCACCCGGACATCGAGCTGCGCCTGCAGACCCACAACAACCGCATCGACCTGGCCGGAGAAGGGCTGGACCTGGCGATCCGCTTTGGTGATGGCGACTGGCAGGGCCAGGCGTGCACGGCGATCCTCGACGCGCCGTTTGCACCGCTGTGCGCACCGGCGCTGGCGCGGCGCCTGAAACAGCCACGCGACCTGGGCACGCTGCCGCTGCTTCGTTCCTACCGCAGCGACGAATGGCCGCGCTGGCTGCAGGCGGCCGGGGTCAGCGGCGTGGAAGCGCGCGGGCCGGTATTCGATTCCTCGTTGACGGTCGCGATGGCGGCCGCCGGTGGCGCCGGTGTGGCCTTGCTGCCGCTGCGCATGTTCGAGCAGGAACTGGCCGAGGGTCGCCTGCTGCAGCCGTTCAGCACCACGCTGGAGCTGGGGCGCTACTGGCTGACGCGGCTGCGATCGCGTGCCGAACGTGAGCCGGCCAGGCGCTTCCGCGAATGGCTGCAGGCACAGGGCGCGTAGGCAGTGCCGGCCGCTGGCCGGCCATCCCTTGATCGTTGTGGGCGCATCGCGCTGCCGGCCAGCGGCCGGCACTACCGGTCAGGACTCGAGCAGTTCCATCCAAGCGGCTTCGGCCTTTTCCAGCTGCGCGGCGGCGGTTTCGCGATCGCGGCCAAGCACGGCCATGCGCGTGGCATCGGCGTAGTTGGCCGGGTCGGCCAGCTGGCGGTCCAGCTCGGCCAGGGCACCTTCCAGCTCGGCCACCTTGGCTTCAGCGGCGGCCAGCTTGTGCGGGTTCACCGGCTTCTTCTGCATCACCTGCGCCACCGGGGCGGTCTTGACCACCACCGGCTCTTCCACCTGTTCCATGCGCGCCTTGGTGCCCTGCGCCTGAGGGCGGGTACGCAGCCACGCGGCGTAGGCATCCAGGTCGCCATCGAACGGCTCGACCACGCCATCGGCCACGCGCCAGTAGGTATCGCAGACCAGGCCGATCAGATGGCGGTCGTGAGAAACCATCACGATCGCGCCTTCGAAGGTGGCCAATGCTTCGGCCAGCGCTTCGCGCATTTCCAGGTCAAGGTGGTTGGTCGGTTCGTCCAGCAGCAGCACGTTCGGCTGCTGCCAGGCGATCAGCGCCAGCGCCAGGCGTGCGCGCTCGCCACCGGAGAAGCCATCGACCGGCTCGAACGCGCGGTCACCCGGGAAGTTCCACTTGCCGAGGAAGTCGCGGAACGACTGGTTCGGTGCGTCCGGGGCGATCTCGCGGAAGTGCTCCATCGGCGACTGGCCTTCGTGCAGCGACTCCACCGTGTGCTGGGCGAAGTAGCCGATCTTCAGGTCCGGGTGCGCCATGCGCTCGCCGACGATCGGCGCCAGCTCGCCCACCAGGGTCTTCACCAGGGTGGTCTTGCCGGCACCGTTCGGGCCGAGCAGGCCAATGCGCTGGCCCGCTTCCAGACCGAAGCCGACGTTGTGCAGGATCACTGCGTCCTTGCCGTAGCCGGCCTCGACATGGTTCAGGCGGATCAGCGAGAACGGCAGCTTGGCCGGCGGCGCGAACTCGATGCGGAACTCGCGCTCGGCGCGCACTGCTTCGGTGCCGGCCAGCTTGGCCAGGCGCTTCATGCGGCTCTGCGCCTGCGCGGCCTTGCTGGCCTGTGCCTTGAAGCGGTCGATGAAGCTCTGCAGGTGGGCGCGCTCGGCCTGTTCCTTCTCGTGCGCGATCTGCTGCTGGCGCAGCTGTTCGGCGCGCTGGCGCTCGAAATCGGTATAACCGCCCGGGTAGAGCTTGGCGCCGCCGCCGTGCAGGTGCAGGGTGTGGGTGGCCACGTTGTCGAGGAACTCGCGGTCATGCGAGATCAACAGCAGGGTGCCGGGGTACTTCAGCAGCCACTGCTCCAGCCAGTACACCGCGTCCAGGTCCAGGTGGTTGGTCGGTTCGTCCAGCAGCAGCAGGTCGCTGGGCATCATCAGCGCGCGGGCCAGGTTCAGGCGTACGCGCCAGCCGCCGGAGAACGAGGACACCGCGCGGTGGTGGGTCTCGGCCGGGAAACCGAGGCCGTGCAGCAGCTTGCCGGCGCGCGCTTCGGCGTCGTAGGCCCCCATCTCGGCCATCTTCGTGTGCGCGTTGGCCACCGCCTCCCAGTCTTCGCGCGCGGTTGCTTCAGCCTCTTCAGCCAGCACCGCAGCCACATCGGTATCCCCGCCCAGCACAAAGCTCAGCGCCGGGTCCGGCAGCGACGGGGTTTCCTGGGCCACGCTGGCGATACGGACCTTGCCGGGCAGGTCGACGTCACCCTTGTCGGCCTCCAGCTCGCCCTTCACCGCCGCGAACAGGCTGGACTTGCCAGCACCGTTGCGGCCGACGACTCCCACCCGGTAACCGGCGTGCAGGGTCAGGTCGACATTGGACAACAGCAGCCGCTCGCCGCGGCGCAAGGCGAAATTACGAAGGGAGATCATCGGGGGAGGGGTCCATATAACCGGATGGAATGTGCTGGTGAGCACTGTTCCTGCGACGTAATTCTAGCGTTAACGAATACTTGACGCGCCCCGGGATGCGCGGCGGCAGGCCAACTCTCTCCCTCGTCGGCCCCGCGCAGCCCCCGGGCCCCACCTCCCGCCGCTGCCCTCTGCCGCTAAATGGTTGCTGCTGCAACGTTTTTTCCTGTTGCAACCATTTGACAGGCACTGAATATCCCGTTAATTCCTGCCTTGCGCACCGCAACAACCGCCGTCCGCCTCACCCCCGTGATGTCGATTCCGGTGCCACCCCCGCCAACCGGAGCCCCATCCCGATGACCCGCAAGACCAGCCTGATCGCCGCCGCCGTCGCTGTCGCACTCGGTGGCTCTCCGTTCGTTGCCGCTGCCCAGCAGGCCGGCACCGCCGCCAACACCCTGGACACGGTGATCGTCACCGGCACCCGCGTGGCCGACCGCACCGTCGCCGAATCGCAGTCGCCGATCGACATCATCACCCCTGAAGTGCTGCAGTCCACCGGCACCAGTGAACTGGCCACCGCACTGTCGCGCGCCCTGCCCTCGCTGAACTTCCCGCGCCCGGCCTTGACCGACGGCACCAGTGGCGTGCGCCCGGCGCAGCTGCGCGGCCTGTCGCCGGACCAGGTGCTGGTGCTGGTCAACGGCAAGCGCCGCCACACCTCGGCGATGATCAACGTCAACGGCAGCATCGGCCGTGGCTCGTCGGCAGTGGACATCAATGCGATCCCGATTGCCGCCATCGAGCGCGTGGAAGTGCTGCGCGACGGTGCGTCGGCACAGTACGGCTCGGACGCCATTGCAGGCGTCATCAACATCGTGCTCAAGGGCAGCGGCCGTGGCGGCAGCCTGGCCGTGGACTACGGCCAGTACTCGGCCGGTGACGGCAACAAGTACCAGCTCTCCGGCGATACCGGCGTCGAGTTCGGCAACGGCCGTGGTCGCGTGCACGTGGCTGGCCAGATCAGCCAGCAGGACGAGAGCAACCGCGCCGGCCCGTACCGCGGCACCACCCCGAACACCGGCAACTTCCCCAGCATCGGCCAGAAGACCTTCATCGTCGGCGACCCGCGCGTGGATGCCACCGCCGCGTCGGCCAACGCCAGCTTCGACTTCAGCGACCACGTGACCGGCTACGCCAGCGCGCTGCTCAGCAACCGCGACATCACCTCGTTCGCGTTCTACCGTTCGCGCAACCACAGCGGGCAGAGCGCGCTGCTGGCGCAGACCTACCCCGACGGCTTCGTGCCGGAGATCAACCAGTATTCGAAGGACCGCTCGCTGGTGGCCGGGGTCAAGGGCAACACCGACAACGGCTGGACCTGGGACCTGAGCCTGAACCACGGCGAGAACACCCTCGACTTCCACACCCGCAACAGCATCAACTACAGCCTCGGCGCAACCAGCCCGCGCTCGTTCTACGACGGCACGCTGAAGTACCAGCAGGACATCTTCAATGCCGACCTGACCAAGTCACTGGACTGGGGCCTGGCCTACCCGGTCACGCTGTCCTTCGGTGGTGAGTACCGCAAGGAAAAGTGGGACCAGAACCCGGGCGAGCTGAACTCGTACACCGGCAGCGGCGCGCAGGGCTTCGCGGGCTTCACCCCGACCAATGAAGTGCATGCGGACCGCCACAACTACGCGGTCTATGCTGGCCTGGAAGCGGACCTGACCGAGAAGTTCTCGGCCGGCATCACCGGCCGCTACGAGGACTACTCGGACTTCGGCGACCGCTTCTCCGGCAAGCTGTCGGCGCGCTATGCATTCACCGACAAGGTCGCGCTGCGGGCCACCGCCTCCAGTGGCTTCCGTGCACCGTCGCTGGCGCAGCAGGGCTACCAGGCAGTCACCAGCCAGTTCCTCAATGGCGTATTCGTCGAGCGTGGCACCTTCCCGACCACCAGCCCGGCCGCGCAGGCGCTGGGCGCCTCGCCGCTGAAGGCCGAAACCTCCACCTCCTACAGCCTGGGCCTGGTGCTGCAGCCGGCCGACCGCCTGTACATCACCGTCGACGCCTACCAGATCGACATCGATGACCGCATCGCATTGTCGTCCAGCATCACCACCAACGCGGCCACCAGCGCGCTGCTGGGCACCCTGGGCCTGCCGCAGGTGACCGCGTTCTCCTACTTCACCAACGGCCTGGATACGCGCACACGTGGCGTCGACTTCGTGTCCAGCTATACGGTGCCGTTCGGCGCCAGCAGCCTGGAGCTGACCGCTGCGTACAGCTACAACGACACCGAAGTGCGCCGCGTCGGTGGCACCCCGCCGGTGTTCGGCACGCTGGGCCTGACCCAGTCGCTGATCGGTCGCGATGAAATTGGCCGCATCGAGGACAGCTACCCGCGCGACAAGGCGATCCTGAGCGGCACCTGGCGTTCGGACCACTGGGAACTGGGCCTGGCCGCCACCCGCTACGGCAAATTCACTGTGCGCAACTCGGCCACCGCGCTGCGCGACCAGACCTACGGCGATGCATGGGTGGTGGATGCCTCGGCCAGCTACAAGCCGAGCAGCAACTGGACCCTGACCGTAGGCGCCGACAACCTGCTGGACAAGTACCCGGACCGCACCGAAGACCTGCAGAACTCGACCTTCGGCATGCTGCCGTACAGCAACTACTCGCCGTTCGGCTTCAACGGCGCGTATGTGTACGGGCGGATCAAGTACACCTGGTAAGGGGTAGAGCCGGCCGCTGGCCGGCAACCCCGGGCCGCGTCTGGAGGAGCGCCCCTTCTTGTTGAAGGGGCGCTCCGAAGGCGGGGGTAGAAGAGAAATGCGTGGGCAAACCCGCCGGCCACGGCACGTGGACGGCGGGTTTGCCGTATCTGGCCGCTTCGGTGAAAATCGGGGTATCCCCCTGCTTTCTGCGAGTGCCGATGCACCATGACACCGACCTGATCAACATCGTTGCCGTTGGCCTGGGGCTCGCCTTCATCTTCGGCGCGCTGGCCAACAAGCTCCGCTTGTCTCCCTTGGTCGGTTACCTGGTTGCTGGCATCTGCGTAGGTCCGTTCACCCCCGGCTTCGTCGCCGACCAGGCGCTGGCCAACCAGCTGGCCGAACTGGGCGTGATGCTGCTGATGTTCGGTGTCGGCCTGCACTTCTCGCTGAAGGACCTGATGGCGGTCAAGGCCATCGCCATTCCCGGTGCCATTGGGCAGATCGCAGTGGCCACCCTGCTCGGCTGGGGCGTGGCCTCGCTGATGGGCTGGCCCGCCATCCATGGCGTCATCTTCGGCTTCTCGCTGGCCACCGCAAGTACCGTCGTGCTGCTGCGGGCGATGGAGGAACGCCGCCTGCTGGAGACGATGCGCGGCAAGATCGCGGTCGGCTGGCTGATCGTGGAAGACCTGGCCTGCGTGCTGGCACTGGTGATGATGCCGGTGATGGCCGGCGTGTTCGGCCCCGACGCGGCCAAGGAATCGCACTCGCTGGGCAGCGTGCTGGCCGACATCGGCTGGACCTTCGTGCAGCTGGGCCTGTTCGTGGCGGTGATGCTGGTGGTCGGGCGCCGGGTCATCCCGTGGATCCTGGAACGCATCGCCGGTACCGGTTCGCGTGAGCTGTTCACCCTGTCCGTGCTGGCGATCGCGCTGGGCGTGGCGTTCGGCTCGGCGATGCTGTTCGGCGTCTCGTTCGCGCTGGGCGCGTTCTTTGCCGGCATGCTGCTCAACGAATCGGAGCTGAGCCACAAGGCCGCGCATGATTCGCTGCCGCTGCGCGATGCGTTCGCAGTGTTGTTCTTTGTGTCGGTCGGCATGCTGTTCGACCCCAACATCATCGTGCAGCACCCGTGGCAGGTGCTGGCCACGGTGCTGATCATCATGTTCGGCAAGTCGGCCGCCGCGTTCTTCATCGTGCGTGCGTTCGGCCACCCGACCAGCACCGCGCTGACCATCTCGGCCAGCCTGGCGCAGATCGGCGAGTTCGCCTTCATCATCGCCGGCCTAGGCGTGGCGCTGCAGATCCTGCCGAAGGAAGGCCAGTCGCTGGTTCTGGCCGGGGCACTGGTGTCAATCATGCTCAACCCGCTGGTGTTCGGCCTGCTCGACCGTTGGCAGGCCAAGCAGGAGCAGTCTCCGCAGGTACCCGAGCCGCCCGAAGCGATCGGCCCGTCGCGCGACCTGCATGACCACGCCATCGTGATCGGCTATGGCCGGGTGGGCAGCGAACTGGCGCAGGTGCTGCGCGACCGTGGCGTGCCGGTGCTGGTGATCGATGACAACAAGGAACACGTCGAGCAGGCGCACGCCAAGGGCCTGGCGGCGATCCGCGGCAGTGCCGCTGCCGACCGGGTGCTGGCCGAGGCCCATCCGGAGCGCGCGAAGATTGCGGTGCTGGCGATTCCGCAACCGCTGGAAGCCGGTGAGGCGCTGGCCAAGCTGCGGGCGATCAACCCGGACCTGACCCTGCTGGCGCGCGCACACAGCGATGCGGAAGTGAAGCATCTGCTGGAACACGGTGCCGATGGCACGGTGATGGCCGAACGTGAGCTGGCGTATTCGCTGGCGGAGATGATCATGTCCACGCCGCCGTACCGGAATCTGGGGCAGCACAGCATTCCGGTGGTGTGAGGGGTGTGGGTGCGGCAGGGCTTGCAGCCCTGCACCTGCCAAGGCAACAGCAAAGGCAAAGGCAAAAGCTGACTATCCGTGGGATGGCGGGGTAGGTCCGGTTGCAGGGGACGCCGTGAATCCGTCCATGGAGGCTCGGTCGCGCCATCCATGGCGCTCACGCCCCTGCAACCGGACCCACCCCGCCTTCGACAGATTCCTGCGATCTGCCGGAACGGCGTTCTGCTCTGGTAGGTGTCGACCTTGGTCGACACGGCGGCGCATGGGGTCAGATCCGTTTTCCGCAGGAAAACGGATCTGACCCCGGAAACAAAAAATCCCCGGTCGACCCGCATCGACCGGGGATCTGGATCGCCACGTTGCCACGCCTTGGAGAGGCAGTTCCACCGTAGCGCATTGCAGCGCCGGTGGTGATCGCCTGTGGCGATGACGACCAAGCGTGTGGCTATCAGGCGCCGGCCAGGGCCTGTTCCAGGTCAGCACGCAGGTCGCCGATGTGCTCGATGCCGATCGACAGCCGCACGGTGTCCTCGCTGACGCCAGCCTTGGCCAGTTCGGCGGCATCCAGCTGGCGGTGGGTGGTCGAGGCTGGATGGGTGGCCAGTGACTTCGCATCGCCGAGGTTGACCAGGCGGGTGAACAATTTCAGCGCGTCAAGGAAACGTGCGCCTGCCTCGCGCCCGCCCGGCAGGCCGAAGGTCAGCACGCCCGAGCCGTGCCCACCCAGATAGCGCTGCGCGGCGGCGTGCTCGGGATCGTCGGCCAGCCCGGCATAGCGCACCCACGCCACCTTTGCGTGTGACTTCAGGAACTGCGCGACAGCCAGTGCGTTGGCGTTGATGCGTTCCATGCGCAGGGCCAGGGTCTCGATGCCCTGCAGGATCAGGAACGCATTGAACGGCGACAACGCAGCACCGGTATTGCGCAGCGGCACCACCCGCGCGCGGCCGATGTAGGCCGCTGGCCCCAGGGCTTCGGTATAGACCACGCCGTGGTAGCTGGGGTCGGGCTGGTTGAGCCGCGCGAAGCGTTGGGGCTGTGCGGTCCAGTCGAAGCGGCCGGAATCGATGATCGCGCCGCCGAGGCTGGTGCCGTGGCCGCCCAAGTACTTGGTCAGCGAATGCACCACGATGTCGGCGCCGTGCTCGAATGGGCGCAGCAGGAACGGCGTGGCCACGGTGTTGTCGACGATCAGGGGCACGCCAGCGGCATGCGCGACCTCCGCAATCGCAGCGATGTCGGTGACGTTGCCGCGCGGGTTGCCGATGGATTCGACGAACACCGCCTTGGTGCGCTCGTCGATCAGCGCGGCGAACGCGGAAGGATCAGCCGGATCAGCAAAGCGCGCCTGGATGCCGTACTGCGGCAGGGTGTGCGCCAGCAGGTTGAGGCTGCCGCCATACAGCGCACTGGAGGCGACGATGTTGTCGCCGGCCTCTGCAATGGTCTGGATGGCATAGGTGATCGCGGCCTGCCCTGAGGCCAGCGCCAGCGCACCGATGCCGCCTTCCAGCGCGGCCAGGCGCTGCTCCAGCACGTCGGTGGTGGGGTTCATGATGCGCGTATAGATATTGCCCGGTACCTTCAGGTCGAACAGGTCGGCGCCGTGCTGGGTGTCATCGAAGGCATACGCCACCGTCTGGTAGATCGGCACCGCCACCGCGCGGGTAGTCGGGTCGGGACGGTAGCCGCCGTGCACGGCCAGGGTTTCCAGTTGCCACTGCGGGTCGCTCATTGCGCCAGGCTCCATCCGGGGAAACCGCCACCATAGGCCAGCCGTCGCCGGCCGCTGAAAGCTGCTGGCGATGACGTCCATACCGGGGGTTATCAGGTTGGCCGCGATTCAGGCAGCGGTCACGGGGCGTTGATAGGCTTCGCCGCCGGGCGCTCCTGCCCGGGCACGGAGGCCCCACGCGCATGCAGCCATCCCCCTGGACACCCACCGCCAACGGCACCCCGACCCAGGTCTTGTTGGTGGAGGACGACCGTCGCCTGGCCGAGCTGGTCAGCGACTATCTCCACGAACATGGTTTCGCCGTGCAGCATGTCGCGCGCGGTGACCTTGCCGGCGCGGCCTGCCGCCAGCATGCGCCCGAGCTGGTGGTACTGGACCTGATGCTGCCCGGCCTCGGCGGCATCGATGTGTGCCGGCAGATCCGCAGTTTCTCCGACGTGCCGATCCTGATGCTGACCGCCTGCGAAGACGACATCGAGCAGGTGCTGGGCCTGGAATCGGGCGCCGATGACTATGTGCACAAACCGATCGAGCCGCGCCTGCTGCTCGCCCGCCTGCGCGCCCTGCTGCGCCGCCGCCATGGCAGCAGCAACACCGGCACACCCAGCCGTCTGATGCATGGCGAACTGCTGATCGACCGCATGCAGCGCGAAGTGCACCTGCACGGTCAGCCGGTCGAGCTGGGCACCACGGAATTCGAGATCCTGTGGCTGCTGGCCAGCCAGCCGGGGCAGATCCTGTCGCGCGACCAGATCCTGCAGGCAGTGCGCGGCATCGGCTTTGACGGCCTGGACCGCAGTGTCGATGTCAGCATCGGCAAGCTGCGCCGCAAGCTCGGCGATGATGCGCGCGAGCCGCGGCGGATCAAGACCGTGTGGGGCCGTGGCTACCAGTTCAATCCGTCGGCCTGGACGGCATGAAGCGGCTGTTCCTGTGGTTGTGGTTTATCACGGGTGCCTGCTTCCTGGTGTCGGTGTTCTTCCTCAACCACATCCTGGACGGCATCTACACGCCCGTGCAGGATCGCGTCTTCGTCCAGCAGGTGCGTGGTCAGGTGTACGCCCTGCGCAGTGGCCTGGCCGGCCTGGATGCCGACCAGCAGCGTGAGCGCCTGCAGCAGTGGCAGCCACACTACGGCATCGCCCTGACCCTGCTCGACAAACCTCCCGCACTCGACGCGCAGGAACAGGTGGCCGTGAAGGCCGATGGTTTCATCGTGCGCGATCAATACCAGCAGGTCCTGCTGCCCATCGAGGGCAGCGATGGCCGCTGGCTGCACCTGCGCCTGCCTGGCGCGGTGCAGATGACGACGTACATGACCATCGCCGCCTACCTCAGCATCCTGCTGCTGGTGGGCGCCAGCCTGTACGCGTGGGTGCGCCTGCTCTGGCGCGACCTGGAAGCGCTGCGCCGGCATGCCGACCGCATCGGTTCGGGCGATCTGCAGGCACGTGCACAGGTCTCGCCACGCTCGCAGATCCGGGTCATCGTCGACCACTCCAACCGCATGGCGGCACGCGTGGCCGAACTGGTGCAGCGCCAGCGCGACCTGACCCATGCGATCTCGCACGAGCTGCGCACGCCGATCGCGCGCGTGGCCTTCGGCCTGGACCTGATGCAGGACAGCGATGACCGCGAACGCCGCGAACGGCTGGCGCAGGGCCTGCACGGTGACCTGGCCGAGCTCAACCGGCTGGTCAGCGAACTGCTGGCTTACGAACGGCTGGAGCATCCCAGCGAGGGCGAGCCGATGCAGCGCATCGAAGCCAATGACTGGCTGCAGGCCTGCCTGGCCGATGCGCGCCGTGATGCCGAACGTGCCGGGGTGGTACTGCGCGTGCAGCCCAGTGCGTTGCCGCGGGTGGATGCCGAACCACGCCTGCTGCAGCTGGCACTCAGCAATCTGGTGGGCAATGCGCTGCGCCATGCGCGTTCGCAGGTGGAAGTCTCGCTGGTCGGTGTCAGCGGCCGCGCCTGCCTGCGTGTGGATGACGACGGTCCCGGCATTGCCGAAGCCGATCGCGAGAAGGTGATGCGCCCGTTCACCCGCCTGGATGACAGCCGCAGCCGCGATACCGGGGGCTTCGGCCTGGGCCTGGCCATCGTCAGCCGCATTGCCGTCCGCCACGGCGGCGAGCTTCGCATCAGCCGCGCCACGTTGGGCGGCGCGCGCATGGAAATGCACTGGCCGCTGGCTGCCAGCTGAACGCCCTTGGGCGCAATTACAGTTGATTACAACTCCCGCACAACTGCGGACGGATCGGTCGCCGGAGTATCGCCACGCTAGCGACCCTGCAGCACTCGCCGGATGCGCGTGCTGCCTTCCTCCCATTGTCGAGAGTTTCCATGTCCCAGCTTCGCCGTTCCCCCGCCCTGCTCTGCTTGGCCCTGTTGCCGCTGTTCGCCGCACCGATCGCCCACGCCAAGGATGACCACTGGACCTTCGAGGTCGCTGCCGGCGGTGGCGTGGCGCCGCGCTACAGCGGCAGCGAGGAGTATCGTGCGACGCCGTCGTTGTCCTTTGATGTCACCTCGCCGGGTGGATGGTTTCTGGGCACCAGTGGCATTGGCTGGGGCACCTCCATCGGCGAGCACACCCGCGTGCGCGCGTATGTCGGCGCCAGCGGCATCCGCAAGGAAAAGGACTCGCTGCTCGGCGGTTCCGACTTCCTGCGCGGCATGGGTGATATCGATGCCCGTCCCCTGGTCGGCATCTCGGCTGGTTATACGCTGGGCGAAGCCGTGCTGAGCGGCTCCTGGCAGTTCACCCGCAAGGACGAGGACAAGGCCGAGAACGGCCTGGCCACCCAGCAGATCCATCTGAACCTGAGCATGCCGCTGTTCGACCTGGCCGGTGGCGTGGTCAGCGGCAGCGTGTCCACCGACTACGGCAACCGCGGCTACATGCAGACCTGGTACGGCGTCAGCCCGGAACAGGCGGCGCGTACCGGCTTTGCCGAGCACAAGCCAAAGGCCGGCCTGGTCAGTGCCGGTGTCGGTCTGAAGTGGAGCCACCGCGTGGGCCGCAACGGCAACTGGTACATCTCGGCCGAAGGCACGCGCCTGCTCGGTGATGCCGCCGACAGCCCGATCGTGCAGAAGGCGAACCAGTTCGGCTTGATGAGCGGCTATACGCACCGCTTCTGAGTGAGCGCCGGGCATGGCCCGACCCACTTCGCAGGAAACGGGGCGCTGCGGCCAAGCAGCGCCCCGTGTGAATCACGCTTTGGCGAACACCAGGCGGCCGCCGTCGTTTCCGACTTCGATGGTATCGCCGTTGACGAAAGCACCGGACAGGATCTGCTGCGCCAGCGGATTCTCCAGCTGCGACTGGATTGCACGCTTCAACGGGCGCGCGCCATAGACCGGATCGAAGCCGACGTTGCCGAGCAGGTCGAACGCCGCATCGGAGACCGCCAGCTTCAACCCGCGCTCGGCCAGCCGCTTCTCCAGCCCGCGCATCTGGATGCGCGCGATCTGCTTGATCTGCTGCTTGTCCAGCGGGTGGAACACCACGATGTCGTCCAGGCGGTTGATGAACTCCGGACGGAAGTGCGCCTGTACCACGCCCATCACCGCCGCCTTCATCTGCGTGTAGGCCTCCGGACTGTCGTCGGCGCTCATGTCCTGGATCTGGTGCGAGCCCAGGTTCGAGGTCATCACGATGACGGTGTTGCGGAAGTCCACGGTGCGGCCCTGTCCATCGGTCAGGCGGCCATCGTCCAGCACCTGCAGCAGGATGTTGAACACATCCGGATGCGCCTTCTCCACTTCGTCCAGCAGGATCAGCGAGTACGGACGGCGACGCACGGCCTCGGTCAGGTAGCCACCTTCCTCGTAGCCGACGTAGCCCGGAGGCGCGCCGATCAGGCGGGCCACGCTGTGCTTCTCCATGAATTCGCTCATGTCGATGCGGATCATCGCGTCGGCACTGTCGAACAGGAATTCGGCCAGCGACTTGCACAGCTCGGTCTTGCCGACACCGGTCGGGCCGAGGAACAGGAACGAGCCGGCCGGGCGATTCGGATCGGACAGGCCCGCACGCGAACGGCGCACGGCATCGGAGACGACCTTGATCGCTTCTTCCTGGCCGACCACGCGGTTGTGCAGCACCTCTTCCATGCGCAACAGCTTGTCGCGCTCGCCTTCGAGCATCTTGTTGACCGGGATGCCGGTCCAGCGCGATACGACTTCGGCAATCTCCTCGTCGGTCACGCGGTCCTGCACCAGCTTGAAGTCCTTGTGCTCGGCCTCCTGGGCCGCGGCCAGCTGCTTTTCCAGCTGCGGCAACAGCCCGTACTGGATCTCGCTCATCTTGGCGAAATCCTGGCGGCGCTGCGCGGCCTCCAGCTCCAGCTTGGCCTGCTCGACCTGTTCCTTGATCTTGGTCGCGCCCTGCAGCGCGGCCTTCTCCGACTTCCAGATTTCATTGAGGTCGGAGAACTCGCGCTCCAGCCCGTCGATGTCGTTTTCCAGATCGGCCAGGCGCTGCCGCGAGGCTTCGTCCTTCTCCTTCTTCAGCATCTCGCGCTGGATCTTCAGCTGGATCACCCGGCGCTCAAGGCGGTCCAGCTCTTCCGGCTTGGAGTCGATCTCCATGCGCAGTCGCGAGGCGGCTTCGTCCATCAGGTCGATGGCCTTGTCCGGCAGCTGGCGGTCGGTGATGTAGCGGTTGGACAACGTCGCAGCCGCGACGATGGCCGGATCGGTGATCTCCACGCCGTGGTGCACGGCGTACTTTTCCTTCAGGCCGCGCAGGATCGCGATGGTGTCCTCCACCGACGGCTCGCCCACGAACACCTTCTGGAAGCGACGCTCCAGCGCAGCATCCTTCTCGATGTACTTGCGGTATTCGTCCAGCGTGGTGGCGCCGATGCAGTGCAGCTCGCCGCGTGCCAGCGCTGGCTTCAGCATGTTGCCGGCATCCATCGCGCCATCGGCCTTGCCGGCGCCGACCATGGTGTGCAGTTCGTCGATGAACAGGATGATCTGGCCCTCGTTCTTGGCCAG
Source organism: Stenotrophomonas sp. YJH_SMC_58 (assembly GCF_059369635.1). NCBI lineage: Bacteria > Pseudomonadati > Pseudomonadota > Gammaproteobacteria > Lysobacterales > Lysobacteraceae > Stenotrophomonas > Stenotrophomonas sp. YJH_SMC_58. Next base: position 251,450 of record NZ_JCAFSW010000001.1, read on the forward strand.
GTCGTTGAGCACGCCCTTCAGGCGCTCCTCGAATTCGCCGCGGAACTTGGCCCCGGCAATCAGCGCGCCCATGTCCAGCGACAGCACGCGCTTGCCGCGCAGGCCTTCGGGCACTTCGTCGTTGATGATGCGCTGGGCCAGCCCTTCGACGATCGCGGTCTTGCCCACGCCGGGTTCGCCGATCAGCACCGGGTTGTTCTTGGTCCGGCGCTGCAGCACCTGGATGGTGCGGCGGATTTCCTCGTCACGGCCGATCACCGGGTCGAGCTTGCCGCTCTCGGCACGCGCGGTCAGGTCGATGGTGTATTTCTCCAGCGCCTGGCGCTGTTCCTCGGCATTCTCCGACTGCACGTTCTCGCCGCCGCGCAGCTTGTCGATGGCCGCCTGCAGGCGGGTCTTGTCGGCACCGGCGGCGCGCAGCGCCATGCCCAGCGTGCCGCCGTCGTCCAGCGCCGCCAGCACGAACCACTCGCTGGCAATGAAGGCGTCCCCGTGCTGCTGCGCCAGCTTGTCGGTCTGGTTCAGCAGGCGCCCCAGATCGTTGCCCATCGAGACGTTGCCGGCCTGGCCGGACACCTTCGGCAGCGCATCCAGCGCCTCGGTCAGGCGCTCGCGCAGCACCGGCACGTTCACCCCGGCCTGGGCCAGCAGCGGGCGCGTGCTGCCACCCTGCTGGTCCAGCAACGCGCTGAACAGGTGAACCGGTTCGATGATGCTGTTGTCGCGGCCCACGGCCAACGACTGTGCGTCTGCCAGCGCCTGCTGGAAACGCGAGGTGAGCTTGTCCATCCGCATTGCGAATCCTCATCGGTCATCAGGGCCGGCCCGCGCCGGCGATGCTGGAAAGATGCGGTTGCCCCACCCGGTTTCAAGGGTGGCTGCGACTGCACCCCGAGGCCAGTCAGGCTCCGGCCAGCATGCCGGAACCGGTGTGGTCGGCGCGTTGATCCCGATCAGTTCTACGCGGTGAACGGGCTCAGCGGGTGATCGCGCTGCGGATCGCCCGCAGCTGCTGCTTGACCGCCCGCGCCTGGGCGGCATCCATCCGCAGCAGCGCCTTCTGCCCGATCGAGCGCGACTGCAGGGTGGGATCGACAAAGCGGTAGCGGCCGCGTTCATCGCGCTGCACCACTGGGGACTGGGCCAGTTCCGGGGTGTCCAGCAGGTTGTCGATCACCGCGACCAGGCGGTCGTTGAAGTACCCGTCGGGCCGGCCCAGGTCCACATAGGCCTGCTGGATCAGCGGATAGAAGCGCTTGTAGGCGGTAGACGTTGCCGCCGGGTCCAGCGCGGTGAAGGCCTGCACGTAGGGTGCATAGCGCGCCGCGTTGCTGGCGGCGATGCGTTCGCCACCCTCGCCCGGCTCGACCTGCAGGTTGCCCGGCAGCGGCCGCGCGGCCAGCGCAGTCGGCGGCACGCTGGGCTTGTCCAGGTTGTCGACCTGGGTGACCAGGCGCTGGATCAGATGATCGCGCAGCAGCAGGGTCAGTGGCCCCTCGCCCTGGAACAACTGGGTCAATGCACCCCAGGCGGCCGTATCGCTGTCAGCCAGCTTCGGCAGCGCCGGATCGGCTGCGGCCTCGGTATCCAGCGGATGCTTGATCGCGGGCGGTGCTGGCGCGGGTTCTGCGGCCGCATGCGGTTGCGGCGGCGCGCTGGTACTGGCGGGGGTTGATTGCACCGGCACGGAAACACCGTCTGCCAGGCGCTTCAGCTGATCGCGGAACAACCAGCCGCCCGCACCACCGATCACCACCACACCCAACACCCAGGGCCAGACCGCCTTTCCGCTCTGCATGATGCAGCACCTCGTATTACACGCATGGAAAGGGTGTGACCCCCACGGTTGCAACGGGTTCCCCGCCTGTTCCGCTGCCGTTGGGGTTCGCCTGCACCCGTGTCGCGCTCACGCCTGCTTTGCATGCTTCGCGCGAGGCTGTACGCCTTGCACTGTGGAGGCACCACCATGCAGTACGCGCTGTATTACTGGACCGGCATCCAGGGCCGTGGCGAGTTCGTGCGGCTTGCGCTGGAGGATGCCGGTGTCGATTACATCGACATGGCGCGGGTGCACGGCGATACGGTGATGCAGCCGTTTCTCGATGGCAGCAGTGAAGGTGCGCAGCCCTTCGCGCCGCCGTTCCTGAAGGCGGGCCGCCAGGTCATTGCACAGGTCGCCGCGATCCTGGATTTTCTCGGCCCGCCGCTGGACCTGGTGCCGCAGGCGGCCTCGCGGCGGGTGCAGGCGCTGCACTTGCAGCTGACCATCGCTGATCTGGTAGCCGAGGTGCACGACACCCACCATCCAATTGCCGCATCGAAGTACTACGAAGAGCAGAAGACCGAAGCCAAGGCACGGGCCGCCTCCCTGCGTGGCGAACGGCTGCCGAAGTTCCTCGGCTACTTCGAGCAGGTGCTGGCCGCCAATGGTGGCCGCCACGCACTGCGCGAGCATTCCTATGTGGATCTGTCGCTGTTCCAGCTGCTGAGCGGGCTGGACTACATGTTCCCGCGCCGGATGCAGGCACTGGCGCCGACCCTGCCCCTGCTGCGCGCGCTGCAGGAGCGGGTGGCAAAGCGGCCGAACATCGCCGCCTATCTGGCCTCGGAGCGGCGGTTGCCGTTCAACACCAACGGTATCTTCCGCCACTACCCGGAACTGGACGCCGAACGGTAGTGCCGGCCGCTGGCCGGCAGCTGCACGATCCGACCGAAGCCCATGAGGATGCCGGCCAGCGGCCGGCACTAGCGTTGGGTCAGTTGTTTTCACCCAGCGGCTGCACCGGCTGCTTCTGCAGCGAAAGCAACCCCAGCAACAACGCCAGTGCCACGTAGGCACCAGCGAACTGCCAGCTGATGATGCGCGCCAGGCCGTCCAGCTCCCACGGGAGATAGATGCCACCACGCGGATCCACCGAGTGGATCAGGCCGAACAGGGTCAGCACCGCAGCCACCAGCAGGAAGCCGCAGGCACGGCGCAGGCGGCCATCGACCATCGCCGCCACCGCCGAAATCCACAGCATCGAGGTGATGATGAAGCCGTTGCCGAGGGTAAAGATCACCGCCAGCTCGGGCAGGCCGTGGCCATCCAGTTTGGTCAGCAGCTGCGGCAGCTGGTCCGGCGCGATCCAGCCAGGTGCCTTGATCGCCAGCAGGTAGGCCACCGACGGCAGGAAACCGAACACCATCGCACCGGTGTGGTGACGCGGCGTGGCCTGGAAGGCCTGGGTGGTGATATCGATGGCCACGTACACGATGATCGGTGCCAGCACCGCCAGCGGCAGCCACTGCACCAGCCCGGAGATGATGCCGAGCATGCCGCCGATGCCGACGAACAGGCCGGTCAGCAGCGTGTAGCCGCTGCGCGCACCCATGTGCTTGTACGCCGGCTGGCCGATGTACGGCGTGGTCTGCGCCACGCCGCCACAGACACCGGCCACCAGCGTGGCTACCGCTTCCACCAGCAGGATGTCGCGGGTGCGATAGTCGTCGCCGGCTGCGCGCGCGCTTTCAGACACGTTGATGCCGCCGACCACCATCAGCAGACCGAACGGCAGCAGCAGCGGCAGGTAGGTCATCGCGGTGGGCAGGCCGTCGAGGAAGCCCAGTGTCGGCAGCGGCAGCACCACCTGCGGCGGCACCCACTCCGGTACATGGAAGCCCGGCGCGCCCAGCCCGGCCAGGCCGAGGCCGTAATACAGCACGGTGCCGAACACGAAGGCCAGCAGCACGCCCGGGCCACGCACCGGCAGCTTGCCCTTGGCGATCAGCACGTACAGCAGCAGGCCCAGCGTGGTGAAGCCGACCAGCGGCGAGCGCAGCGTTTCCAGCAGCGGCAGCAGGCCCATCAGCACCAGCGCGATGCCGGCGATGGAACCCAGCAGCGCGGCTCGCGGCAGCGCGCGGGTGACCGCTTCGCCGAAGAACGACAGCACGAACTTGAGCACGCCCATGATGACCAGCGCGGCCATGCCCAGCTGCCAGGTGGCGATGCCCGCAGCGTGCGGGTCCATGCCCTGCTGCTTGAACGCGAGGAAGGCCGGGCCGAGCACCAGCAGCGCCATGCCGATGCTGGTCGGTGCATCCAGGCCCAGCGGCATGGCGGTGACGTCGTCGCGGCCGGTACGCGCGGCCAGCCGGCGCGCCATCAGGGTGTACAGCAGGTTGCCGACCAGCACGCCGAAGGCGGTGCCGGGGAACATGCGGCCGAACACCACGTCGGCGGGGAACTGGAAGATCCCGACCAGGGCCATGGCGATGAAGCCGAGGATGGAGAGGTTGTCGACGACCAGGCCGAAGAAGCCGTTGAAGTCGCCGGCGACGAACCAGCGACGCGGTGCGGCGGAAGCGGGAGCGGACATGGAAGGGGCGGTGGGGGGTGGGGACCGCCGATGGTAGGCCCAGCGGGGCCAGCGCGCCAATTCCGTCGTGGAATGATGGGTTCCAGCCAACGGCGGAGCCCCTCGTGGCTGGGGGGGTCGTCAAAAGCAGCTTTATCGGAGTGGGCCGGTCGGGATGGGCTGCGCAGGACACGCCGTAAACCCATCCCTGGGGGCTCGATGGCGCCATCCATGGCGCCAACGGTCCTGCGCAGCCCATCCCGACCGGCCCCTGATAATTCCTTGCGCGTGCCAGCCACGGAAAGGAATCAAAGGATCAAAAGCAAAAGCGGGTCGCTTCGCTCTGAGCCGAGCATGGCTCGGCTCTACACGAACAATTCGATCATTTCCACGCTATCCACGCAGGGCGTGGATCTACCGACAGATCGCAGGAAACTGTCGAAGGTGGGGTGGGTCCGGTTGCGGGGGTGTCCGCGGCATGGATGCCGCGGCCAAGCCCCCAGGGACGGGTTTACGGCGTCCCCCGCAACCGGACCCACCCCGCCATCCCTCAGGAAGCCCGCTTCTGCTCTGGCTCCGGCTCGTAGCGGGTGCAGGGCGCAGCCCTGCATCAAACCCACCCCGTTACTTCTTCAGGAAGTTGTCCACCAGCAGATGCTTCACGTCGTCGAAGCGGCCGTTCAACACCGCCTTGGCTGCATACAGCGCGGTACCGGCCACCTGCTTGGCCTCGATCTGCGGCGGCATCACCAGCTCGGCGCGGCTGGTATGCACATCCAGCAGCGCCGGGCCACGCTGCGACAGGAAATCCTGCACCGCTTCTTCCAGGTCCTCGCTGCGCGTCACCGTGCGGCCGTGGAAGCCGATCACTTCGGCAAGGCGGCCAAAATCCGGGTTCTTCAGGTCGGTGTAGTTGTCCAGCAGGCCTTCCACCTTCTGCTCCAGCTCGACGAAGTTCAGCGAGCCATTGTTGAACACCACCACCTTGATCGGCAGGTTCTCCTGCACGGCCGTCAGCAGGTCGCCCAGCAGCATCGCCAGGCCGCCATCGCCGGACAGCGAAATCACCTGCCGGCCGGGGAACGCCTTCTGCAGGCCCAGTGCCTGCGGCATTGCATTGGCCATCGTGCCGTGCAGCAGGCTGGTCAGCGTGCGGCGGCGACCGTTGACGCGGATATGCCGCAGCACCCAGACCATCGGCGAGCCGCCGTCAGCGGTGAACAGCGCATCGTCGCTGGCGTACTTCGACAGCAGCGCGGTCAGATGCTGCGGGTGGATCAGCTCGCCCTCGCCCGGCTGTTCTTCCTGCTCGCGCTTCTTCAGCGCCTTGTCGCGACGTTCGATACATTCGTCCAGGAAACTGCTGTCCTCGCGCGGCGGCAACATCGGCAGCAAGGCATCCAGCGTCGGTGCGATGTCACCGACCACGCCAAGGTTCACCGGGTGGCGGCGGCCAAGGTGGCTGCCATCGCGGTCGACCTGGATGATGGTGGCCTTGTCCGGGTAGAACTGGCCCCAGGCGAAGTCGGCGCCGAGCAGCAGCAGCGTGTCGCACTCCATCAGCGTGTGGAAGCCGGATTCGATGCCGAAGATGCCGGTCATGCCCATGTTGTACGGGTTGTCCGGCTCGACGAAATCCTTCGCGCGCGAGGTATGCGCGATCGGGGCCTGCAAGCGCCGGGCCAGCTCCAGCAGCTGCGCGTGCGCGCCCTGGCAACCGGCACCGGCGTAGATGCCGATGCGCTTGCCCTGCCCCAGCAGCTCGGCGATGCGCTGCAGCTCGGCGTCGGAGGGGCGCAGTACCGGCTGGGTGTAATGCACCGAGAACGGCACGTCGTGCTTCACCTGGGCCTGGCTGATATCGGCCGGCAGGATCACCACCGCCACGCCACGGCGGCTGATCGCGGCCTGGCAGGCCAGGGCCACCACGCGTCGCGCCTGCTCCGGGCTGTGCACCTGCTCGCAGAACACCGTGCAGCTGCCATAGACCGCCTTGAAATCCACTTCCTGCGGGAATTCCATGCCCAGCTCGCTGGTCACCACCTGGCTGGCGATCAGCACCATCGGCGCACGGTTGCGGTTGCTCTCGAACACGCCGTTGATGAAGTGCAGGCCACCGGGACCACAGGAACCCGCGCAGGCGGTCAACTCGCCGCTCACCAGCGAATCGGCGCCGGCAGCGAATGCGGCCACTTCTTCATGGCGCACATGCACCCAGGCGATCTCGCTGCCATGCATCGCATCGGTCACATGGTTGAGCGTATCGCCCACGATGCCGTAGCAACGGCGGACACCGGCCTGCTGCAGGGCGTCCACCACGATTTCGGCTACGCGCTTGCTCATCGGATACATCCTCGAACGGGGGAACGTCCGAGGCTAGACCTGATGAAGTGATGCCTCCGCAAAAAAAGGGGACGGAGGGAATTAAGTCGTATGTGCCACAAACGACTTAATTCCCTCCGTCCCCTTTTTCTTCAATCGTTGACGTTGATCCAGCCCACCACCGCGCCCTGCTTCACGTTGCGGTAGCGCAGCTTCACCCAGCCGTCCTGTTCATCCAGCAGTTCCACGCGATCCCCCTGCACCAGGTAACGTTTGGTGCTGGACGCGCCGGGTCGGTCGAAGAGGAACAGGCGCGCGGGCACCACGGTGGCCTGCTGCCCCCGCAACGGCCCGTCCGGCGGTGCTCCCAGGCCATCGGCGATGGCACTTTCCAGCACACGGCCGGCGGGGTCATAGGTGCGCCAGACCGCCAACGGGCCCTGCTCTTCGGTCTGTTCCCAATGCAGCGCGGCGTTCAACGTATCGCCCAGCATCAGCACGCTCTCAGAGCGGTACAGATGGAGCTTCGCGCCTGCAAACCGGTACTGGTCGGTGTACCACATCGGGCCGCTGCGGCAGCTGCTGGTCAGGGTGCGGCTCGGACGGTCGACACTCAGCCCCATCAGGTCACCACAACTGTCCTTGCCGTGGGTATCGGCCTGCAGCGCGCGGAAACCGGCACTGGCCGGATCGAAGCGGTACACCGCCACCGCCTCGTTGACCATGCCTACCGAGGCGCGCGCGACCAGTTCCGGGTAGCCATCGAAATCGACGTCCTCCAGACCCCAGCGCGAATTGCCGTCGGCATCCGCCGCGCCCGCCAGCGTCTGCCGCTTGCCCGACGGTGACAGCTGCACCACGATGCTTCCGTCCTGCTGGGGATCGGCGTGCGCCTGCACATGCGCGGCCACCTGGAAGCGTAGCGTTTCGCCCTCGTCCTTCGCCTGCGCCGTCGGTGCCAGCGCGCCGGCCAACACCAGGCCCAGCAGGCATTCCCTGTAGTTCATCATTGCTCCCTGCGGCACCGCGGCGGCACCTTCAACTCAGAACGATACCTCGACCGGCTGCCGCGACCACAGCACCGACTGATGCCTGGTCTGCTGCTTCCACGCCAGGCGGATCGCTTCGATATCGGCGCGGCGCTGCGGGGTGTCCTCATGCAGCACCACCAGCACCTTGGTGCGCAGGCGGTTGGGCGCGGCATCACCGCGGAACAGCCATTGGCCATAGGCATCGAACACGGTCAGGCCATCCGGGAAGCGCGGGGTCACTTCCTTGTCCAGGAAGGTGCGCCACTGCGCCTCGCTGATGGTATCGGCCTGCGGGCGGTTGCCGGCGCCCTGCTCCTCGCCCACGCCGAAATACAGCTCGCTGCGCACCCAGCCGTGGCCGGCGGACGGGCGTGCAGCATCGCCCTTCAGTTCGGCGGTGGTGGCCGTGGCATAGGCGCTGGGCGCCTGCGATGAGAGGCTGGCGCAGCCGCTGGTGGCCAACAGCACGGCGAAGACGAGGCCAAGGTGTTTCATCGGTACAGCTCCGGAGAAGGGGGGACAAGGCGAGCCGGCAGCGTACAGCGCCACCGGCCCGGCGTGCTGATGCCAACCGGGCATCAGCTCATGCCGGACCGGCAGGGGCTTGCATCGGCACCGGTCATCACGCGAAGATAATATATCGCTTCATCCGGATGGATGTAAGTGAAACCATCTCCCCCCTTCCCCGTCGTCGTTGTTGCTGGAGCCCCCATGTCCGTCCGCCTGCCCGCGTCGCCGCTCGGCCTCGCCATCGCCCTCGCGCTTTCCTCCGCCGCCGTCCCGGCCCTGGCCCAGGACGCCACCAACCTGGACACGGTGATCGTCACCGGCACCCGTGCCGCCGACCGCACCGTGCTTGAATCCACCTCGCCGGTGGATGTGCTCAACGCCGAGGACATCCGCAAGGCCGGCGTGGTCAACGGCGAGCTGGGCAGCGCGCTGCAGGCGCTGTTGCCGTCGTTCAACTTCCCGCGCCAGTCCAACTCCGGTGGCGCCGACCATGTGCGCGCCGCACAGTTGCGCGGCCTGTCGCCGGACCAGGTGCTGGTGCTGGTCAATGGCAAGCGCCGCCACCACACCGCGCTGGTCAACACCGACAGCAAGATCGGCAAGGGCACCACCCCGGTTGATTTCAATTCGATCCCGGTCAGCGCGATCAAGCGCATCGAAGTACTGCGTGATGGCGCTGGTGCGCTGTATGGCTCGGATGCGGTGGCCGGTGTGATCAACGTGATCCTCGACAACGGCGGCGACGGTGGCGAGATCGAGGCCAGCTACGGCGCCAACCACACCGACCTCAAGCCGATCGGGCGTACCCTTACCGACGGCCAGACCGGCAATATCAGCGCCAAGGTCGGCACCTCGCTGGGCGAGGACGGCGGCTTCCTGCGCGTCGGCCTGGAATACAAGCACCGCAACGGCACCAACCGCGCCGGCTTCGACCAGATTCCGCCGTGGGACCAGACCCCGGGCAACCTGGCGCTGCAGGGCAAGCGCAACTATGTGCTGGGCGATGGCAAGAGCAAGGACATCAACCTGTGGCTGAACACCGAGATCCCGGTGGGCCAGACCTCGACCTTCTATGCATTCGGCACCTTCAACCAGCGCGATACCGAAGGCGCCAACTACTTCCGCTATCCCGATGGCGATGCCAACTGGAAGCAGGTCTATCCGAACGGCTACCGACCGATCTCCGAAGGCGAGAACCGCGACGTACAGGCCGTGGCCGGCGTGCGCGGCCAGTGGGGCGAGTGGAGCTACGACGGCAGCCTGGACTACGGCCAGAACGACTTCACCTACCGCCTGCGTGATTCGCTCAACGCCTCGCTGGGCCCGACCAGCCCGACCCGCTTCAAGACTGCCGATTACCAGTACGCACAGACGGTGGGCAATCTCGACCTGAGCCGCGTGTTCACCCAGAGCGACAGCATCAGCCACACGCTGGGCCTGGGCGTGGAAGCGCGCCACGAGCGCTACCAGACCCGTCCCGGCGACCCGGCCAGCTATGCGGCCGGCCCGTACACCGACCGCCCGACCGGTTCGCAGGCCGGTGGCGGCTTGACCCCGCAGGACGCGGCCACCCTGTCGCGCGATGTCGCCAGCGCCTACGCCAGCCTGTCCAGTCAGTTCGGCGAGAAGTTCTCCACCGACCTGGCCGCGCGCTACGAGCACAACGACGACTTCGGCGGTGAACTGACCGGCAAACTCGGCCTGCGCTATGAATTCACCCCGGCGTTCGCGCTGCGCGGTGCCATCTCCAACAACTTCCGTGCGCCGTCGCTGGCACAGATCGGCTACGAATCCACCTCCAGCGGCTACAACGCTGGCGGCCAGCTGGTGCAGGGCCGCCTGCTGTCGGTCAACAATCCGATCGCGCGTGGCCTGGGTGCGCAGAATCTGAAGCCGGAGAAATCGCTGAACACCTCGTTGGGCTTCACCAGCCGCATCGGCGAGCATTTCGACCTGTCACTGGACTTCTTCCAGATCGACATCGACGATCGCATCGCGCTGTCGGAGAGCATCACCGGCGATGCACTGACCGACTACGTGGCCGCCAACTACGGCGTCAGCGGCCTGCAGAGCGCCAGTTTCTTCGTCAACGCCGCCGATACCCGCACCCGCGGCGCCGAGCTGGTGAGCAACTGGCGCCAGTCGCTGGGCGACGGCCAGCTGCTGCTGACCGGCACCTATGCGTACACCAAGACCACGCTGAAGAACGTGCTGGCCACGCCGGCACAGCTGCGTGCACTGAATCCGGACTACGTGCTGTTCGGCATCGAAGAAACCAACACGCTCACCGACGCCACGCCGCGCACGCGCGGTAGTTTCTCTGCCGCGTGGAGCAACGACCACTGGTCGCTGAGCAGCCGCGTGAACCGCTACGGCAGCGCCACCCGCGTGTTCAACTTCGGTGACGGCTACATCCCGCGCCAGACCTACCAGGCCGAGTGGCAGCTGGATGCGGAGGTCGAATACCGCATCACTCCGCGCTGGAGCGTGGCCATCGGCGGCCAGAACCTGACCGACAACTACCCGGATCGATCCAACAGCGATATCCACTACTTCGGCAACCTGCCGTATGACGTGCTGTCGCCGATCGGCAGCAACGGCGCGTACTACTACGGCCGCGTCCGCTATACGTTCTGATCGCATTGGGTAGGTGCGGACCGTTGGTCCGCACGACACGGTAGTGCCGGCCGCTGGCCGGCAACTTCGTGATCCGGGTGCGGATCTGCTTTGGGGGGGGGCGGACCGTTGGTCCACACTGTTTGAGCTGGATGCAGGCTGACCTGCCGTGCCGACCAACGGTCGGCACCCACCGAAGCAGGGCCGTGGCCTGCCCTCGACCCCGCGTACACGCCCACGCTGGCAAGCTGGGCGTCATGGCTGAACCGCTCCCCCTGCGTCCGCCACCGCCATTGCTGGACGACGCCTGTGCGTTGTTCCTCGATGTCGATGGCACCCTGATCGAATTCGCTGCACGCCCGGATGCCGTGCAGTTGCTGCCGGATGTGCGTGAAGCCATCGGCCGCATCAGCGACCGCCTGGAAGGTGCCGTGGCACTGGTCAGTGGTCGCCCGCTTGAACAGCTGGATCAACTGTTCGCCCCTCTGCAACTACCCGCCGCCGGCCTGCACGGCCATGAGCTGCGTGGCGAAGACGGTCGTGTGCTGCGCGACGAACACGACGACGACACCGCCGAATGGCTGCACGCGCTGCATCAGCAGGCGATGCGCTTCGCCCATGGGCATCCTGGCGTGCTGGTGGAAGACAAGGGCGTCGGCCTGGCCTTGCACTGGCGCGGTGCGCCGCATGCCGCCAGCGATGTCCGCGCCTTCGCTGACCGCCACGTGCGTGGCCGCACCAGCTACCGCCTGCAGCCTGGCGACCATGTGGTCGAGTTCGTGCCTGTCGGCACCGACAAGGGCCGTGCCGTGCGCCGGATGATGCAGTACCTGCCCTTCCGCGGCCGCCTGCCGGTGTTCCTCGGTGATGACCTCACCGACGAATTCGGCTTCGATGCCGCCAACGGCCAGCATGGCTGGAGCGTGCTGGTGGGTGAACGTGAACCCAGTGCGGCCGTGTTCGCGCTGCCCGACATACGCAGCGTGCACGCCTGGCTGCGTGAGAATGCCTATTGACCCGGCCAACCCCCACGGCCGCAACCGAGATGTACCGCGTGATGACCCAACCCGATCTTGATCTGGGCGTGGTCGGCAACGGCAGCTTCGGCGCCCTGGTCGACAAACATGCCCGCGTTGTCTGGAGCTGCCTGCCCACCTTCGACGGCGACCCGACCTTCTGCGCCCTGCTCGGCCCCAACCAGCAGACCGGCGGCGACTTCGCCATCGAGCTGGAGGACTTCGCGAGCAGCGAGCAGGAATACCTCACCAACACTGCGATCCTGCGCACCGTGCTGCGTGACACGCAGGGCGGCGCATTGGAAATCCTCGATTTCGCCCCGCGCTGGCGCCAGAACGATCGCTTCTACCGCCCGGTCAGCCTGATCCGCCAGGTGCGTCCGCTGGCTGGCAGCCCGCGCATCACCGTGCGTGCGCGACCCCTGGCGGACTGGGGCGCACGCGTGCCCGAATCCACCTGGGGCAGCAACCATGTGCGCTGGATCCTGCCCGAACACGTGCTGCGGCTGACCACCGATGTGCCGGTGCGCTTCGTGCGCGACGGCCTGCCGTTCGTGCTCAACCATCCGATCCACCTGATCCTGGGCGTGGATGAATCGCTCAATCGTTCGATCAGCGGCTACGTGCAGGAAGCCTTCCAGCGCACCCGCGACTACTGGCGCGAGTGGGTGCGCTACCTGTCCATTCCACTGGAATGGCAGGACGCGGTCATCCGCAGTGCGATCACGTTGAAGCTGTGCCAGTACGAGGACAGCGGCGCGATCATCGCGGCGATGACCACTTCCATTCCGGAAGCACCCGGCAGCGTGCGCAACTGGGACTACCGCTACTGCTGGCTGCGCGACGCGGCCTTCGTGGTGCGGGCGCTGAACCGTCTTGGCGCCACGCGCACGATGGAACAGTTCCTCGGCTACATCTTCAACCTGGCCACCACCGACGGCACGCTGCAGCCGCTGTATGGCATCGGCTTCGAGGCCAAGCTGGACGAGGACGAGGTACCCAGCCTGTCCGGTTATCGCGGCATGGGCCCGGTGCGGCGCGGCAACCTGGCCTGGGTGCAGCGCCAGCACGATGTCTACGGCAGCGTGGTACTGGCCTCCACGCAGCTGTTCTTCGACCGGCGCCTGCAGGACCCGGGTGATGCGCACACCTTCGCCCGCCTGGAACCCCTGGGCGAACAGGCCTTCGCCCTGCACGACGTACCCGATGCCGGCCTGTGGGAATTCCGCGGCCGCACCGAAGTGCACACCTACACCAGCGCGATGTGCTGGGCTGCCTGCGACCGCCTGTGCAAGATCGCCGTGCGCCTGAAGCGCGATGACCGCGCGCATTACTGGCGCGAGCGCGCCGACACCATCCACGCGCGCATCATGGCCGAATCCTGGAACGAGGAGCTGGGCCACTTCACCGATACCTTCGGCGGCCATCGGCTGGATGCCTCGCTGCTGCTGCTGGCCGATATCGGTTTCATCGACGCGCTGGACGCCCGCTTCATCGCCACCGTCGATGCCATCGGCCGCGACCTCAAGCATGGCAATTCGCTGTACCGCTATGTCGCGCCGGATGACTTCGGTGAGCCGGAGACCAGCTTCACCATCTGCACCTTCTGGTACATCGACGCGCTGGCCGCGATCGGGCGCATGGATGAAGCACGTGAGATGTTCGAGCTGCTGCTGAAGCAGCGCAATCACCTGGGCCTGCTGTCGGAGGATCTGGCCTTCGACAGCGGCGAGGCCTGGGGCAATTTCCCGCAGACCTATTCGCACGTCGGCCTGATCACCGCCGCAATGCGCCTGTCGCGGTCCTGGCAGGAGGCATCGTGAGTCGTCTGGTCGTGGTTTCAAACCGTGTGGCCGTGCCCGGCGAGAACCGCGCCGGCGGCCTGGCTGTCGGCCTGCTGGCTGCCCTGAAGGAACGCGGTGGCCTGTGGTTCGGCTGGAGTGGCAAGACGGTGAAGGAAGGCAGCGGCACGCTGCACCGGCAGAAAGACGGTGACATCGACTACGTCACCATGGACCTGAGCAAGCGCGAGGTCGATGGCTACTACAACGGCTTCGCCAACCGCACCTTGTGGCCGCTGCTGCACTTCCGCCTGGATCTGGTCGACTACGACCGCGGCACCCGCGAGACTTACCACAAGGTCAACGCGCTGTTCGCCGACAAGCTCGCGCCACTGCTGCGCGAGGACGACATCGTCTGGATCCACGACTACCACCTGATCCCGCTCGGTGCGCTGCTGCGCGAGCGCGGCATCGGCTGCCGCATAGGCTTCTTCCTGCATATCCCGATGCCGTCTGCCGACCTGCTGCAGGCGATGCCCGACCACCTGCGGCTGTTCTCCGCGCTGTACGCCTACGACCTGGTCGGCTTCCAGACCCAGCGCGACGCTGATCGCTTCCAGACCTACCTGCGCCTGTTCGGCGGCGGCCGCGTGCTCGACAACGGCGAGCTGGAAGCACCGGGCGGGCGCCGCTTCCGTGCCGCCGCCTTCCCGATCGGCATCGACACCGAGCTGATCGCACGCCAGGCCGGCACCGCGGCCACCAAGGCCGCCGTGAAGAACCTGCGCGCCAGCCTGCGCGATCGCCAGCTGGCGATCGGCGTGGATCGCCTGGACTATTCCAAGGGCCTGCCCGAACGCTTCCTTGGCTTCGAGCGCTATCTTGAGCGCCACCCCGACCAGCGCGGCTCGCTGACCTACCTGCAGATCGCCCCGGTCTCGCGCGGCGACGTCACCGAGTACCGGCAGCTGCGCAGCCAGCTGGAACAGATCGCCGGCCACATCAACGGTGGCCACGCCGAACCTGACTGGACGCCGCTGCGCTACGTCAACCAGAACTTCACCCATGCCACCCTCACCGGCTTCTACCGGGCGGCGGCGGTCGGCCTGGTCACGCCGTTGCGCGATGGCATGAACCTGGTGGCCAAGGAATACGTGGCGTCGCAGGACCCGGAAGATCCCGGCGTGCTGGTGTTGTCGCTGCTGGCCGGCGCTGCCGACGAACTCAAGCAGGCATTGCTGGTGAACCCGCACGATCTGGACGGCGTGGCCGACGCCATCGCCACGGCAGCAACGATGTCACTGAGCAGGCGCAAGGAACGCTGGCACGCGATGATGGATCACCTGCGCACCTACGACATCAATCACTGGCGCCGCAGCTATCTGGACGCGCTGGAAGGTTGAGGAAAAAAGGGACGGAGGGGATCAAGGCGTTTGTGCACAAACGACTTGATCCCCTCCGTCCCTTTTTCCTTCAATCCAGGAATCGCGCTGCCTGCTCCGGTGCGGGCAGATGACAGGCGTCGTGCCGCCCGAACCAGCGGTAGCGGTTGCGCGCCAGCGCGCGATACGCGGCATCACGCCAGCCACGCGGCACTGCCCGCACCACGCCGATCAGGCGCCAGGCGCCGCCCAGCCCCGTCAGCACGCGCAGGATCGCATCGGTATCGGTCCAGGCGCCCTGCGCGTCCAGCAGCAGGAACGACATCGGGTCCTGCGGGTCCAGCCCGTGCGCGCGCAACATCGCGCTGCCCTGCTGCCCCTGCATCGCCGCAAAGCGGTAGCGCCCCGCGCGGCCGAAACGCAGCAGGAAGCGCACCCAGCGATTGCACAGCGCGCATACGCCATCGAATACGATCACCGCGCTGCCCGCCTCGGCGGCGGCCTCACTGCGGTTCGAGCCAACCTTCATAGCGGATCAGGGCTCCCGCCCAGGGCAGCGTCACATCGACCAGGAAAGTGTAACGCTCGCCCTGCCAGGCTTCGCGGCAACGCACGCCACCAAACCAGCGCCTCGGCAACGGCAGCAGCCCGAACGCCCAGACCCGGCGCACCGACCAGTCGATGCCACCCTCGCGGGCCTGCAGATCAAACTCGAAGCGCACCGCGCCCAACTGCTCGCGCAGGCAGCCCTCGTGCGCCCATAGACGCGACACCATCGGCCAGCGGCCAAAACGCCGCGCCCACTGCTCGCCCTGCCCGTGTGCACTGAACGCCACTTCGGTCGGCAACGCTCCACCGTCCTTCGGCAGCCGCGCCAACGCGGCCAGCAGCGGCACCAGCCAGTGCCGCCCCCTCACGATGTGCGCCCGCCCCACGTAGCGGCAAGGCAACGGCGCGGCATGCAGCGCCTGCACCGGCGCGCCAGGGTGGCGAAGGCCGGCCCCAGCACGCGCGCGAACAGCGGCAAGGTCAGGGCGCGATCCAGGCCAGCGTCGCCATGCGCCCGGTGCGACGGTCGCGCCGGTGCGAATACAGGTCCGGATCGGCCATGGTCGACACCGTGCCGCCATGGACCTGCGCCGGGTCCATGCCCGCCGCCTGCAACCGCTGCCGCGCCAGCGCGAACAGGTCCACCCTCCAGTGGCCCGCGCGGGTGGCAACGAACGCCGCCTCGGCGGCCGGATCATGGCCGACGAAGGCGTGGTAGACCTCCTCGCCGATCTCGTAGTCGGCCGGTCCGGCGGCCGGGCCCAGCCACGCCCGCAGCTGCGCCGGCGGCGTCTGCATGGCGGCCACGGTGGCCTCCAGCATGCCGTCGGCCAAGCCACGCCAGCCTGCGTGGGCCGCGCCCACCTCACTGCCATCGGCGGCGGCAAACACCACCGGCAGGCAGTCGGCAGTCAGGATCGCCAGCACCACGCCCGGCACCGAGGTCACTGCGGCATCGGCCACCGGCTCGCTTGCGCCGGGCACCGGCGGCGCGGTGAAGCGCAGCACGGTGCTGCTGTGCACCTGGCGCAGCCAGTGCGGTGTCGACGGCAGCGCCAGCCCCTGCTGCAGCAGCTGGCGGTTGTGCTCTACGTTGGCTGGGGTATCACCGTCGGCCGCGTGCCGGTTGCCCAGGTTGAACTGCGCGAACGGCGCCGGCGAAATGCCCGCACCGTGCCGACGCGTGGTCAACGCATGGACGCCCGGCGGCGCCGGCCAGTCCGCCTGCAGCACGGGCAGCGCGGCGGCCATCACCAGCGGTCCCGCTCGCGCGCGGCGAAGGCCTCGCTGTCTTCGCGCAGCACCTTCATCAGGTGCAGCATGTCCTCCGGCACCGGCGCGGTGTTGCGCACCGGCTCACCGGTGATCGGATGGGTGAACTCCAGGGTCTCGGCGTGCAGGGCCTGGCGCTTGAAGCCACGCAGCGCGGCCACCAGCTCATCGCTGGCCCCCTTGGGCAGCTTCAGCGCACCGCCGTACAGCGGGTCACCGATGATCGGATGGCGCACATGCGCCATGTGCACGCGGATCTGGTGGGTACGGCCGGTTTCCAGGCGGCACTCCAGCGCGGTGTGCGCACGGAAGCGCTCGCGCAGGCGGTAGTGGGTGATCGCTTCCTTGCCGTCCTCGCGCACCGCCATCTTCAGGCGGTCGCGCGGGTGGCGGTCGATCGGGGCATCGGCGGTACCGCCGGCCACCAGCGCACCCATCACGATGGCCAGGTACTGGCGGTGCACGTCGCGTGCGGCCAGTTGCTCGACCAGCGCGGTCTGCGCTTCCAGGGTCTTGGCCACCACCATCACGCCACTGGTGTCCTTGTCCAGGCGGTGCACGATGCCCGCGCGCGGCAGCACCGCCACCGACGGGTCGCGGAACAGCAGGGCGTTGACCAGGGTGCCGCTGTGGTTGCCCGCGCCCGGGTGCACCACCAGGCCGACCGGCTTGTTGATCACCAGCAGGTGCTCGTCCTCGAACAGCACGTCCAGCGGGATGTCCTCCGGCTGGGCGTCGGTCTGGGTTTCCAGCACCACGTTGAGGGTCACCACCTCGCCACCGCGCAGCGGATCGCGCGGGCGCACCTGGGCGCCGTCCAGCAGGACCTCCCCGGCCTTGATCCACTCGGTCAGGCGCGAACGCGAGTATTCGGGGAACAGTTCGGCCACCACAGCGTCGAAACGGCGGCCGGCAGCGGTGTCGGGGACGATGGCCTGGCGGGCCGATTCAGAGGGTTGTTCAGACATGGCAGGGGGCATTCTTTGAAATTTTGGGGTCCCGGCGGCCGGTTTCAGTCGCTGGACAGGACACTAGGCTATCATCGACCCTTCGTATTCCAGCCGCGTCCCGCCTTGACCTCATGATCCGACGCTCCTCCATGCTCTCCGCGCCCGTCCGCCTCACCGCCCTGCTGCTGGTGCTGGTCATCGCCGCCACCGGCTGCCACCGTGGCGCCAAGAAGGGCGATCGCCCCGATGAAGGGACGCCGGTCGAACAGTTGTACGAGAAGAGCCACAAGCTGATGCAGGGTGGCAACTGGAGCGGGGCTGAAACCAGCTTCCGCCGCCTCGTGGCCCAGTATCCGTACGGCCCGTATACCGAACAGGCGATGATCGAAACCGCCTACGCGCAGTACAAGGCCGGCAAGCACGACGATGCGGTGTCCAGCATCGACCGCTTCATCCGTACCTACCCGACCCATCGCAACATCGCGTACCTGTACTACCTGCGCGGCCTGGCCAACTCCAACCGCAGTACGGTTTTCCTGCGTCGCGTATGGTCGCTGGATGCCAGCCGCCGCGATCTGTCCACGCCGCACCAGGCGTATTCGGACTTCAACATCGTGGTGGACCGTTACCCGAACAGCCGCTACGCCGCCGATGCGCGCCAGCGCATGCTGGAGCTGCGTGACGTGTTCGCCCAGCATGAGCTGGACAACGCCCTGTACTACATGCGCCGCGGCGCCTGGGTCTCGGCCGCCGGCCGCGCCAACTACCTGCTGGAAACCTATCCGCAGAGCGCGTTCCAGTACGATGCCGTCGCCGTCCTGGCCGATTCCTACACCCACCTGGGCAACAAGACCCTGGCCGACGACGCCCGCCGCGTCCTGCAGCTGAACCAGCCGGACCACCCGTGGCTGGAAGGCAAGTGGCCGAAGTACCCGTGGATGATCCGCAAGCTGAACCCGTTCGCTGGCGAAAAGTCCGCCAGCACCGGCCAGCGCAACGCGCGACTGGAAAAGAAGTAAAAGAAGGCCCCGAAAGGGGCCTTTTCTTTGTCGGCAGATCCACGCCATGCGTGGAGGGTTCGTGCGCCCATGGACCACGACACTAGGAATTCTACGAATCCCCGGCGGATGCGACGCCGGTCCCGATCGGCGTAGGCGAGGCCATCCACACTGCGGCGCAACGGCCATCCCGGCCGTGAAGGAGCGCCCCATGACCCCACCGCCCCGCCGTTTCCGCCCGCTCGCCTGCCTCCTCGCCACTGGCCTGCTGGCGCTGTCCTCGGGCCCCGTGGCGGCTGCCTCACCCGCACCCGGCGATCTGCTGTCTGCTGCCCCCTATCGCGCATCATGGGTGCCGTCCAAGGCCGCGCAGGCCTACAAGCTGCGCTACCGCACCCCGGATCATCGCGGCCAGCTGGCCGAAGGCGCCGGCCTGCCGTACCTGCCCGCCGGCGCGGCGCCTGCAGGCGGCTGGCCGGTGGTGTCCTGGGCACATGGCACCCAGGGCATCGCGGATTACTGTGCGCCCTCGGTCTCCGGCCCCTACCAACCCGAACGCGACGGCCGCTTCCTCGATCAGTTCCTGGCACAGGGCTATGCGGTGGTTGCTGCGGACTACCAGGGCCTCGGCAGTCCAGGTGACCATGCCTATCTGCATGTGCGCGCTGCCGCGCGCAATGCCATCGACCTCGTCAAAGCCAGCCGCCAGTACCTGGGCACCGCAACGCTGTCGCCGCGCTGGGTCTCGGTCGGCCATTCGCAGGGTGGTGCCGCCGCGCTCACTGCCGGGCATCTGGCGCCCACCTATGCTGGCCCGTCGCTGCACTACCGCGGCAGCTTCACCACCGGCACGCCCACCGCCGTCGATCTGACCGCACTGGTGATGAAGCCGGACAACCGCATCGCCAATCCTGGCGCGCTCAACGCGTATCACGCGTATCTGCTCGATGGTCTGTTGCAGGTTGCGCCGCAGATCGACCGCGTCCTCAGCGACACCGGCCGCGCTCGCGTGGCAGTGGCACGCGAGCAGTGCCTGGGCGAACTCGCCACCACGCTGGACGGCGCGGATACCGGCAGCATGTTCACCGCACCGCTGACCAGCGTGCCGGGCATCTGGGCCGTGTTGTACGACTATCTTGGCGTACCGCGCCGCGGTTTCAGCCAACCGCTGATCCTGGGCCACGGCAGCGAGGACCGCGACGTGCCCTATCTGACCACCCTGCTGTATGCCGCAGGCCTGGCGCTGCGCGGCGAGCCGGTAGCGTTCCGGCGCTACCCGGTCGACCATCGCGGCACGCTGGACGCGGCGGCGGATGGCCTGGCGTTTGTGCGTGCACGGCTTGAAGACGGCCACTTCAACGACGCTGCGGAAACCGCCGGCCTCGAACAGCTGCTCGACGACGCCCGGTAGATCCACGCCATGCGTGGATGCGCGGCATACGGGCTGCCGGCCAGCGGCCGGCACTACCTGCCAACGGCTACCTCAACCCTTGTAGCCGTTGCTGATCGGGTAGCGACGCTCACGACCGAAAGCACGGCGCGACACCTTCGGGCCTGGCGCGGCCTGGTGCCGCTTCCACTCGCTGATGCGCACCAGGCGCAGCACGCGGTCGACCACGGCCGCGTCATAACCGGCGGCAACGATCTCCGTGCGCGACTGCTCCTGGTCGATGTAGCGGTACAGGATGCCGTCCAGCACGTCATAGGCCGGCAGCGAGTCCTGGTCCAGCTGGTTCTCGCGCAGTTCGGCCGACGGCGGGCGGCTGATCACCGCCGGCGGGATCACCGGCGCGCCGCCCACGGTGTTGCGCCACTTGGACAGCCCGAACACCTCGGTCTTGTACAGGTCCTTCAGCGGCGCATAGCCACCGCACATGTCGCCGTAGATGGTGGCGTAACCCACCGCGTACTCGCTCTTGTTGCCGGTGGTCAGCAGCAGGCCACCGAACTTGTTGGCCAGCGCCATCAGGATCACGCCACGGCTGCGCGACTGCAGGTTCTCTTCGGTCACGTCCGGCGCAGTGCCTTCGAACATCGGCGCCAGCGATTCCATCAGGCCCTTGAACGCCGGCTCGATCGAGACCGCTTCCAGCTTCACGCCCAGTGCCTGGCACTGCTCGGCGGCGAGATCGTTGGACATGCCGGCGGTATAGCGCGACGGCAGGCGCACAGCGGTGACGTTCTCGGCGCCGAGCGCGTCGACCGCCAGCGCCAGTACCAGCGCCGAATCGATGCCACCGGACAGGCCCAGCCAGACCTTCTTGAAACCGTTCTTGCGGCAGTAGTCCTGGATGCCACGGGTCACCGCGCGCCAGGCCAGCGCGTCCATGCTCTCGTCGCCGTCGTCCATCCACACGTTCGGCATGAAGCGGCGTGTTTGGCCGTCGTACTCCACCACCAGCCACTGGTCGACGAAGGCGGCGGCGGCGGGGTGCACCGTGCCGTCACCATCGGCCACCACCGAGGCGCCATCAAACACCAGCGCATCCTGGCCACCGACCACATTGAGATAGGCAATCGCTGCCCCGCTCTCGCGGGTGCGTGCGGCCAGCACCGCATCGCGCTGGGCGTGCTTGCCGCGCTCGTACGGCGAGGCATTGGGTACCACCACCAGCTGCGCGCCGGCGCGCACGGTGTCGGCCAGCGGCTCGGCGAACCACAGGTCCTCGCAGATCAGCAAACCCACCGGAATGCCGTTGACCTCGAAGACGCAGCTGCCGCCGTCCGGATCAACATCGAAGTAGCGGCGTTCGTCGAACACGGCGTAATTGGGCAGCTCACGCTTGCGGTAGGTCTGCTCGACCAGCCCGTCGCGCAGCACGCTGGCGGCGTTGTAGACCACCGCGCCAGCCGCCTGCGGCCAGCCGACCACCGCGGTGATGCCGCGGCAGGCTGCGGCAATGCGCATCATTGCCTGCTCGCACTCGTACAGGAAGCCCGGGCGCAGCAGCAGGTCTTCCGGCGGATAACCGCTCACCGCCAGCTCGGGGAACATCACCAGCTCGGCGCCGTACTCGTCGCGCGCCTGGCCGATCATCTCGATGATGCGCTCGGTGTTGCCGGCGACGTCGCCGACCGGGAAGTCGAACTGCGCCATCGCGATGCGGATCGAAGCCATGGGAATCCAGCCTGTGGTTGCAATGCTGCCATTGTAGCGCTGCGCCATGCGCGCGCCGGGCGCGCTCGCTGCGTGGACAGCCCCGGCTCAGTAGATCCACGCCATGCGTGGATGAGCTTGCCGGGATGGCCAGGGCGCCAGACGCAGAAAGGCCGCCCGGAGGCGGCCTTTCTGTTTCAGCAGCCGGCCAGCGGCCGGCCCTACAGCATCGTCTGCCGGAGGCAGTCGATCTTATTTCACCAGCTTGGCGATGGCAGCGCCCAGGTCGCCCGGCGAGCGGACGGTGACAACACCGGCAGCTTCCATGGCGGCGAACTTGCCTTCGGCAGTGCCCTTGCCGCCCGAGGCGATCGCACCGGCGTGGCCCATGCGCTTGCCGGCCGGAGCCGACGCACCGGCGATGAAACCGACGACCGGCTTCTTCACGTGGTTCTTGATGTACTCGGCACCGGCTTCCTCGGCGTCGCCGCCGATTTCACCAACCATGATGATGCCTTCGGTCTGCGGGTCTTCGTTGAACAGCTTCAGGCAGTCGACGAAGTTCAGGCCGTTGATCGGGTCACCGCCGATGCCGATGCAGGTGGACTGGCCCAGGCCGACTTCGGTGGTCTGCTTGACCGCTTCATAGGTCAGGGTGCCCGAACGCGACACGATGCCGATCTTGCCCGGCTGGTGGATGTGGCCCGGCATGATGCCGATCTTGCACTCACCCGGGGTGATGACGCCCGGGCAGTTCGGCCCGATCAGCACGGTGTCCGGATGCGAACGGGTCAGCACGTTCTTGACGCGCAGCATGTCCAGCACCGGGATGCCTTCGGTGATGCAGACGATGACCTTGATGCCGGCAGCAGCGGCTTCCAGGATCGCGTCAGCCGCGTACGGCGGCGGCACGTAGATGACCGAGGCGTTGGCGCCGGTGCTCTGCACGGCGTCGGCAACGGTGTTGAAGACCGGCAGGTCGATATGGGTGGTGCCACCCTTGCCCGGGGTCACGCCGCCGACAACCTGGGTGCCGTACTCGATCATCTGAGTGGCGTGGAAGGTGCCCTGCTGGCCGGTGAAGCCCTGCACGATCACCTTGGTGTTCTTGTTGATCAAAACAGACATTGGAATTCCTTGGTGTCGGTATCAGGCGGCGTTCTTGACAGCTTCAACGATCTTCTTGGCGCCATCGTTGATGTTGTCAGCCGGGATGATGGCCATGCCGCTGTCACGCAGCAGCTGCTTGCCTTCTTCCACGTTGGTGCCTTCCAGGCGCACCACGACCGGAACCTTGACGCCCACTTCCTTCACGGCGGCGATGATGCCTTCGGCAATCATGTCGCAGCGGACGATGCCGCCGAAGATGTTGACGAAGATGCCTTCGACCTTGTCCGAGGACAGGATCAGCTTGAAGGCTTCGATGACGCGCTGCTTGTTGGCACCGCCGCCCA
The DNA here is from genome assembly GCF_059369635.1 of Stenotrophomonas sp. YJH_SMC_58. Lineage (NCBI taxonomy): Bacteria > Pseudomonadati > Pseudomonadota > Gammaproteobacteria > Lysobacterales > Lysobacteraceae > Stenotrophomonas > Stenotrophomonas sp. YJH_SMC_58. Next base: position 274,768 of record NZ_JCAFSW010000001.1, read on the forward strand.
CGTCCAGGAAGTTCGCCGGCTCGCCGCCGTTGAGCTTGATGACGTCCATGGTGGCCATGGCCAGGCCGGCGCCGTTGACCATGCAGCCGATGTTGCCGTCCATGGTGACGTAGTTGATGTCCAGTTCCGAAGCGATCACTTCGGTCGGATCTTCCTGGGTCTTGTCGCGCATGGCGACCAGGGCCTTCTGGCGGAACGCGGCGTTGTCGTCGCTGTCGAACTTGCCGTCCAGCGCGTACAGGTTGCCGTCGTCCAGGATGGCCAGCGGGTTGATTTCAACCAGGGCCAGGTCCTTTTCGTTGAACAGGCGGTACAGGTTCACCATGATGCTGGCGAACTGGCCGGCCTGCTTGGCGGTCAGGCCCAGCTTGAAGCCGAAATCGCGGCCGTGGTAACCCTGCACGCCTTCGACGAAGTCGACGTTCAGCGAGTGGATCAGCTCCGGGGTTTCAGCGGCGACCTGCTCGATCTCCACGCCGCCTTCCGAAGAGGCGATGTAGGTGATGGTCTTGGTGCCACGGTCGACCAGCACCGACAGGTACAGTTCCTTGACGATCTCGCCGGCGGTGGTCACCAGCACCAGGTTGACCGGCAGTTCAACGCCAGCGGTCTGGTAGGTGGCCATCTTGGTGCCGAGCATCTTGGCCGCAGCGGCCTTCACGTCGTCGGTGGTCTTGCAGAACTTGACGCCGCCAGCCTTGCCGCGGCCGCCAGCGTGGATCTGCGCCTTGACCATCCAGGGGCCCTGGCCCAGGGAGTTGGCAGCGGCAACCGCTTCGTCCGGGGTCGCAGCGACCTTGCCGGCCGGGACCGGGATGCCGTACTCGGCAAGCAGTTGTTTTGACTGGTATTCGTGGAAATTCATGCGTCACCGTGGGAATAGGAACGACCGCACGCAATTCCTCAGGGCCCCGGCGGGGCGCCGGCATGGACCGCGGCGGGCCCACTATTGTGGCCGAGCCGGCGCCGGGGCGCAAAGAAGTCTGTACAAAACGCCAGACGCGGGCAGATTTCCACGGTCATTCAGGCAGTTGCACCCGGGCCGTGGCTGGCCACCGGTGTCCGCATCGGGCCAAATGCGCGATCCGGGCCACTTCGGCGGCGCCCGGCCGGGGGCCCTATACTGCCCGTCGCAAACGCGACGTGCCGGCCCGGCTTCAGGGGACGCCGGCCAGGCCCGCCGCAGAATCCAGACCCAGGCAGCCAGAAGGGGAGTTCCGGCGTGTCACCCAGTGCTTCATTGATTGACCGCATCGAATCGATTCCGCGGCGTGAACTGTATTTCTTCGCGCTGTACCGGGTGCTGATCGCTACGGTCATTGCCGCCCTGCTCTACAGCCCGTTGTCGGCCATGGTCGGCGAAGCCCACCACCCGCGGCTGGCCGATGTCGTTGCGGTCATCTACCTGGCCCTGTCGCTGCTGGCCCTGGTGGTCGGCCGCAACGAACGCTGGCTGCGCCCGATCGTGCTCAGTGGCGTGCTGGTGGATATCGTGGCCGCCACCCTGCTGTCGCACGCCCTGCCCGGCGCCAGTGCCGGTATCTCGATGTCGCTGCTGTTCAACATCGCCGCCGCCGCCACTCTGCTGCCGCTCAGCCTGGGGCTGGGCCTGGCGCTGGCCGCCAGCCTGGCCACCGGCGTCGAGTACACCTGGAAGCTGCTGGAAGGCGGCGACCCCACCCGCACCCTCGCTGAACTGGCGATGTTCGCCACCAGCTACCTGGCACTGGCCTTCATCAGCTACCAGGTGGGCAACCGCGCCCGCCGCAACCAGCAGCTGGCCAACCAGCGCGGCGATGAAGTCGCCAATCTGTTCCAGATCAACGAACTGATCATCCGCCGCATGCGCACCGGCGTGCTGGTGGTGGACGCCGACAACCGCATCACCCTGGCCAACGAAGCCGCCTCGATGCTGCTGGGCGACAACGACGGCAACGGCGAAAGCGGGCGCCTGGACCTGGCCAGTGCCGCACCGGAACTGGCGCGCCGGCTGCAGCGCTGGCGCAATGGCTGGGCACAGGACGAACTGCCGCTGCAGCTCAACCCCGACCAGCCGGAAGTGCAGCCGCGCTTTGCCCGCCTGCTGGCCGGCAGCGACCTTGCGCTGGTGTTCCTGGACGATTCCAGCGTGGTCTCGCGCCGCGCCGAATCGCTCACTCTGTCGGCCATGGGCCGCTTCTCGGCCAGCCTGGCCCACGAGATCCGCAATCCGCTGGCGGCGATCAACTATGCCGTGCAGCTGCTCGAGGAAGGCACCGGCTTCAACGAGAGCGACCGCCGCCTGCTGCAGATCATCCGCCAGCAGTGCCAGCGCACCAACGGCATCGTCGAGAGCGTGCTGGGGTTGGCTCGGCGCGAACGCGCCACGCCGGAGAACGTGGACCTGGTCGCCTTCGTGCGCCGCTTCGTGCTGGAGTACAAGCAGGGCCAGACCCTGGAGACCGACAGCATCGAACCGATCATCAACGACACATCGGTGATGGCCCAGGTCGACGCCAAGCATCTCTACCAGGTGCTGACCGTGCTGGTGCACAACGCACTGAAGTACGGCCGCATCGGCCAGCAGCCTGCACGGGTGCGGCTGCGCGTGGCCCAGCACGAACGCAGCGCGGTGATCGACGTGATGGACCGTGGCCCGGGTATCCCGGAGAGCGTGGCCGCTCAGCTGTTCCGGCCCTTCTTCACCACGTCCGAGCATGGCACGGGACTGGGCCTGTACATCGCGCGCGAGCTGTGCAGGGCCAACCAGGCCCGCCTGGACTACATCGCGGTGCCGGCCGGTGGCTCCTGCTTCCGCCTGGTGCTGCCCGGTCCACATACGCTGCTACCGAGCTGATCCCCATTCTGTGCGTCAAACATTTGTCGCTTCCAGCCCCCTCGTTTATCTTTCACGCCCATGAATGAAACCCGCAGCGCCCTCGTCGTCGACGACGAACGCGACATCCGCGAACTGCTGGTGCTGACCCTCGGCCGCATGGGGCTGCGCATCAGTACCGCCGCCAACCTGGCCGAGGCACGTGAGCTGCTGGCCAGCAATCCGTACGACCTGTGCATCACCGACATGCGCCTGCCCGATGGCAACGGCATCGAGCTGGTCAGCGAGATCGCCCAGCACTACCCGCGCACGCCGGTGGCGATGATCACCGCATTCGGCAGCATGGATCTCGCTGTGGAGGCACTGAAGGCCGGTGCGTTCGATTTCGTCAGCAAGCCGGTGGACATCTCGGTGCTGCGCGGACTGGTCAAGCACGCGCTGGAACTCAACAACGCCGAGCGCCCGGTACCGGGCCCCAACGCCGAACAGGGCGGTCGCCTGCTGGGCCACTCGCAGGCCATGGATGTGCTGCGCACCACCATCGGCAAGGTCGCGCGCAGCCAGGCGCCGGTCTACATCCTCGGCGAGTCGGGCGTCGGCAAGGAGCTGGTTGCACGCACCATCCATGCCCAGGGCGCGCGCGCGGCCGGCCCGTTCGTGCCGGTCAACTGTGGCGCCATTCCCGGCGAGCTGATGGAGAGCGAATTCTTCGGCCACCGCAAGGGCAGTTTCAGCGGCGCGCACGCCGACAAGCCCGGCCTGTTCCAGGCGGCGCACGGCGGCACCCTGTTCCTGGACGAAGTGGCTGAACTGCCACTGCAGATGCAGGTGAAGCTGCTGCGCGCGATCCAGGAAAAGTCGGTGCGCGCGGTGGGCGCGGCCAACGAGGAGCCGGTGGATGTCCGCATCCTCTCGGCCACCCACAAGGATCTGGCCGAGCTGGTCGAGGACGGGCGCTTCCGCCACGACCTGTACTACCGCATCAACGTGATCGAACTGAAGGTGCCACCGCTGCGCGAGCGCCGCCAGGACCTGCCCGAACTGGCCGCGGCCGTGCTGGCCCGATTGGCCCGCAGCCACGGCCGTGCCACCCCGCTGCTGGCGCCGTCGGCGCTGGAAGCGCTGGCGCAGTACGCGTTCCCGGGCAATGTGCGCGAGCTGGAGAACATCCTGGAACGTGCGCTGGCCCTGGCCGAGGAAGACTGCATCGGCGCCGATGACCTGCGCCTGCCGCAGCACGCGCCGCGTGCACCCGGCAGCGCGGCGCCCGCCGAAGCGGTGGCCGACCTGCAGCCGGGCAGCGCCGCCCTGCCCTCCTACATCGAGCAGCTCGAGCGCAGCGCCATCCAGCGTGCGCTGGAAGAGAACCGCTGGAACAAGACCCGTACCGCCGCGCAGCTGGGCATCACCTTCCGTGCGCTGCGCTACAAGCTGAAGAAGCTGGGGATGGAGTAAACCCGGGGGCCGGATCCCTTTCCCAAGGAAAGGGCTCTGACCCGGCGCGTACCACCAACCTGGTAGTGCCGGCCGCTGGCCGGCAACCCCATGCATCGCGTCATCCACGCATGGCGTGGATCTACCTCAATCCTTGGTGACGCGGTTGATCTCGGCCAGGCTGGTAATGCCCGCCGCCGCCTTCTTCAATGCCGACTGGCGCAGGTCATTCACCCCGATCTGCTGCGCCGCCTCGGCAATCTGCAGCGCATTGCCACCGGCCAGCACGATGGTGGCGATCTCATCGGTCATCGGCATGACCTGGTAGACGCCGGTCCGGCCCTTGTAGCCCTCGGTGCATTCGTCGCAGCCCACGGCCTCGTACAGCTCGATGCCCGCATCCAGCTGCGCCTGGGTGAAGCCTTCGGCCAACAGCGCATGTTCGGGCAGGCTGGACGGACGCTTGCAGTTGCCGCACAGGCGGCGCGCCAGGCGCTGGGCGATCACCAGCGTCACCGAGCTGGTGATGTTGTAGGGCGCGATACCCATGTTCATCAGGCGCGCGATGGTCTGCGGCGCATCGTTGGTATGCAGCGTGGACAGCACCATGTGGCCGGTCTGCGCGGCCTTGATCGCGATCTCCGCCGTTTCCAGGTCGCGGATTTCGCCGACCATGATGATGTCCGGGTCCTGTCGCAGGAACGAGCGCAGCGCCGCGGCGAAGGTCATGCCGCGCTTGTTGTTCTGCTGTACCTGGTTGACGCCGGGCAGGCGGATTTCCACCGGGTCTTCGGCAGTGGAGATGTTGCGCGTCTCGTCATTGAGGATGCCCAGCGCGGTATACAGCGACACCGTCTTGCCCGAACCGGTCGGGCCGGTCACCAGCACCATGCCGTAGGGCTTGTGGATGGCATCCAGGAACAGCTTCTGCTGGTCCGGCTCGTAACCCAGCTTGTCGATGCCCAGCTTGGCCGCGCTGCCATCGAGGATACGCAGCACCACCTTCTCGCCGAACAGGGTCGGCAGCGTGCTGACGCGGAAGTCGATCTGCTTGGTCTTGGACAGGTTGAGCTTGATGCGGCCGTCCTGCGGGACGCGCTTCTCGGCGATATCCAGCTGTGCCATCACCTTCAGGCGCGCGGCGATGCGCTGGTTCAACTTCACCGGTGCGCGCGCGACCATCTTCAGCAGGCCGTCGATGCGCAGGCGCACGCGGTAATCGTCTTCGTAGGGCTCGAAGTGGATGTCCGAGGCGCCCTTGCGGATCGCATCGACCAGCACCTTGTTGACGAACTTCACCACCGGGGTGTCGTCACCCTTGGCATCGATGCCGGACTCGCCGCCGGTGGCGCCGAGATCCTCGTCGCCGGCCGCCACGTCCAGGTTGCCCATGCCATCGTCATCACCACCCAGGGCATCGCCGAGGGTGTCATGGCTGGCGTGCCACTGTTCCAGCGTGCGCCGGATCTGGTCCTCGTCGACCAGGATCGGCTCGACCACCAGGTTGGTGTGGAACTTGATCTCGTCCAGCGAGTGGGTCGGATTGCTGGTGCCGACGAACAGCTTGCCACCGCGCTTGAACAGCGGCAGCACGTTGTGCTTGCGCAGCAGCTCCTCGCTGACCAGGCTCATCGCGTTCTGGCTGGCGTCGAAGGTGGACACGTCGAACAGCGGCATGCCGAACTCGACCGCATTGGCGGCGGCCAGCTGCGAGGCATTGACCAGCTTGTTCTGCGCGAACCACGTCGGCAGCGGCTGGCGCGCGGCGGCGGCCTTGGCCATGGCGTCGCGGGCGGTGGCCTCGTCCAGGGCCCCGTCCTGCACCAGGCGACGGGCCAGGCCGGTGATGCCGACAAGATTGGCGGTGGTGACAGCGTTCATATGAATCCTTGGCTCATGGGGTCATGCCATGCCGTGCGTCTTGCACGGACACCGCACGGGGCAGCAGAACCCGCCGCGACCCAACGGCCATCGGCATTGCCAATCCATGAGCAACACTGCCTTGCCCGGCACTCCCGGCCCGGCAGGCACGATCCTGACTCCCCCGGGGATGATAGCCCCGTCAAGGGGCAGCCAGCATCCCATCGGATGCGCTGAAGTGTGATCAGCAGCCTGTCGGGCGATAGCGCGCTTCGAACGCGCTGCCATCGCAGCTCCAGATGCCCTCGGCGGAGCGGCGCAGGATCAGGTCCTTGCCGTCCAGCGCGCTGTGTCCCTTCAGGGTGCAGCTGATGTGGCCGACACCGGAGTCGCTGAGTTCGGCTTCGACGTTGGAGCAGTGGGCGTTCTGGGCGCCGCCGATGAACTCGGGGGTGACCAGGCTGGCCGAGCGGTTTTCATAGACGACCGTTTCAACCAGCATCTTGCCCGGGCTGATATCGGCCAGCGCGGCCGTCAGCTGGGTACGGATAATGTAAGGCTGGAACGCCACCGTCGCGATGGTCGCCAGGATGGCGATGATGGCCACCACGATCATCAGCTCGATGAGCGTAAAGCCCTTCTGTGTGTACATGACTCCCCCTGTTTGTGTCAGCAATCCCCATTGCTGCGTGCTGACCGGAGTTCGTACTCCAGTCAGCACAAGGCCCGCCGAAGCGGGCCCTGTGTCAACTCTGATGACAGCTACAGGAGCAAAAAACTCCTATGCCTGTCACGTCAAGAGTATTAGGTACCAGTGCAGCCAGCCGGACGGAACTTCTTGTCAACCGACACGGTGACGCAGCTGAAACCACCCGCCGCGGTGATCGCGCCCGTGGCTGCGTCAACTTTCGCATCAGCATAGGTCAGGGCGATGGTGGAGCTGGTGCCGATACGGCCCGGATCACGGATGGTGCAGGTCATGCCATCAGCATCAACAGCAATCTTCGAGCAGCTACCGGTCTCCTTCGCTTGGAAGCCCGCAGTCACCTCGGTCGGATCACGGCCCGCGCTCTTCTCCATCTCGAACTGGGTCTTGTGCGAGGCCAGGTCGGCCAGCGCAGCGGTGACCTTCGACTTCGAGGTGTAGTCCTGGTAAGCCGGCAGCGCGATGGCGGCCAGGATGGCGATGATCGCGACGACGATCATCAGTTCGATAAGGGTGAAGCCCTTCTGGTTCTTCATTGGTACATCCCCAAGATAGTGGTGGTTGAGTTCAGTGCACGGGATCGGACCGGACGGTGCCGGTTGAGCGGGCCCCATGCCCTGCGGGTGGATCAACGCAGGTTGCGTGCCAACCCCGGCACGCCTCCCCCTGGATTTCCCCGCGCCCATGATGGCAGCAATTTCGCGGATGGGAACCCCCCGCTTACGAATCTGCGATGGACGCGGCAATGTGACGCAGTACGTCACCTTTGGTCGGCACCCGGCACGAAATCGCACGCTGGGCCGCCTGCCAACTGCCCATCCGCCCTTGAACCCGCTACCATCGATGGCTAGTTACCCGCCTGGGGATGGCGGGTCTTGGGGAGCCAACATGTCTGTCAGTCGCAGTGCGATCAAGAAAGAGCCGGTGGCGCGCGCCACCATGGAGCTGCAGCCGTTTGTCTGGGAGGGGACCGACAAGCGGGGCGTGAAGATGAAGGGCGAGCAGCTGGCCAAGAACGCCAACCTGCTGCGCGCCGAGCTACGCCGCCAGGGCATCAACCCGGGACAGGTCAAGCCCAAGTCGAAGCCGCTGTTCGGCGCTGCCGGCAGCCCGATCAAGCCGAAGGACATCGCCTTCTTCAGCCGGCAGATGGCCACGATGATGAAATCCGGCGTGCCGATCGTGTCGTCGCTGGACATCATCGCCAGCGGGCACAAGAACCCGCGGATGAAGAAGCTGGTCGACACTATCCGCACCGACATCGAGGGCGGCTCCTCGATGTACGAAGCGATCAGCAAGCACCCGGTGCAGTTCGACGAGCTGTACCGCAACCTGGTGCGGGCCGGCGAGGGCGCCGGCGTTCTGGAAACCGTGCTGGACACGGTGGCCACCTACAAGGAGAACATCGAAGCGCTGAAGGGCAAGATCAAGAAAGCGCTGTTCTACCCGATCATGGTGGTGGTGGTGGCGATGCTGGTCAGCGGCATCATGCTGGTGTTCGTGGTGCCGCAGTTCGAGGACGTGTTCAAGAGCTTCGGTGCCGAGCTGCCCGCCTTCACCCAGATGGTGGTGAACCTGTCACGGTTCATGGTGTCGTGGTGGTGGCTGATGCTGCTCATCGCGATCGGTGCCGCTGTCGGCGCCATCATGGCCTACAAACGCTCGCCGAAGATGCAGCATGCGATGGACCGGTTCGTGCTGAAGGTACCGGTGATCGGGCAGATCATGCATAACAGCGCCATCGCCCGCTTCTCGCGCACCACCGCGGTGACCTTCAAGGCCGGCGTACCGCTGGTGGAGGCGCTGGGCATCGTGGCCGGCGCCACCGGCAACACCGTGTACGAAGAGGCGGTGCTGCGCATGCGCGACGACGTCTCGGTGGGTTACCCGGTGAACATGTCGATGAAGCAGACCAACCTGTTCCCGCACATGGTCATCCAGATGACCGGCATCGGCGAAGAGGCCGGTGCGCTGGACGCCATGCTGTTCAAGGTGGCCGAGTACTATGAGCAGGAGGTCAACAATTCGGTGGATGCCCTGAGCAGCCTGCTGGAACCGATGATCATGGTGTTCATTGGTACCATTGTGGGCGGCATGGTGATTGCCATGTACCTTCCTATCTTCAAACTCGGCGCCGTCGTCGGATAACACATACATGGCTTTTCTCGACCAGCATCCTGGCCTCGGCTACCCCGCCGCGGCCGCCTTCGGACTGCTGCTGGGCAGTTTCCTGAACGTCGTCATCCTGCGCCTGCCCAAGCGGCTGGAGTGGCAGTGGAAGCGCGATGCGCGCGAGGTCCTGGAGGAGCCGGACTTCTATGAGCCGCCCCCACCGGGGATCGTGGTCGAGCCGTCGCACTGCCCGCACTGCAAGCACAAGCTGAGCTGGTACGAGAACATCCCGCTGTTCAGCTGGATCATCCAGGGCGGCAAGTGCCGCCACTGCAAGGCGCCGATCTCGCTGCAGTACCCGCTGGTGGAGGCGCTGACCTCACTGCTGGTGGTGGCCTGCGTCTGGCAGTTCGGCTTCGGCTGGCAGGGTTTCGGCGCCATCGTGCTGACCTGCTTCCTGATCGCATTGTCCGGCATCGACCTGCGCACCCAGCTGCTGCCCGACCAGCTCACCCTGCCGCTGATGTGGCTGGGGCTGATAGGCAGCATCGACAACCTGTACATGCCGGCCAAGCCCGCCCTGGTGGGCGCGGCGGTGGGTTACCTGTCGCTGTGGACCGTCTGGTGGCTGTTCAAGCAGCTGACCGGCAAGGAGGGCATGGGCCACGGCGACTTCAAGCTGCTGGCAGCGCTGGGCGCATGGTGCGGGCTGAAGGGCATCCTGCCGATCATCCTGCTGTCCTCGGTGCTGGGCGCCATCATCGGCTCAATCTGGCTGTACAGCCGGGGCCGTGACCGCGCCACGCCGATTCCGTTCGGCCCCTACCTGGCCATTGCCGGCTGGTTGTACTTCATGTGGGGTGCGCCGCTGGTGGAGCAGTACATGGTGATGAGCGGGCTGCGCTGAGGGGAGGCCCCATGAGCCGCTATGTGGTTGGCCTGACCGGTGGCATCGCCTCGGGCAAGAGTGAAGTGACCCGGCGCTTCGAAGCGCTGGGCATCGTGGTGGCCGATGCCGACCTGGCCGCCCGGGCCGTGGTGGCTGCCGACAGCCCGGCGCTGGCCCGCATTGCCGAGCGTTTCGGCGCCGACATGCTGCTGGCCGACGGCAGCCTGGACCGGGCCCGCCTGCGCGCCCACGTCTTTGCCGATCCGGCCGAGCGGACGGCGCTGGAAGCCATCACCCACCCGGCCATCCGCCTGCTGATGCAACAGCAGTGCGAGCAGGCTGGGAGCCCCTATGCGATTGCGGCCATTCCGCTGCTGACCGAGGTGGGCGGGCGGAAGGCCTACCCCTGGTTGGACCGGGTATTGCTGGTGGATGCACCGGAAGCCGTGCAGCATGCCCGGCTGATGCAGCGCGACGGCATTGATGCTGCGCTGGCCGACCGGATGATTGCTGCGCAGGCCAGCCGTGCACAACGGTTGGCGCTGGCCGATGACGTGGTGGTCAATGATGGGCAGCCGGAGGACCTGCAGGTGCAGGTGGAACGGCTGCATGCACAGTATCTGGGCTTGGCCGGGGCTTGAGGCCTGGTTGCCGGCCAGCGGCCGGCACTACCAAAGCGCATCCATGCGTGGCGTGGATCTACTGGCCGATTCGATTGCCGGCCAGCGGCCGGCACTACCGAAGCGCATCCGTGCGTGGCGTGGATCTACTCCAGCTGCTGGCGGGCGTAGCGGGCCAGTTCGCGGGCGCCCAACAGCAGGCCGTCGACCACATCGGGATTGAGCTGCTGGCGGGCGCCACCCTGCTCCCGCGCGATTTCGGCAGCGTGCAGCAGCTGGATCAGGGTATTCAGGCCGGCAAGCGTGCGGCTGAGACCGGCCATCGTGGCGGCCTGCGCCGGGCTGGCCCCCTGCACATCCAGCCGCTGGCCGTCGGCGGCGTCGCGGCCATCCATGCGCGCCAGCAGGGCGGGCAGCAGGTCCCTGGGGTCATCCAGCAGAACTTCGACCCGCTCGGCGACGTCGGCAGGCAGCAGGTGGGCGGCATCGCCGATCAGGGCGTGCAACTGGGGGAACAGCGCGCGGGTGGACATGGTGAAGCTCCTCGCAGACGGCAGGCCACCTGCAGATGCAAGGTGGCGGACGGTGCGGGTTGGCGTACCGGACAACTCCCAGATGGATGGAAACTCCGGCGGATTCCCGGGAATCCCCACGCACCGCCCGCCATGAAGCGAGCACAGCGCATTGTCCGCGATGCCGCGCGAGGCATCGGAAGTTTTCCATCTGACAGTTGATTTCAGGACGCCAATCCCGGCCAAGGCACCTGCCCCAGCCAGGTCATCAGGCCATCGCCGCGCACGGCAATCTGTAAGGAAATTCCCAAGTGCGGCGCGGGCTTGCGAATGCGTGCGTTGGAACACGCGCCGGGCGCGGCAGCGATCACGGTGGTGTCGTGTCGGGCCTGCGATGGGATGTTCGCGTGCGGTGGATTCAGTGGCACAAGCGACACAGGGCGTGATGCAAGGTCGGCAGGGTCCGTGCCGACCAAGGTCGGCACCCACCCAAGCAGGGGTGCTTACAACGGCTTCGGCGAGAACGTCAGGGTGGCGATCACGCCACGCTCGCCACCGGGACGCACGCTCACCTGCCAGCCGTACAGGTCGCACAGACGGCTGACGATCGACAGGCCGATGCCGCCGCCCTGCGAATGACCAGCGTGCGTGCCGCGGTAGCCACGCTGGAACAGCTTGGCCGCATCTTCCTCGCTCAGGCCCGGGCCGCTGTCGGTCACCGACACCGAATTGGCGCCCACGAAGACGCGTACTTCGCCATCCTGCGAGTACTTCACCGCGTTGCCGATCAGGTTGCCCAGCGCCACCGACAGCGCCGCCTCGGGTGCATCGATCACCAGGTTGCGCTCGCCTTCCAGCAGCAGCTCCAGCGGCTTGCCACCCAGCTGCGCGCGGTGCGCATCCAGCAGCTGCTCGGCCACGCGGGCCACGTTGCTGGTGCCCTGCCCGCGCTCGTTGCGCGACAGCAGCAGCAGTGCGCCGATCAGGTCGCTGCACTGCTGCTCGGCACGCTGGATACGCTGCAGGCGCTGCAGCACCTTCTCGTCCAGGCCGGGCCGGGTCAGCAGCAGCTCGGTGGCACCGCGGATCACTGCCAGCGGCGTGCGCAGTTCATGGCTGACGTCTGCATTGAACTCGCGATCGCGCTGCACCACTTCGGTCAGCCGCGAGGAATAGTCGTCCAGCGCCTGTGCCAGCTGCCCCACCTCGTCATCGGGAAAGCGCGGCGCCAAGGGCTCGGGCTCACTGGTACCGCCGCGGTACGCACGCAGCCGCGCGGCCAGGTCCGACACCGGCTTCATCACCTTCGACGCCGACCACCAGCCCAGCACCAGCGACAGCACGCTGAACACCAGCACCGACAACACCAGCGCGCGGTTGAGCTGCTTGCCGCCGCGCACGCTGTCGGTCATGTCATAGGCGAGGAAGAACCAGGCGTCGTCGGCCTTGCGTACCGCCAGCTTGTAGGCATACGGCTGCCCCTGCTCGTCGGTGCCACTGAGGTTGTAATTGCCGTTCTGCAGGTCGGCCCACTGCGGCCACGACTCGCGGGCCTTGTCGAACTTGTCAGCCGAGTAGGCGTACGCCCGGATCTGCTGCACGGGCACTGCCGGATTGCGCCCCGGATGCTCGTAGAAGCGCCGCGCATACTCTTCGATGTTGTGGTTGATCACGTCTTCCACCAACTGGTTTTCCACCCGCATGCGGGCCCAGTTGGTGGCGAACGCGAACAGTGTCGTCAGGCAGAAGCCCAACAACACGAACGAGACGATGATGCGGCTGCGCAGGCGCCGCCGGTATGGCGTGCGCCGGCGCTCCCCCTTGGCTGCCACGGAATCAGGCTTCCGGGGTGGCGATGCGGTATCCGATGCCATGGCGGGTCTGGATCAGCGGCACTTCAAACGGCTTGTCGACCACCGCACGCAGGCCATGGATATGCACGCGCAGCGAATCCGAATCGGGCAGTTCCTCGCCCCACACGCGGGTTTCCAGCTCCTGGCGGGTCACCACCGCCGGTGCCGCTTCCATCAGCGCCTGCAGGATCTTCAGCGCGGTCGGGTTGAGCTGCAGCAGCTTGCCCTGGCGGCGCACTTCCAGCGTATCCAGGTTGTATTCCAGGTCGCCGGTTTCCAGCACGCGGGTCTGCACGCCCTTGCCGCGGCGCGACAGGGCGTTCAGACGCACTTCCACTTCCTGCAGCGCGAACGGCTTGATCAGGTAGTCATCGGCACCGGAATCGAAGCCGGCCAGCTTGTTGTCCAGCGAATCGCGGGCCGTCAGCATCAGCACCGGGGTCTGCTTGCGCGCTTCATTGCGCAGCTTGCGGCAGACTTCGATGCCGTCCATGCCTGGCAGGTTGAGATCCAGCACGATCGCGTCGAACTCGTGCACCACGGCCAGATGCAGGCCGGTGACCCCGTCAGCCGCGAAGTCCACCGTATGCCCCCGGTCCTCCAGATAGTCGCCCAGGTTGGCCGCAATGTCGCTGTTGTCTTCGATTACCAGGATTCTCACTGTCACCTCTAATTGACTGTACTGCCGGCGCGCATGACCTGCCTCATGTCCTGCTGTGCCCGTTCCTTCTGCCGAGCGCGCTCGGCAACGGTCATGCACTGCGTCGTGGTCCGGTTGGAACCGATGGGCTTTTCACGTTGGCATATTAGACGACTATCTTCACGCGCCCGTGTCAAAACCGTGTTCACGACCTGCTGATCGTTGAAGACCTGGGTTTGCACCGGTTCAGGCATGGAATCGCGTGCCGGGTACTGCTCCACCGCTGCGCGCATGCGTGCCAGGGCGTCGTTGACGCGGGTGCGCTCGTCCTGCTTGAGTTCCGAATAGGTTTCGCCGTCCTTGAGCTCCACCTCGATACGCGCGATCTGCTGCTGCAGCGGCTGGCCGGGCACGAACACGTCCTTGCCCCTGGATGCCGATGCGGTACTGACCAGGGCGAGTCCTGACAACAGGACGGCCGACATCAAAGCCTGTTTCATGGCAAACAAATCCTTGTCTGTGGCGAATCCCGACTCTATTCGCACCCCCTTCACGCCAGCAAGTGCCAATGGTCGGGGCAGCGGAAGCCCTACCGCGAGCTGGCAGGGTTGAAGTTGTTGAAGGTGCGCTGGTCGTTCAACAGCGCCTTGCCCTTTTCCTCGATCCGGCGGCGCTCGGCCACCGTCAGGCAGCGGCTTTTGGGCATGTTGCTGCCGGTACTGCGCGTGTGCTGGCAGATCTGCCGGCTGTCCTCGTGGGCGCGGGTGAGCAGGGTATTGATCCGCTCCTGGTCGTTGAAGACCTCCCCCTGCACCTGCGGCGGCAGTTCCTGCACGCTCTGGTGGCCGCCCATCCTCGCGGTGATCCGGGCCAGCGCTTCGCGCACGGTGCTGCGGTCATCAGCGGAAATCTCGCTGTAATCGCCATCATCCAGGGCCTTTTCGACCTGGCGCACCTGCTCGGCCACCGGCGACTGCCGGTCCATCTGCACAACGGGTTTCTCCGGCTTGGCCGCAGCAGATCCGGCCAGGCCCAGCAACAACGCGATCATCGTGATGCGGTACATCGCCAGCCTCCGATCCATCCAGGAACGATGGGGGCCACTCTACGGCCGTCACGCCACCTCCACAAGGGACAGCGGGCAGGCATAAAAAAGACCCAGGCGGTGCCCCCGCCTGGGTCTGAAGTTGTATCCCGATACCGATCCTGCTGAGAGGCAGAGCTGCGGTTCGCTGAAGCCTACGCGTGGGCCGATTAAAGGCTTGTTAAAGCCGGCCTCATCCGCCCGTGAGAATCTCAAGGCGCTGAATAATCAGGGTTTTTTAAGCTTCTCGACGTGCTCGATGATGCGCGTGGCCACGTCCACCCCGCAGGCGGCCTCGATCCCTTCCAGCCCCGGCGTTGAATTGACCTCCAGCACCAGCGGGCCGCGCTCGGAGCGGATCAGGTCCACCCCGCACACCGACAGTCCCAGCGCCTTGGCCGACCGCACCGCCACCTGCTGCTCGGCACGGCTGGCCTTGGCCGCCACCGCCGTACCCCCGGCATGCAGGTTGGAGCGGAAGTCACCTTCCGGCGCCTGCCGCTGCATCGAGGCAACCACCTGGTCACCGACCACGAAGCAGCGCAGATCGGCGCCCTTGGCCTCGCCGATGAATTCCTGCATCAGGAAATTGGCGTACAACCCGCGCAGGGCCTCGACAATGCCGCGCGAGGCGCTGGCCTTCTCGGTCAGGATCACGCCGCGCCCCTGGGTACCCTCGTTGAGCTTCACCACATGCGGCGGTGGGCCCAGCATGGACAACAGGTCGACGGTGTCGTCGGGGTTGTCGCCGAACACAGTGACCGGCATGTCGATGCCCTTGGCCGCCAGCAGCTGGTGTGCGCGCAGCTTGTCGCGCGAACGGAGGATCGCGTCGGACGGATTCGGGGTGCGTGCACCCATCAGTTCGAACTGGCGCAGCACGGCCGTGCCATAGCGGGTGATCGAGGCACCGATGCGCGGGATGACCATGTCCACGCCGGTCATCGGCCGGCCCTTGTAATGCATCGAAAAGCCATCGGCGGCAATGCGCATGTAGCAGCGCAGCGGATCGAGGATGCGCACGGTGTGGCCGCGCGCGCGCGCCGCCTCGACCAGCCGGCGGGTGGAATACAGGGAACTGTTGCGGGACAGGATGGCGAGCTTCATCGCGGCAGGATCGGGCGGCAGGCGCGCAGCATAGCGCGGGCGTGTGGCGGGCGGATGATGCCCTGCGGCGTGGCTTGCTCAGGCGCAGGCGGCACACTGCGGGGCAGGCCAGACCGCAAGGAAACCCGATGTCGATCACCGTATTCCCGCGCTTCTCCGAAGTGGATGTACTCGGCCACGTCACCAACACCGCCCTGCCCGTCTGGTTCGAGGAAGGCCGCCAGGAGATCTTCCGGCATTTCAGCCGCGAGGCCAGCATGCGCGACCTGGCACTGATCCTGCGCCGCTACGAGATCGACTTCCTGCAGCAGATACAGGCGGGACACGAAGTGCGCATCGAGACCCGGATCGAGAGCATTGGCCGCTCCTCGCTGTCGATCGTGCAACAGGCGTTGCAGTTCGAGGCCCTGGTAGCCAGCGGGCGCAGCGTGATGGTTCATTTCGACTACACGGCCAACGCCTCGCGCGAGATCGATGCGGAGCAGCGCCAGGCGTTGTCGGGGCTGTTCACCGAGGAATATGCACAGTCGCTGCGGGAAACGAGCGCGCGCGCCGCCGAGGCCTGATCAGCGCGAGGGAAGGCGCAGCCTGAAGCGCCCATCACGGGCGCGCAGCGCCAACCCGGTTTCACGCCATTCCACAGGCAGCTCCAAGGCTGTGTGGCGCGTGGGGTTTCGATGGACGGCATCGAACTCCCAGCGTTCCTCATAGGCTTCGCACTGGAGTGTGCCGTCATCGTCAGCATCGATCACATTGATCCAGGCCACGCTCCGGGCCTTGCCGAAGCCGCCCATCGCATGACGGGCAAAGGCTTGCCAACGACCCTGCCAGCAGACAAGCCACACGCCCTCGATGGGTCGCAGGTTCTCATCAAGCACACTGCCGGCCACCACCAGGCAGCGTCCCGACGGGCTCGCGATCACCGTCTCCAGATCACAGGCGTGGCGACCACTGGAGGCGTCGTCAAGGTAAAGGGCATACGGGCAGATGCACGCGAACAGCGCCGGATGCGCGGTCACGCGCAGATCCTCGGGAAGCAGCGGGACCGCGCGCAGCACCCGGGCATCAGGCAGGACGTGCCTCAGCTCCCGCGGCACTCCGGCGGCCAGCGCCGGATGTCCCTGCTCCAGCCATAGGCCCCGGCAGGGATGCAGCTGGGTCATGCCGCCGGGCTGGCTGCGCAGCCACGCCTCCGCACCGGCGTCCCCATCGGACTGCTGGCGCTCGCTCAGCTGCTGCCGGAACAGGCCGGGAGCAGCCGCAAGCACCTGCACCGTCTTTTGGCGCTCGTCGTAGACGATCACTGCTTCGCATCGATCAACATACCCGCTGGCCAGGCGCAGCGCGCCTCCCGGCAGGTCCTGCCATTCACCACTGGCATCACGACTGCCTCCAGTGGATACGCCTTCGACGATGGCGCCATCGCGCAGCATCTGCGTGCTGTACGCCGGTCCGCCCATGCCCAGCTCGCCCCAATCCAACAGCACATCATGTGCGGGCGGCCGTTCGGCAAAGGGCTTCATCGATCGCGAGCGCAGGCGTGAACCGCCCACCGCATCGCCGACCAGATCGATGCGCTGCAGCGCGCCCCCCAGCGCAAGGCACACGGCAAGGCCGACAATCACTCCCAGAGGCGACCACCAGGCCACACAGACGGCGACCAGGGCCAGGAACGGCAACCACTGGGTGTAGCGCCGCAGGGCGGTTCGATCAAGGGACATGCGGATGAGAGAGGCGCCCCAGCGAACCGTCCACGCCTTCAATGCCGATCCGATCGATTGAGGCCGATGCCGGTTCAAGCATCCTGCGCTCCTGGAACTGCGCCAAATCGATTCTCTTCCTCACTCCCGGGAAGCAGCATGACCGGAAAGAGGACGAACACCCCCAAGGGAATGAACGCGATCACGGTGTACCAGCCTGACTCGTCGATGTCGTGCAATCTCCGCACGGTCAGGGCCAGCATCGGAGGCAGGAAGACGATGACAGCGCAGACGGTCATGACCCATCCCAGCTTCCACAGGATCTCTGACGTTTCCCAATCGAACGACAGGTAGCCGACCAGCCAGTAACCGCGATCCATCACGCTGTAGCTCACCGCTATGACGAACCCGGCAAGCAGCGAATACGACCAGAACTCCCGCCGGTCGGATCGCCCGGAAAAATCAAAGCATCGCCTGATGGGCACAAGTGCAGCGATCATTCACGCTCCGGGCAACGGATGATGGGCGTCAACAGCTAACGATCTTTTAGCATTCCCAAGCCAAGCATCAACTGAACCCTGCAGCCTGACCAAGCCCGGAAGGCCACAGCGCTGGGGCAGGGGAATTCCTGTCCTGCAGGCTATGCGCAAGGATGCATTCGGACACGACCGATCCGGCCGAGGGATGTTTGCGAAGCGACGTCCAGCCCTGGCATTCACCGGGCATCTCGACCGGGATCCATGCGCGGAAAAGCGGGGTTCGGATATCGCGGAGCGTCTGCCTGATACAGACCGCTGGAGACATGGAGCGGGCGATGGGAATCGAACCCACGTCAGTAGCTTGGGAAGCTACAGCTCTACCATTGAGCTACGCCCGCGTTGCGGTGGAAAGTCTATGCGCTGGGCCCCGTGTTGCGCAATGGTGCCCATCGCATCAGGCCGGGGGTCAAAGCCCTCTCGTTGCCGAGAGGGCCGACCCCGCCTGGTTTCTGCTTAGAAGCTGCCGCTGAAGTTGGCGAACAGCGTTGCGTCCTGGGCACGCTTCTGCCCGGCCGATGCACTCAGGCCGAAGTTGCTCTGCAGCCCGAACAGTTCGGTGCGGGCGCCCAGCACGACGGTCGCGTAGTCCTTGTCGAACTTCAGGCCCGGCACACGGTAGCTGCCCAGTTCCGGCAGGGTCTGCAGCCACGCGCTGCCCTGCTTGGTGTCTTCGAACTCATGGTCGTAGGTCAGCTGCGCGTACGGCTTGAGGGTGCCGCCATCGAAGCGGGCCTGCCAACCGATCCGACCAACGGTCGAATCAACGTTCTGGCGGTCGTAGCCCAGCGCGGTGGCCAGGGTGCCGGCCGCAGCGCTTTCGGTGTAACCATCGATCTTCACCTTCTGCCAGATCACCGAAGCGATCGGGCCGTGGCGGAAGCCGCCTTCGGTGCCGAACTCGTAACCGGCGTTCAGGGCGGCGGTCAGGTTGCTGCCGTCCGGCGAACCACCGTGCTCGCGGGTGGCCGGGCCGAGCTGGACCTTGCGGTTCACGTCATACGACAGCCAGGTGTAGCTGACCTGGCCGTTCACCCAGATGCGATCGCCGTACCAGCCGGCGAACAGACCGGCGGTGGTGTCCTTCTGGGTGAAATCGCCACGGCTGTTGCCGAAGTCGGCGTTGAGGCGGCCGAAGCCGGCGAAGCCGCCGACCACCATGCCGTCGCGCGCCCAGTCGATGCCGAACAGGCCGGCCGGCGCCAGGCCGTCGTACAGATCCGCGTGGTCGTAGCGCTGCAGGTCACCGCGGACGCCGCCCCACCAGGACAGGCCGTCGGCCGGACGACCGCCCAGGTGCATGCTGACCTGATCGGCACGCGAACGACCGATGGTCTGTGCCGAGTGGCTCAGCACCTGCTGCAGGCGCGGGGCTTCCAGCACCGAGACCGCGTACTGGCCCAGCAGCTGGTGGCCCGCCGTGGTCGGATGCACGCCATCGGCGAACAGATAGGTGTTGGCCGCATCCGGGCTGACGTAGCTGGTCGGATTGCAGGTCAGGATGCTCTGGGTCGAATTGGCCGGATCGATCTTGCAGGCGGTGCTGGTGACGTTGGTGAAGCCGTACATGGCCGGATTGGCGGCGACTTCGCCCAGCACGGTGAAGGTATCGAGCGGGATGAACTCGATGCCGGCCTGCTTCAGGCCACCATAAAGAGCCTTGTTGTAGCCGGCTGACAGCGCGGTGGCGGTGGCCGCGTTCGGGCCGCGGAAGGCCGGAGTCAGGCCGACGTTCGGCAGGTTCGGCACCAGCACATACTGCGCACCGGCCTGCTTCAGCGCACCCACCAGAGCGATCTGGTCGGTGACGGCGGCGCCGATAATGGCCTGTGCCTGCGTCGGCGCAGCTGCGGCGGCGAACAGGTCATTGGCGCCGCCCCACACCGTGTACAGGACATTGCCGTCAGCCTTGCCGCCGTTGGCGGCCAGATAACGGGCCGCCTGCGACTTCAGCGAGGGGATAGTCCCCATTGCGCTCGGCACGTCCACGCCAACGCGGGCACCACCGACCGCGTAATTGTCACCGTTCTGGCCGTTACCATTGGCGGCGCCATTGAGGCCATAGTAGTTGGCGACCTGCTGCGACCACACCCAGCCCGGGTTGGTGGTGAACTGGCCGGTCACCGGACGCACATCGGCCGGCAGCAGCGGGCGGAAATAGCCGGCATCGGTCAGGCTGTCGCCGAAGAACACGGCCTTGGAATACGGGGATTCGCCTGCCATGGCCGGAAGCGCGGCCAGCGCGATCGCGGCCGCCATCAGGGTGCGGATCGGGCGTTTGCTGAGCAGCATGAAAAAACTCCTGTGGGGATATCGTTGAGGACCCGGCGGACGTACGCCGGCGCACGGTGAATGGTTTCACTGCGCCGCGTTTTGCTCACGCTGCGCCGCCGCATGGATTGTCGCCCGATCACCGGGAAACCTGCTGTGCCGGAGCTGGCGCCCCGTTCAATTTGCAAGTGTTCCGATCCCGGCGGGCTATCGGCGACAATGCACGGATGAACATCCAGCTCAATGGCGAACCCCGCGCCCTGCCCGCTTCGGCAACCCTCCACGACCTGCTCGAGGCCGAACAGTTGCTGCAGCGCCGGGTGGCGGTCGAGGTCAACGGCGAGATCGTCAGCCGCAGCCGCCACGGCGAGCACGTCCTGGCCGAAGGCGACGTGGTGGAGATCGTGCACGCGTTGGGCGGGGGCTGAGACCTCCGGGTGGTGCCGGCCGCTGGCCGGCAATCCGACGCTGTCAGGCACCCTGCATGTGCCGGCCAGCGGCCGGCGCTACCCTCGCCCTCCTGCGGACAGCACCGCCTTGCGTGATCCCATCTTCAGGCGGATAGGCGATAATCGCGCCATGAACGTTCATGTCTCCCCCGATTCGCTGGTGATCGCCGGCAAGACCTATGGCTCGCGGCTGCTGACCGGCACCGGCAAGTTCAAGGATCTGGAAGAAACCCGCCTGGCCACCGAGGCCGCAGGCGCCCAGATCGTCACCGTGGCGATCCGCCGCACCAACATCGGGCAGAACCCGGGTGAGCCGAACCTGCTCGACGTGCTGCCGCCGGAGCGCTACACCATCCTGCCCAACACCGCCGGCTGCTACACCGCCGAAGACGCCGTGCGCACCTGCCGCCTGGCCCGTGAGCTGCTGGACGGCCATAACCTGACCAAGCTGGAAGTGCTGGGCGACCAGAAGTCGCTGTACCCGGACGTGGTGCAGACCCTCAAGGCTGCCGAGCAGCTGGTCAAGGACGGCTTCGAAGTGATGGTCTACACCTCCGACGATCCGATCCTGGCCAAGCGCCTGGAAGAGATCGGCTGCGCTGCGGTGATGCCGCTGGCCGCGCCGATCGGTTCGGGCCTGGGCATCCAGAACAAGTACAACCTGCTGCAGATCATCGAAGACGCCAAGGTGCCGATCATCGTCGACGCCGGCGTCGGTACCGCGTCGGATGCCGCGATTGCGATGGAGCTGGGCTGCGACGGCGTGCTGATGAACACGGCCATTGCCGGTGCGCGCCACCCGGTGCTGATGGCCAGTGCCATGCGCAAGGCGGTCGAGGCCGGCCGCGAGGCCTTCCTGGCCGGGCGCATCCCGCGCAAGCGCTACGCCAGCGCCTCCTCGCCGGTGGATGGGCTGATCGGCTGATGACCAATCCTTTCGACAGCGCCGGTTCCAAGGCTCCGCCCAAGCCCTTCACCGTAAGCGAGGGCCGCCGCGAAGTGCGCAGCTTCGTGTTGCGCCAAGGCCGCTTCACCCCCGCCCAGCAGCGCGCGTTCGACGAACGCTGGCCGCGCTTCGGCCTCGACTACACCGGCCAACCGCGTGACCTGGACGCCACCTTCGGCCGCCCGGCACACAAGGTGCTGGAAATCGGCTTCGGCAACGGTGCCGCGCTGCGCTTCGCCGCCCAGCACGACCCGTCGCGCGATTACATCGGTATCGAGGTGCACGCCCCGGGCGTGGGCCGGCTGCTGAACGCGCTGGCCGACGACAACGCCGACCACGTGCGCCTGTACCACCACGACGCGGTGGAAGTGCTGCAGAACGAGATCGCCGATGGCGCGCTCGATGAAGTGCGCATCTACTTCCCGGACCCGTGGCACAAGAAGCGCCACAACAAGCGCCGCCTGCTGCAGCCGGCGTTTGCCGAACTGCTGGTGCGCAAGCTGCGCCCGGGCGGCCGCCTGCACTGTGCCACCGACTGGGAGGACTACGCCGAGCAGATGTGGGACGTGCTCGATGCCACCGCCGGCCTGGTCAACCGTGCCGGCCCGCGTGGCAGCGTGCCGCGCCCGGACTGGCGCCCGCAGACCCACTTCGAGACCCGCGGCCAGAAACTCGGCCATGGCGTCTGGGACCTGCTGTACGACCGCACCTGACGATCGCCTGAGGACGCCGCGCCCCACATGGATACCGCGCTGACGCTGACCAACGACATGAAGCTCGTGCTCGGGCTGGTCGGCTTCACGATGGCGATGTTCCTGTTCGAGCGCATCCGCGCCGACGTGGTCGCGCTGGTGGTGCTGGTGGTGCTCGGTGTCACCGGGCTGATCGCGCCGGAGGAAATCTTCGGCGGCTTCTCCGGTAACGCGGTGATGAGCATCATCGCCACCACCATCCTCGGTGCCGGCCTGGACCGCACCGGGGCGCTGAACCGGCTGGCCGCGTGGCTGCTGCGACGCGGTCATGGCGTCGAGCAGAGGCTGCTGATGATGACCACGGCCATTGCCGGCCTGAACTCGTCCTTCATGCAGAACCCGTCGGTGATGGCGCTGTACCTGCCGGTGGCTTCGCGACTGGCAGCGCGCACCGGCCTGACCCTGCAGCGCCTGCTGCTGCCGATTTCGGCGGCGATCGTGATGGGCGGTGCGCTGACCATGGTCGGCAATTCACCGCTGATCCTGCTGAACGACCTGCTGGCCTCGGCCAACAACAACCTGCCCTCGGGCCTGGCCACCATCGAGCCGCTGCGCATGTTCGCGCCGCTGCCGATCGGCGTGGCGCTGCTGATCGCCTCGCTGCTGTACTTCCGCTACTACGGCGACCGCAAGCTGATCGAGGAAGAGAACCTGGCCAACGACGGGGTCACCCCGGCGCGCACCGAAAGCTACTTCGCCAAGACCTATGGCATCGAAGGCGATGTGTTCGAGCTGGTGGTCAGTGCCGAAAGCCCGCTGGTCGGCATGACCCTGGGCGAGGCGGAGAACCTGCACGATGCCCCGCTGCTGCTGGCCCTGAAGACCGGCAACGACACGCGCCTGGCGCCGCCGGCGGAGATGCGCATCTGGGTGGGCAGCGTGCTCGGCGCAATGGGTCCGCGCGAGCAGATCAACGACTTCGCGCAGAACCAGTTCCTGCGCATGTCTTCGCGCCTGAAGCACCTGGGTGACCTGTTCAACCCGAGCCGCGCCGGTATTTCCGAGGCGGTGGTGCCGCCGACCTCGAACGTGATCGGCAAGAGCGCGGCCGACCTGCGCCTGCGCAAGGAGCGCGGCATCAGCCTGCTGGCGATCAACCGCGACAAGCAGGTGATCCGCGAGGACGTGCGCGACGTGCAGTTGCGTGCAGGCGACATGCTGGTCTTCCACAGCATCTGGACCGACCTGGCACAGGCGGCCAAGAGCCGCGACTTCGTGGTGGTGACCGACTACCCGACCGGCGAACAACGCCCGCACAAGTTCAAGATCGCCATGGCGATCTTCGCGTTGACCATCCTGATCGCGCTGACCAGCAAGCTGCCGGTGGCGCTGACGCTGATGACCGGCGTGGCCGGCATGCTGCTGACCGGCGTGCTGCGCATGGACGAGGCCTATGCCTCGATCAACTGGAAAACGGTGTTCATGATGGCCGGGCTGATTCCGCTCGGCTGGGCGATGGACTCCAGTGGTGCGGCGGCGTGGGTGGCCGGCCATACCATCGACAAGCTGCCCACCGGCATCCCGGTGTGGGTGCTGGAGGTGGCGCTGGCGCTGCTGACCACGGCGTTCTCGCTGGTGATCAGCCACGTGGGCGCGACCATCGTGATGGTGCCGATCGCGGTGAACCTGGCACTGGCGGCGGGCGGCAACCCGACCGCGTTCGCGCTGATCGTGGCGCTGTCGGCGTCCAACAATCTGATGACGGCCTCCAACCCGGTGATCTCGATGATCACCGGCCCGGCCAACTACACCCCGCGCGAGATGTGGCGGGTCGGCGGTCCGCTGTCGCTGATCTACACCTGCGTGGTGGTGCTGATGATCAACCTGATGTTCTGAGGGGCTTGATCGGCAGGGCTGCGCCCTGCACCTGCAGAAGCCGAAGCAACAGCAACAGCAACAGCGGGCATTCCGTGGGATGGCGGGGCACTGTGGGTTTGCGGGGACGCCGTAAACCCATCCATGGGGGCTTGGTCGCGGCATCCATGCCGCTCACACCCCGCAAACCCACAGTGCCCCGCCTTCGACAGTTTCACGAGGCTGGTGGTGGGTGCCGACCGTTGGTCGGCACGGATCTCGCTCTGGTAGGTGTCGACCTTGGTCGACACGGCTTTTGTAGAGTCGAGCCGTGATCGACTGTTTCTGGCCTCAAGCCAGGTAAACCTGCCCGTCGCGCACGTCCACCGGCACCACGCGCAGGCGGTCGCCCTTGCAGGGGCCGGCGATGCAGTCGCCGCTGTCCAGCGCGAACGAGGCGCCATGCGCGGCGCAGACCAGGTGGCCTTCACGGCTCTTCAGGAACTGGCCCGGGGCCCAGTCCAGGCGGCGGCCGGCGTGCGGGCAGATGTTCAGGAACGCACGCACCTGCGCACCGTCGCGGTACAGCACCAGCGATTCGGCATCGCCATCAACCACCGCTTCGACCTCGGCAAACGCGCCATCGGCAATGGCATCAAGGGCGATCAGGGCGGCAGAGGCAGTCATGGCGAAGGCTCGGACAGTAAACCCGCATTGTCGCACGCCCACTCAGGTGACTGGCTGCGACATGAACACAAGTCATTGATCCGTAATAAGCACAGGCTATATTTAACGAGTTTTTCACTCAATGACAGTGGCGCGTCCCGATACTCTGGTTTCGCTGATCCCAGCCTATCGAGCCGCCATGTTCAATCGCGCATCCGCCTTCAACCAGTTCCGCACCCTGTTCGCGCCGCGCAAGCCGCGCCATCCGCTGGTGCGCGTTGCCGTGGGCCTGCTTGGCCTGGCGATCCTGGCCGCGATGGTGTTCATCGGCGTGTTCGTCGGTGCAGCGATGATCCTGGTCGGCCTGGCGTGGAAGCTGCTGGCCTCGCGCAAGCCGGGCGTTGCCCGTCCGGTCGATCCGACCGTGGTCGAAGGCGAGTACCGCGTGGTGCGCAAGCCGGTGCTGCCGGCCTCGCGCTGATGCGGGTCTTCCGCGCCCGCTGACGGCGGGCGCCATGCGTTCTAGACTGCGGGCACGCCCTTCCTGGATGCCCGCATGTCCGATGTCTCCGATGTGATCCCTGCCGTAGCCCTGCCGCGTGTACCGGTGGTGGGCGGTGGCAGTTTCCCCGTGCACCGCATCTACTGCGTCGGCCGCAACTTCGCCGACCACGCCCGCGAAATGGGCGCGGCGGTGCCGGCGGCCGATGACCGTGGCCGCCCGATGTTCTTCAGCAAGCCGGCCGATGCGATCGTGGTCGGCCATGACGACGCCATCCCCTACCCGCCGGCGACCGCCAACCTGCACCACGAAGTGGAGCTGGTGGTGGCGATCGGCCGTGATGCGCCCGCAGGCGAACTGGCCGTGGCCGATGCCGAAGCACTGGTCTACGGCTACGCCGTCGGCCTGGACCTGACCCGCCGCGACCTGCAGGCTGCGGCCAAGGACAAGGGCCACCCGTGGGATGCGGCCAAGGGCTTCGATGCCTCCGCGCCGATCAGCGAGATCGTCCACGCCGAAGAGGTCGGCGACCTGGCCGCGCTCAACCTGTCGCTGGAGGTCAACGGCGAGGTGCGCCAGCAGGCGCTGCTGGACCAGATGATCTGGAACGTGCCGGAGATCCTGCACGAGCTGTCCAAGCTGTGGCAGCTGCGTGCCGGCGACCTGGTGTTCATGGGCACCCCGTCAGGCGTGGCTGCACTGAAGCCCGGCGACCGCTTCAGCGCGCGCCTGGAAAACGTGGCCGAGCGCCACGGCGTGATCGCCGGCTGACATTACCTGCGCTACCCTGCGCGCTGTCCACTTCCCCACCGGAGAAAAACAACAATGGGAATGCTCACCGAGTTCAAGGAATTCGCGATGCGCGGCAACGTCATCGACCTCGCCGTCGGCGTGGTGATCGGCGCGGCCTTCGGCAAGATCGTGACGGCGCTGGTCGAGAAGATCATCATGCCGCCGCTGGGCCTGCTGATCGGCAAGGTGGATTTCTCGCAGCTGGCGTGGACGCTGTCACCGGCCCGCATCGGGCCGGACGGCAAGGAGATTCCGGCCGTGGTGATCGGCTATGGTGACTTCATCAATACGCTGATCCAGTTCGTGATCGTGGCCTTCGCCATCTTCATCGTGGTCAAGGCGATCAACCGCCTGTCGCGCAAGCAGGAAGCGGCACCGGCCGCACCGGCCGAAGAAGTGGTGCTGCTGCGCGAGATCCGCGACAGCCTGAAGAAATAAGGCCGCAGAACGGTAGTGTCGGCCGCTGGCCGGCAATATCGGAACATGCGGAAGCCGGCCAGCGGCCGGCACTACCGCGACTGCGCGAAAGCCCCGCTCCGGCGGGGCTTTCGCTTTGCCGGACATGGCGGAAAACAGCGTTCGCGCCAGCCATGACCTCCCGCCCATGCGCCGGGCTGAACGACTGTTAAGCTCCAAGGCTTAGGTCCCTTCCCGGAGTTGTCCATGCGTCGCCGCGTCCTTGCCATCGCATCCTCCCTCGCCCTGCTGGCCGCCCCGGCCTTCGCGGCGCCGCATACCACCACCCTGCCCCCGGCGTCGCTGGCCACCGCCGCGCAGCTGCGCGACCAGGCGCTGGCCGATGACACCGGCTGGAAGGTGGTCGAATCGCTCACCACCGAAATCGGCCCGCGCATCGCCGGCAGCGAGGCCGACGCCCGCGCCGTGGCCTGGGCCGAAGCCAAGTTCAAGGCACTGGGCTTCGACAAGGTGTGGAAGGAACCGGTGACCTTCCCGAAATGGGAGCGCCGCAGTGAACACGCTGCCGTGACCGGCAGGAACCAGCAGCCGCTGCAGATCACTGCGCTGGGCGGCAGCCCGGGCGGCACGGTGGAAGCGGAGGTGGTGCGCTTCGCCGATCTGGCCGCCCTGCAGGCGGCACCGGCCGGTTCGCTGAAGGGCAAGATCGCCTTCGTCGATTACCAGATGCTGCCGTTCCGCGATGGCCGCGACTACGGCCGCGGCGGTGCGATCCGCAGCAAGGGACCGTCAGAAGCGATCCGCAAGGGCGCGGTGGGCTTCCTGATGCGCTCGGCCGGTACCGACTCCCACCGCGTGCCGCACACCGGCATCACCCGTTTCGATGACGGCCTGACCCCGGTGCCGTCGGCCGCGCTGTCGGTGCCCGATGCCGACCAGCTGGCGCGCCTGCTGGCGCGTGGCAGCACCACGGTGAAGGTGGCGCTGGACTGCGGTTGGGATGGCACGGCCACTTCGTACAACGTGATCGGCGAGATCACCGGCCGCAGCCTGCCGAAGGAAGTGGTGGTGATCGGCGGTCACCTGGATTCGTGGGACCTGGGCACCGGCGCCGTGGATGACGGCGCGGGCGTGGGCATCACGATGGCCGCCGGCCACCTGATCGGCCAGCTGAAGCAGGCACCGAAGCGCACCATCCGCGTGATCGCCTTCGCCAACGAGGAGCAGGGCCTGTACGGCGGCAAGGCCTACGCCGAAGCGCACGCCAAGGACGTGGCCCTGCACCAGCTGGCCGCCGAGAGCGACTTCGGTGCCGGCCGCATCTATGCCTTCAATACCGGTTCGCCGAATCCGGAAGGCTCACGTGAAGCGACGAAGCAGATTGCCGAAGTAATGAAGCCGCTGGGCATCGAGTACCAGGCCGACAAGGGTGGCCCGGGCCCGGACGTCGGCCCGCTGGCCGCCAAGGGCGGTGCGTGGGCGTGGCTGGCGCAGGACGGCTCGGACTACTTCCACCTGCACCACACCGCCGACGACACGCTGGACAAGATCGACCCGAAGGCGCTGGCGCAGAACGTGGCCGCCTACACCGTGTTTGCCTACCTGGCGGCAGAAGCCGATGGCAGCTTCGGCAGCGAAGCCAAGGCGACCACGCCTCCGAACGAGTGATGCGGTAGTGCCGGGCCATGCCCGGCGAGCGCAGCGGCAGGAGCGGTGCGAACCAAGGTTCGCCCCCACCAAGGCGGGTCCTGAATCAGGAACCCGGCAGGGTCAGAGCCCTCGCCTGCGGCGAGGGATCCGACCCCGATCATGCGAGCCCGGATACGGGATCACCCGCGTCGACTGGCCCATTGCGCCAGCAGCACCGCCGTGGCCGAGGCCACGTTCAGGCTCTCCACCGCGCCACTGCCGGGAATCGAGACCCGCATGTCGCATTCGCTGGCCAGGCCGCGGTCCATGCCCTCGCCTTCAGCGCCCATCACGTACACCAGCCGCTCCGGCAGCGACGCACGGAACACGTCGTCGCCACCCTCAACGAGGGTCGCCGCCAGCCCGAAGCCGGCCGCACGCAGCTGCGCCATCGCCTGAGCAGTCTCCGGCAGCTGCACCAGCGGCACCGACTCCGCCCCGCCTTCGGCCACGCGTGCGGCAGCACCGGACAGCGCCAGCGTACTGCCGACCGGCAGCAGCAGCGCCTTGACGCCGAAATGCGCGGCCGAGCGCAGGATCGCGCCGAAGTTGTGCGGGTTGCCGACACCATCCAGCCACAACGCCAGCACCGGGCCCTGCTCCAGATCGGCCAGCCACTGCGCCAGCGGCACGACCGGCGCACGCAGCACGTCGGCCACCAGGCCCTCGTGATGGGTCGTGGCAGCCAGCTTGTTGAGATCGCCTTCCTCCACCACGCGATAGCCCACGCGGTTGGCCACGCACCACTTCAGCACCGGCTGCATGCGCGGAATCAGCGCGTCCACCAGGTACAGCTTGCGCAGCGCCTGCGGGCGCTTGGCGAACAGCGCCTGTACGGCGTTCCAGCCATACAGGCGCAGTTCGTCGTTGCCGCGCCCCGGCGGCGGCGGGGTGCCGCCCTCACGCGGTGGCAGCGGGGTGGCCCGCGGCGGTCGCGACGACGGGCGGCGGGCATTCTTCCAGGGATCATTCACTACGGGACAACTCCAGCTTGCGTTGACGCCAGAAATCGGCGTTCTTGATGCCCAGGGCATCGGGGTCGAAGATTGGATCGAGGCCGAGCTTCTTCTGTCGTTCGTAATCACGCAGGGCGAGCATGGCCGGCTTCTGGATGATGAGGATGGCAATGATGTTCAGCCAGGCCATCAGGCCGACGCCGATGTCACCCAGCGCCCAGGCCAGGGTCGCATTATGGAACGCGCCGAACACCACCATGCCGATGATGCCCAGGCGCAGCACCAGCACGGTCAGCGGGCGCTTCCTGTTGTGGTTCACATAGCTGAGATTGGTCTCGGCCATGTAGTAGTACGCCATGATGGTGGTGAACGCGAAGAAGAAGATGGCGATGGACACGAACGCCGAACCCCAGCCCGGCAGCACGGCTTCCACGCCGGCCTGGGCGTAACCGGCGCCTTCGGGAATGCCGGCCAGGCCCTGGAAGATCGGCGGGGCGCCGGCACCTGCCGGCGAGTACACGTTGTAGGTGCCGCTGGCCAGGATCAGGAAGGCGGTAGCGGTGCATACCATCATGGTGTCGAAGTAGATGGCGAAGGCCTGCACGTAGCCCTGCTTGGCCGGGTGCGAGACTTCCGAGGCGGCCGCTGCATGCGGGCCCGAACCCTGGCCGGCTTCGTTGGCGTAGATGCCGCGCTTGATGCCCCACTCCACTGCCAGGCCCATCATCGCGCCGAACGCGGCGTGGGTGCCGAAGGCGCTGCTGAAGATGATGTTGAACATCTCCGGCACGCGGTCGTAGTTGATGATCATGATGACGATGGCCATCAGGATGAAGCCGGCGGCCATGAACGGCACCACCACTTCGGCGAAGTTGGCGATGCGCTTGACGCCACCGAAGATCACCACGCCCAGCAGCAGCGCGACCACGATGCCGATGCCCAGCTTCAACGCCTGCACCGATTCCATGCCGAAGGCCTGGCCATCGAGCGGACCGCACAGGGCGGTGCCACGGCAGGCGTTGATGATGCTGTCGGCGATCGCGTTGGCCTGCACGCCCGGCATCAGGAAGCCGGCGGCGATGATCGTGGCGATGGCGAAGGCCAGCGCGTACCACTTCAGGCCCATGGCCTTTTCGATGTAGTAGGCCGGGCCACCGCGGTAGCGGCCTTCGGCGTCCTTGGTCTTGTAGATCTGCGCCAGGGTGCATTCCACGTACGAGGTGGACGCGCCGAGGAAGCCCATCACCCACATCCAGAAGATCGCACCGGGGCCGCCGAAGGCGATGGCGGTGGCCACGCCGGCGATGTTGCCGATACCCATGCGGCCGGCCATCGACATGGCCAGGGCCTGGAACGAGGACACGCCGGCGTCGGATTTCTCACCCTTGACGGTGAGGCGGCACATCTCGAGGAAGCCGCGGATCTGCATGAAGCGCGTGCGCAGGCTGAAGAACAGGCCGGCGCCCAGGCACACGAAGATCAGTGCCTTGCTCCAGATGATGCTGTTGATGAAATGTACGGTTGCTTCCACGCGCGCTCTCTCCAGTCGGCGGGTTGTAAGGACGTCCCGTCGGCTGGAAGGGACCGGTCGATTCTCCCTGATCGAAGGCCGCTGCGGTAGCGCCAAGAGGATGGGGTCACGGCAGCTGGGTGCGTACCCGGGCGAAGCGGCGCAGGTCGTGCAGGACGCCGCGCTTGTAGACCGCACAGCGCTCCACGCCCTCTTCCTGGAAGCCGTTCTTCTCCAGCACCCGGGCCGAGCCGAGGTTGAAGTCGACCACGGTGGCCTGCAGCCTGAACAGGCGCAGTTCGTTCATCACCCACGGTGCGAACAGGCCAACCACGCGGGTCATCACGCCCTGCCCCCAGTAGGCCTGGCCGAGCCAGTAACCCAGTTCGGCGGTGTGCCCACGCTCGGCCACGCCCTGCTGGGCGCCGACGCTGCCGCAGGCCTGGCCGTCGATCTCGATGGCCAGGTTCAGCGTGCCAGGGGCCAGCACGCGGCCGGCGAGGAAGGCCTCGCCATCCTCGCGCGTGTACGGGTACGGGAAGCGATCACGCAGGCCGCGCGATACCTCGGCGTCGTTGGCATGGCGCAGCAGCGATTCCAGGTCTTCCGGGCGCCAGGGGCGCAGGCGGAAACCTTCTCCCTGTAGTGGCGGGGTCAGAGCCCTTTCCGTTCCGGAAAGGGCTCTGACCCCTGGACCGACCCCGTCGGCAGGCCGGTCAGGCATGCCCGCCCACCGAGGGCGATTCGGCTTCCTGCTTCTCCAGCTCGCGCTTCACCGCTTCCGGCGAGCGGGTGTACGGGGCCAGCCGCGCGTAGAACGCCGGCACCACGAACAGCGACAGGAACGTCGAAAGAGTCACGCCGAAGATGATCACGATGCCGATCGTGCCACGGCTGGCCGAGCCGGGGCCACCGGCCACCACCAGCGGAATCGCGCCGACCACGGTGGCGATCGAGGTCATCAGGATCGGGCGCAGGCGCACCATCGCCGATTCGATGATCGCCTCGCGCACGGTTCTTCCGTCGTCGCGCAGCTGGTTGGCGAATTCGACGATGAGGATGCCGTTCTTCGCTGCCAGGCCGACCAGCATGACGATGCCGATCTGGCTGAACAGGTTCACCGTGCCGCCGCTCACCCACAACCCGACCAAGGCACCGAGCACGCCCAGCGGCACGGTCAGCATGATGGTGAGCGGGTGGATGAAGCTCTCGAACTGCGCGGCCAGCACCAGGTAAACCACCAGCAGGGCCATGGCGAAGGTCAGCAGCACCGCGCCACCCGCACTCTGGTACTCGCGCGATTCGCCCTTCCAGTTCACCTGCGCATACTGCGGCAGTTCCTCGCGGGCCACGTTCTGCGCCCAGGCGATGGCCTCGCCCAGCGGATAGCCCGGTGCCAGGCCGGCGGTGATGGTGATCGAGCGCAGGCGGTTGAAGCGGTTCAGCGTGCCCGCCTCGGCCACTTCACTGAGCGTGACCAGGTTGGACAGCGGCACCAGTTCGCCGGAGGTGGCGCGCACGCGGATCGCAGCCAGGTCGGCCGGGCTGGCACGGCCATCGCGACCGGCCTGGACCAGCACGTCGTACTCCTCGCCGTTGTCGACGAAGGTGGTGACGCGGCGCGAGCCCATCATGGTTTCCAGTGCCGAACCGATCGCGGTGACCGGCACGCCGAGATCCGCCGCACGCTGGCGGTCGATGTTCACCCGCATCTGCGGCCGGGTTTCCTTGTAGTCCGAATCCGGGCCGACCAGGCCCGGGTTGTCGGCCATGCGCAGCAGGATGCGGTCACGCCACTGCGCGATCTCGGCGTATTCCGGGCCGCCCAGCACGATCTGGAACGGCTGGCCGCCACTGCGCACCAGCCCGCCACCCACCTGCGTACGCACGCGCACGCCGCGGATGGTGTCCAGTTCCTTCTGCAGTGCGTTGGCCACGTCCGGCGTGGCCTCGCTGCGCTGGCGCCACGGCTGCAGGAAGATGCTGACGCGGCCGGTGTGCATTTCCTCGCTGGCACCGAAGCCGCCGGGCACGCGCGGGTTGGCACGCACGATCGGCTTGTCGGCGCCCACGTGCGGGGCCAGCAGTGCCTCCACCTGCTGTACCTGCTGCACGGTGTAGTCGTAGCCGGCGCCTTCCGGGCCGTCGATCATGATCTGGAACGAACCGCGGTCTTCGGCCGGCGCCAGCTCCGACGGCAGCAGTTTCAGCAGGCCCCAGCTGGCGGACAGCGCGGCCACCATCACCAGCAGGTAGATCCACGTGCGGTCCACGTGATGGTCGAGCACGCGGCCATAGCCGGAGGCCAGGCGCTCCAGGTTGCGGTTGACGAAGCCATGCAGGCCGCGCGGTGCCTGCCCGGTGTGCGGCTTGAGCAGTTTGGAGGCCATCATCGGCGTCAGCGTCAGCGCCACGAACGCGGACAACGCAACCGCTGCCGCCAGCGCCACCGCCAGTTCGCGGAACAGGCGGCCGGTATTGCCTTCCAGGAAACCGACCGGCAGGAACACCGCCACCAGCACCGCGGTGGTGGCGATCACCGCGAAGGCGACCTGCGTGGTGCCACGTTTGGAGGCCACCAGCGGGGGCTCGCCCAGGTCGATGCGGCGCTGCACGTTTTCCACCACCACGATCGCATCGTCCACCACCAGGCCGATGCACAGCACCAGGGCCAGCAGGGTCAGCAGGTTGATCGAGAAATCGAACGCATACAGCGCGATGAACGCCGCGACCAGGCAGACCGGCACCGTTACCGCCGGGATCAACGCGGCGCGGAAACTGCCGAGGAACAGCCAGATCACCGCCAGCACCAGGATCATCGCTTCCACCAGCGTGGCATAGACGCGGTCAACTGCGGCTTCGATGAAGGTGGTGTTGTCGAAGGCGACGAAGATCTGCGTGCCCTTGGGCAGGGTCAGTGCCACCCGCTCGGCTTCAGCGCGCGCGGCACGCGCCACGTCCAGCGAGTTGGCGGTGGAGGTCTTGACGATGCCCAGGCCGATGCCCGGCTCGCCGTTGCTGCGGTAGTACGCGCGACGCTCGGCCGAAGCCAGTTCGATCTTCGCCACGTCGCCCATGCGCACCACGTAGCCGTCGCGGCCCTTGCCCAGCGGGATGGTCGCAAAGTCTTCCGGCTTGATGTAGTTGCGCTCCACGCGCAGGGTGAAGTCACGGTCGGTCGACTCGATGCGGCCGGCCGGCAGTTCCACGTTCTCGTTGCGCAGTGCGGTTTCCACATCGCCAGTGGTCAGCCCGCGCGCGGCCAGCTGGTCACGGTCCAGCCAGATGCGCATCGCATAGCGCTGGCGGCCACCGATGCGGACCTGGGCCACGCCATCGAGGCTGGAGAAACGATCGACCACGTAGCGGTCGGCGTAGTCGCTCAGCTCCAGCGTGTCCATGGTCGAGGACACCATGTTGAACCAGATGATCGGGTCGGCATCGCTCTCGACCTTGGCGATCTCCGGCGGACGCGCTTCTTCGGGCATGCGGTCGGCGACGCGGCTGACCGCATCGCGCACGTCATTGGCGGCCGCTTCGATATCGCGGTTGGAGGTGAACTCGATGCTGACCTGCGAGCGGCCGTTGGTGCTGCGCGCATTGATCGTATCGATGCCTTCGATGCCGGCCAGCGCATCTTCCAGCACCTGGGTGATGCGGCTTTCGATGACCGCCGCCGAGGCGCCGGTGTAGTCCACCGACACCGACACGATCGGCGGATCGATGGCGGGCAGTTCGCGCAGGGTCAGGCGGGTGAAGGACATCACGCCCAGCACCAGCAGCAACAGGCTCATCACCACGGCGAACACTGGCCGCTGGATGGAGATGTCGGACAGCTTCATCCGCCGTGGCCCTCGGCCGCGGCCGGCGCCGGTGCATCCGCCGGTTTGGCACCGCTGGCCGGGGCCGCATCCTTGGCCGCGACCTTCAAGCCCGGGCGCAGCTTGCCGGTGCCATCGACCACGATGCGCTGGCCGGCTTCCAGGCCCTGTTTGATCTCAACCACGCCGGCGCGGCGCGCACCGGTCACCACGTCCACGCGTTCGACGCTGTCGTCGCTCTTGATGCGGTACACGAACGTGTCGCGGCCCACCTGCACCACGGCGATTTCCGGCACCACCAGCGCCGGGCGCTCGGGGCGGAACAGGCGCACGTCCAGCAGCATGCCCGGGCGCAGCGCGTGGTCGCTGTTGGCGAAATCGCCGCGCACGGTCACCGCACGGGTCGCCGGGTCGATGCGTGCGTCGATGGTACTGACCACGCCCTCGAAGGTGCGGCCCGGCCACGCCACGCTGGTGGCGCTGACCTTGTCACCGACGCCCAGTGCGGCCAGTTCCACTTCCGGCACCTGGAAATCGATGTGCATGTGCTCGATGTCGTCGAGCGTGGCGATGACCGTGGTCGGGGTCACCAGCGAGCCCGGGCTGACCTGGCGGATGCCGAGCACGCCGGCGAATGGTGCGCGTACACGGCGATCACCGATGTCGGCCTGCATCTGCATCACGCGCGCCTCGGCGGCATCGCGGATCGACTTCTGCGTATCCAGCGTGGCACTGGACACCAACCGCTGGGAGGCCAGCTCGCGCTGGCGCTTGTACAACTGGTCGGCCTCGTGGAAGGTGGCCTGCGCCTGCACCAGCGCCGCTTCCTGGGCCTGCCCGCGCAGCGTCACGATCGGGGCACCGGCGGCGATGTGCTGGCCGCTTTCGAAATGCACCTTCTCGACGATTTCGCTGACCTTGGCGGTGACGCTGATCGACTCGCGCGCCTTGGCCGTGCCCAGCGCCTGCAGGGTGTCGTTCCACTGCGTGGGCTGCACCACCTGCGCCGTGACCGGCACTGCTTCGCCCTGCCGACGCGCGGCGGCCTCCTGTTTGCCTGCGCACCCGGCCAACACGGCCAGGCTGAGGCCAAGGGCCAGGGTCGAAGCGATACGAGCCAACATGAAGGGTCCTGATTGATCCACGGCCGCCGAGTGTAGGCAAGGCCCCGCAGAAGCGGTATGTGCCAAGCGTTTACCATCGTGGAACCGAAGCCGTGATAGCGCCTTGAACCCGTTCCGTGCAAGGCTGTCCTTGGCGGTGTCGGCGTGTGTCGGGTTGTATCCAGCCGTGCACCACGGGCGTTGCCATCGTAGAGTCGAAGCTGCCCGACAGAGGGCGTCGGGCGGGGACGGATCCTGGCGGGGATCCGGCCCCGGTTTTTTTTGCACCCGGCGGATCAGTACCGGTAGTTCACCTTCATCCACAAGCTGCGCCCGGGCTCGTTGATGCGCACCGGGTCGGCCGGGAAGCCGAAGTCGGCACTGCCGGCCAGGTTCAGGTGCTCGCTGTAGGCGCGGTCGAACAGGTTGTCGACGCCCGCGCTGAGCTGCAGCTGCGAACTGAAACGGTACGCGGCGTTGAGCGCGAACGTGGCGAAACCGGCACTCGGCCCCAGGTCCTGCGCAACGACATTGCCTTGGCCATTTGCGACACGATGCTGGTGGTTCACCGCACGCAGCAGTGCCCCGGCGCTCCAGCGCTGGCCTTCCCAGTTCGCACTCAGGCGCGTTTCCAGCGGCGGCATCTGCGGCAGCGGACGCTGCTGGTCGCGGTTCTCGCCCCAGGCATAGGCCAGCGTGCCCCCCAGTTTCCACTGCTCGGCCACGCTTACCTCCAGCCCCGCCTCAGCACCGGCGATGCGCGCGTCGACATTGCGGGCCTGGCTCATGCCCATCATGCCGCTGCCGTGGTACGTGAACAGGATGTAGTCCTGGATCTGCCCGGCGTACGCCGAAACCCACGCCTGCACGCGCGGTCCCTTGTACTGCAGGCCGACGTCGAGCTGGGTGGTGCGTTCGGGCTGCACGCCGGTGAACGCGTTCACTGCGCCGGCCGGGCCATGGTTGGGCGAGAACAGCTCCCAGTAGTCGGGCATGCGTTCACTGTGGCCGAGCCCGGCGTACCAGGTCAGGCCGTCGGCCAGATCCTGCTCGTAGCGCAGGAAGCCGCTGCCGAGCCAGTCCTTGCGGCGCTGGCCCGCAGTCGGATTGGGCCTGTTCCCCATCATTCCGCGGATCGATTGCCGCTCATCTCGGACGCTGCCGCGGTCGATGCGCAGGCCGCTGATCCAACGCTGATCGGTGCCGGCGCCGAGGGTCAACTCGGTGAACACGCCATAGCGGCGGAAGTGGGCATCGGTCCCCCAGGCGGCCTGGCGGTAGGTGTCGCGGCCCATGCCCATGCGGCCACGATGGCGGCTGTCTTCGCCGTCCACACCCGCCACCAGTTGCACGTCCTGCCAGTGCCACTCGGAACTGACCCGGCCGCCCTGGGTACGGCGGTCCACGTTCGACGCCATCGGCATCGGCATCATGCTGTTGGGATTCGGCGTGCGCAGCGTGTAGTTGTCCATCACGTGGTCGGCTTCGTTGTAGTACACGTTGGCCTGCAACGTGTCCCACGCACCGGGCAGATTTCGTTTTTCGAAGCGCGCGGCATAGCTGGTGCGTTCGAACGCGGCACCGTCCATGCCGCGCCCGGCGTAACGCGCGATGGCATCGCCGGCACCGGCGGAAATCTCCAGCAGCGTGTCGGCATCCGGCGTCCAGCCGATGGCCACGTCGCCATTCCACTTGCGCCACTTCGACGGCACCACGTCACCGTGGCCGTCCTTGTAGTCATCGGCCTCGGAGCGGTTGCCGCTGGCGCGTACATAGCCGGTCGGATTGCCCAGGGTCAGGTCCAGTACCTGGTCATTGCGGTTGCGCGAGCCGACCAGCGCACTGGCATCGGCACGCACGCCGGGTTCATCGAAGCGCGGGGTGTCGCGCTCGAAGCGCACGGTACCGGCCGAGGCACCTGCGCCCCAGCGCACGCTCTGCGGGCCCTTGATGATGGTCAACCGGTCGAAGCTTTCCGGCGCGATGTAGGACAGCGGATTGTCCATGCGCGACGGGCAGGCACCGATCAGGTTGCCGTCGTTGCTGAGGATGTTCAGGCGCGAACCGAACATGCCGCGCAGCACCGGGTCGCCGTTGGTGCCGCCGTTGCGGATGGCAGAGAATCCGGGAACGGTTTTCAGGTAATCGGCACCATCACTGGCCGGCACCGGCTGCCGCGGCAGGCGTGGGTCGGTCACCCAGTGCAGCGGCGAGGACGGTGCGGCGGCGGTGACCACCATCGTATCGAGGGTACGCGCCTCGTCGGCGGGCGCAGCGTGGGCCAGTGACGCGGCCACGGCCAGGCCAAGGGCAACCGGCAGGCGCGCGCAGGCGCCCGCGGGGCGGGAAGTCATTTTCATCGGAACAGCTCCAAGGTACGCACGCGCGCACGGCGCCCGGTCAGGCGCGTCGTGCGGCAGATTCACGGGGATATCAGCGGACGATGGAGACGCGCGGTGGCCCACGTGCGGCATGTGCGGGCCAGTGCGGTGCGGGCAGCACCCGTTGCGACCACGGGAACACCAGGCGCGGCCGCCACAGCAGCGGCAACAGCAGCACCAGCACCGCCAGCCATGGCAGCAGGCGCATGGCCAGTACGCAGTATTCGCAGGCTTCGCCATGCATGGCGTGGGGATCGGCCGGGCGGTCAGGCGCTGCCGGCGCGGCGCCGTGCTGATCGTGCCCGGCCATGGCCATGTCATGCATGTCGTGACCCATGGCGGCGTGGTCCATGCCCGCCATTGCGGTGTGGTCCATCGGCGGCGCCTGCAACGCGCGGCTGACCAGCGGCGCAAGCACCATCAGCAGCGTCGCCAGGATGGCGAGCTGGAGCAGAAGGGGCTGCGGGCGGGACAGGCGGGGCACCCCGCTAGTGTAGATGCGGGTCCAGGGTTGCCCGTGCGACGAACGGTCGCAGGAGGGGGTTTATCGGCAGGGCTGCGCCCTGCACCCGCTGCGAGCTGGAGCAACAGCAACAGCCGAAGCAAAAGCGGGCTTCCTGTGGGTAGGCGGGGTGGGTCCGGTTGCGGGAGACGCCGTAAACCCATCCTTGGGGGCTTGGCCGCGGCATCCATGCCGCGGACACTCCCGCAACCGGACCCACCCCGCCTTCGACAGATCTCTGCGATCTGCAGTAGATCCACGCCATGCGTGGATGAATCTCAATCGGAATCGAATATTTCGAACTGGAATCGAAAAGCATCCACGCATGGATCTATCGTGTCGACCAAGGTCGACACCTACCAACAGCCGCCGGAATCTGTCAGAGGTGGGGCGGTGTCGGAGTGCGGGGTGTCAGCCGCATGGATGCGGCTGCCAAGCTTACAGGGACGTACTTGCAGCGTCCCCGCACTCCGACACCGCCCCGCCAACCCACGGAATGCCGCTTCTGCTGTTGCTGTTGCCTTTGTCCGCAGCAGGTGCAGGGCTGCAAGCCCTGCTCGACCAACCCCTCACACCGTGATGGTCTGGGTCAGTGACTCCCACGTCGGGGGCACCGGCCACGCGGCGGCCTGGTTGCCATCCAGCACCCTGCGCAGATCGCGCGGATCAATCTGCGGTGCCAGCACGTGCACCAGCTCCAGCGCGTAATCGCGCAGCACCCGGTCGCGCGGCAACACCGCCCAGGCAATGCACTCGCTGATCGGGTCCGGCGCCGGCCACGAGCGCAGGTCTTCGTCGCTGGAACTGACCGCCATCTCGGCCAGCAGGCCTACGCCCAGACCGGTACGCACATAGGTCTTGATCAGGTCCGCATCGAGCGCGGTCAGCGCCAGGTCCGGCGCCAGGCCGTTTGCAGCGAAGGCGCGCTGCAACGAGGAATTCGGGCGGGTCGAGGATTCGTAGCTGATCAGCGGCTGCCGGGCCAACGCGGCCAGGTCCGGTGCGCGGCCGGCGCGGTCCAGCGGGTGCCCCTTGGGTACCACCACCAGGCGTCGCCAGCGGAACAGCGGCACCGCGATGCCATCGGTGGGCTCACTGCCGGCGGTGCTGATGATCGCGATATCCGCGTCACCCTGGTTCAAGCGGTCCAGCGCGTCGGTTTCACCGGCCTGCTGCAGGTGCACGCTCACCTGGGGATAGGCCTGCTTGATCGCTGCCACCGCCGGCGGCAGCACGAAGCGCGCCTGGGTGTGGGTGGTGGTCAGGATCAGCTGGCCCTGGCTCTCGCGGCGCTGGTTGGCCGCGTAGGTGCGGATGTTGTTGGCCTCGGCCAGCACCGCGCGGGCGCGGGCGATCACCTCGGTACCGGCCGGGGTGACCGACTCCAGGCTGCGGCCCTTGCGCACGAACAACAGGAAGCCGAGCTCGTCTTCCAGCTGCTTGAGCTGCTTGGACAGGCCGGGCTGGGTGGCGTGCACGCGCGAGGCGGCCAGCGTGATGTTCAGCTCGGCGTCGGCGATGGCGACCAGGTAGCGCAGCTGGGTCAGCGTCATGGGAGGCGGGCGGCGTGGGGCGGAGGTCCACTCTAGGGTCAATTGCCGTCACCAGCTTATAACCAAAGGTTGTTTAAGAAAGGTATCTGGTCATTTCCGGGCGTCATATGCCGGCGCTACGGTCAGCCGGCAGCCGCTGGCCTGAACAGCCAGCCCTCCCCTTCTGCCCGCCGGCGTCCGGCGCGGCCCTGTTTCCGGAGCGCTTCCATGGCCCTGTACGACTCCATCCTCGATACCGTCGGCAACACCCCCATCGTCAAGCTGCAGCGCCTGGCGCCGCCGCAGGTCAGCGTCTACGCCAAGGTCGAGTCGTTCAACCCGGGCGGCTCGGTCAAGGACCGCCTGGCGCTGGCGATCATCCTCGACGCCGAAGCACGTGGCCTGCTCAAGCCGGGCGACACCATCGTCGAAGCCACTTCTGGCAACACCGGCGTGGCGCTGGCGATGGTCGCCGCCGCGCGCGGCTACAAGTTCGTGGCGACCATGGTCGAGACCTTCTCGGTGGAGCGCCGCAAGCTGATGCGCGCCTATGGCGCCAAGGTGATCCTGACCCCGGCCGCCGAACGCGGCAGCGGCATGGTGCGCAAGGCGCGCGAACTGGCCGAGCAGCACGGCTGGTTCCTGGCCAGCCAGTTCGCCAACCCGGCCAATCCGGCGTATCACCGCAACACCACCGCCGCCGAGATCCTGCGCGACTTCGCCGGCAAGCGGCTGGACTACTTCGTCAGCGGCTGGGGCACGGGCGGCACGCTCACCGGCGTGGGCGAAGTGCTGAAGGTCGCGCGTCCGCAGACCCGCATCATCGCCACCGAGCCAGCCGGCGCCGCACTGCTGAAGGGCGATGACTGGAAGCCGCACAAGATCCAGGGCTGGACCCCGGACTTCGTGCCCGACGTGCTCAACCGTGATGTGGTGGATGAACTGGTGACGGTGGAAGATGACCGCGCGATCGCCACCGCGCGCCGACTGGCTGCGGAAGAAGGCATCTTCGTCGGCATCTCCGCCGGCGCTACCGTGGCCAGCGCACTGGATGTGGCCGCACGTGCCGAACCGGGTTCAGTGATCCTGGCGATGCTGCCGGACACCGGTGAACGCTACTTCTCCACGCCGCTGTTTGCCGACGTGAATGAGGGTTCCGACGACGACTGGCTGGCCGGCCTGCCGTGACACCCGGGCTCAGAGCCCTTTCCATCCGGAAAAGGCTCTGACCCCATCCTGTTGCATGCCCAGGGTCGGATCCCTTTTCCGCAGGGAAAGGGCTCCGCCCCCCTTCTGCTTCAGCCTGCATGAAGGCGTCGCCCGCCATCGTGCGTGAAGGCCGTCGGATCGCAGCGCGTGAGACGGTCATGACGCAGTATCGATGCCCTGTCCCCTACCGTGGGAACAGCCGGCGCAGATGCTGCGCGGATCACCTCACAGGCAGGAGACGGACGCATGAAGATCGAAGTTTGGCAGGGCGACATCACGACCCTGGCGGTGGATGCGATCGTCAACGCGGCCAATGAAACGCTGCTCGGTGGTGGCGGTGTCGACGGCGCGATCCATCGTGCGGCCGGGCCCGCATTGCTGGCCGAATGCGCGCAGCTGCCGGAACTGCGCCCGGGCGTACGTTGCCCGACCGGCGAAGTGCGCGCCACCAGTGCTTACGCTTTGCCTGCACGCTACGTACTGCACACGGTGGGCCCGGTCTGGCACGACGGCCAGCGCGATGAACCGGCGTTGCTCGCCAACTGCTACTGGAAGTCGCTGCAGCTGGCCGAACCGCTGGGCGTGCAGTCGATCGCATTCCCAGCCATCAGCTGCGGCGTATACGGCTATCCGCTGTACCAGGCCGCGCAGATCGCAGTGACCGAAACACTGGCCTGGCAGCGCAGCCACGCGCAACCGATGCGCATCGTGCTGGTGGCGTTCAATACCGCTACGGCCAAGGCCTACCAGCAGGCGTTGAGTGCCGCCGGGCAAAGCGCCGACAGCGAACCGCACGGGTCGATGCTGCCGCCCCTGGGTGACACGGGTTTTGCCGCCGCGCATTGAATCGCAACGCAGCGCGGAAAGGAAAAGGCCGGGCATTGCCCGGCCTTCTCAGTTGCACCGTTGATGTCATCCACGCATGGCGTGGATCACGCTCAACGACTGGCAGCTTCCACCGCAGCGGCGTCATCGGCCACGGCGGCTGCCGCGTCGGCAGCGGCACGTGCAGCCGAGGCGGCAGCACCCTCGGCGCTGGCCCCTTCCACCTGCACGCGCACCTCGACCATGCCTGCACCATTGTTCAGGCTGGACACGTCGACGGTGTAATGACCGGCCGGCAGAGTCTCTTCCAGGCGCGAGTTGGTACCGTTGCCACCGTCGTCGTCGGTCAGCTCGACATCGCCACCGACCACGCGCAGCACGGTATCGACCTGGCTGGAAATCGCGTCCAGGCGCACGTCGGCCGGCCGGTCCAGGGTCAGCAGGAAGCGGCGACGGCCTTCGTTGTCCAGCATGGTGTACACGCTGCCCGACTTCGGCAGGGCGGTGCCATCGCGCTCGACCAGATTCCCCGGCAGTTCGATGCGGGAGGCAGACAGGGTGAACATGCCATTGACACCGCTGCCGAGGCCGCGCGCGGTCAGGGTGTACTTGCCCGGCTTCAGCGACAGGGTCAGCCGCGAGTTGGTGCTGTCGTTGCCATCGTCGTTTTCGGCTTCAACGCCCTGGCCCGACAGCTTCAGCACCGGATCGAAGACATCCGACACCAGGCGGATTTCGTACAGGCCGGCCTTGTCCACCTGCAAGGTGTAGTCCTGCGAATCACTGGCCAGCATGTCCACGATTTCGCCACTGCCCGCCAACGGCTTGCCGTCGTAAGGTTTCAGCTTCTCGGCTCGCAGGCGATACGGACCAAAGGCGGTCGGGCCATCGGCATTGACCGCCACCTGGTAGGTGCCGCCGCCATTGGCACGGAACGCCAGCGAGACGTCGCCTTCGCGTTCGTAACCGGTGTTGCTGGTGGAAACAAGACTGCCGTTGTTGAACACGGCGATCGAGCCGCTGAGGGCACCAGTGAGCTTCAGGCCGACCAGATCCTTGTCTTCCAGCTTGATCTGGTAGAGCTGGTGATGGCTGCCATCATTGAAGTTGATGCCGCTGCGCGAGGTGATCTCGCCGGACACCGGCTTGTCGAAATCGAGCGACGCGGCCTTGCCTGCCTCTGCGCCGCCGCCGATACGGTTGCACCCGCCGGCGACCAGGACCGTGGCTACGGCCAGTGTGATTGCTGCCAAACGCATGTTGTTTCTCCTTGGCCTTCCATGTGGTTCCCGCGTACCGGCCGGGCACGCGGGGGCGGAAAAGATACCCGCAAAAGCAAACGCCGGCGTGATGCCGGCGCTGCCTTGTTCATCCAGCGATGGGACGGATCAGCCGTTCCACTTGCCCAGCGCAGCCAGGCCGTTGTCCTTGGCACGCTCGTACACGGTCTTCTGGGCGGCTGCGTAGTTGCCCTTCATGTCCTTGGCCCACAGCTTCAGCGCGGCCTGCTGCATGGCGCGGCCGTAGGAGAAGCTCAGCGGCCACGGCAGGTTGCCCAGCTGGTTCATCGCGTTCAGGTGCTCGGTGGACTGCTCGTCGCTCTGGCCACCGGACAGGAACACCACGCCCGGCAGGATGGCCGGCACGGTGCTCTTCAGGCACATCACGGTCGACTCGGCCACTTCCTCGACGTCGGCCTGCTCATCGCAGTTCTTGCCGGAGATGACCATGGACGCCTTCAGGATGGTGCCTTCCAGCAGCACGTTCTGCTGGTACAGCGCGTCGAACAGCGAACGCAGGGTGGCTTCGGTGACTTCGTAGCAGGTCTCGATGTCGTGGTCGCCGTCCATGATCACTTCCGGCTCGACCATCGGCACCAGGCCGCATTCCTGGCACAGGGCGGCATAACGGGCCAGCGCATGGGCGTTGGACTCGATGCAGGTGCCCGACGGAATGCTCTCGCCGATGTTGATGACCGCACGCCACTTGGCGAAGCGCGCACCCAGCTTGTAGTACTCCTGCAGGCGCTCGCGCAGGCCGTCCAGGCCTTCGGTGACCAGCTCGCCCGGGCAGCCGGCCAGCGGGTGCGCACCCTTGTCCACCTTGATGCCCGGAATCATGCCGTGGTCGGCCATGTACTTGGCGAACGGCACGCCGTCCCTGGTCGACTGGCGGATGGTTTCGTCGTACAGGATGGCGCCGGAAATGTGCTCGTTGAGCTTCGGCGTGGTCAG
This sequence comes from Stenotrophomonas sp. YJH_SMC_58, assembly GCF_059369635.1. NCBI lineage: Bacteria > Pseudomonadati > Pseudomonadota > Gammaproteobacteria > Lysobacterales > Lysobacteraceae > Stenotrophomonas > Stenotrophomonas sp. YJH_SMC_58. The sequence continues at coordinate 318,987 of NZ_JCAFSW010000001.1, forward strand.
CAGCAGCTCGCGGTAGGCACGACGGTTCTCCTCGGTGTTCTCGATACCGACGCCGGCGAAACGCTTGGCGATGGTAGCGGTGGATTCGTCGATCGCGATGATGCCCTTGCCCGGGGCGACCATGGCCTGGGCGGTTTCGGCCAGCTGTTCGATGCTCATGTATTTCCTGTGGCGGGTGCGGGAAAAACGTAAGTATAGCCCCGCTGCCCGTTGCCCCGGTGTCGAGGCCAGGATGGAAACGATTCCAATGTCCGCGCAGGACAAGGGATGTCCTGCGGCATGGGGTCAGAGCCCCTTTGGGGATCTGACCCCGGGTCGGATGCGCGCAGCGGCTCCGATCCAAGGCCGACTGGGTTTACAGATCGCCCAGCCCAATGGCACGGCCGTCTTCACCCACTTCCAGCAGGCGCAGGGTATTGGTGGCACCGTGGGTTTCCATGTGCTCGCCGCTGGTGAACACGACGCGGTCGCCGGCCTGCAGCAGTTCGGCTTCCACCAGCAGGCGGATGCTGCCGCGCGCGGCTTCGCGCGGGGTCAGGCCGCGGCTGTCGAAGTTGATCGGGAACACATCGCGCATCAGCGCCATCTGCCGGCGCGCGCCGTCATGGCGGGTCACCGCGAACACCGGCGCCTTGGCGCGGAAACGCGACAGGTAACGCGCGGTGCCACCGGACTCGGTCATTGCCACGATCGCGCGCACGCCCACGTGCTGGGACAGGAACATGGTGGCCATGGCAATGGCCTGGTCGGCACGCTCGAGGTTGCGCGGCGAAGCGTTGAAGTCGGTCTCGGTCTGGAACTGGCGCTCGGCCCCCAGGCAGATGCGCGCCATTGCTTCGACCGCCTTGACCGGCCAGGCACCTGCAGCGGTCTCGGCCGACAGCATCACCGCATCGGTGCCGTCGATGACCGAGTTGGCCACGTCCAGCACTTCGGCACGGGTCGGAATCGGGCTTTCCACCATCGACTGCAGCATCTGCGTGGCGGTGATCACCACCTTGTTCTGTGCCAGCGAGGCCTTGATGATCTTCTTCTGCAGGCCCGGCAGTTCGGCATCGCCGATCTCCACGCCAAGGTCGCCACGGGCGACCATCACCACGTCGCTGGCCTCGACGATTTCTTCCAGGTTCTCGATGGCCTCGGTGCGCTCGATCTTCGACACCAGCGCAGCATCACAGCCATGCGAGCGGGCGATGTCACGCGCATCGTTCATGTCCTGCGCGTTGCGACAGAACGACACGGCGATGAAGTCGACACCGATCTTGGCGACGATGCCGATCAGCTCCTTGTCGCGCTCGGTCAGCGCGCCCAGCGAGAGGCCGCCGCCCTGCTTGTTCAGGCCCTTGCGGTCGGACAGCACACCGTCGTTCAGTACGGTATTGATGATGCGTTCGCCCTGCACCTCCACCACCTGCAGCTGCATCAGGCCGTCGTCGAGCAGCAGGACGTCGCCCGGACCCACGTCCTGCGGCAGGCCGAGGTAGCTCACACCCACCTGGGTGGCATCACCCGGGCCGGCGCCGGTGCTGGCGATCAGGTCGAAGCGGTTGCCCGCCTTCAGCTGCACCTTGCCTTCTGCGAAGCGCTCGATGCGGATCTTCGGGCCCGGCAGGTCGGCCAAGATGCCCACTTCCACGCCGACGCGGGCGGCGGCGGCACGCACTTCGGCGGCACGCTTGGCCTGGCCGGACGGGTCACCATGGCTGAAGTTGAGGCGCACCACGTTGACGCCGGCGCGGAACAGATCCTCCAGCACGCCCGGCGGATCAGTGGCCGGACCGAGGGTGGCAAGGATCTTGGTGCGACGCTGACGCTCGAACATGGTGAATGGGCCTCTCCCGATAAAGAACGGAAATTAGCACATCCTTCACGCCGCATGTATACGGTTACAGCCTTGTGCTGCCTGACTTCGCGGGTCATGGAACGGACATCACCCCGACATACGCTGGCGCAGGGTGTTCTGTAGAGCCGGGCCATGCCCGGCTGCACCGTGGGCCGCAATCAGCCGAGCGTGGGGCCAGCTCTACAGGCAAGGGCGGCTAGGCCAACAGCGTCGTCAGCTGTGCCGGCTCGCGAGCCAGCTGGCCCGCACCGGCTTCGGTCAGTTCGGCCTCACCGCCAAAGCCCCACAGCACGCCCACGCTGCGCAGGCCGTGGTGGCGTGCGCCCTCGATGTCCATGCGGCGGTCGCCGATCATCCAGCACTGTGCGGGCTGCAGCTGCAGGCGGCGCAGTGCCTCCCCGACCAGCTCGGGCTTGTGGCTGCGCGAGCCGTCCAGGGTCGAACCGACGATCTCCTCGAACAGCCCGCCAAACGGCAGGTGCGCAAGGATGCGGCGCGCATGCGGCTCGTTCTTGGCGGTGACCACCGCCAGGCGGTGGCCTCGGCCATGCAGCGTGCGCAGGGTGTCTTCCACCTGCGGGTACACCGTGTGTTCGCGCCAGCCTTCGGCATCGAAGCGCTCGCGGTAATAGCCCACCGCCTGCTCCACCCGCGCTGGTTCGACGAACAGTGGCGTGAAGGTGGTACGCAGCGAAGGACCGATCCAGCCCAGCAGCGTCTCCTGCGGCGGCACCGGATGGTCCATCTTCTGCAGCGCATAGGCGATGCAGGCGGTGATGCCCACCTGCGAGTCGATCAGCGTGCCGTCCAGGTCGAAGAACAGGACATCCTTGCTGTGCCCGGCACTCATGCGCCGCGCGCGTCGAGTGCGGCCACCGCCGGCAGGGTCTTGCCCTCCAGGAACTCCAGGAACGCGCCGCCGCCGGTGGAGATGTAGCTGACCTGCTGGGCGATATCGAACTTGTCGACCGCCGCCAGGGTGTCGCCGCCACCGGCGATGGAGAACGCCCTGGAGCTGGCGATGGCGCGGGCCAGCGCTTCGGTGCCCTTGCTGAAGGCCTCGAACTCGAACACACCGACCGGGCCGTTCCAGACCACGGTACCGGCCTTGTCGATCAGCTGCGCGTACTGCGCCGCGGTCTGCGGGCCGATGTCCAGGATCAGATCATCTTCGGCAACGGCGTCGACTGCCTTCACCTGGGCGACCGCGTCGGGCATGAACTGCTTGGCGGTCACCACGTCCACCGGCAGCGGGATGTCGGCGCCGCGCGCCTTGGCATCGGCCACGATCTTCTTCGCGGTGTCCAGCAGGTCCGGCTCGTACAGCGACTTGCCGACGTTGTAGCCGGCGGCAGCGATGAAGGTGTTGGCGATGCCACCACCGACGATCAGCTGGTCGACCTTGCCGACCAGGTTGGCCAGCAGTTCCAGCTTGGTGCTGACCTTGCTGCCGGCGACGATGGCCAGCAGCGGCTTGGCCGGTGCATCCAGCGCCTGCGCCAGTGCGTCCAGTTCGGCCATCAGCAGCGGGCCACCGGCAGCAACCGGGGCGAAGCGGATGACACCGTGTGTGGAGGCCTGCGCACGGTGCGCGGTGCCGAAGGCGTCCATCACGAACACATCGCACAGGGCGGCGTACTTCTTCGACAGGGCTTCATCGTCCTTGCCCTCGCCGACGTTCATGCGGCAGTTTTCCAGCAGCACCAGCTGGCCCGGCTGGACCTCTACACCGTCGACCCAGTCGCGCACCAGCGGAACCTCGCGACCGAGCAGCTCGGACAGGCGCTGGGCCACCGGCGCCAGCGAATCGGCTTCGCTCCACACACCTTCCTTCGGGCGCCCCAGGTGCGAGGTGACCATCACCGCCGCGCCCTGCTCCAGCGCGCGCTTGAGCGTCGGCAGCGAAGCGGTGATGCGCTGTTCGGAAGTGATGCGGCCATTCTCGATCGGCACGTTCAGATCCTGGCGGATCAGCACGCGCTTGCCGGAGAGGTCGAGGTCGGTCATGCGGACGATGGACATGGGCAACTCTTTGGCTCGGGGACGGGATGCCGGAATGCGGCAGGCGGCCATTGTATCGGGTGCGGGTGGTGGGAGGGTCGATGCCTGCGGCAGGCAGAGGCGTAACTGCAACTGCAACTGCAACTGCAACTGCAGCAGCAACAGCACAGCCAGAGCCAAAGCGCTGGCGCTTCGTGGTGCCGTGAGTGGGCCGGGGCGGTGTGGGCTCGCGGGGGACGCCGTGAATCCATCCCTGGAGGCTCGGGCGCGCCATCCATGGCGCTTACGCCCCCGCGAGCCCAGACCACCCCGGCCTCGACAGGTTCATGAGGCGGAGCGGACGGCGAAAGCAAAGGCGGTTTCTGGTGTCGGAGGGAGATGGAAGGTTGAGCCGAGCTGATGCTCGGCTGGAGATCTCGTGGAGAGCAGCCGAGCGTGGGCCCGGCTCTAGAAAGAGCGCCCAGCCAAGCAGCTGTTGCTCTTCTTTTTTTCTTTCCGTGGGTGGACGCACACGGAAACTGTCAGAGGCCGGGCGGGTGGGCTGGGCAGGGGTATCCGCGCCATGGATGGCGCGGCTAAGCCTCCAGGGACGGATTCACGGCGTCCCCTGCCCAGCCCATCCGCTCGGCCCATCCCCGGGATCGCGCTTTGCAGCCACCCACGAGGGGCTGCGCCGTTCGCTGGAACCTATTCCGAAGGCGCCGGCTTCTGCCGAAGCAGGCTGACCGCCAGGCCGCCAACAACCAACACACCCAGCCCCAGCAACGCCCACAGCAACCACGCCTTCCAATCGTGCTGCGGCTTCAGCGCCGCGTCACCGGCCAGCGGCTCCGGGCTGCCCTCCAGGCGCGCCAGCGTCGGCTGCCACGACGGATCATTGCGCTGCCGCAGTTCCTCGATCAACACACCGATCGGCGCTTCCATGCGGCGCGCGGTCGCGCTGCCCACTGCCAGTGCATACGGCGCTGCCCCCTGGCTCAGGAACACCAGTACTTCCGGCTGGTAGCCCAAGCGCAGGGTCGGTGCGGTCGCAGTTTCCGCCGGGTTCGCCACCAGCTTCCAGTAGCGGTCACGATGCACGCCCCCCAGCGGCTGGGCCGCTGATTGCTGGCGCTGGCCCTGCGCGCCCTGCTGCAGTTGGTACGCAATCCATGGCGCACCGCGGCGCTGCCATTCCGCACTCTCGTCATCGCGGCTGAACAACGTCCACTGCACCAGGCTGTTGTCGGTGCTGGTCACATCCGCGCGCGCTACCGGGAAACGGCCGTCGAGTTCGAAGGTGTATTCACCCTTGCCCTTCGAGGTCGGTTCCAGCGACAGCCACTCCCACGGCAGCGTGGCCGGCGCCGGCGGCAGCTCGGCCAGCACGCTGCGCAGCGTCGGCAGGCGCGTATCGCCCTGCGCCAGCACGCGCACATAGCGCGCCTCGCCGTCCACCTGCAGGCGGCGCTGCAGCAGGCGCTTGCCAGCACGCTGCAGGTCGACCAGCGGGATGTCACGCCCGATCGGACGCCAGTGCTGCAGGTCGTCGCTGGCATCCAGCTGCACCTGCGCCTGCAACGGCTGTCCGCTGTCAGCCCAGTCCAGCACCAGTGCCGCCAACGGTTGCTGGCCGAGCACGCTGGCATCGATCAGCCAACCACCCTGCCCGTTCGCTGCCGCACCGCCGCTCACGCGTGCTTCGACGCGACGGACACGGCCATCGGTATCGCGCTCGGTCAGCAACTGCAGATCGTTGCGCTGTGCTTCGGCCAGCGGCGGCAGCGCGAACCACGGCAGCTCACGCTGCACCGGCGGCTGTGCCAGCGGCTGGTCCGGCGCCAGCAATGCCGATGGCAACGATTGGCCGGCGGCGTTGAACACCTGCAGGTCACCCAGGTCTGCGGCACCTGCACGGCGATAGATCGCCGGCTCCAGAACCACCCTGTACGCACCGGACTGTGCGCTGGACAGCGTCAACGGCCACTGCTCGGCGTACTGCGTGCGGTAGTCGGCGGCCTGCACCGCGACGGCGGCCAGCATGCCGAACATCGCCGGCAGCAGCGCCCTGCTCCACTTCCTCATTGTTTTTCCTCCACGGACGGCGCCGCGCTGGGCGGTGCCGGTGCCAGATAACCCACGACCGTGCACAGCAGGCCGTAGGCGATGAACGATGCGATGCCCAGCAGGTTGCCCAGGTGCTGGCGATCGACGATGACCAGCTTGGCCAGCACCACGCCCATCAGCACGGCACCGACCATCCACAACACGCGCTGGCCACGGCGCGATCCCCACACCCAGGCAATCACGCCAAGCACGCTCCACAGCACGGTCAGGCTGGTCTGCGCCAGGCTGGAACGCATCATCGACGCACTCCACGACAGGCCGCCCCACTGATGCACGCCATGCAGCACCACGCTGGTCAGCGCGACGAACGTTGCCAGTGACAGCAGCGGCATGCGGATTCCCGACAGGGTCTTCGGCGCCTGATCGCTGTACAGCCAGCGTGCAAGCAGCAACAGGCTCAGCCACTGTCCGAGCTCGGCCGGATTCAATACCGGCAGCCAGAGCAGCGGCGCAGCATCGCCCGGCAGCAGCTGTCCGAACAGCCAGCCGATCGACAACAGGCCGAACAGCACGCACTGCAGCGGCTGGCGCACGCGATCGAACGCTGCACCCAGCGGCCAGCGAAGCGCATTCCAGCGCCACAGCGACAGCGCCGCCATCAGCAGCCACGGCACCGTCACCAGCAACGTGGTCCAGCCCTGTGCCAGCCCGGCCTCGCCACCGCCCCACAGGGCCAGCAGCGAAAGCAGAGACGGCCACAACAGCCACCACAGGAACTGCGCGATGCGCGCCACGCTGTCGCCCCCCTGGCGCAGGCAGAGCAGCGTGCGCACGCCCATCACCGCGAACACCGCCCAGGCCAGCGCGCCGTAGCCGGCGAATGGCTGATGGTGCGCGTCGCTCTGCATCAGCGCCAGCGGGAAGCCCAGCGCCAGCATGGCCAGCGCGGTCACGCCCAGTGCGCGTGCCGGCTGACGGCGCTGCATTTCGGCGGCCAGCCAGGCAGTGACGGCGGCCAGCACCAGCAACGCGTCCACTTCGGCGCGGTACGGGAAGAAGCGGGTGATCTCATGCACCATGCCGCCCAGCCACCACAGCAGGCCCCACAGGTAGTAGACCAGGGCGATCTCGTGGCGTGACCTGCGCTGGTAGCTCCAGGCCGACGCGAAGCCGGCCAGGGCCAGCAGCAGCGCCCCGATGGCAGTCGGATTGATCAGGAAACGCAGGTCCTCATGCCAGTGATCGCCACCGGCCACGAAGGCGAACGCAGCGCCCATCTGCAGCAGCGCGCCGGACACCTGCGGCAGCCAGCGCTTCTGGCGCAGGCCCAACCAGGCCAGTCCGGCGCCTTCCAGCGCGAAGACCGCGCCGGTGGCCCGCGCCGACAAGGCCAGCGGCACCGCCAGCGTGGCAAAGCCCACCGCCAGCACCGCGTGCGACTGCGCCAGCACGGTGTACGACGCGCGCCTGATCAACGCCCACGCCAGCGCCGCGTAGATCGCGGCCAGGCCCAGTGCGCACAGCGCCAGCGTCATCGGCTGCTGGTACAGCATCCCCGCCTGCAACGAGAACGCGACCAACGGCGTACCGAACACCAGGCTGCCATCGACCAGGTCACGCTGCCCGGCGGGCTGCCGGCGTGCGTAGAGCAACGGGATCAGCAGGTAGAAGGCGAAGAACAGCAGCAGGAACGGCTCGGTGCTGCTGAACTTGTCAGGCGCGTACTGCAGCACGCCCCAGAACGTGCCGATACCGAAGGTGAAGGCGAAGCCCAGCAGGTTCAGCGCGCGCCACGGTCGGAACCAGGCAATGGCGAAGATGCCGGCGTTGAGCACGGCGTAGTAGCTGAACAACCCCACGTGGTTGCCGCTGCCGGTGGACAGCCACAGCGGTGCCATGAAGCCGGCGAGGATGCCCAGCACCGCCAGCGTACGCGAGTTCTGCACCACCGCCAGCACGCACAGCGCGGCCACCAGTGCAATGGAGCTGACGAAGGCGAAGCCCGGCGGAATCAGCTCGAAACGCTTGAAGGCCGCGAAGATGGTCAACAGCAGCACGCCGATGGCACCGCCCTGCAAGGCCAGCGCAAACAGGCGCCGGCGCTCGCGCTGGTGCCAGCCGAACGCCAGCAGGCCCAGTGCACCGACGGTGACACCGGCCAGGCGCAGCTCGATCGGCAGCACCAGCCAGCCCTGGTCGCTGACGTACTTCAGCAGCGCAGCGACACCGGCCAGCAGCACCAGCATGCCGATCTTCACCGGCACGTTGCCCTCGGTGAACCAGCGCTTGACCGCGCCACTGCCGCGCTCGATGAAGTTCGGCAGCGCCGGTCCGGAAGGCAACGGTGGCTGCATCGGCGCGGGTGGCACCGGCGGTGGTGCGATCGGGCGCGGCGCCTCCGTTGCCGCAGGCACCGCTTCGCGCACCGGCGTTGGCTGAGGCGGAGGCGGAGGCGGAGGCGGTGCAGCAGCCGCCACCGGCCGCAGGAACGGTGGATCGGCACTGGCCACAGGGGGGGCCGCAGGCCGTTCAGGCGCGTGCATGGCGGCGACCGGCGCGGCAGCCATGGCGCTTTCCAGCGCGGCGACGCGGCGGCGCAGGCCGGCAATCATCACCAGCGCCACCACCAGCAGCAGCGGGATGGCCAGCAGGACCAGTACGACCAGGGCAATCAGTGCTTCCATTGCGTGCTTCCATAGCGTTCCCGCGCCCCAGCGGCAGCGGTCGACCGGCCCATGCTACGACAGGGCCGGCCCCATAAACGACGAACCCCGGCCAGGCCGGGGTCCGTGTGCGATCTTCGCCGGCCTTACTTGGCGGCGATGACCTTGGCCATTTCCAGGCACTTGTTCGAGTAGCCCCACTCGTTGTCGTACCAGGTGACCAGCTTGACGAAGGTGCCGTCCAGGGCGATGCCAGCGTCGGCGTCGAACACCGAAGTGCAGGTTTCGCCGCGGAAATCGGTGGCCACCACCTTGTCTTCGGTGTAGCCCAGGATGCCCTTCAGCGGGCCTTCGCTCTGTGCCTTCACTTCCGCGCAGATCTCGGCGTAGGTGGCTTCCTTTTCCAGTTCGACGGTCAGGTCGACCACCGACACGTCAGAGGTCGGGACGCGGAAGCTCATGCCGGTCAGCTTCTTGTTCAGTTCCGGGATGACCACGCCGACGGCCTTGGCCGCACCGGTGGACGACGGGATGATGTTCTCCAGGATGCCACGGCCACCGCGCCAGTCCTTGTTGGACGGGCCATCGACGGTCTTCTGGGTGGCGGTTGCCGCATGCACGGTGGTCATCAGGCCGCGCTTGATGCCCCACTTGTCATTGATGACCTTGGCCAGCGGGGCCAGGCAGTTGGTGGTGCACGAGGCGTTGGAAATGATCGCCTGGCCGGCGTAGGTCTTGTCGTTCACGCCGTAGACGAACATCGGCGTGTCGTCCTTCGACGGCGCCGACATGATGACCTTCCTGGCGCCGGCATCGATGTGCTTCTGCGCGGTTTCCTTGGTCAGGAACAGGCCGGTGGCTTCCAGCACCACGTCGGCACCGACTTCATCCCACTTCAGGTTGGCCGGGTCGCGTTCCTGGGTCAGGCGGATCTTCTTGCCGTTGACCAGCAGGTCGTTGCCCTGCACTGCCACGTCGGCCTTGAAGCGGCCGTGCACGGAGTCGTACTTGAGCATGTACGCCAGGTAGTCCGGCTCCAGCAGATCGTTGATGGCCACGATTTCGATGTCGTCGCCGAAGTTCAGCACCGCCGAGCGCAGGACGTTACGCCCGATGCGACCGAAACCGTTGATACCAACCTTGATTGCCATTTCTCAAGCTCCTGCGGCCGCTACGGGTGCGGCGGGATGGATAGGGCCCACAAGTCTAGCAAACCGGGGCTGGCCACCGTGGGCCAGCGCCCGGGCCAGAGGGCCGGCGGACAGGATTTGATCCGGATCAAAGCGTTAGCACGGCGTGAGGCCGAGACTGTCGCCATCCACCCAGCAACGAGATCACCCCCATGCGCAAGACCTCCCCCCTGATCCTGGCCGGCCTGGCCGCCGCCCTGTCCCTCGCCGCCGCCCCGGCCATGGCCCAGTCCAAGGGCGACTGGACCGTCTCGGCCGGCGTCCACCAGGTGGCGCCGAAGTCGAACAACGGCTGGCTGGCCGGCCACACGCTGAACGTCGACGTCGACAACGACGTCAAGCCGACCATCACCGGCGAGTACTTCATTGCCGACAACCTGGGCATCGAAGTGCTGGCCGCGCTGCCGTTCAAGCACGACATCAACATCAATGGCCTCGGCCGCGTCGGCAGCACCAAGCAGTTGCCGCCGGTGGTGACTCTGCAGTACCACTTCAACAGCAAGGGCAAGGTCTCGCCGTTCGTCGGCGCGGGCGTGAACTACACGACCTTCTTCAGCGAAGACACCACCGGTGCGCTGGCCGGCAGCAAGCTGAAGCTGCAGGATTCGTGGGGCCTGGCCGCGCATGCGGGCATCGACTTCGCGATCGGCGAGAAGGGCGCCCTGCGTGTGGACATGCGCTGGATCGACATCGACAGCAAGGTGAAGTTGAACGGCGAGAAGATCGGCACGGTCAACATCGATCCGCTGGTCTACGGCGCGTCGTACGTCTTCAAGTTCTAAGCGGTGTGTTGGGCGCGGGGGCTTCGCCCCCGCTCCCCCGCCATACGCAAAACCCTCGCAGCATGTTGCCCCGGTGATTGCCGGGGCTTTTTTTGTGCCTGGGACTGAAGCGGTTCCGGAGCTGGGGCAAGGCGGGGAGCAGAGCCGGGACACGCCGCCCCTCCCGCTGCGCTCCCGCTTCGGAACAGGAACGCGCCGCTCTTCAATCCACCTACACCGCTAGAATGTGCGCATGAAAGCCCTGCATTCCCTGTTCCTCGCCGCCGCCCTGGCGCCGGTCCTGCTGTCCGCTTCCGCCCCCGCCCATGCCTGGGGCGCACAAGGCCACCGCCTTGTCGCCGAAGTCGCCGACGCCCGTCTCAACCCCGCTGCCCGCGCAGAAGTGGACCGCCTGCTGGCCACCGAACCGGACGCCACGCTGGCCAGCATCGCCCCGTGGGCCGACCAGCTGCGTGCCAAGGATCCGGGCCTGGGCCGTCGCTCGGCCGGCTGGCACTACGTCAACATCGCCGAAGACAATTGCCATTACGAAGCACCGAAGCACTGCAGGAACGGCAACTGCATCGTCGAGGCCCTGAAGGCACAGAGCACCATCCTCGGCGACCGCAGCCTGACCGATGGCGAGCGCCTGCAGGCGCTGAAGTTCGTCGTGCACCTGGTCGGCGACATCCATCAGCCGATGCACGCCGGTTACGCGCACGACAAGGGCGGCAACGAATTCCAGCTGCAGTTCGGCAACCGCGGTACCAACCTGCACTCGCTGTGGGACAGCGGCATGCTCAACACCCGCAAGCTGGACGACGCGGGTTACCTGCCGCTGCTGCAGAGCCAGCGCGCGCCGAAACTGGCCCGCCAGTCCAACCCGCAGCGCGACCCGCAGACGTGGGCAGAGGCCAGCTGCCGCATTTCCATGCAAGCTGGCGTTTATCCGGCCACGCGTAAAATCGGTGACGAATACACCGAGCGCTACCGGCCGCTGGCCGAAGCGCAGCTGCGACTAGCCGGTGAAAACCTGGCGCAGTTGCTGAACCGCGTGCTCGGCGCGCGCTGAGGAGGGTTCCAATGTCAGTCCAGGTGCAGTCGTTCTTCCACCGTGACAGCAATACCTTCAGCTACCTGGTCAGCGACCCGGCCAGTAGCGAGGCAGTGCTGATCGACCCGGTCCTGGACTACGACCCGGATACCGACGCCAGCAGTGAAGCGCCGCTGCATGCCGCATTGCAGGCCATCGAGCAACAAGGCCTGCAGCTGCGCTGGCTGCTGGAAACCCATGCCCACGCTGACCATGTGTCGGCCGGGCGCCGCCTGAAGCATCGTTTCCCGCAGGCCACCCTGGCCATCGGCGAAGGCATCCGCGCGGTACAGGCAACGTTTGCACCACGCTATGGCCTGCAGCTTCCTGCCGAAGATGAAATCTTCGATCACCTGTTCAGCGACGGCGAAACCTTCGCTCTGGGCGAACTGCGCTGCCAGGTGATCGCAGTGCCCGGCCATACCAGCGACAGCATCGCCTACCTGATCGATGATGCGCTGTTCACCGGCGACTCGCTGTTCATGCCCGATGGCGGCACCGCCCGCTGTGACTTCCCGGGTGGTGATGCCGCGCAGCTGTACCGCTCGATCCAGCGCCTGCTGGCCCTGCCCGATGCAACGCGCGTGTTCGTCTGCCACGACTACGGCCCGGGTGGACGCAGTTTCGCCAACGAAACCACCATCGGCGAACAGCGCGCGCACAACATCCACGTGCATGACGGCGTAGCCGAGGCGGAGTTCGTCAGCGTGCGACAGGCCCGTGATGCCATGCTGGAAGAACCGAAACTGATGCAGCCCGCAGTGAAGGCCAACATCCAGGGCGGGGCCTGATCGACGCCGCTGTACTGGCCGGGCATGGCCCGGCGCCACCCGGCATCACGCGCGATCATTTTCCCTGCGTGCGGACCGTCTGCCGGCCCTTCACGACCTCGAAGGTGAAGGCGTACTGCAGGGTGACGGCCACCGGTTCGACCCGCTCGGCACTGCGGCAGTCGCCGCGATCTGCCGGCACTTTACCTGCCGCGAAGTGGCAGACTGCGGCAGACGAGTACTTCCACATGGCAACCGCCTCCTGCGCTGCCTGCAGCAAGGGCGCATTCTCCGGTGCCTCACCCGCACTGCATTCGCTGCGGTCGGTCAGCGGGATGCTGCGCTCAACGCTGCCCTGCGCATCCACCACCACCTGCAGGCAGACCGTAGTCGGCGGCAGCGAGGTGCGTGGATCACGCTCGCCCACTACCGGGTCCGGTGCCGTATGCAGTTGTGGCATGCGGTAGCCTTCGCTGGCGGCCAGTGCGTAGGGCTGGATCTGGCCGGTCCCTCCCCCCGCATCGGGTCGCAGGCGCTGGTGACCGACATTCTCGCTGCGGGTATCGGCCGTGGTCAGGCGATCCTGGGTTGCACATCCCGCCAGCAGCACGGCCATCATCAGCAGCGGCGCTCGCTTCACTTCGTGTCCTCGGTGTCATCCATGGCGTAGGTAATCGGGACGCGCACGGCACCGGCCACCGGCTTGCCGTTCTTCACTGCGGGCCGATAGCTCCAGCTGCGCGCCGCAGCAATCGAGACAGCATCGAACACCCCCGGATTGGTGGCGCTGAGCACCTGGACGTCGGTGGGATGGCCTTGGGCGTCCACTTCCACGCGCAGGTTCACCACGCCCACCTGGCGCTGCTCGACCGCAGATTTCGGATAGGACGGTGGCGGCATCTTGTCGACCTGGATCTCCCGGTCCATGACGGACCCTGCCGCGCCTCCCGCGCCTCCGCCCTGGCTGGCCCACGCCACCGCTCCCATTCCCAGGCACACCCCGACCACCAGTACCTGTCCCGACACCCACGGCAATGCCTTCCGCTTGGACTGCTTCAACATGGCGATGCGCTCCTTCAACACGGGTTGGCTGCGCCAATGGCAGACCGCGGGCGCAACCGGTTGGACCAGCTGCGCCTTCAGCAGCGTGCTGGCGTAGAGGCCGCGCAGCGCAGGCTGCGGGCCGATGGTGCGGGCATCGCAGGCCAGTTCCTGGTCGCGCAGGAAGCGGCATGCGGCCCAGGGCAGCAACGGGTGGAACCAGAACACCGCGCGCACCAGCAGCAGCGCGCCGTTGGCCCAGTGGTCGCCATTGCGACGGTGGCTGCGCTCGTGCTGCAGGATCAGGTGCTGTTCCTGTGCACTGAAGTGCTGGTCGAAGTCAGGGCCGACCACGATGCGCGGCCGCCACAGGCCAACCAGGGCTGGCAGACCTGGGTCGCCGCTCGCCTGCCAGCTACCATCGGTGCGCGGCGTCAGTGGACCCATGCTCCGTTCGAAACGGCGCTGCGCACGCAGGTCGCGCAGCAGGCAGAGGCCCATGCCCACGGCCCAGAATGCCAGCAACAACCCGGCCCATGGCAAGGACTGGCCGGCCGCGCCATCAATGGCACCGGGCAGCACTTTCAGCGGCAGCGTGGGTACCTGCTGCAACAACGCAACCTGCGGCAACGGCAGCATCAGTGCCACCAGCAGCATCGGCAGCAGCCACCAGCTGCGGTATGCCAGACCAGCGCCCCCCAATCGCACCAGCAGCGGCCGCATCACCGCCAGCAGGACCGCGCCCACCGCCAACCACAGGCTGGCCTGCCACACTCCGTTGAGCAGCTCAGTCATGGTCCAGCTCCTGGATCAGTTTCTTCAGTTCGGCGATGTCCTGCGCACTCAACTGGCCGCGTTCGCTGAAGTGCGCGACCAACGGCGCAACGCGCCCTTCAAAGACACGGCCGATGAAGTCCTGGCTCTGCGCCTCCACCCACGCCTGGCGCTGCAGCAGCGGCCGGTACAGGTAGCGCCGGCCATCACGTTCGGCAGCAATCGCGCCCTTGGTCAGCAGACGATTGAGCAGGGTCTTGATGGTCGGTTCGGCCCAGTCGCGGTGGGCCAGTGCGGCTACCACTTCATCGGCGCTACGCGGTGCCTGCTGCCACAGCACCTCCATCACAACGGCTTCGGCTTCGCTGATCGGGGTCATGGTTTACATCCGTAATCGACGCAACGATTACGCGCGTAATCGAATCGTCTGTCAAGCCCCTCGACTCCAGGTTCATCCCGGCTGCGCCAGCATCGATGCCTCCCGCTCCAGGCCCCGGATGAAAGCGCTGCCCAAGAAGGATTTCCCGGTCGAGCAGGCCCGCCGCTTCCTCGAACCTGGCCCGATCGTGCTGGTCAGTACCGCCTGGCGTGGCCAGCGCAACCTGATGACGATGGGCTGGCACATGGTGATGGGCTTCTCGCCGTCATTGGTCGCCACCTACCTGTGGGACGCGAACCACAGCCACGCGCTGGCCCGTGGCAGCGGCGAGTGCGTGATCAATGTGCCGGGCGTGGAACTGCTCGACACCGTGGTGGACATCGGCAACTGCAGCGGCCGCGAGGTCGACAAGTTCGCCCGTTTCGAGCTCGATGCGCTGCCCGCGCGCGAGGTCGGCGCGCCGCTGGTCGGCCAATGTCATTCGAGCTTCGAATGCCGACTCTACGACGACAGCCAGGTGCAGTCGAGCAACCTGTTCATCTGGGAAATCGTGCGCGCCCACGTCGCGCCCCGGCCGAAACTGCCGCGCACGGTGCATTACCGGGGCGATGGCCAGTTCATGGTGTCCGGCACCGAAGTCTCGCGTCGACGGCGGTTCAAGCCCGACATGCTGTAATGCCAGCACTCCCCCACACGCAGGACCGCCGCGCATGACCGAACACCTCACCGACCTGGACGCCGCCGTCGACTGGTTGTTTGCGCGCGTGGACGGGCCGCTGCGGATCGGGGCACCGCTGGCACTGGGCAAGCCGCATCGGCTGCTCAATGCCCTTTATGCACGCGTCGAGCACGATCCGTCGCGACCGCTGCAGCTGTATACCGCGCTGTCGCTGAACCCGCCGAAGGCGCGCGGCAACGGCCTGGAAGCGCGCTTCATGGCGCCGTTCGCGCAGCGCCATTTCGGCGACGATTTCCCGCGCCTGGCCTATGCCGATGCGATCGCGCGCGATGCACTGCCGGCACATGTGCAGGTGGAAGAGTTCTACATGCAGTCCGGCGCCCTGCTCGGTTCGCGCCAGGCGCAATCCACCTATACCAGCCTGAACTACACCCACGCCGCCGATGCGGTCGCGCAGCGCGCGCCGCAGGTGATCGTGCAGAAGGTGGCGATGCGGCCGAACGATCGCCGGCTTTCGCTGTCGTGCAACAACGACATCACCCAGGACACGCTGGATGCGATGACCGCGCGCGGGCTGCCGCGCCCGTTGCTGATCGCCGAGATCGATCCGCAGCTGCCTTACATGGGCGGCTCGGCCACGGTCGATGTGTCGTTCTTCGATCTGGTGATCACCCCGCCGCCGCCGTACCCGGCGCTGTTCGGGCTGCCGCGGCAGCCGGTGGGCGATGCCGACTACGCCATCGGCCTGTACGCCAGCACGCTGGTGCGCGACGGCGGCACCCTGCAGATCGGCATCGGCACGCTGGCCGACGCGCTCAGCCATGCGCTGGTGCTGCGCCACACCGACAACGCGCGCTACCGCCGCGTGCTGCATGCGCTGGATCCACAGCTTGCCAGCCACCCGCTGGTGCAGGAGATCGGCGGACTGGATCCGTTCGAGGTGGGCCTGTACGGCTGCAGCGAGATGCTCAACGAAGGCTTCCGCCGGCTGGTGCAGACCGGGGTGATCAAGCGCAAGGTGCACGACGACCTGGCGCTGATGCAGCGCATCGAGAACGGCAGCACGCTGTCCATCGACCACGCCACCCTGGCCGCCGAGGGCGAGTACCTGCACGGCGCGTTCTACCTGGGCTCGCCGGAGTTCTACGAGTGGCTGCGCACGCTGCCGGAAGACGAATGCCGTGCGATCGGCATGCGCCGCATCAGCGAAATCAACCAGCTGTATGGCGGCAACGAGACGCTGGAGCGCCTGCAACGCCGCCATGCGCGCTTCTTCAACTCCTGCATGATGGCCACTGCACTGGGCGCGGCCGTGTCGGATGCGCTGGACGACGGACGTGTGGTGTCCGGCGTGGGTGGCCAGTACAACTTCGTGGCGATGGCACATGCCCTGCCGGAAGCGCGCAGCGTCTTGATGTTCCGCGCGGCGCGCGATGACAAGGGCCAGCGCGAATCCAACGTGCGCTGGAACTACGGGCACACCACCATCCCCCGCCACCTGCGCGACATCTACCTCAACGAATACGGCATCGCCGATCTGCGCGGCCTGACCGACGAGGACTGCGTGCATGCGATGACGGCGATCACCGAAGCCCCGTTCCAGAGCGGCCTGCTGCAGCAGGCGCAGGCCTCGCGCAAGCTGCTGGCAGCCACGCAACCGGATCCGGAGCGCCAGCAGCGCAACACGCCACAGGCGCTGGCGGCGGCGCTGGCACCGTTCCGTGCCGATGGCAGCCTGCCCGACTATCCGCTCGGCAGCGATTTCAACGAGATCGAACAGGTGCTGGTCAAGGCGCTGGGTTGGCTGAAGGCCAACACGCAGACCCGCGGCGACAAGCTGCGCACGGTCTGGGCGGCTCTGCGGCAACCGGCCGGCGACGGCGATGCGGTGTACCTGCAGCGCATGGGTCTACAGGCCCCGAAGGATTTCGCCGAGCGCCTGGACGCGCGACTGCTGCGGCTGGCGCTGGCGCGTACCGCCTGAGAAAAGGGGACGGAGGGGATTAAGTCGCATGTGCACAAACGACTTAATCCCCTCCGTCCCCTTTTTCCTGCGGCAAAGAAAAGGCCGGCGTGCGCCGGCCTTTCCTCATTACGTCGCGAAGCTGCTTACAGCGACTTGGCCGCTTCCACCACGTGGGCAGTGGTGATGCCGAAGTGCTTGTACAGCTGGTCGGCCGGGGCCGAGGCACCGAAGGTGTCGATACCGATCACGGCACCGTCCAGGCCGACGAACTGGCGCCAGAAACCGGTGACGCCGGCTTCCACTGCCACGCGCTTGCGCACGGCGTTCGGCAGCACCGATTCACGGTAGGCCGCATCCTGGCGCAGGAACACGTCGGTGGACGGCATCGAGACCACGCGGGTCTTGAGGCCGGCCGCGTCCAGCTGGGCCTTGGCTTCGGTGGCCAGCGAGACTTCCGAACCGGTGGCGATCAGGATCACGTCCGGGGTACCGGCAGCGTCGGCCAGCACGTAACCACCGCGCTCGATCTGGGCGATCTGCTCGGCGTTGCGCGGCTGGTGCGGCAGGTTCTGGCGGCTGAACACCAGGCAGCTCGGGCCGTCCTGGCGGGTGATCGCAGCCTTCCAGCTCACCGCCGACTCGACCGCATCGCACGGACGCCACACGTCGTTGTTCGGGATGTAGCGCAGCGAGGCCAGGTGCTCCACCGGCTGGTGGGTCGGACCGTCTTCGCCCAGGCCGATCGAGTCGTGGGTGTAGACGTGGATGGCGTGGGCCGGGATCAGCGCGCTCATGCGCACGCCGTTGCGGGCGTAGTCGCTGAACACCAGGAAGGTGGCGTCGAACGGAATGAAGCCACCGTGCAGGGCCAGGCCGTTGGCAATGGCGGTCATGCCGAACTCGCGCACGCCGTAGTACACGTAGTTGGCGTTGGCGTCGTCGCTGGCAACCGATTTGCTGCCCTTCCAAAGGGTCAGGTTGGAGTGCGCCAGGTCGGCCGAGCCGCCGACGATTTCCGGCAGCAGCGGTGCGTAGGCTTCGATGGCCAGCTGCGAGGCCTTGCGCGAGGCGATTGTCGGGCCTTCAGCGGCCACCTGGGCGATGTAGGCATCGGCCTTGGCAACGAAGTCGGCCGGCAGTTCGCCATGCGAGCGGCGGGTCAGTTCGGCCGCTTCAGCCGGGTACTGGCTGGCGTACTTGTCGAACAGCTGTTCCCATTCGGCCTGGCGCAGCGTGCCGGCGCCGTTGGCGCGCCAGCCGTCGTAGATCGCCTGCGGGATCTCGAACGGACCGTATTCCCAGCCCAGCTGCTTGCGGGTGGCTTCCAGTTCGTCCTTGCCCAGCGGTGCGCCGTGGCTGGATTCCTTGCCCGCCTTGTTCGGCGAACCAAAGCCAATGGTGGTGCGGCAGCAGATCAGGGTCGGCTTGTCGCTCTGCGACAGCGCGGCCTCGATGCCGGCCTTGATGCTCTCCGGGTCATGGCCATCGACATCGCGCACCACGTTCCAGCCATAGGCCTCGAAACGCTCCGGGGTGTTGTCGGTGAACCAGCCCTCGACGTTGCCGTCGATGGAGATGTGGTTGTTGTCCCAGAAGCAGACCAGCTTGTGCAGGCCCCAGGTACCGGCCAGCGAAGCGGCTTCATGCGACACGCCTTCCATCAGGCAGCCATCGCCCATGAACACCCAGGTGCGGTGGTCGACCACTTCCAGCTCCGGGCGGTTGAAGCGCTGTGCCAGCAGCTTCTCGGCCAGGGCGAAGCCCACGGCATTGGCGAAACCCTGGCCCAGCGGGCCGGTGGTGGTTTCCACGCCCGGGGTCTCGTGGCGCTCCGGGTGACCGGCGGTGTGGCTGCCCAGCTGGCGGAACAGCTTCAGCTGCTCGATCGGCAGGTCGTAACCACTCAGGTGCAGCAGCGCGTACTGCAGCATCGAACCGTGGCCGTTGGACAGCACGAAACGGTCGCGGTTGAACCAGTGCGGGTTGCTCGGGTTATGGCGGAGGTAGTCGTTCCAGAGGACTTCGGCGATGTCGGCCATGCCCATGGGCATGCCGGGGTGGCCGGACTTTGCGGTTTCAACCGCATCGGCGGCAAGGAAGCGGATGGCGTTGGCCAACTGGCGACGGGTAGGCTGCGTCATGGTTCTGTCGGAATCGGGAGGCGGCCGCGGACGTGCGGGCGGCCTATTGTCCCATAGTCGCCGGGCGGGGGGTCGGTTCACCTTGCCCGGTCGTGCCGGCCGCTGGCCGGCAACGTCGTCATCTCCCCCGGATTCCGCATGTGAAGCGGGGTCGGAGCCCTTTCCCTGCGGAAAGGAATCCGACCCCGATCAGGTCGCCAGCAGTGGCGTTGGACTCAGTCCTGCTGCGGGCCCAGCGCCGGGCCGTCGTGCGATTCGCCCTTGGCCACCAGGGTGGTCAGGGCCAGGTCGCCGGTCACGTTCAGCGCGGTACGGCACATGTCCAGGAAGTGGTTCACGCCCAGGATCAGGCCGATGCCCAGCGGGTTCACGCCCACCATCGCACAGATCATCGCCACCACCGGTAGCGAGCCCGACGGCACGCCGGCGGTGCCGATGCCACCGAGGATGCAGACCGCCATCACCATGATCTGCTGGCCGATGCTCAGGTCCACGCCGAAGAACTGGGCCAGGAAGATCACCGTCACGCCCTCGAACAGCGCGGTGCCGTTCTGGTTGGCGGTGGCGCCCACGGTCAGCACGAAGCGCGACACGCGCTGCGGCAGGCCCATCTGGTCGGCCACGCGCAGCGCGGTCGGCAGGGTGGCGTTGCTGGAGGCGGTGGAGAACGCCATCACCGTCGCTTCCTGGGTATCGCGGAAGAACGACAGCGGCGAACGGCCGGACAGCCACACGGCGGTACCGTAGGTCACGATCATGTGCAGGCCGAGTGCCAGCACTACCACGCCCACGTAGGCACCGAGGCGGATGATCAGCTCGAAGCCGAACAGCGCGGCCAGGTTGAACATGAAGCAGGCCACCGCATACGGAGCCAGGCGGATGACCAGGTTGATCAGGGTCATCGAGATTTCGAACACGCCTTCAATGGCGCGGCGCAGCGGGGCCACCTTCTCGTTGTCGGTCAGCACCATGCCGATGCCGAACATCAGCGCGAAGAACATCAGCGACAGGATCGCGCCGTTGTCGGACGCAGCCTGCAGCACGTTGCTCGGCACGATCGACAGCAGCATGTCCATGCCCTTCGGCGTGCCATGGATGCCAGCAACGATTTCCTTGCTGCGCTCGGCGTTCTCCGAGAGCATCATCGCGGCGACCTGTGGATCGACGCCGGCACCCGGCTTGAGCAGGTTGACCAGCACCAGGCCGATGCCCACGGCAATGCCGGACAGCAGCACGGTATACGCCAGGGTCTTCCAGCCGATGCGGCCGAGGGCGCGGATGTCGCCCATCTCCGACACGCCCATGATCAGCGCCGAGAAGATCAGCGGCACGATCAGCATGAAGATCAGGTTGAGGAACAGGCCCGACGCCGGGGTGGTGATGTAGTCCATTACCCACTTGGCACCGGCCTGCAGACCATCGACGCTGCCGCCCAGGGCGTGCACGATCAGTCCCAGGATCAGGCCGATCGCAAAGCCGATGCCCATCTTCCAATGCAGGGGCAACTTCTTCTTGTCGGCAGCAGCTGCTGTCATGCGCGGGTTTCCTCGAAAAATGAATGCACTCTAACAAAGCGCGCAAGCGGCGCCGGTTCAGGTTCGCCGCGTTGGATACAGCGGCGCCAGGCCAGTGTCAGCGGCGCCGGTAGCCGCCGACCAGTGCGGTCCGTCACGGAAGACCTCGCGCAGACGCGCGCGCAGCGATGCCAGGTCGCCCTGCCCGCCCCAGCGTGCCTGCTGCAGGTCCTGCAGCACCTGGCGCTGGCCTGGGTCATCCAACCGCGCGATGACCTGCTCGATGCGCTCAACCCCGGCCATCGCGCACAGCTGCGCTTCCACCTGATCGAAGCCTTCGCCATCCAGCGTGCGGCGCAGTTCGGCCAGGCCGGCACGTCCGCGCGCCACAGTCGGCACAGAGGGCCTGCCGGCTGCAGGCGTCGCCGCACGCGGTCGGCGGCCTCGCTGCCAGCCCCACAACAGGGTCAGCAGCCACAGCAGCGCCAGGCCAATGGCCGCGCCCATCCACGGCCACGGGCGTTCGGCCAGGCCGCTGGCGCGCGGATCGGTCGCGGCGATGCGGCTGTCCTGGCCATCGCCACCCGGCAGCGCAGCATCGGTGTCGATCGGCGGCAGCGGCGCAGGTGAAGCACTGCCACCGCCACTGCCGGCTGCGACAGCCAGTGTCAGGTCCGGCAGCTTCGCTTCCTGCGCCTTGCCTGCGCGCACATCCCACCACGGCAGGCGCGGCCCCGGCACCACCAGCGAGCCTGGCTGGCGCGGCACGATCGAATAGCGGCGGGTGATCTTCAGCCGCGGGGTGCTGCCATTGAACGATTCTTCGTACTGCGCAGGTTCGGCGAATACCTGCGCACGGGTGCCCAGATCCGGCACCGGCAGGTCGGTGAACTGTGCGCGGGTTGCCCCTTCGGCAATCGCCTCGACCACCACAGTGGCGGCCTCACCGGTACGGGCGCTGGTCGGCGCACTGGTGTAGCGCAGCTGGAGGCTCTGCAGCGGAAGCCATGGCTGCGGCGCCTGTGCCGGTTGCGCCTGCACCTGCAGCGTGCGGTCGGCGCCGGTGGCATTCATGCGGCCGTCGCCGCCGCCGAAGAAGTCGTCGAAGAAGCCACCGGCACTGCGCCCACTGAAGCGCGCACCGGCCAGCCGAAGTGCACCGCTGCGCTCGGGGATCAGCAGGAAGCGGCGCTCGACCACGTTGTAGCGGCGGCCGTTGACCTGCCGCACATCGGTGCGGTCATCGCCTACCCGCTGCAGCGACGCACCCGCCGGGGTATCCAGCACCAGTTCGCCAGAGGCCAGCTGAGAGGCGAAGAACAGCCTCACCACCACGCCTACGCTCTGCTGCACGTACGGCGTTTCGTCATCGACAACGGTTTGGATGAATGCCACCGCATTGCTGTCGGGGCCGGCCACGGCAGCGGCATCCACCTGCAGGGTCAGCGGCGCGGTACGTGCACTGCCCACCTGCAGGCCCGGCACCACCAGTGCACCGCTGCGCCGTGGCGTCAGCGCCACGCCATACAGGTTGCGCTGCTGCATGCTGCCGTTGCTCCACTCCACCTGGCGGCTGCTGGTCTGCCCGCTGAGGTCGAAATCGGTGCGCAACGGTGTGAAGTCAGGGGCGCCCTGGTCGCTCTCGACATTGAGCGTGACCGTGTCGCCCATCGCGATGCGGTCGCGGTCAAGCCAAGCGCGCGGCTGCGCCCAGGCCAGCAGCGGCAGCCACAGCAGCAGCGCCGCCAGTACCTGTCGGGGCCAGTGCCCGTGCATGTTGATCGCCCGCGTCATCGCCCTTCCCTCTTCCTGCGTTCATTTTCCAGCTGGAACTTTGCCCGCAGCAATGCGCCCGGATCATCCGGCACGCGCCGCATCCACGCCTCGACCGCCTGTTGCTCCTCGCGTTGACGCGGAGTAGTGCCGTCACTGCCTGGCACGGGTTTGCCATCCTGTTCGCCCTTGCCCTCACGTGCCTGCTGCATCGCCTGCTGCATGCGCTGGCGCTGCTGCTCATCAGCCTGGGCCTGCGCCTTGGCATCCTCCACCTGTGGTGGCACCTGCTGTCCATCACGGCCACGCTCACCGGGCTGAGGCGCCGACTGCGCGTCGTCGTCACCCGCCTTGGGCTGCCCCTGCTGGCCCTGCTGAGATGGTGGCTGACCCTGTCCTGGATCCTTCTGGCCCTGCTGCGGTTGCTGGCCCTGCGGGTTCCGCTGGCCCTGTGAATTGTTCTGCTGCTTCTGCTGCCCGTTCTGCTGCGGTTTCTGCTGGTCCTGGCCCTGCCCCCCCGACTGCTTGCGCTTGCGTGCGGCATCAACCACGGCACGGTTGGCGGCCGCATCGGCCATGCCGGGATGCAGCGCCAGCGCGCGGTCGTAGGCGGCGATGGCTTCGTCGTAGCTGCCCTGGCGCGCCAGCGTGTTGGCCAGGTTGTACCAGCCCGCATCACTGTCGATGCCCTCGAACTGCTTGCGCGCAGTGGAGAAGTCGCCCGCGCGATAGGCCTGCACGCCGTCGGCCAGGCGCTGGTGCTGCAACTGGTCGGCGCGCTTCCACAGCGTGCCCTGCGATGGCGGCGAAGCGGGCGCTGAAGGTGCCTGCGCCTGCACATCCCCCATCCAAGGCAACAGGCCCACCGCCAGTACTGCGGCCAGCAGCGCGCGGCGTCGGAAGGCGAGCAGCGCCAGCAGCATCACCGGTGGCAGCAGCCAGAATCCTTCATCGCGCCATTGCCTGCCCTCGCCGGGCCGCTGCGCCGCAGTACCTTCGCGTGCATCAAGCACACCCAGTGCGCGCAGGTCACTGCCATCGGCGGTGATGCGCGCATAGCGACCGCCACCTGCCGTCGCCACCGCACGCAGGCGGCCTTCGTCCAGCGCAGCCTGGCGGATCTGTCCGCTGTCGTCACGATACGCCGCACCCGCCGGTGTACCGAGCCCCAGCACCGACACCTGCAGGCCGAGACCACGTGCCTGCGCGGCCGCCAATGCAGCTTCACCATCGGCTTGATCGGTGACCAGCAGAATCTGTCCCTGCGGTGCAGCGATCTGCCGCATCAGCCGCGTGGCCCAGTCGATGCCACGGTCGGCACGCTGGCCATCGCGCGGCATCACATCCGGTGACAAGGCATCCAGATACAGCGCGACGTTGCTGCCGTCATCGGTCAGCGGCGCGACGGTGTAGGCATCTTCGGCGTACACCACCAGCCCCACCTGCCCACCCTTGCGCGCGCGCAGGAGCTCGCCGACCTTGGCCCGTGCCTGCAGCAGGCGCGACGGTGGCAGGTCGGTGGCAGTGATGCGGCTGGACAGATCCAGCACGATCAGCAGCGGTGCGCTGGGCTGGAACATCGGCTGTGACTGCTGCCGCCAGCTCGGCCCCGCCATCGCCAGTGCTGCCAGCGTCCACCCCAGCAGCACTGCCAATGGAAGCCGCACGCGACGGCGAGCACCGGCCACCAGCAGATGCGGCAACAGGTGCGCATCCACCGCCTGCCGCCACGCATCGCTGCGCCGCTGCCGGTAGAGTGCCACGGCGAGAATCACCGGCAAGGCCAGCAAGGCCCACAGCCATTCCGGGCGCAGGAAGTGCAGCGCATTCCAGTCGGGAAGATGGGATGCCAACGCGATCATCGACGGCGCTCCGGCCACATCCAGGCCAATGCCCCCAGCAGCAAGGCCAGGCCCAACGGCCATGCGTAGCGTTCCTCACGCGGGCGCAGGCTCGGTCCCTTCGCCGCGATCGGCTCCAGCCGGTCCAGTTCGGCGTAGATGCCGGCCAGCTGCGCGGTATCGCGTGCGCGGAAGAACTGGCCACCTGTCAGGCTGGCAATCTTCTTCAACGTGGCCTCGTCGACCGGGTCCTGGTCGGCGGAAATGGGGATACCAAACAGGCGCATGCTGCCATCGCCACCAAACGCAACGGTGTGGATGCGTACACCTTCGGCCTGCGCGACTTCGGCCGCACGCAGCGGTTCGAGCACGCCGGCATTGCTGACGCCGTCGGTCAGCAGGATCAGTACACGCTGCCCTTCGGGCTGGCTGCGCAGGCGCTTCACTGCCAGGCCGATGGCATCACCGATGGCCGTCTCGCGGCCAGCCAGGCCGACCACGCTGTCGCGCAGCTGGTCGCGCACACTGGCCAGGTCGGCAGTGAGCGGGGTGAGCGTATAAGCGCGGTCGCCGAAGATCAGCAGGCCGATGCGATCACCGGCGCGACGATCCAGGAAGTCGGCCAGCACGGCCTTGGCTGCGGTGAGGCGATCCACCGCCTGCCCACCCAGCACCATGTCGCCCTCGCCCATGCTGCCGGATACGTCCATCGCCAGCATCATCTGCCGGCCCTGCTGCGGTGGCGTGATCGCTTCGCCCAGCTGTTGCGGGCGAGCCAGTGCGACGCACAGCGCGCACCAACCCAGCCACAACAGCAGCGTACGCAGCCACGACACATCGACGCGGCCGCCACCGGCCAGCGCTTCCAGTTCCGTCGCCGCATAGGGCACGCGCAGCGCAGCGCCGGGATCGGCACGACGCTTCCACCAGCGCATCAGCAGTGGCAGCGGCAACGCCAGCAGGGCCAGCGGCCACGCCAGCTGCAGGTCAGGCCAGGGCCAGTAACTTGCCAGCAGGCTCATCGGCGGCGCTCCAGCAGCATCGCCAGGTAGCGCTCGCGGGCCCAGCTGCGCACGGCCGCCACTTCGCTGGCGTCCACGCGGGGGCGATAGGCACCTTCGGCCAACAGGCTGCGACGCGCGTCGGGCAACGTGCCCTTCGGATCCACGCGCTGCCACCAGGCATCGTCGCGCAGGGATTCACTGCCTGGCTGTGCCTGCCGCGCAGCACGGCGCAGCAGGCCGGCGATCACCGCCAGCTCCGCGGTGGCATCGGCGGTGGTGGCCAGCTCCTGGTCGAACGCCTGCAACCAGCGTTGGCGACGACGGCGGCGTTTCCACCACAGCAGGGCCAGCGCCAGGATCACCAGCAACACCGCGCCACCGACCATCAGATAGCCGGGGGCCGGCGGCCACCACGACGGTTCCGGCGGCAACTGCACATCGCGCAGCGGAAGGTTGGCGCTCATGCCGGCACCTCGGTTACCGGTGGTGCCAACCAGGCGTCGCTGGGCGCATCGGTGGACAACACCTGCACGTCAACGCGGCGTGCGCCGAGCTGGCGGCGCAGCGCCTGCAGTGGTTCGACGAAGTGCGCCTGCCAGTGCGCCTGCACCTCGCTGCGACGCAGGTCGAGGCCAATGCGCTGCTGCGCGGTCTGGAACTGCAGGGCCGCCGAGGGCGGTTGCAGCTCGAGGGGATCGACCAGCAGCACCAGGCTGAGGTCATGGTGCTGGGCCAGCGCGCTCCAGCGCACGACGGGAATCCGCGCGGCCTGCTGCGGATCGGCCAGCACCAGCATGCGCGCCCCGGGGCGCAGCACGCGGGCGGCATGGTCCAGCGCGCGCTCCAGGCCGAGATCGTCGGCGGGCGGCTGTGTGTACCAGCGGGTGAGCGCGTCGAGCACGCGCAGTACACCACGCGGCCCACCCGCAGGTGCAATCGGCGCTTCGCGGTCACTGCCGCGCAGGGCACCCACGCGGTCACCGCGACGCTGTGCCGACCACGCGGCAACGGCGCCCGCGCGGGCCGCCTGCACCGACTTGAATCGCACGCGGGTGCCGAAATACAGCGCCGGCGACGTATCGGCCACGATCAGGCTGACCCGCTCGCGTTCGGCCTGGAAAAGCTTGGTATGGGCACGCCCGGTCCGCGCGGTCACGCGCCAGTCGATATGCCGGGCATCATCACCGGCCACGTACTCGCGTGACTCGGCGTACTCCATGCCACGCCCACGCAGCGGCGACGGCGCCTGCCCGGCATTACCGGCACGACCACGGCGCGGCGGCGGCGGCCGCTGTGCCAGCCGGCGCAGCGCCACCAGCTCGGACAGGTGCGGGCGCAATCCGTCGCCATCACTGACGGTGGATGCGGCTTCCAGGGATGGATCGGTCATGCGCGGGCTCAGGGTGCCGGCACCCGGGCCAGCAGCTCCTGCACCAGGCGTTCGCCATCCCAGCCTTCGGCGGTGGCTTCGTAGCTGGGCAGCACGCGATGGCGCAGCACGTCGGCGGCGACCGCACGCACATCGTCGGGAGTGACGAAGTCGCGGCCGGCCAACCAGGCGCGTGCACGTGCGCAGCGTTCCAACGCAATGGAGCCACGCGGGCTTGCGCCCCAGGCGATGCGGCGCCCGAGGCCGGCGTCATAGCGCGACGGATCACGCGAGGCCAGCACAAGTTCGACCAGATAGCGTTCCAATGCCGGTGCCATATGCAGGTCCAGCACTTCGCGGCGGGCATCGAACACATCCTGCATCGGCAGCTTCTCCGGTGCGGGTGCCGCTTCGCCCAGTGCGCCACGGGCACGCTCGCGGGCGAGCCGCAGGATCTCCGATTCGGCCGCCTGGTCCGGATAGCCGATGCGTACGTGCATCAGGAAACGGTCCAGCTGCGCTTCCGGCAGCGGGAAGGTACCTTCCTGCTCGATCGGATTCTGCGTGGCCATCACCAGGAACAGCGGCGGCAATGCATAGGTGTGGCGGCCAACGGTGACCTGGCGCTCGCCCATCGCTTCCAGCAAGGCCGACTGCACCTTGGCCGGCGCACGGTTGATTTCATCGGCCAGCAGGATCGGATGGAAGATCGGGCCGGGTACGAATTCGAAGCGCCCTTCCTGCGGGCGCCAGATCTCGGTGCCGGTCAGGTCGGCCGGCAGCAGGTCGGGGGTGAACTGCACGCGGGCGAAATCCGCCTCCAGGCGCGAGGCCAGCGCGCGGATGGCCGTGGTCTTGGCCAGGCCCGGCGCGCCCTCCACCAGCAGGTGGCCGTCGGCCAGCAATGCGATCAACAGGCGTTCGACCAGGGCCGCCTGGCCGACGATTTCGGCCGACAGCGCGTCGCGCAGCTGGTTGAAGGCGCCATGCAGGCGGGAGGTGGCCGGCGCGGGCGGCGGGGAGATGGTTTCGGGCATCGGCGGTGGCAGGTTCATGGGGGCCTTTGACCGGCGCGGGACGGCACGGGTTCCCGACATCATCGCAGGGTGCCTTGCGATTGGCATCAAGAACGGCTGAACGGGCAACTCATCCACGCATGGCGTGGATCTACCGGATCATCCGCGGATTACGTCCGGCATGAACGAAGAAGGGCCGCACATGGCGGCCCTTCTTCGTATCGCGGGTGCGCTGGCTCAGTTCTGCCTGGCCACGCGCAGCACCTTCGGGGTGACGAACACCAGCAGCTCGGCCTTGTCCTTGCTGCGGCCACGCTTCTTGAACAGGTTGCCCAAGAACGGCACATCGCCCAGGAACGGAACCTTGCTGATGCTGTTGCGGTCGGTGAACTCGTACACACCACCGATGACCACGGTCTGCCCGTCCTCGACCAGCACCGCGGTGTTCACCTCGCGGCGGTTGATCGACGGCACGGTGCCATAGCCTTCCAGCTGGATCAGCCGGTCCACTTCATCCTTCTTCACCTGCATGTTGAGGAACACGCGGTTGTCGTTGGTGATGGTCGGGGTGACCTTCAGTTCCAGCACCACTTCCTTGAACTGCACGTTCGGCGTAGCGACACCGCCCGCACCGGCGCTGATGGTCACATAGCCGATTTCCTTACCCTGCTTGATCAGAGCCTCGCGCTGGTTGGTGGTGACCACGCGCGGGTTGGAGATCACTTCACCACGCGACTCTTCCTGCATGGCCGACAGCTCGACGTCCAGCAGGTAGCCGGCATTGAGGATCGACAGCGCAAGCGAGCCTGCCGGGTTGGTGGACGCCGCCGGCATGGCCCAGTTCAGGCCACGGGTGATTGCCGAGCCGACCGGCACCGGCGCCGGGCCCGTACTGCCACCGGCCAGCCAGTCGCGGTAGGCCTTGGCGTTGGTCGCATTGGCTTCGACCTGCGACTTGCGGGTTGCCTCGTTGGCTTCCAGATTGCCACTGAAGTAGGCGTTGTCGCGGCTGCCACTGATGCCGAACCGCGCACCCAGCTCACGCGCGAACGTATCGGTGGCGATCACGATGCGGCTTTCGATCAGCACCTGGTCGACCGGGCGGTCGATCACGTTGATCAGCTCACGCATGCGCGCGATCTTCTTCGGAATGTCGCTGATCATCAGCGTGTTGGTGCGCTCGTCGGCAACGATGCGGCCACGGCCGGACAGGAAGCCGCTTTCCTCCTGCGACGACCCACCGCCACCGCCACCTGCGCCACCACCGCCACCGCCGCCGATGCCCTTGGCTTCGGTCAGGGCTTTGAAGATCTGGGTGGCGCTGTGGTAGTTGATCTGGACGTAATCGGTCACCAGGTCTTCGCGGTTCTCGATGGCGATGCGCGCGTCTTCCTTCTCCTGCTCGAACTTGGCCAGCTCGGCCTGCGGGCCGACCCAGATCACGCTGCCATCGCGTCGCTTGTCCAGGCCCTTGGCACGCAGCACGATGTCCAGTGCCTGGTCCCACGGCACGTTGACCAGGCGCAGCGTCACATTGCCCTGCACCGAGTCGGAGGCCACCACGTTGAGGTTGGACTCTTCGGCGATCAACTGCAGCACGGTGCGCACCGGCACGTCCTGGAAGTTGAAGGTCACCGGCTTGCCGGTGAAGCCACGCTGGCCGACGGCCTTTGCGGCCTGGGTGACGCTGCCGGCGGTCACTGCACCGACGGCGGCCGGAGCCTGTCGCGCGCTGATCTCCACCACATATTCGTTGCCGCTCTGGTAGGCCAGCGACTCCACCGCACCGCCGGTGCTCAGCACCAGCTGGGTGCCGGCGCCGGACGGCTTGGCGTCGATGCGCTGCACCGGCGTGGCGAAGTCGACGACGTTCAACGGCTTCTGCAGGTTGGCCGGCAGGCGGGCATTGCCCACGTCGACCACCACGCTGTTGCCCTGCGTGCGCAGGTCCGGGATCGCGCCCTGGCCGTCAAACTGCACGATCAGGCGGCCCGCGCCATCATCGCCGCGCTTGAAATCGATCTTGGCCACCGACAGGCCGGCCGGTGCCGCGGCCGGTGCGACGGTGGTGCCCACCGGCTTCTCCGCCGGTGCGGCGGCCAGCGCCGGAGCGCAGGCCAGCATCAGCGCGACTCCCAACGCGCTGACACGGTTCAAGGTAGAGCGCCGGTTGGGACGCAGCCCCTTGGCTTGGTGAAAGGTCATCGTGCTATCCCCAGTAAACGATCATTGATCTTCAAGCGAGAGCGTTGCCGGCCGTTCCAGCCAGCCACCCGCGCCATCCGGCACCAGTTCGATCAGCTCCACGCGGTCTTCGAAGACCGCAGTGACCCGCCCGTCGCTCTGCCCCAGGTAACCGCCCGGGCGCACCCGGTAGGTCACCTTGTCCGGCCCCATCACCAGTGCGACGGTGCCGCCGCCGGTGCCGATGGTACCGACCATGTCCAGTGCGTCCAGCGGGAAGCCCTCCAGGGGCTCCTTGCGCCGGTTCGGATCCGGCCGCAATCCGCCATTCCCCTGCGGATTGGTCCAGGCATCGGTGAACGGATCACGCAGGCCCTGCGCGGAGTATTCGAAGGTCTCGAACTGCTGCATCACAGGCAACGGTTCCAGCGGCTGCGCCGGCCGGGCACGTTCGCCTTCCACCCACTTCTCGAGATTCGGCGCATCGCCCGGCGTGCTGGTCACGCCACGGCCGCAGGCAGCCAGCAGCAATACGGCAGCGGCCATCCCGCAGCGTGCAAAGAAGGAACGGATCACTTGCTGCCCTCCTTGCCGGCTTCAGCCTTCTGCTGTTCCTGCACCTCGGTCTCGTCGAGATACCGGTAGGTCTTGACCGTGCCGGACAATTCCAGCGCACCGGCACGCGAACCACCGCCGGCCTTGTCCGCCGGCTTCAGGTTGATGTCGTGCATGGTCAGGATCACCACGCGCGGCAGCGAGGCCACGCCACTGACGAACGCACCGAACTGGTGGTAGCTGCCCACCATCTTCAGCTTGATCGGCTTCTCGGCGTAGAACTCCTTGACCTGCTCCTGTTCCGGTTCGAACAGCTGGCTGGTCAGGCCGCTGGACAGCGCAGTCTGCGAAATGTCGATGATCAGGTCCGGCATTTCGGTCTTGCTGGGCAGCTGCCGCAGCATCTGCTGCAGCACCTGCTCCATCTGCGCCAGCTGCTGCTTCAGCGGCCCCAGGTTCACCGCGCGTTCCTGCTGCTTGGAGAACTCGGTACGCAGATCGCTTTCCTTCGATTCCAGGCTGGCCAGTTCATCGCGCTTGCCACTGATCAGCAGCATCCACGCAACGAACATGATCACCAGCGCCAACAGCGAGCAGAAGACGATCTTGGCCTTCTGCGGCCAGTTGCCGATGTCGTTGAAATCCAGGTTCTTCAGATCGATTTTCTGGCTCATGCGCGATCCCCCTGCAGCGGGGCGTTGAAGGCCTGCGGCGGCTGCGCCAGGCGGCTGCCCTCGGGCTTCGGCGCAGGCTTGGCAGCCGGGGCTGCCGGCTGGTTCGGCGCGGCCGGGGTGGCAGCAGGTGCGTTGACCGGAGCGGCGGCGGGGGCGGGTGCAGCCGGAGCAGCAGCGGGCTGGCCTGCGGCCGGTGCAGCAGGCGCCGCTGCATCCGGGCCGGCGGCAAGCGGGGCCACTGCGGGCGGAGCCGGCGTTGCCACCGAACCATCGGCGTTCAAACCGGGGGTGCCGGTCTCTTCACTCTGCGCAGGCAGCTTCACCGTGACCTTGAACATGTACGGCAGCGCCTTGATGTCCGATACCGGGCCGGCTGCACTCTTGTCTCCGGCGCTGGCCTGGATGATCGACAGCTCCGGGTTGGTCATCCAGCCGGAGGTTTCCAGGTTGCGCATGTAAGCCGACACGCGGGCATTGGACTGGGTGCGTCCCTCGAGGGTGAGCATGTCCCCCTCCTGCTGCAGGGCGGTCAGCACCACGCCGTCGGGAATCGTGCGCACCAACGCGTCGAACAGGTGGACCATCTGCGAGCGCTTGGCCTGCAGTTCCTCGATCACCTTCTTGCGGGCCAGCAGGCGGTCCTTCTGCGCATCGAGGCGATCGATCTCCTTGTTCTGTTCCTTGACCTTCTCGATCTCGGCTTCCAGATAGGCATTGCGGTCCATCTGGCCGCTCACCTGCCGGTCGTAATAGAACCAGATCAGCAGCGACAGCAGCAGGCCACCGATTGCGGCCATGCCCAGCATTGCGTAGAACTCGCGCTGGCGTTGCTTGCGCCGCTCGGCGCGCCAGGGCAATAGATTGATGCGTGCCATCAGTCGAAGCTCCTCAGCGCCAGACCGGTGGCGATCATCAGCGCGGGGGCATCCTGGGCCAGCGCATGTGCGTTCACCTTCGGGCCCAGGGTCATCTGTGCCAGCGGATTGGCGACCACGGTCGGCACGCCCAGCTGTTCCTCGACCATCTCCGGCAGGCCACCCAGCACGGCGCAGCCGCCGGCCAGCACGATGTGATCAACGCGGTTGAACTCACTGCCTGCATAGAAGAACTGCAGCAGGCGGCTGATCTGCTGGACCGTAGCTTCCTTGAACGGCTCCAGCACTTCCATCTCGTAGCTTTCCGGCAGCCCGCCCTGGCGCTTGGCCAGGCCGGCCTCCTCGTAGCTCAGGCCGTAACGGCGCATGATCTCGTCGGTCAGCTGCTTGCCACCGAACACCTGTTCGCGGCTGTACAGGCTGCGGCCGCCGCGCAAGACGTTGAGGGTGGTCATGGTGGCGCCGATATCGACCAGCGCGACCACGCCCTCGATGGACACCGGCAGCTCGCTGGCCACCAGGGCATAGGCGTTCTCGACCGCGAAGGCCTCCACGTCCATCACCTTGGCCTGCAGGCCCCCCAGCTCCAATGCCGACTGGCGCAGTTCCACGTTCTCCGAACGCGACGCGGCCAGCAGCACCTGGACCATCTCCGGGTTGTTCGGGATCGCCCCGATCACCTCGAAGTCCAGGTTCACTTCCTCGATCGGGTACGGAATGTAGTTGACCGCTTCCAGCTCGATCTGGGCTTCCATGTCGTTCTCGTCGAGCTCGGCCGGCATCGGGATCACCTTGGTGATCACCGCCGAACCGGCGACGGCGGCAGCGGCCAGCTTGGCCTTGCTCCCCGAGCGGTTCATCGCACGGCGGATGGCCTCACCCACGGCCTCCACTTCCACGATGTTCTTCTCCACCACCGCGTTCGGCGGAAGAGGTTCCACGGCGTAATGTTCCACACGAAAACGGTTGCCACTGCGGGACAGCTGCAAAAGCTTTACCGCAGTCGAACTGATGTCGACGCCTACAAGCGGCGACTGACTTTTTGGGATGAGCCCCACGGTTTCTCCCCTGCCGACGGGCACTTGGACGCAAGACCTGCGCCCGAGCATTAATAACGTATTCTTAGCAAATGGCAACGGCCCTGCTGTGAAGTCCCTCACGGATTCACCATGCAGCCCCTGACTGTTCCCCTTGCGCTCCCCGGTGCCGACCCCAGCCGCCACCTTGCGTAATCTATACTCTGCGACCACGAAATTCGCAATCGGAATCTGAACCCGATGACTCGACTCCGCCGCTGGCTGCGCTGGATCTTCCTGATTGTCCTGGTCCTGGCGCTGATCGGCGCGGCCGCCGTGGGCGGTCTGTACTACGCCGTGTCCTCCAAGCTTCCCGACGTGCAGACCCTGCGCGACGTGGAAATGCAGGAGCCGATGTACGTCTATGCCGCCGACGGCAAGCTGATGGCGGTGTTCGGCGAGACCCGGCGTACCCCGATCACCATGAAGGACGTTCCCGAGCGCCTGAAGCAGGCCTTCCTGGCCACCGAGGACGCCCGCTTCTACGAGCACGGCGGCGTGGACTACATGGGCATCGGCCGTGCGGTGTGGCTGCTGGCCACCACCAACGACAAGCGCGTGCCGGGTGGCTCCACCATCACCCAGCAGGTGGCCCGCCAGTTCTTCCTCAGCTCTGAGTACAGCTACACCCGCAAGCTGGCCGAGATCCTGCTGGCGCGGAAGATCGAGTCCGAGCTGAGCAAGGACGAGATCTTCGAGCTGTACCTGAACAAGAGTTTCTTCGGCAATCGTGCCTACGGCGTGGCCGCCGCCGCCGAGTTCTATTACGGCAAGAAGCTGAACGAGCTGGACCTGGACGAGATGGCCTCGCTGGCCGGCATCCCCAAGTTCCCGTCCTCGGGCAATCCGATCTCCAATCCGGAGCGCGCCCGCCAGCGCCGCGACAATTACGTGCTGCAGCGCATGGCGGACCTGAAGTTCGTCAGCCAGGCCGAAGCCGACGCGGCCAAGGCCGTGCCGATGCACGCCACCGCCCATGAGCCGCCGGTGCAGGTCGACGCGCCGTACGTGGCCGAACTGGTGCGCCAGGAAATGATCGCCCGCTTCGGCGGGGATGTGGTCAACAAGGGTTACCACGTCACCACCACCATCGACTCCACCCTGCAGACCGCCGCCAACCAGTCGGTGCGCGACGGCCTGCTGCTGTACGACCACCGCCACGGCTGGCACGGCGTGGAGAAGCAGGTGCAGGTGGGTGCCGGCGAAGACGCCGCCGCCCTGGCCGAGCACCTGCGTGGCCTGTACGGCCAGGCCGGCCTGCTGCCGGCCATCGTTGCCAGCACCGGTGCCGATGGCAGCGCCACCGTGGTACTGGCCAACCGCAGCGAGATCGTGCTGCCGGCCGGTGCCGCCAAGTGGACCAACAAGACCCCGGGCAAGCTGGTGCAGCGCGGTGACATCGTGCGCGTGCGTGCCGGTGCCAAGGAAGGTGAGTGGCTGCTGGACCAGATCCCGCGCGGCCAGTCCGCGCTGGTCTCGCTGGATGCCCACAGCGGTGCACTGAAGGCGCTGGTTGGCGGTTTCAGCTTCTCCGGCAACAAGTTCAACCGTGCCACCCAGGCCCGCCGCCAGCCGGGTTCGAGCTTCAAGCCCTTCATCTACGCCGCGGCCTTCGACAAGGGCTACAACCCGGCCTCGATCGTGCTCGACGCCCCGGTCGTGTTCCGCGACCGCCGCGGCAAGACCTGGGCCCCGCAGAACGACGGCGGCGGTTTCCGCGGCCCGATGCGCCTGCGCGAAGCGCTGGTGCAGTCGCGCAACCTGGTCTCAGTGCGTCTGCTCGATGGCATGGGCGTGGACTACGCGCGCAAGTACATCAGCGAATTTGGTTTCGCCGAATCGGAACTGCCGCCGAACCTGTCGATGTCGCTGGGTACCGCCTCGCTCACCCCGCTGTCGGTGGCCCGTGGCTACGCCGTGTTCGCCAACGGCGGCTCGCGCGTGGACACCTGGCTGATCGACCAGGTGAACGACCGCGACGGCAACCTGGTGTTCAAGGAAAACCCGGCGATGGCCTGCCGCGACTGCGCCGGCAGCAGCGACCAGCCGGTCAACCAGGTGGTGGACGGCTTCAACTTCGGCGCCCCGGCCCCGAAGGTGGACCCGGCGGCTGCGGCCAAGGCCGAAGCCAAGGCCGAGACCCCGGCCGCGCCGGTCAACCCCGATGCCCGCACCGCCCCGCGCGCGATCGACGCCCGCACCGCCTACCAGCTGGTGTCGATGATGCGCGACGTGGTCCAGCGCGGTACCGGCGCCCAGGCCAAGGTGCTCGGCCGCGAGGACGTGGGCGGCAAGACCGGCTCCACCAACGACCACCGCGATGCCTGGTTCTCCGGCTTCGGCGGCCCGTACGTGACCACCGTGTGGGTGGGCCGCGACGACTTCCGCTCGCTGGGCTACCGCGAATACGGTGGCAAGGCCGCCCTGCCGATCTGGATCGACTACATGCGCACCGCGCTGAAGGACACCCCGATTGCGCAGAACGAACCGCCCAGCGGCATGGTCCAGGCCACCCTCAACGGCGCGACCGAGTGGGTGAAGGTGGAAGACATGGACCGCCTGACCGACTACGACCTGAACCTCAATACGCCGCAGGCCGACGCCGCCGCGTTCGATATCTTCTGAGGAAGGATCAGGTGGGTGCCAACCTTGGTTGGCACCGATGCGGCTCCGGTAGCTACCAACCTTGGTTGGCGCCTCGTGCCGACCAAGGTCGGCACCTACCAAAGCGTCGGTGGGTGCCAACCTTGGTTGGCACCAATGCATCCGCCGGGCACGGTCCCGCGCTGCTCTGGTAGCCGCCAACCTTGGTTGGCGCCCCGTGCCGACCAAGGTCGGCACCTACCAAAGCGTTGGTGGGTGCCAACCGTTGGTTGGCATCTCTGCGCCATACCCACGCAGATGTCACATCCCTGCGCTACTCTGTAGCCAGGTCGCAACAGGGAGTCATCGCATGCATCGCGCCCGTCAGCATGCTGCCAGCCAGACCCGCGAGCGTCGCCACCGCCTCGCCCACGAAGCCGCCCGCCTGATGGCCGAAGGCGGCATCCGCGACTACCACCAGGCCAAGTTGAAGGCCGCCAGCCGGCTCGGCATCCACGACGATGCCTCCCTGCCCCGCAACACCGAGATCGAAGACGCCCTGCGCGAGTACCAGCGGCTGTTCTCCGGCCCCCAACACGGCAACGAACTGCAGCGCCGCCGCGAGGCCGCCATGCGTGCGCTGGAGTTCCTGCACGGCTTCTCCCCGCGCCTGGCTGGCCCAGTGCTGGACGGCACCGCCGACGCCAACAGCCCCGTGCAGCTGCACCTGCACAGCGACGACCCGGAAGCCGTGCACCGCTTCCTGGACGAGCACGGCATTCCCGCCGAATCACGGACGCGCCGCCTGCGCATGGACCGCGAACGCTGCCTGGACGTGCCGGTGTGGGTGTTCAGTGCCGAGGAACTGACCTTCGACCTGGCCGTGCTGCCGTACGACGCCCTGCGTCAGGCACCGTTGTCGCCGGTGGACGAAAAGCCGATGCGGCGCGCGTCTGTCGCGCAGTTGCGGCAGGTGCTGGCCGAGGCCGAGATCACCGCGTACATCGGCGGATGACGGCAGCGCCGGCCCATGGCCGGCGAGCGCAGCAGTACCTGCCTTTGGTGGGTGCGGACCGTTGGTCCGCACCGTGCTTCAGGCAATCGATTGCTGGCCGAAGAGCAGTCGAGCGCGGCTCGACTCTACAAAAGCTGCGCTACCTGCTCTGGCAGATGGCGCCCATCATGCTCCCGCTACCAGACGAAACGGGTATCGCGCAGCGGGTCGCTGAGCAACCGCGGCAACCAGGGCGCGGGGGCCCGCTGCGGATACTCCCGCATCATCTGCGCATGCATGGCCTGCAGGTCCCGCAGCAAGCCGGCCTGAAAGTAGACGTCGTTGAACGTATCCGACCACCCACTCTTCACCCGCTCACGCTCGCCGCCCTTCAAGAGCGGCATCTGGTCCAGCGGCACGTCCAGGATCGTCGCCAGTGAGGCGTTGATCTGCGCATTCTCCACAGCGGCCTTGCGCACGGGATCCAACCGATCCCGAATCTGCCGGCAGTCGTAGGGGAAGCACCCGCCTGTGACGTTGATGTAGTCAGCAATGTCCGCCAGCATGTCGGCCTTCAGACGCCACACCACCTCGCTGTCCATCACCTGCCGCACCCGCATCGTGCGCAGCGTACTCGCCCGCACGTCCTCCGGCGTGGTGAACTCGGCCCCCCGCGTGCTGCCAGCGTGGCGCACCAGCACGATGCGATGGATCGCCTCGTGGGTGACGCCCTCGATGCGCAGCGCCGCTGTATCCGGATGTATGCGCGGCGGCGGCACGCCCAGCATCTGCCACATGTACCACAGGACCAGCAGTAGACCGACGATGCACAGACCGCTCATCAGCGTCCACAGATCCAGGTTCCGTGTGTAGTAGCGATAGCGCGCCCGCCAGATATAGAACGTGCGATAGCTGATGAAGCCGCTTACCCATCTGTACATTGCCATCTCCTTGGCCAGGACCCCGGCGCGACGGGGTGGATTACGCGCGTCACGCCGGGGCTCCATCGCTTACCAGCCGATGCCCACACCCACGCCCATGCTGCGTTCACCGCTGTTGGTGAACGCACCATTGAGGCTGAAGGTGGCCGAGCCCTTTTCGTTGAGCACGCGCTGGTAGCCCACCGCCATGGCGGACTCACCCTCGGCATAGCCCACGCCCGCGCCGAGACGGTTGTAGGTGGCCAGGCCGGCGGTGTTCATGGCCATGGCCGTCTGCGCACTGCTCATCGCGGCCATGCGGTTGAAGCGTTTGTCCATCTTGTCCAGGCGACGCTCGAAGTTGCTGATGGCGCCATCGGTGTACTCGTTGGCGCGGGCCAGCATCTTCTCCAGTTCAGCGGTATCGACCTGCGGCGTGGGCGACGGCGTGTCGTCCTGCTTCGACTTCGGCTGCGGCGTAGGCGAAGTGCCCTCGCCTGCCGAGGCCACCTGCGGCGAATCGCTGGCTTCCGGCGTCGGCGTGACCTGTTCGGTGGGCGCGGCCGAAGCCGTAGCCAGCGCACGCGACTGCGGCTGGCCATCTACGCGCTGCTCCAGACCATCCATGCGGCCATTGAGCTGCTGCTGCACGGCGTGTAGCTGGCCACCGTTGACCGCCTCGCGGCTGCCGGCCGCGATCAGGCCGTTGGCCACGTTGGAGATGACCATGCCGTTGGCGCCCGCCAGGGTGAGCTGGGCGGTGCCGTCGCTGCGGGTGGACAGGGTTTCCTGGAAGACCGAGCGGAGCTGGGTTTCGACGCGGTCCATGCGGGAGCCGGTGGTGACTACGGCGGAGTCCAGCGTGGTGAGAGCGTCGTTGACGGTGTTCTGGTGCTGGCCCTGGACGGTGAAGCCGGGGGTGGTGACGTTGCCGTTGGCGTCGATGTTGCCGCCGAGGGTGGACAGGGCGCCGCGGAGCTGGCCGATGGTGGCTGCGTCGTTGGCGTTGCGGCCGTTGGCTACGCCCGTGAGACGGCGCTTCAGCCAGTCATTGCCGAAGGACACAGTGTCTGCATCATCGGCGATAGATTGATAGCCGATGGCAACCGAATTGCTGGCATTAGAACGGACCTCACTCCCTGCACCGAGAGCGATGCCCCCTCTAGCAGCCACTTGGGTCCTGCCACCCACAGCGAAGCCATCTTCTGCTTGCTCATGGACGTAGGACGCGCGCCCCAATGCCACCGAATTTTTTCCTTGGGCCGTTGCCCATGCACCTACAGCCACGCCGCCTTCTGAATGCAATGATGCCTTTGCGTTCTTGCCAATCGCCAACCCAGCTGGGCCTGCTTGAGCTGGATACTGCCAATCCTCAGGGATCCAGCCAAATGCGAAGTTGCTGCCCATTTCTTCAATGGAGCTCAGTCGTAGGTTCGTGCTGTAAAGCTGGCTCCCACGCACCACATCCGAACTATCAGCGGAGAGGTGCGCATCGGCAACACCGGTCAGGCGTGCGCCGCCGAAATCGATGAGGTTTCCATCGCTAGTCTCAGTCAGAAGATTCTTCTGATCCGAGCTCCAATCGCGCTGCATTGCATCAAGGTCGCGTCTGTTGCGCTCGATCTTCTGCTCCGTGGCATGCAGCTGATTGCCAGTCACCGCATCACGGCTGCCTGCAGCAATGCGTCCATCGGCCAGATTCGAAAGAACCATGCCTTGCGCACCGGCCAGATTCAGCTGACCAACTCCATCCACCCCGGTCGAGGATGATTGTTGGAACGTCGCACGCAACTGGCTTTCGATGTTCTCTACGCGGCCATCAGCTCTGACCACCGCGCCGTCCAGGACGGCCAAAGCGTCCCCGACGTTATTCTGAGTTCCGCCCTGCATGCCATAGACAGGGGCTACAACGCTACCATTTGAATCGACACCGGCACCTCCACCGAGGGCAGAGACAGACTCGCTCAACTGCGCGATGGTTGCGGCGTTGTCACCGGAGGTACCCCGCGCAACATTCGTAAGCCTGCGCTTCAGGGTTGAGCTCCCTATGGATACCACTCGCTCCTCCTCGGCGATCGAATTTGCACCTAGTGCAACCGAGTTAAACGCACCAGCCCTCACCTCTGAGTATGACCCCAAGGCGACGCCGTGGTCCTGAGCAACTGAAGCGCCAGCACCCAACGCGAAACCCGCTTCAGCAATTTCCTCGACTAGCGAGCCACGACCTAATGCAACCGAATTTTTGCCCAATGCAGTGGAGTAGCTGCCAACTGCAGTTCCCCCCTCTGTACGGAGCGACGCCTGCGCACCATTTCCAAGGGCGACGCCAAACAGCCCGGATTCTGCCTCCATAGCTCCAAGCTCCTTGCCGAAGTCAACCAAGCGATCCTTCAACTCAAGCGCTCCTATCCGAGAGTTGGTCGCAAACAGCTGCCCGCCATTCACCGCATCCGTACTGGCCGAAGAGCTGATATCACCCGCCGCCACACCGGATACGCGGGCACCCTCCATATCCACCAGAAGACGATCAGCACTGAACTTCACCACACCATCCAGATCCGGATCGAAGTTATCGAAGTCCGCACGCAGCGTATCCAACTCGACCCGGTTGTCGGTGATACGCCCATCCTGATCCGCCAGCTGCTGCGCATGCCCAGCCAAATCCTGTCGCTGTGTCTCCACCGTGGCATTGGTCGCAAACAGCTGCTGTCCGGTCACCGCATCCGTGCTGCCCGTACTCAGCGTGCCGTTGGCGATGTTGTAGATGCGCCGCTTGCCACCGCTCTTGTTCGCAACATCCACGATAGTCCCAGTGTTCTCCGCACCCAGGCGCACGTTGCCACTGGCAGACACCTGGCCCACCAGTCCGCCCAAGGCATCAGCCTTCAGAACAGCGCCGTCGGCTACGCCACGGGCAGCGTCGGCCGCCGTCTTCGCCGCGGTTGCCGCCGTGCGCACGCTGGTCACTTCGCTATTGGTGGCATTGAGCTGCTGCCCGGTCACTGCATCCGTGCTGGACGTACTGAGCACGCCATTGGCCAGATTCTGCAGCTTGCGCTTGGCCCCGGTCTTGTTAGCCACGTCGATGACGGTGCCGGTGTTGTCGGCGCCCAGGCGCATGTTGCCGGTTGCCGACACCTGCCCCACCAGGCCATCCAGTACCGCCAGCCGCGCCTGCGCACCGTCTGCGGTCGCCTTCACAGCAGCCACGCTAGTGTTGGTGGCATGCAGCTGCTTGCCGGTCACCGCTTCACTGCTGGACGTACTCAAGGCGCCGTCCGCCACGTTCACCACCTTGCGCTTCAACGAGCCGTTGCCCACCGAGACCTGATTGGTTGCAGTCGTGGCTGAGCCATTGCCCAGCGCAACCGCGCCCGCATGTGTCGCACTGGCGCGATCACCGAGGGCCAATGCGCTCTGCGCCGTGGCAGTGGCCTGATTGCCCAGTGCCGAGGCATACAGGCTGCTGGCTACGGCCCCGCGCCCAACGGCCGTGGCCTGGTTGGCCGACGCGTTGCTCTGGAAGCCTAGTGCCATTGCGTGCGTGCCTTTGCCGGATGCCTCATGACCGACGGCAATACCACGATCACCCGTTGCCACAGCGTCCAGTCCAAGTGCCACCGCACCGTTGCCACTGCGGGTTCCAGCACCGATGGACACACCCGCGTTGCCACTGATCTTGTTACCCGCGTCATCCACCGTCGCGCGAGCGTCTGCGCCCATGGCGACGCTCTTGCCGTTGTAGGCTTTGGCGTTGTTGCCCAGCGCCGTACTGATGCCGTAGCTGGCCTGCTCCGCGACAGCTCCCGCGCCCAGTGCCACCGCAATGGCATTCAGCCGTGCAGCCGTTGCGTCGGCTGCTGCCTGCGCCTTGCTGACATTGGCGTTGGTTGCATTGAGTTGCTTACCCGTCACGGCCTCAGTGCTGGATGTAGAAAGCGCCCCATCCTTCAGGCCGGTGATGCTGCGAACAGCGTTGGACTTGTTGCGGACATCCAGCACGGTGCCAGTGTTCTCGCCGCCCAGGCGCACGTTGCCACTGGCCGAGACCTGGCTGACCAGGCCGCTGACCGCATTGGCCTTGGCCAACGCTGTATTGGCATTGGTATTGGCCGTATTGGCCGTCGCCCTTGCAGCGTCGGCTGCGGCCTGAGCACTGGCCACATTACCGTTGGTGGCATTGAGCTGCTTGCCCGTTACCGCATCAGTACTGGTTGTCGACAGTCGTGCGTCGGCCAGATTCACGATGCGCCGCTTGATCGAACCATTGCCAACAGAGATGGAATTGGCCTCGTTGGCCAGTGA
Source organism: Stenotrophomonas sp. YJH_SMC_58 (assembly GCF_059369635.1). Classification (NCBI taxonomy): domain Bacteria; kingdom Pseudomonadati; phylum Pseudomonadota; class Gammaproteobacteria; order Lysobacterales; family Lysobacteraceae; genus Stenotrophomonas; species Stenotrophomonas sp. YJH_SMC_58. The sequence goes on from NZ_JCAFSW010000001.1 coordinate 361,017, forward strand.
ATGAGATCCCAACGCGATGCTTCCGGAGACTGTTGCTTTCGCACCGTAGCCCACTGAAATCCCGTCGTACTCCGAACTGGCAGAACCGCCAATAGCGATGGCTCCCGTGTAGCCACCTGTCCCGGCAAACGCTCCACCACCGATGGCAATTCGCGAGATGCCAGCGGAACTGTCCACGGTCCTTGCGCTTCGTCCAATTGCGATGGCGTCATCGCCAATGGCCGTCGCGTGGTTGCCCACTGCGATTGAGTATGCACCGAATGCCTTGGAGACGGCCCCCACCGCGGTCGCGTACTGTGAGGTTGCTTGGCTGAGGTAGCCAAGCGCGTGTGCGGTCTCGGCTGAGGCAACTGCAGAACTTCCAAGTGCGACCGATGATCGTCCACTGGCGGCGGCCTGACCACCAATAGCAACTGCACTCATGGCGGATGCCTTTGAATCCCTGCCCATCGCTATGGCGAAGGACTCGGTCGCCTGAGCGTTGGCACCCGCGGCAACACTGTAGGATGCACCGGCAAGCGCCCTCCAGCCGAACGCAGCGGAGTAGAAGTTTTCGGACTTCGCTTCCGGACCCACGGCCGAACTGCCATAGCCATTGGCTTTCGCTTGATAGCCAAGTTCCAGCGCATTGATGCCCGCACGTGGCGTAGCTGAGAACAGCGAGTATGCGGAAGAGGATCCTGCGCGCCCCCCCGCGTTCAGGCAAAGCGCCTGCCAGATGGACTCATCGCACTCATCAGCCGCGATGATGTCGCTGGCTTCCGCAGAGGGAACCGCAAGAACAAGCCCAAGCAACACTGCGCCCGCAGCCGTTGACCGCGGCTTACCTGCGGTCGACGCCAGTTCGCTGGCGACAACCCAGCATTGGCGGGTTCGATTCCACACACGTCTGTAGATACGGTTCATTGCTTACTCCTTAACAGCCAGTTCAAGTGAAAGCCCGCCAGCACCCGCTGGCGGGGCTGGGGAATCAACCGGCGCTGGGCGCCAGGGTCTGTACGTGCTCGCGATAGCCATCGCGGGTCAGCCGGTAACGCATCTGCAACGTGTGTCCCGGCTGCACGGGGAACGGCAGCTCCAACGCACTGCCGGGGTACAGGCTTCGCGACACATCGTGCGCGGTGCAGCGCGCGCCATCGCAGTCGGCGATGCTGGTGATGCCCACGCGCACCGTGCCGGTGTTGCGCAGGCGATTGCCTTCCACCTGTACCGCCATGGCTGGCTGCGCGGGCAGCACATTGACCAGCGCCCCCCAGACCAGGCTGACGCCGATGTTGGCCTGTGCACGCTCACCCTCGCCTGCGTGCTCAATCCCTTCAGGGCCACGCACACCTTCGAAGTACACGCGGTAGGCGGTTTCCTTCTCGACCGGCTGCAGCGGAATCACCCGGATCAGGCGATTGCCGCCACCGGCCAGCGCGAACTTGCCGGGGGTGATGGCGATGGCCGCTTCGCCGGGCTCAACCTCAACCTCCTGCTCATCTGCGCCGGCGGGATTGACGATGCGCTTGATCGAGGCCTGCACGTACTGCGGCTGGGTGGACTGCGAATAGATACGAATCTGCGCACCCTTCTTCACGTCTACCGACGTGCGCATGGGGTGCACGGTGAGATTGGCGTGGACAGGCATCGCCATCAGCAGCGACAAGGGAAGCAGGCAGCGAATGAAAGGCTTCATCGGGGGGCTCCATGGGAATCAGGGCGTGACAGTGGGAACGCGCAGTTCCACCTTCAGGTCGCCGTCGTAGTAGCCGGGGCGTTTGCTGCTGACCGGCACGCGGGGGGTATCCAGCGTCAGTGGCGTGGGCACGCAGAACACCGGCTGCGTCATGCCGGGCAACAGCACCAGGCGCAGCTTTGCGGTATCGACGCCATGCAGCAGCTGCTCCACGCCGTTGCGCATGGGCAAAGCGCTGCCGTTGTGATCGAGGGTGACGGTGTAGTCCACGCGCTGCGTGGCGTCGCTGCCGCCGTCGGTATGCCAGACCGAATAGCCGGAAGGCCCCGGAGGACGCGGCCCGCTGTCGCGCACGGTGACGCCCAGGTACTGGCTCTGCGAGCCCAGTCCGTCGTACAGGCACATGTCGAGTTGGGTTCGCCCTCCCACGGTCTGGGCGATCGGGTCGTACTGCAGGTTCAGGCCGACGTGCGGGGTGACCTGGTCGAACAGCGGGAAGTAGATGGAGACCGCGTTGTGGTCGGTGATGGAGAACTCGAATGCAAAGGTGTATTCAGCCAGCAACGCACCCGCGATTTCGCTGTACATGCCAAGCACCAGCTGTGCACGCCATTTTCCTGCTACGAGCCGATTCAACTCAGAGACAGGGACTCGGAGACTCGCTCCAATGCCGGCCGACTGGTCTCTCCCGCAAACATCGATGTCCGCAGCCCAAAGAGGCCTGATTACAGGTGCCCAATAGTCGGACGAGCAGGCCTGCCCGGTCATGGGGCGGCGTCGGCTACCGATTGCCCGGATTTCCTCTCGCAGGCCTGATCTGGTTTCGATTGCCTGAATCCATATTTCTCCGGCGCCATGCAAGCTCGCCTCTGAGCCGAGCACAGGGCACTTGCCGTTGGATGATTCGCTAGCCGACGAGCAGACAAGATGGGATTTTGCGTAGGGGAGTCCGCCTGTTGATTGGTAGGCGAGCAATGTATCTGCCGCCCACAACTCGATATCCCCAGGCATCGCAGAGCGATCCCAGCTCATCACGATGTCGCGATGCTCACTCGTCGGATGCGTTTCCGGCGGCCGCTGCGCCATCGCCCGCGGCGCCAGCACCACCAGCGCACACAGCACCACCATCACCCACCACAGCCTGCGGCTCACTGCGCACCTCCTGCGGCCGCGGTCTGCGGCGTGGCGGCAATCAACGCCTGCTCCTGCAGCAGTCGCGTCACCCGTGCCTGATGGTGGATATCGGGCGGCAGCTGCGCCACGGCCAGCGGTTCGCACTGCACGGTGCCCACCAGCATCACCACGCTGCGGCGCTCGCGCACCTGCAGCGGGCAGTGCAGCAGCCGGTCGTCCTGCAGCAGGTACAGGGTCTTTTCGCGTCGTGGGAAGTCGGCCACGAAGCCTCCATTGCTGCCGGTGCCGGGCACCGGCGCGTTGAGAATGCGGGCGCCGCGCAGCGGTGCGCCGGCGATGTCGTGGGCGTTGCCGATGAAGGTGTAGGTCACTTCAATCGGCACCGGCATGCGCACCAGGCGCCCAGGCGAGAGGAACAGCGGGCGCGCCCCGCCCACACCGCTCACGCGCACGGCGGCGATGCTGTCCAGTGCGCTGGCGTCCTGCACCTCGGCGCGGTGCGATTGGTAGGCGGAAATCGGCAGCAGGCGACGTTCGCCCAGCTTCAGCCGCTGCCGGCGCAGTCCGCCCACCTGCAGTTCGGCGGCAACGCCGGTCAGGTCCAGGTCGTCGGTGCCATCCACCTGCACCGCCAGCCCGGCATCGGCGCCCACGCCTGCGCCCCAGTACAGCCCACGCGAGCCGATGGCCAGGCCGGAACTGTGCGTAGCGCTGTACGCCACTTCATTGCCACCCTGGTGCTGGTAGCGCGATACCGTGGCACCGGTCTGGCCGATGCGGTTCTGCAGCTGCCCGCTGAGCGTGGCGCTGTAGCGTTCGTTGTTGTTGCCACGCAGTTCGCCGGACACTTCGCGGTACTGGTCTTCGTATTCCTGGCGCAGGGTCTGGCCGGCGCTGTAGTTGACGTCCGGACGTGCGTGCTGCGGCTGGCGCACATCCAGGCCGTAGCGACGCTGCGAACTGCCGTGGTCGCCGCGCTGCAGGCGGTTGAGGCTGAAGTTGAAATAGATGCCGCGATCGCGTCCATCGCGCAGGCCGCCGCCACTGGCCTGCTGCCACACGCCGATGCGGCTGGAGACACTGAACTCGCCCCAGCGCTGGCTGCGGCTGTAGCTGGCCTGCCAGGTGCGGCTGAGCTGCGGCACGCGCGTGGGCTGTGGAATCCACGGCGGCAACAGCGGGTCCAGCCCGGCCAGTGGATCATCCCCCAGCCCCGGCTGCACGGTGCCTGCGCGCCAAGTCTGGCGACGGGTGTAGGCCAGATAGGCATTGCCGCCAGCCACTGGCAGCGCCATCGAGGCGCTGAGCGAGTCGGCACAGCCCAGACGGTCGCGCGCGTCGTCCTCGAACTGGCACGCGCGACCGCGCATGCGCTGGTGGTACACATTCCACGAGGCGCGGCGACGGTAGGACAGCTGGTGCTGCTGGCCACGGCTGCCGTCGCTGCCGTGCATACCGCTGAAGGTGCCGCGGATCTCCTGGGTGGCGAACACATGGCGCAGGTCCAGCCGCAGTTCGCCATAGCTGAAGCCGCCGAGGTCGGCGACACCGGCCGTCACTGCCACGTTGCGCGACATCGGCACGCGCAGGCCGGCCATCGCTGCCAGCTCGTCGTTGAAACGGTCGCTGCGGCGCTCGTTACGGCGGCCGCCCTGCATGAACCACTGCACGCTGCTGTCGGTCCAGTCACCGCCCTTGTCGAATGGCGCGTCCTCGCTGCGCACCAGTACGCCGTCTTCGTAGATGCGCAGGGTGACGGTGTAGTTGCCCAGCGGAAACCGGCGCGTATCGAGCTGGTTGATACCGGCCTGCAGGTAGAAGGTCTGCAGCAGGCGCTCGCCATCGAACGCATCCACCCGTGCATCGCGTGCCAGCAGCACGGTGAGCGGCGTGGCTTGTACGGCGGCCGCCGAATCCACGTAGGCCTGCGTGGTGCCCAGGCGCAGGCCCTGGAAGCGGTCCATCGGCAGCATGCTGAAGCTGAAGGTGCCGCCCTGCGGACTGCTCAGGTTGCGGCGGTCCATGCGCCCGGCCTGCAGGTAGTGCTGCTGCCCCAGGTCATGGCGGTAATAGGCGTTGTCCAGCTGGAAGTCGCGGTTGGCGCGGCCGCCGCGATAGTGCTGCTGGCTGAAGGTCCAATCGGCAGACAGGTGCCCGCGCTGCAACACGCCCAGCGCGCCCATGCCCTGCGCGGCCAGCGACTGGTAGCCGCGGCCGCCGCTGACGTTGAGCGTGTGCTGGTGCAGGAAGGCATTTTCGGCATTGGCGCTGACCTGGTGGTAGCGCTCGGCGGCCGGTTCGCCGGGAATCCATTGGCGGGCGACGAACAGGCGCACCGCGCCCTCGCCTTCGTCATACAGCGCGCGCACGGCGGTGGGCTCCTCGGGGGGATCGATGTAACCGCAGCCGGCGCTGGCGCCACCGTAACGGCAGGCCAGATGGCTGTTGCGTGGCAGCGGCTGCGACAGCGCGGGCAACAACGCGGCCTGTGCCTCGGCGGGCAGCTGCAATGCCTGCAGTGCCTCCGCCGGTGCTTCCAGCTGCACGTGCTCCAGGGTCACGCGCACCGGCACCAGCCCGGTTGAACGGCCGAACAGGCGTACCTCGAGTTGTTCGGTCTGGCCTTCGACCAGATCCTCGAAACCGGCGGGAACGCCGCGCGCCGCGACCAAGGGCGTGGCCAACGACAGGGCGAGCGCGACCGCCAGCCGGGTGACGGCGGGTGCGGGAAATTTCATGGGGGTGTTACCGGAAGCGGCCGGCCCGGGATGCGGGCCGGCGCGGGCGCCTTACGGGCTGGCGGTCTTCTGCTGCATGGCGATGGTGACGATGCCTTCGTAGGTACCGCCCTTGGCGATCGGCGCCTGGGTGGTCTGCGCAATGCGCAGCGGCATCGGGATCGATGCGCCCGGCAGCGCGCCGTCGAACAGGTCGGAGGCGGTGAAGTCCTGTGCGGCCACGGTGAGCGCCTTGCCGTTGAGGCTGACGGTCAGTGGTACCGGGGCGCCGCTGCCATCGGTATTGAGCAGCTGCGGGGCGCTGCCGACGCGCACTTCGATGTCCTTGTCTTCGTCGTTGGAGTAGATGCGCACCTGCTGGGTCCAGGGCACCAGGCCGCTAACCGGGTTGTGGACCAGGTTCACGACGGAGTCCAGCGCGGTGCCATCGGCCTTCAGCAGGGCCAGGGTCGGGTCGACGTTGGCCCAGACCTTGATGTCGGCGTCGAACGCGTTGGCGGACAGCGAAACGGTGGCCAGCGCTGCAGCGAGCGTGGCCTTCTTCAGAATGGCGTGCATGTGTGTCTCTCTCGGACAGGGGGAATTTGAAAGCCCCCCTCCCCAAGGAGAAAGGGAGGGAGGCGCCGCCCGTGGAGGTGGTCACGGGCGACGAGAGAATGGTAGGTAGGCCTACCGCACGCAGGCCATGCAACGATTCCTAAAGAGCTGGACGTTAAGAAGAATTCTTGAGGGCTTTCAATGTTTGAGGATTATGCAAATTTCCTCACGACTTGAATGCAAGAAACCTCATTGCGTTGCATTTGTGGCGTCGAGCGATACTCGACTGTCGCTTGAGGCGCACCGTGTGCGCATGAGTCGAGCACGGCTCGACGCTACGTGTAGAAATCGCGAACGACCTTCAATGCGCAGGCACCACGGCGACGTACTCCACATCAATGTCGATGGGCTTGAAGCGGTGCGTATCCACCTCACCGTGCAGCTCCACCACGGTGGTCGCGCTGACGGCCTGGTGGCTGGGCAGATCCTTGTCGTCGATTTCCACATCGATCTCACCGGTGGCGTCCTTGAAGCGGTAGCGCTCGTGGCCGATCCTGGCCACCAGCGTGCCCCGCAGCACCACCGGCTGATCGTCACGCTGGGCGCGCGCCTCGGCAACCGTGGTGACGGCATGGGTGGCGCCCGGGCCGGTGTACTGGGCAAAGGCCCCAGCGCTGAGCAGGCTCAACGTGGTGGCGATGAGCGCAAGGGTGAGTCGTCGGTTCATGGTGTTGTCCATGCAGGGATAGGTGCCCACAGCTTCCTTCGTCTCGACTGTGGCGCCCATGCAATAACTCCGAAAAGATGTGAAAACGACATCCAATGTCAGAAACCATTCATCGTGGACCCGACACGTCTTTCAGGAATGATTCCGAGCGCATTTTCTGCGGCCTTCCGGCGTGCGCTGGGGTGTTCGCCGAGCCGGTATGCGGAGTCGTAGTTCAGCTGCCGCGTCTTGCTTTTGTAGCGTCGAGCAGGACTCGACGCTGCAGACACATGCTCACGCACGACGGGATGGCATCAGGCCGCCGTGCGGCGGCCTGACGGGTCCCACTCAACGATGCAATCTCAGAAGAAGATTGCGTACAGGATCAGCAGCGGAATCGGCACGCCCAACAGCCAGAGCAGAATCATTTTCATCTCAGGTCTCCTCGTTCAAAGGTCGCGGCGGCGGCCGCCCCAGGTGGCGCTGAGGCTGGCGAAGAACGCGCCGATCAGCAGGGTGATGAACAGCCACAGCGCGGCATACGCTGCGGCCTTGCGGGCATCGTCGGCCGCCTGCTTGGCGGTGGTCTTTGCCTTCTCCAGCGCGGCACGCATGCGCGTCTGCACATCGGTCACACGGGCCTGCGCTTCGGCCGGGCTCATGCCGGTCTCGCGCGCGATCAGCTGCGAGAGGTACTGGCTGTCGGCCGGGTCCAGGCCCTCGCCCTGCAGGCTGTTGACGATGATGCGGTTCACTTCGGCGCGGACTTCGCGGCGGTCGCCCACCGGGCCGTTGCCCGGCATCGGGCGTGGCGGCGGACCCATGCGCGCGTCGCGCGGGCCGACACTAGCGGCCGGCGGCGGCGGCGAGGGAGCATTCGGATCCATCGGCGCACCCGGCGGCGGCGCTGTCGGATCAGACGGCCTTGCGCTGGTCGCGCTGCGGAACAGTGAATCGACCCAGTAGTTGAGGTCGCCTTCCGGAGCCGCGCCGGCAGCGCTACCGGCACCTGCGGCGGCAACGCCGGCCGTGGATGCGGCAGCGCCCGCAGTGGCACCCGCCACCTTTGCACCGGCGCCCAGCACGCCGCCGATGGCCGAGGTCAGCAGGCCCGCAGTCAGCAGCGTGGCCACGGCCCACGACACGAAGCCGTGCGCGGTATCGCGGAAATAGGTTTCATCGCCATGGATCTGCGTCCATTTGGTGCGCAGGCGGCCAGCCAGGTAGCCGCCCAGGCCGGAGGCGGCCAGTGCGGTGAAGGTGAGCCAGGTGATGCTGGACCAGCCGAAGGTCTCTTTGCTGACGCCTTCGAACGACCATGGCGACACCGACGACAGGCCGAGGCCAACACCGAGGATCAGCAGGATGAGGGAGAGTGCAGCGGCAGCGGTGGCGCCAGCGAAGATCGCGCCCCAGGAAACGGCGCTTTCGCTGGGAGGGGCGACGATCGGGGCGGTGACGACGGCGGCGACGTCAGGGCCGAGCGGTCCGCGCTCGGGTGGGTCGAATCGGGTATTCATCGGGATGGACGCTCCATTTCAGGTGCTGCGGATGCAGCTGGCGTCCTGAGGCTGCGCGAGCGCTTGTGAAGCTGGCGAGACCCTTGAATCACGCGGTCTTGGCGCGATGAAGCGCGTGCCAACCAAGGTTGGCACCTACCGAAGGCGGGTGCGGCGGTAGATCCGCGCCATGCGTGGATGATTTTTCGCGGGCGCCGAAATCGTGCGGACCAACGGTCCGCACCTACCAGGTCCGCCCCAAAAAAACGCCCCGCGGATGCGGGGCGTTCTTCTCACAACTCACGCGGGGCGATCAGCCCTGGTAGTCGCGCACGTCGCTACCGGTGTAGACCTGGCGCGGACGGCCGATCTTCATTTCCGGATCAACCTGCTGTTCCAGCCAATGCGAGACCCAGCCGGAGGTACGGCCCAGGGCGAACATGACGGTGAACATTTCGGTCGGGATCTGCAGCGCCTTGTAGATGATGCCGCTGTAGAAATCGACGTTCGGGTACAGCTTGCGGGCGACGAAGTACTCGTCCTGCAGGGCGGCCTGTTCCAGCTTCACGGCCACGTCCAGCAGCGGATCCTGCACGCCCAGCTGCTTGAGCACCTTGCTGGTCATCTCGCCGATGACCTTGGCGCGCGGGTCGAAGTTCTTGTAGACGCGGTGGCCGAAGCCCATCAGGCGGAAGCCGGAGGTCTTGTCCTTGGCCTTGACCACGGCGGACTCGACGTTGTCGGCAGTGCCGATCTCTTCCAGCATCTTCAGCACGGCTTCGTTGGCACCGCCGTGGGCCGGACCCCACAGCGCGGTGACGCCAGCGGCGACCGACGCGTACGGGTTGGCACCGGTCGAACCGACCAGGCGCACGGTCGAGGTCGAGGCGTTCTGCTCGTGGTCGGCGTGCAGGATGAACAGCAGGTCCAGCGCCTTGACCACGTCCGGGTTCAGGTCGTACTGGCCGTCAGCCGACTCGAAGGTCTGCTTCAGGAAGCGGCTGACGTAGTCCAGCGAGGTGTCCGGCTTGTTGGCCGGCAGGCCCTTGCCGTGGCGGTAGATCAGCGCCGACAGGGTCGGCACCTTGGCGATCAGGCGCACGGCGGCCTGGCGGCGCTGTTCGGCGTCGGACAGGTCCAGCGAGTCGTGGTAGATGGCCGACAGCTGCGCGATTGCAGCGGCCAGGATCGCCATCGGATGGGCATCCTTGGCGAAGCTGCCGATCAGGGTGTTGATCGACTCATCGACGTTGGCTTCGGCGGTCAGCTCATCGGTGAAGGCCTTCAGCTGCTCGGCGCTCGGGCGCTCGCCGTTGATCAGCAGGTAGGCCACTTCGACGTAGCTCGACTTTTCCGACAGCTGTTCGATCGGGTAGCCGCGGTACAGCAGCACGCCCTTGTCGCCGTCGATGTAGGTGATGGCGGACTTGCAGCTGGCCGTCGCGGTGAAGCCGGAATCGTAGGTGAAGAACCCCGTTTCCTTGGTCAGCTTCGCGATGTCGACGCAGTCGTTGCCAAGGGTGGGTTTGATGACGGGCAGAACGACCGACTTGTCGCCGGCGTTGAGCGTGACCTGATCAAGATCGGACACTGTGTGCGCTCCTTCATGGGAAGGCGCCTGCCCAAGCGCATTGGTCAGGCACGTGAATGACGTCCTCGGCCTGTGCCGGGGATCAGGTCATTATCGCACAGCAGCATTTGCCCGGCGCTAGACAGAAGTCGTATACGACAGGCAGCCAGACACCGGCCGTTGAGCGGCCCGGATCGGCAAAAGCGTTGTCACACGAACGCAGTGTTCCGTCCATCCAAACGCCCGTTGGGTTGGCGTTGGGGAAAAACAAACGGCCGCGCAGAGCGCGGCCGTTGGTTCGAAGCTGGATCGACAGATCAGCGCGCGTAGCGCTTCTGGAACTTGTCGATACGGCCCGAGGTGTCGATGACCTTGTGCTTGCCCGTGTAGAACGGGTGCGAAGCCGAGGAAATTTCAACCTTGACCAGCGGGTATTCGTTGCCGTCTTCCCACTGGATGGTTTCCTTCGTCGCCATGGTCGAGCGGGTCAGGATCTTGAAATCGGAGGTGACGTCATGGAAGACGACGTCGCGGTAGTTCGGATGGATATCGGCCTTCATGGGCTCACACCGTAAATGGGCTGGTGGTCAAGAGCGGCATTATAAGCACCGGTTGCCGCCCGGGGCAACCGGTGCCGGTCAATCGACGTCAGTCCGCACCCAGGGCCTGGCGCACCAGGGCCTCGAAACGCTGCTGGTCGTAGGCCATCAGCAGATCGCAGTTGTCCGGCTGGCCGGTCTGGCGGTTCCAATCGACGATGGTGGCGCCGCGGCTGAACGTGCCGTTCAGCTCCACGTTCAGCGGGCGCGACTCGACCCGCAGCTGCCCTTCCGGGTTCAGCGCCCAGGCCATGGCCACCGCATCGGCGGTGTACCAGCGCCCGCCCTTGCTGTCTTCGGACAGGCCACGGGTCTTGCGCGAGATCAGTTCGTAGAAGCGGGCGCGATCGGAATCGGCCTGCAGCCACTTCTCGGCGTCCTGCAGCGGCAGGCCATGGGCGACAGTGGCCTCCCAGTCCGACACCAGCAGGTGCTTGAACGAGGTGAACACCACGTGCGCCGCTTCCGGGTCGAACGCAATGTTGAATTCGGCCGCCGGGGTGATGTTGCCGTGGCAGGTGACCGCGCCGCCCATCACCACGATGCGCTTGATGCGCTCGGGCAGGGTCGGGTCCAGCTTCAGTGCCAGGGCAAGGTTGGTCAGCGGGCCCAGCATCACCAGCATCAGTTCGCCGGCGTGCTCGTGCGACAGGCGCAGGATGGCCAGTGCGGCGTGTTCGGCTTCAGCCTGGCGGCTCGGCGGCGGCAGGTCCACGTCGCCGTAGCCGTCACGGCCATGCACGTGGGCAGCGTCAACGGAGGGATGCAGCAGCGGATCCGGGCTGCCGGCAAACACCGGCACGTCGGCGCGGCCGACGATGTCGCAGAGCTTGAGGGCGTTGCGGACGGTGTATTCGAGGCCGACATTGCCGGCGGCGATGGTCAGGGCGACCACGTCGTGCCGTTCATCGGCGAAGGCCATCAGCAGGGCCAGGGCGTCGTCCACACCGGGGTCGGTGTCGATCAACAGCGGGATCTTGTGGGTCATCGTTGCCGTCTTCAGATCGGCAACGAAGTGTGGACCGGGATGATGACCGTTGCAAGTATGGGGGTTGGGGTTCGGCAGGGCTGCGCCCTGCACCCGCCGAATCAACGGCAAACGCCGAATCAACGGCAAAAGCTGGTTTCCTGGGGGATGGCGGGGCGGATCCGGTTGCGGGGGACGCTGCAAGTACGTCCATGTAGCTCGGTCGCCGCATCCATGCGGCTCACGCCCCCGCAACCGGATCCACCCCGCCTTCGACAGATTTCCGCGGCTGTTGGTGGGTGTCGACCTTGGTCGACACATCCATGCAATGCGTGGATGAACATGGAGTAGATCCACGCCACGCGTGGATGCGTGGACCAAGGTCCACACCCATCAAGGTGGCGCTACGCCGAGGCGTAACGCACGGCGGTGCCGATCCAGCGCTGCACCACGCGGTCGGCCAGCGTGGGTTGCTGGGCCAGCAGGCGCTCGGCCAGGTCGTGCACGCCGGGCAGCAGGCCGGCATCGCGGGCCAGGTCGGCGATGCGGAAACCGGCCTGGCCGGTCTGGCGGGTGCCGAGCAGTTCGCCGGGGCCGCGCAGTTCCAGATCCTTTTCGGCAATGACGAAACCATCGTTGGTTTCGCGCATGGTCTGCAGGCGCTCGCGTGCCATCTGCGAGAGCGGTGCCTGGTACAGCAGCACGCAGCGCGACACCGCCGAACCGCGGCCAACACGGCCGCGCAGCTGGTGCAGCTGGGCCAGGCCGAGGCGTTCGGCGTTCTCGATCACCATCAACGAGGCGTTCGGTACGTCCACGCCCACTTCGATGACGGTGGTCGCCACCAGCAGGTCGATCTTCCCGGCCTTGAACGCCACCATCGTGGCCAGCTTTTCCGCAGCTTTCAGGCGGCCATGCACCAGCCCCACGCGTACGCCGGGCAGCAGCGCCTGCAGCGATTCGTAGGTGGCCTGCGCGGGCGTAGCGTCCAGCTCTTCGCTTTCCTCGATGAGCGTGCACACCCAGTACACCTGCCGCCCTTCCTGGCAGGCCAGGGCGATGCGCTCGATCAGCTCCGGGCGACGATCGTTGTTCAATGCGACGGTCTGCACCGGGGTGCGGCCCGGCGGCAGTTCGTCGATGGCCGAGACATCCAGGTCGGCGTATTCGGACATCGCCAGCGTGCGCGGAATCGGTGTTGCGGTCATCACCAGCTGGTGCGGCACGCTGTTGCCGCCTGCGCCCTTGTCGCGCAGCGCCAGCCGCTGGTGCACGCCGAAGCGATGCTGCTCGTCGACGATGGCCAGGGCGAGATCCTGGAACACCACCGCCTCCTGCATCAGCGCGTGGGTACCCACCACCACCTGCGCTTCGCCGCTGGCGACCTGCTCCATCACCTTGGCGCGCGCCTTGCCGGTGACCTTGCCGGCCAGCCAGGCGATGCGCACGCCGAGCGGTTCCAGCCAGCCGCGCAGGTTGTTGAGATGCTGTTCGGCCAGCAGTTCGGTGGGCGCAGCCAATGCAACCTGCTTGCCCTGCTCCACCGCCAGCATCGCCGCCAGCGCGGCGACCACGGTCTTGCCGGAACCGACGTCGCCCTGCACCAGCCGCAGCATCGGGCTGGGCCGCGCGAGGTCCTCGCGGATCTGCTTGAACACGCGCGCCTGTGCGCCGGTCAGGGCGAACGGCAGCTGCTTCAGCAGCGCCTTGGCCAGTTTGCCGGGGCCGGCCAGCGGCGGCGCATGGTGCGCCTGCAACGCGATGCGCTGGCGACGCAGGCTGAGGTGGTGGGCCAGCAGCTCTTCCATCGCCAGGCGGCGCTGCGCCGGGTGGGTGCCGGCGGCCAGCGCGGCCAGATCGGCATCTGGTGGCGGCCGGTGCACGGTCAGCAGCGCGCTGCGCAGTGACGGCAGGCCGAGGCCATCGAGCCAGCCGCTGGGCAGCAGTTCCAGCGCGCTTTCCTCGGGCAGGCGGTCCAGCGCCTGGCCGATCAGCTTGCGCATGGTCATCGGACCGACGCCTTCGACGGTGGGATACACCGGGTCGAGGCGGTCGCCGAGTTCGGGATCGTCGTTACGGCCCAGCACCTGGTAGCTGGGGTGGACGATTTCCAGGCCGAGCTGGCCCGGTTTGGGCGTGCCGAAGCAGCGCAGCCGGTTGCCGACCGCGAAGTGGCCGACCTGCTGCTGGCGGAAGTGGAAGAAGCGCAGCACCAAAGTGCCCCGCCCTTCGTCTTCCACCGCCACTTTCAGCATCGGCCGGTAGCGCATGCCGCGCTCGACCGCGACCACCCGCCCTTCCACCTGCGCCGGTACGCCGTTGCGCAGGTCTTCAATGCGGGTCAGCCGGGTCCGGTCTTCATAGCGCAGCGGCAGATGAAGCCAGAGATCCTGCAGGGTAGCCAGGCCACGCGCCTGCAGTTTGGCGGCCACGGCCGGACCGACGCCCGCGAGCATCGCCAGGGATGCTTCGCCGGACGGTGACAGGACCGGGGTGACCGCCGCCTTGCGTGCCACGTGGCGGTCAGTCGATGACCATCACCGCGTCGACCTCGAAGTTGGCGCCCTTCGGCAGGCCGGAGACTTCGATGGTGGAACGGGCCGGGTACGGGGCCTGGAAGTAGTCCTGCATGACCGCGTTGACCTTGGCGAACTCGCCCAGATCGGTCAGGTACAGGCCCAGACGCACGACCTTGTCCAGCGAGCCACCAGCGGCTTCGGCCACGGCCTTGAGGTTGTCGAAGGCGCGGCGGGCCTGTGCTTCGACGTCACCCGCGCCGACGATGTCGCCGGTGGCCGGGTCGAGCGGGATCTGGCCGGAGAAGTACACGGTGTTGCCGGCGCGCACGGCCTGCGAGTACGGGCCGATGGCGGCGGGGGCCTTTTCGGTGTTGATGATCTGGCGGGACATGGGTCGCTCCGGTGCTTGGGGGAAAACAGAGCGGTGATTGTACCGGGTGGGGGTGCATCCACGCATGGCGTGGATCTACCGCACCGCTCCGGTAGTGCCGGCCGCTGGCCGGCAATCGCGACGCCGTCGAGGATCCATGGGTTGCCGGCCAGCGGCCGGCACTACCGGTCCGCGCAGGACCTACTGGCGGCGTACCGACTGCACGACCGACAGACGACGCAGGCGGCGCATCACTTCGGCCAGGTGGTTGCGGTCGCGTACCTGGATGTTGAACGCCAGCACGGCGGCGTTGAAGTCGCGGTCCAGGTAGTCCACGCGCTCGATGTTGGAATGGCTCTGGGCGATGGCGGCGGCCAGCTGCGCCAGCACGCCGGTGCCGTTCTCTACTTCCACCACCAGCGAAGTGTCGTAGTCGCCGGAGACGGTGGTGTCCCAGCCGATCGGCACCCAGCGCTCGGGCGACTTGCGCAGCTCGGCCAGGTTCGGGCAGTCCATGCGGTGCACCACGATGCCCTTGCCGGCGGTGTGGTAGCCCATGATCTCGTCGCCGGGAATCGGCTGGCAGCAGCCGGCGAAGGTGACCACGCCGCGCTCGCTGCCGTTGATCAGGATCTTTTCCTGCGAATGGTGGCGCGAATGCGGGCCGCCACGCAGTTCGGCGTAGGCCATCAGCGCCTGCGCGGCCTGGGTCGGCATCCAGTTGCCCAGCGCCACCTCGGCCAGCAGCGCCTCCAGACGCGGGAAACGGTGCTCGGCCAGGAACGCATCCAGGCGCCCCTTCGGCAGCCGTTCCAGCGACGAATCCATCGCCTCCAGCGCACGGTCGAGCATGCGGTGGCCGAGCTGCACGGCATCTTCGTGCTCCAGCTGCTTGAGCTGGTGGCGGATGGCAGTGCGCGCCTTGCTGGTGACCACGAATTCCAGCCACTGCGGTTTCGGCGTGGCCGAGCGCGCGGTGATGATCTCCACCGACTGCCCCGACACCAGCTTGGTGCGCAGTGGCACCAGTTTCTTGTCCACGCGCGAGGCCACCGCCATGTTGCCGACATCGGTATGCACGGCGTAGGCGAAATCGAGCGCGGTGGAATTGCGCGGCAGGGCCAGGATCTTGCCCTTCGGCGTGAACAGGTAGACCTCGTCCGGGAACAGGTCGACCTTGACGTTGTCGAGGAACTCCAGCGAGGAGCCGGCGGCGCGCTGCGAGTCGATCAGCTCGACGATCCAGGCGTGGGCACGGCTCTGCGCGCTGTTGGGCGAATCGCCACCAAACTTGTAGGTCCAGTGCGCGGCCACGCCGCGCTCGGCGATCAGGTCCATTTCCTCGGTACGGATCTGCACTTCGATCGGCGAGCCGTACGGCCCGAACAGCACGGTGTGCAGCGACTGGTAGCCGTTGGCCTTGGGAATGGCGATGAAATCGCGGAAGCGGCCATCCAGCGGTTTGAAGGTGGCATGCACCGAACCCAGCGCGTGGTAACAGCTGGGCACGCTGCGCACGACCAGGCGGAAGCCGAACACGTCCATCACCTGGTCGAAGGATTTGTTCTCGTCGCGCATCTTGTTGTAGATGCTCCACGGGGTCTTGATGCGGCTGATCAGCCGATGCTCGATCCCCTCCTTGGCCAGGCGCTGCGACAGCTGCACTTCCACCTGCGCCATCGCCTCGCGGCGCACCACCGGCTGGCTGCGGATGTGTTTTTCAATGATGGCGTGGCGCCACGGGTAGAGCGCCTTGAAGCCGAGGTTCTGCAGCTCGCTCTTGACCAGGCTCATGCCCAAGCGCTGGGCGATGGGCGCGTAGATCTCCAGCGTCTCGCGGGCGATGCGGCCGCGCGCTTCGCGGCTCTGCGCGCCCAGCGTGCGCATGTTGTGCAGGCGGTCGGCCAGCTTGATCATGATCACGCGCAGGTCGCGCGACATCGCCAGCAGCATCTTGCGGAAGCTCTCGGCGGCCGCTTCCTGGCGGTCGCGGAACTTCAGCTTGTCCAGCTTGGTCACGCCGTCGACCAGTTCGGCCACAGCTTCGCCGAACTCGGCAGCCAGCGCCTCGCGGGTGAGCGGGGTGTCTTCGATGGTGTCGTGCAGGATCGCGGCGATCAGCGCTTCCACGTCCAGGCCGAGCTCGGCCAGCACCTGGGCCACGGCCACCGGATGGGTGATATAGGGCTCGCCCGACTTGCGCGTCTGCCCAGCGTGCGCGGAGGCACCGACTTCCCAGGCACGGCGCAGCAGCGGCAGCTGTTCCGGCGGCAGGTAATGGGCGGCGCGTTCAAGCTGGAGGACGTAGTCGGGTACGGCGGCAGCGGGGGCTGCGGCGACCTTGGCAGTGGGGCCTGGGTTCATGCCCGAAGCCTATTCCAGCGCGACGTTTACGGCAAATCCTGAATGCGAAACAGCCCGCACGGGGCGGGCTGTTCGGCGATCCAGCAATGACGTTGATCGATGCGATCAATCGTCGTTCTTGGACATGTCTTCGTCGGCGACCACTTCGGCGGCAGCCCACTCCAGCGCTTCGCGCTCGGCGCGCTCACGCTCGGCCTTCTCGACTTCGTCGATCAGCGCGTTGTCGATCTTGCGGGCGGCGATTTCACGCAACGCCAGCACGGTCGGCTTGTCCTCGGTCTCGCTGTTGTCCAGCGTGGCCTGCACGCCGTTGGCGAGCTGGCGGGCACGCTTGGAAGCCATCATGACCAGTTCGAAACGGTTGTTAACGACTTCCAGGCAATCTTCTACGGTGATGCGGGCCATACGGGCTCCCGGCGACCGGTCGGCCGCTCAGTCGAATGAGGGAAAGGGGACGGAGTGTACTGGCAGGGGCTGGACAAAATCAAGCCAACCCCCACCTGATTCTTTTGGAATCAGTCAGTTGCACCCGGATCGGGGGTCAGCAGAGCCTGGATCAGGCCGGCGTGGCGGACCTTCTGGGCCTCCCGGCGCAGGCGGCTGGCGGTGAAGATGGCGCACAGCTCGTCCACGGCGGTGTCGAACACCTCGTTGACGATGACGTAGTCGAACTCGTTGAAGTGCAGCATTTCATCGCGTGCCGCGCCCAGGCGCTGGGCGATGACCGCCTCGCTGTCCTGGCCGCGCTTGCGCATGCGGTCCTGCAGGGCCTGCTTGGACGGCGGCAGGATGAACACGGTGACCGTGCCCGGCACCAGCTGGCGCACCTGCTGCGCGCCCTGCCAGTCGATTTCCAGCAGCACGTCCTGGCCGGCGGCCAGCTGCGGCTCCACCGACTGCCGGGCGGTGCCCTTCCAGTCGCCGTGCACCCAGGCATGCTCGAAGAAGTCGCCGGCGGCGATCATTTCCTCGAACCTCTCCGCAGAGACGAAATGGTAGTGCTGGCCGTTCACTTCACCCGGGCGCATCGCGCGCGAGGTGAAGGAGATCGACAGGGCGATCTGCGGGTCACGCGCCAGGGTGGCGTTGACGATGCTGCTCTTGCCGGCGCCGGACGGGGCGGCCACGATGTACAGCGTGCCGCGCGCAACGGCGTCCGACGGCTTCGACGGGGCGCTCATGCGCGGAACCCAATTGGTTGATTTCGCAAAATTTTTCCTCGGTGTTCCAGGTCCGGCGCGGAGGATCGCGCCAGGACGGCGGGGGCTGCGCGGAACATCCTGGAACCAGGCCCGGCAGACGCTTCCCCAGGGGGCGGGCACGCAACTTTACCAGAGCAGGCCCTTTCCGGGCCCGTCCGGCAGGCGCCGCGCCTTGTGCCACATGGGCATCCGGAGGCCTGTGCTATAACCGGCCCGTACCCAACGACAGCCCGGAGGCCTGCGCCTCCCCGCCATCCCAGGAGAACGGCATGCCATCGATGAGCCGCCGCCAGTTCCTGAAAGTGACCGGGACAACCCTGGTCGGCTCCAGCCTGGCATTGATGGGCTTCGCGCCCGGCATCGCGCTCGCGGAGGTCAGGCAGTACAAGCTGACCCGCGCGACCGAGACCCGCAACACCTGTACCTACTGTTCGGTGGCCTGCGGCATCCTGATGTACAGCCTCGGCGATGGTGCCAAGAACGCCGAACCGAGCATTTTCCACATCGAGGGCGACCCGGACCATCCGGTGAACCGCGGCACGCTGTGCCCGAAGGGCGCCGGCCTGGCCGACATCATCCACAGCAAGTCGCGCCTGCTCTACCCCGAGTACCGCGCGCCGGGCTCGAACGAGTGGAAGCGGCTGAGCTGGGACGATGCGCTGGACCGCATCGCGCGGCTGATGAAGGAAGACCGCGATGCCAACTTCGTGCAGAAGAACGAAGCCGGGCAGACGGTCAACCGCTGGCTGACCACTGGCATGCTGGCGGCCTCGGCCACCAGCAATGAGACCGCGGTGCTGACCCACAAGGTCGTCCGCTCCCTCGGCATGCTGGCATTCGACAACCAGGCACGTGTCTGACACGGCCCGACGGTGGCAGGTCTTGCCCCGACGCTAGGCCGTGGTGCGATGACGAATCACTGGGTCGACATCAAGAATGCCGACCTGATCCTGATCATGGGTGGCAACGCCGCCGAGGCGCATCCGTGCGGGTTCAAATGGGTGACCGAGGCCAAGGCCCACAACAAGGCCCGGCTGATCGTGGTCGATCCGCGCTTCAACCGCTCGGCCGCGGTGGCCGACGTGTACGCGCCGATCCGCACCGGTACCGACATCGTGTTCCTGGGCGGCCTGATCAACTACCTGCTGACCGAGGACCGCATCCAGCACGAGTACGTGCTGAACTACACCGACATGTCGTTCCTGGTGAAGGACGAGTTCGCCTTCAAGGACGGCCTGTATTCGGGCTACAACGAAGAAAAGCGCAGCTACGACCGTTCCAGCTGGGACTACGCCTACGGTGACGATGGATTCGTGCGCAGCGACCCGACGCTGAAGGATCCGCGCTGCGTCTACAACCTGCTGAAACAACACTACGCGCGTTACACGGTGGAGATGGTCGAGCGCATCTGCGGCACGCCGGCCGACAGCATCCGCCAAGTGTGGGACATGATCGCGTCCACCGCCGGCAAGGACAAGGCGATGACCATCCTGTACGCGCTGGGCTGGACGCAGCACTCGATCGGCGCGCAGAACGTGCGTGCCGGCACCATGGTGCAGCTGCTGCTGGGCAACAT
The DNA here is from genome assembly GCF_059369635.1 of Stenotrophomonas sp. YJH_SMC_58. Taxonomy (NCBI): domain Bacteria; kingdom Pseudomonadati; phylum Pseudomonadota; class Gammaproteobacteria; order Lysobacterales; family Lysobacteraceae; genus Stenotrophomonas; species Stenotrophomonas sp. YJH_SMC_58. Next base: position 380,476 of record NZ_JCAFSW010000001.1, read on the forward strand.
CGGCGTGGCCGGTGGCGGCATGAACGCGCTGCGCGGGCACTCCAACATCCAGGGCCTGACCGACATCGGCCTGATGTCCGACCTGCTGCCCGGCTACCTGACCCTGCCGAAACAGGATGAGCAGGACTACAACGCCTACATCGCCAAGCGCACGCAGAAGCCGCTGCGCGCCAACCAGATGTCGTTCTGGCAGAACTATCCGAAGTTCCACGTCAGCCTGATGAAATCGTGGTGGGGCGATGCCGCCACCGCCGACAACAACTGGTGCTTTGATTACCTGCCCAAGCTCGACAAGCCGTACGACATGCTGCAGGCGTACGAGCTGATGAACGAGGGCAAGATCCACGGCTACATCTGCCAGGGCTTCAATCCTCTGGCCTCGGCGCCGAACAAGGGCAAGCTGATCAGTGCGTTCTCCAAGCTGAAGTTCATGGTCAGCATGGATCCGCTGGAAACCGAGACCATCGCCTTCTGGCAGAACCACGGCGCACTGAACGACGTCGACCCGAGCACGATCCAGACCGAAGTGTTCCGACTGCCCACCACTTCCTTTGCCGAGGAGAACGGCGCGGTGGTGAATTCCTCGCGCTGGCTGCAGTGGCACTGGAAGGGGGCCAACCCGCCGGGCGAAGCGCGCAGCGACATCGAGATCATGTCCGAGCTGTTCCATCGCATCAAAGCGATGTACGAGAAGGATGGCGGTGCGTGGTGGGAGCCGGTACGCGACCTGGCCTGGAAGTATTCCAACCCGGAGCTGCCGACGCCGGAAGAACTGGCGATGGAATACAACGGCAAGGCGCTCGTGGACGTGTTCGATCCGAAGGACCCGACCAAGCTGGTGCGCAAGGCCGGCGAGCAGCTGGCCGCGTTCGGCGACCTGCGCGACGATGGCAGCACGTCCTCCGGCTGCTGGATCTACATCGGCGCCTGGGGCCCGACCGGCAACATGATGGCGCGGCGTGACAACAGTGACCCGACAGGCATCGGCAACACGCTGGGCTGGGCCTGGGCGTGGCCTGCCAACCGCCGCGTGATGTACAACCGCGCCTCGTGCGACGTGGCTGGCCAACCGTTCGATCCACGCCGCACGCTGCTGGCCTGGAACGGCAAGAACTGGGGCAACGTGGACGTGCCGGACTTCAAGGCCGACGAAGATCCTGCCGGCGGGATGGGCCCGTTCATCATGAACCCGGAAGGCATCGCGCGCTTCTTCGCCAAGGCCGGCATGGCCGAAGGCCCGTTCCCGGAGCACTACGAACCGTTCGATACCCCGCTGCGCAGCAATCCGCTCAGCCCCGGCCAGGCCCTGACGCTGAACAACCCCGCGGCACGCGTGTTCGCCAGCGACCGTGCACAGATCGGTTCGCCGGACGAGTTCCCGCATGTGGCCACCACCTACCGCCTGACCGAGCATTTCCACTTCTGGACCAAGCACGGCAAGCTCAACGCCATCATCCAGCCCGAGCAGTTCGTCGAGATCGGTGCGGCATTGGCCGACGAGCTGGGCATCACCAACGGCAGCCGCGTGCGCGTGAGTTCCAAGCGTGGCCATATCGAAGCCGTTGCGATGGTGACCAAGCGGATCAAGGCCCTGCAGATCGATGGAAAGACCGTGCACCAGGTGGGCGTGCCGATCCACTGGGGCTTCCTCGGTGCGGCCAAGCCCGGATACATCGCCAATACGCTGACCAACGCCATCGGTGACGGCAACTCGCAGACGCCTGAATCGAAGTGCATCCTGGTCAAGGTCGAGAAGGTGTAGGAGACACGCCATGTCACTGCAATCCCTGGACATCATCCGCCGCTCGGCCACCACCACGCCCTCGCCGGAGGCGCGTGGTGCGCACACCGGCCAGGTCGCCAAGCTGATCGATGTGAGCAAGTGCATCGGCTGCAAGGCCTGCCAGGTCGCCTGCATGGAGTGGAATGACCTGCGCGACGACGTGGGAAGCTGCGTTGGCAGCTACGACAACCCGCCCGACCTGAGCGATCAGTCGTGGACGGTGATGAAGTTCCGCGAGTACGAGGACGAGAAGGGCAAGCTGGAGTGGCTGATCCGCAAGGAAGGCTGCATGCACTGCAGCGATCCGGGCTGCCTGAAGGCCTGCCCGTCGCCCGGTGCCATCATCCAGTACGCCAACGGCATCGTCGACTTCCAGGAAGAGAACTGCATCGGCTGCGGCTACTGCGTGACCGGTTGTCCGTTCGACGTGCCGCGCATCTCCAAGAAGGACCACAAGGCCTACAAGTGCACGCTGTGTTCGGACCGGGTTGCGGTGGGCCAGGAACCGGCCTGCGTGAAGACCTGCCCGACCGGCGCAATCACCTTCGGCAGCAAGCAGGCGATGACCGAGCATGCGGCCGGACGCGTGGAAGACCTGAAATCGCGCGGCTACGAGAACGCGGGCCTGTACGACCCGCAGGGCGTCGGCGGAACCCACGTGATGTACGTGCTGCAGCACGTGGACAGGCCGGAGCTGTATGCCGACCTGCCCAAGGACCCGCGCATCAGCCCGATGGTGGAGGTGTGGAAGGGCGTGGCCAAGCCGCTGGGCGTGCTGGCGATCGCCGCCACCGCCTTCGCCGGCTTCCTGCATTACATCGGCATCGGCCGCAACACGGTCAATGACGAGGAAGAAGAGGAAGCCGAGCACGAGGCGAAGAAGATCGAAGAGGAACAGCGGCCATGAAGTACGCCCCGCACCCGCGCCAGATCATCCGCTACCGCGCACCGACCCGCATCAACCACTGGATCGTGGCAATCTGCTTCGTGCTGACCGCGCTGTCCGGGCTGGCGCTGTTCCACCCTGCCCTGTTCCCGTTGACCCAGTTGTTCGGTGGCGGACCGTGGACGCGCATCCTGCATCCGTTCATCGGGCTGGCCATGGTGGTGGGCTTTGCGCTGCTGGCGTTCCGCATGTGGCGCGACAATCTGCCGACCGCCGACGATCGCGCATGGATGCGCGGCATGCGCGATGTACTGCGCAACGAGGATGAGAAGCTGCCGCCGGTGGGCCGTTTCAATGCCGGCCAGAAGCTGCTGTTCTGGGCCATCATCGGCTGCCTGTCGGCGCTGCTGCTGACCGGCTTCGTGATCTGGCGGCAGTACTTCAGCCACTTCTTCCCGATCGGGGTGATCCGCTTCTCGGTGCTGGCCCATGCGCTGTTCGGCTGGGTGCTGGTGTGCGCGATCGTGGTGCACATCTATGCGGCGATCTGGATCAAGGGCTCGGTGCGGGCGATGACCCAGGGCAAGGTGACCTATGGGTGGGCGTACAAGCACCACCGGCAGTGGTTCCGGGACATCCTGCGCGGACGTCGGGAAGAGGGTTAGCGGCAGGGCCTGCGGCCCTGCACCCGCAGAGGCAAGGTCAACGTCAACGTCAAGAGCGGGCTTCCTGAGGGGTGGCGGGGTGGATCCGGTTGCGGGGGACGCCGTCAACCCGTCCTTGGGGGCTTGGCCGCGGCATCCATGCCGCGGACACCCCCGCAACCGGATCCACCCCGCCTTCGACAGTTTCCCGCTGCTGTCGGAATGGCATGAGCTGCTCTTGGTGGGTGTCGACCTTGGTCGACACGATGAACATGGCAACGACCGAAACGGGTTTTTGTAGAGTCGAGCCGTGCTCGACTGCTCTGCTCGACTGCGCTGCCTGGAACACGCTGGACGCGAGCGCCGACAACGGCGAGGATGGAGGCTGGTTCCTCTGGCTGGCCCTGCATGGCGCAACGCATCCTTGAACCCGGTGAGATCGAGACGCTCGCCTCGCGCGATGTGCCGCGCATCATCCTGCCCGATATCGAGTCACTGTTCGCTGAGCGCGCGACGCGCCTGCGCAGCCTGGCCGCGCACAGTGCCATCGGCGGCTACCTGCAGCTGCTGGCGGCGTTGGCCGATGCACAGCAGGCGCTGCTGGATGAGCTGACACCGCAGCAGCGCGAGGCACTGCAGTCGCAGGCGCGTGCGCAGCAGTCGAGTGCGGCGGCCGGTGCCGGCATGCCGTTGCGGCCGGCCAACACGCTTCAGCTGGATGGATGCTGGCGCGACTGGCTGCGCACGCTGTGCCAGCACTGTGCCGACGAAGCCGGGCTTCCGGTGGAAACCCGGCAGGAGCTGCAACGCGTCGCGGCTGCCGACGACGCCTGGCTGGATGCTCAGGCGCACGCGGTGCTGGAGCGCGATGACGCGCCGTCGGTGTATGCGGTCACTGCGCTGCTGGTGATGAACGCACTGCAGGTTTACTGGGCGGTGCTCGCAGCCAGCTTCCGCCCTACCGACCTGAAGCCGCTGGCTGATGCGCCAGGGCTGTGCCCGCTGTGCGGCACGTTGCCGGTGACCAGCGTGGTGCAGGCACGCCCACCCTATGCATCCTACCGTTACCTGTCGTGCTCGCTGTGCGCCTGCCAATGGCACTACGTGCGCGTGCAGTGCAGCCAGTGTGGTGCCGCCGGCAAGGACATCGCCTATCGCGCCCTGGCCGATGTGGACGGCGACAGCGGCGAGGCGGTGCGCGAGAGCGCGGTGCGTGCCGAGACCTGCGACCACTGCCACAGCTACCGCAAGATCCTGTATCTGGAAAAGGACCCGTCACTGGAGCCGGTGGCCGATGACCTCGGCACGCTGGCGCTGGATCTGCTGCTGGCCGAGGAAGGCTATGCGCGTGCCAGCCAGAATCCTCTGCTGTGGCAATCCGACGGCGACTGAGGCGATGACAGCCATACCCCCCGCCCCGGCATCGGCCGCCGCCCTGCCCTCGCTGGACCGGGTGCTGCGCCTGCCTGCACTGGCGCCACTGATCGAAGGCCACGGTCGAAGCCGCATCACCCAGCTGCTGCGTTCGCACCTGCAGGTGCTGCGTGAGGGCGTCAGCGCCGGCCAGTTGTCGACCGCGCAGCTGCAGGAAGCGGTCGACGGCCCGGCGCTGGTGGCAGCGGTCGAGGCCGCACTGGCAGCCGATGCACGGCTGGACCTGCAGCCGATGTTCAACCTGACCGGCACCGTACTGCATACCAACCTGGGTCGCGCATTGCTGCCCGAGGCCGCGGTGCACGCGGTCACCCGCGCGATGACCGCGCCGGTCGATCTGGAGTTCGACGTCATCCGTGGCCGTCGCGGCGACCGCGATGCGCGGGTACAGGCACTGATCTGCGAGCTGACCGGTGCCGGAGCCGCCACTGTGGTCAACAACAATGCGGCAGCGGTCCTGCTGCTGCTCAACAGCCTGGCCAACCGCCGTGAGGTGGTGGTGTCGCGCGGCGAGTTGGTGGAGATCGGCGGCGCTTTCCGCATCCCGGATGTGATGCGCAGCGCGGGCGCTCGGCTGCTGGAAGTGGGTACCACCAACCGCACCCATGCGGCCGACTTCACCAACGCCATCGGCGCGCGCACAGCGCTGCTGATGGAGGTGCATGCCAGCAACTACGCGATCACCGGATTCACTGCCAAGGTCGACACGGCGGCGATGGCCACGATCGCGCACGAGCATGGCCTGCCGCTGGTGGTGGACCTGGGCAGTGGCAGCCTGTGGGATCTGGCCACGTTCGGCCTGCCGCACGAACCCACCGTGCAGGAAACGCTGACGGCCGGCGCCGATCTGGTTTCATTCAGCGGCGACAAGCTGCTGGGTGGTCCGCAGGCCGGCATCATCGCCGGCCGCGCCGACCTGATCGCGCGGATCAACCGCAACCCGCTGAAGCGGGCACTGCGCATGGACAAGATGGGCCTGGCCGCACTGGAAGCGGTGCTGGCCCTGTACCGCGAACCCGAGCTGCTGGCACAGCGGCTGCCGACACTGCGCACGCTCTCGCGCACGCAGGATGACATTGATGCGCAGGCCCAGCGCCTGCTGCAGCCGATGCGTGCCTCGCTCACGGCGGACTACACCCTCGGGCCCGCTTCGATGCACAGCCAGATCGGCAGCGGCGCCCAGCCACAGGCGCAGCTGGCCAGCGCCGGACTGCGCATTACCAGCGCGCGCCGTGGCGGACTGGATCGGCTGGCCAAGCGCCTGCGTCAGCTGCCGCGACCCGTGCTGGGCCGCATTGCCGATGACGCGCTGTGGCTGGACCTGCGCTGCCTGGAACCGGCCGACGAAGCCGACTTCCTCGCCCAGTGGAGCACGCTGCAGGCATGATCGTCGGCACCGCCGGGCATATCGACCATGGCAAGACCAGCCTGGTGCGGGCACTGACCGGCATCGAAACCGATCGCCTGCAGGAAGAGCGTACGCGTGGTATTTCCATCGAGCTGGGCTATGCCTATGTTCCTGTGGAACGCAGGGACGGCACAGGTCCTGTCGCGACGCTGGGTTTCGTCGACGTGCCGGGCCACGAGCGCTTCGTGCACACGATGGTGGCCGGCGCCACGGGTATCGACGTCGCCCTGCTGGTCATCGCTGCCGACGACGGCGTGATGCCACAGACCCGCGAGCATCTGGCCATCCTGCAGCTGCTGGGCGTGAACCGGGGTGCGGTGGCGCTGACCAAGATCGACCGTGTGGATGCGGCGCGCCTGGCCCGGGTCGAGATCGAGGTCGCTGCCCTGCTGGCCGGCACGCCGCTGCAGGATTCCCCTGTGTTCACCTGCAACAGCACCGCACCCGACGATGCTGGCATCAACGCGCTGCGTACCCAGCTGCACGCGTGGGCGGCGGACGACGCCAGCACGCGCCAGGCCGAACTGCGCAGCGAGCTGTTCCGCATGCCGGTGGACCGCGTGTTCTCGCTGGCCGGTCATGGCACGCTGGTGACCGGTGCAGTGCACGGCGGCATCGCCTCGGTGGGTGAGCATCTGCAGCTGATGCCGGCCGCCACTGAAGTGCGCATACGCAGCATCCACGCGCAGAACCAGGCCAGTGACCACGCGATGGCCGGGCAGCGCTGCGCGCTGAACCTGGCGGCCATCGCCCGTGATGACATCCGTCGCGGTGACTGGATCGCCGACGCACGCGCACTGCTGGCCACCACCCGCGTTGATGTGCGGTTGCGGCTGTCCGCGTTGGCCGCACCGTTGCGCGACTGGGCACCGCTGCATATCCACTGGGGCACGATGCACCGGCAGGCCCATGTGGTGCTGCTGGAGGACCATGACCACGGTGATGGGCAGTTGGTGCAGCTGGTGTTCGATGCTCCGGTCTGTGCGATGTGTGGCGATCACTTCATTGCCCGCGATTCAGCGGCCACCCACACGCTGGGCGGCGGCCTCGTGCTCGATCCGGACCCGCCACAGCGGCGCCGGCGCAGTCCTGCACGGCTCGCATGGCTGGGAGCACTGGAGCAACTGGCCGCGGGTGCGGGAATCGGCCCACTGTTGCAGCAGGCGCCCTTCGGCGTTGCCATGGCCGCGCTGCAGCGTTACTGCCGGCGCGCCGCCGACCGGATCGATCTTCCTGCAGACACGCGACGCATCGTCACCCGCGAAGACACGGTAGTCATCCTTGTGTCGCACTGGCAGGCATTGCGCGAGCAGGTGATCGCCTCACTGCGTGGATGGCATGAGCGACGCCCGGACGAACCCGGTGTCGACAGCGGCCGCCTGCAGCGCAGCACCCTGCCCGCGCTTGCAGCGAGCCTCTGGAATGCGCTGCTGCAGGACCTGCTGGACGACGGCAGCGTGCAACGCGTGGGTGCCTGGTGGCGCCTGCCCGGGCATGACCATGCGCCACCGGAACGCGAGCGTCTGCTGCTGGAACGCGTGCTGCCGCAACTGCACGCCGGTCGCTTCGATCCGCCGTGGGTGCGCACCCTTGCTGCCGAGATCGGCCTGGCCGAAGACGAAGTCCGCGCCGTCCTGCGCCGTGCCACCGCACGTGGCGAGCTGTTCCAGGTGGTGCCGGACCTGTTCTATGCACCCGCGTGCATTGCGGAACTCGCCGCGATCGTCGCGCAGCTGTCACAGGCCAGCGGCACGGTGGATGCGGCCACGTTCCGCGATGCCATCGGCCTGGGCCGCAAACGCAGCATCCAGATCTTGGAGTTCTTCAATCGCGTTGGCTACACTCGACGCGTCGGTGACCAGCATCGGCCGCGCGGCGACCTGCAGTGGAACGCAGCCCGCGACTGAGCCCACCGGTACCGCCGTACTTTCGGAAGGCATGCGCATCCGGGCATGCGGCTGGGCTTCAAACCCAGTAGGGGGCGTCGATCGTTCCCTGGTAGGTTCGACTCCTGCTGCCTTCCGCCATTCGCGTTCCCGCAGGAGATGTCGGCATGGCCACGCACGCGCAGTCCCCCGCCCCTTCAACGGCCGATGCCCCGCAACGACTGACCTCTCTCGCGCATGGCGGCGGCTGCGGCTGCAAGATCGCGCCGGGCGTGCTGAGCGAACTGCTGCGTGGCGTTCCAGTACTTCCGGCACCGGCTGAGCTGCTGGTGGGCCGTGAGAACAGCGACGACGCCGCGGTGTATCGCCTCGATGACCGGCAGGCGATCGTCGCCACCACCGACTTCTTCATGCCGATCGTCGACGACCCGTTCGACTTCGGCCGCATCGCGGCCACCAACGCGCTGTCGGACCTGTATGCGATGGGCGCGCGCCCGCTGTTCGCACTGGCCATCGTCGGCATGCCGATCAACACGCTGCCGCAGGACACGATCCGCGGCATTCTGCAGGGTGGCGAACGCGCCTGCGCCGATGCTGGCATCGTGGTCGCTGGTGGCCACAGCATCGATTCGGTGGAACCCATCTACGGCCTGGTTGCGATCGGCGTGCTCGACCCGCAACGACTCAAGCGCAATGCCGATGCCCGCGCCGGCGACGTGCTGGTGCTGGGCAAGCCGTTGGGCGTGGGCGTGTATTCGTCGGCGCTGAAGAAGGAAGTGCTGGATGCCGACGGCTACCGGCAGATGATCGCGTCGACCACCCGCCTGAACACCGTGGGCGTGCCGCTGGCCGCGCTGGACGGTGTGCATGCCATGACCGACGTCACCGGCTTCGGCCTGCTCGGCCACCTGCTGGAAGTGTGCCGCGCCAGTGGTGTCGCTGCCGAGGTGGACAGTGCACAGGTGCCGCTGCTGCCGCAGGCGCTGGAGCTGCTGCAGCGTGGCTGCGTGACCGGCGCATCCAACCGCAACTGGGCCTCCTATGGCACCGAGGTGCGCTTCGCCGATGGGTTGCCGGCACACTGGCAACCACTGCTGACCGACCCTCAGACCAGCGGCGGACTGCTGGTGTCGTGCGCTCCGGAGGCGGTGGATGCAGTGCTGGCCTGCTTCCACGACGCGGGGTTCGGCCAGGCAGCCGTGGTCGGGCGTTTGAGCGAAGGAGCGCCGGGCGTCAGCGTGCGCTGATGCGCTGGAACGACAAGGGCGCCCGAAGGCGCCCCTGCTGTACCGCTGGATGCAACATCACTCGATGTTCTGCACCTGTTCGCGGATCTGGTCGATCAGCACCTTCAGCTCCACCGCGGCATTGGACGTACGGCTGTCCACCGACTTCGAGCCCAGCGTATTGGCTTCGCGGTTGAACTCCTGCAGCAGGAAGTCAAGGCGGCGACCGACCGGCTCGCGCTGCTTGAGCACGCGGCGGATCTCGACGATGTGGCTGCCGAGGCGGTCCAGCTCTTCATCCACGTCCAGCTTCTGCAGCCACAGGACCAGTTCCTGCTCGGCGCGGCCGGGGTCGACCGGGTGCGGCAGGTCGGCCAGGCGTGCGGCCAGCTTGGCGCGCTGGCCGTCGCGAATGGCCGGAATCAGCGTGCGGACTTCGGTGGCGATGCGTTCGATGCCGTCCACACGCTCGCTGATGGCCGCAGCCAACTTGCCGCCTTCGCGCTCACGGGCCTCGACGAAGCCATCCAGCACCTGGTCCAGCAGCGCCAGCGCCTCGACCTGCAGGGCGGCGGCGTCGGTGGCCTCGCCACGGGTCACGCCCGGCAGCTGCAGCAGGTCGGTGAAGCTGACCTGCAGGTTGGGGAAATCGGAGGTCAGGCGGTGCGCCAGGCGGCCCAGCTGGCCCAGCAGGGCCTCGTCCACCTGCAGGTTGGCCGCCGCTTCCGGCGCGCGCAGGCGCATCACCAGATCCAGCTTGCCACGGCTCAGGCGCGCGGCGATGCGCTCGCGCAGCTGCGGTTCGAGCGCCCGCAGTTCCTCGGGCAGGCGGGTGCCGACCTCCAGGAAACGGTGGTTGACCGAGCGCAGCTCGCAGCCCAGCGTGCCCCACGGGGTGACCCGCTCGCCGCCGGCATAGGCGGTCATGCTTCGAATCATGGATTGTGTCCGGTGCGTGCAAAGGGGGAATGGTACCCTAGCGCCCTCACCAGAGCCCCCTTGCCCGCCCCGTGAAGGCCGCGGGCGTGGCGGCGTACTCCCTCGCCATTACGGAACCCGCACCATGTCCGATTCCCGCCCCAGCGGCCGCCAGCCCGACCAGCTCCGCCCGGTCGTCATCCAACGCGGCTTCACCCGCCACGCCGAAGGTTCGGTGCTGGTGTGCTTCGGTGAAACCCGTGTGCTGTGCACCGCCAGCGTCGAGAACCGCGTGCCGGGCTTCCTGCGCGGCAAGGGCGAAGGCTGGGTCACCGCCGAATACGGCATGCTGCCGCGCGCCACCCACACCCGCAGTGACCGTGAAGCGGCCCGTGGCAAGCAGGGTGGCCGCACCCTGGAGATCCAGCGACTGATCGGCCGCAGCCTGCGCGCCTGCGTGGATCGCAACGCGCTGGGCGAGCGCACCATCACCCTCGACTGCGACGTGCTGCAGGCCGACGGTGGCACCCGCACGGCCGCCATCACCGGCGCCTACGTGGCGCTGGTCGATGCGGTGAACGTGCTGATGAAGCGTGGTGACATCAAGCGCAACCCGATCCTGGGCGCAGTGGCCGCCGTATCGGTAGGCGTGTACCGCGGCACCCCGGTGCTGGACCTGGACTACGCCGAAGACAGCGACTGCGACACCGACATGAACGTGGTGATGAACGACGGTGGAGGCTTCATCGAGCTGCAGGGCACCGCCGAAGGCCACGCCTTCCGTCGCGATGAACTGGACGCGCTGCTGGGCCTGGCCGAGAAGGGCGTGGGCGAACTGCTGGCCGCGCAGCAGGCGGCGCTGTCGGCATGAACCGGCGCATCGCCCTGACCACCCTGGTGGTGGCCGACTATGACGAAGCCATTGCCTGGTACACCGGCAAGCTCGGCTTCGCACTGTTGGAGGACATCGACCAGGGCCACAAGCGCTGGGTGGTGGTCGGCCCGACCGACGGCAGCGCCGCCGCCCTGCTGCTGGCCCGCGCCAGCGACGAGGAGCAGCGCAGCCGCATCGGCAACCAGACCGGCGGCCGCGTCGGCTTCTTCCTCAACACCGACGACTTCCGCCGCGACCACGCGGCGATGGTCGCCGCCGGCGTCGAGTTCCTGGAAGCGCCGCGCGAAGAACCCTATGCAACGGTTGCGGTGTTCCGCGATCTGTATGGCAACACCTGGGACCTGCTGGAGCCCCGTCAATGAAGAAACTGGTACTGGCCAGCCACAACGCCGGCAAGCTGGTGGAGATGCAGGAGATCCTTGCCGATCTGCCGCTGCAGATCACCTCGGCCGCCGAACTGGGCCTGGGCGATGTGGAAGAGACCGGCCTGACCTTCGTCGAGAACGCGCTGCTGAAGGCACGCGCAGCCTGCGAAGCGACCGGCCTGCCGGCGCTGGCCGATGATTCGGGCCTGATCGTCGATGCCCTCGGCGGTGCGCCGGGCCTGTACAGCGCACGCTATGCCGGCCACCCGACCAATGCCGCAGCCAACAATGCCAAGCTGCTGGACGCGATGACCGATATTCCCGATGGCCAGCGCAGCGCCCGCTTCTATGCGGTGATCGTGCTGCTGCGCCACGCCACCGACCCGCAGCCGTTGATCTGCGAAGGCCGCTGGGAAGGGCAGATCATCCGCGAACTGCGCGGCACCAATGGTTTCGGCTACAACCCGGTATTCCTGGACACCACCCACGGCCTGACCGCCGCGGAAATGGAGCCGGCACTGAAGAACGCCATCAGCCACCGCGCCATTGCCCTGCAGCAGCTCAAGCAGCAACTGGCGACGCTGTACTGACGCCACCCGATCGACCCAGGGAAGCCGGCCAGCGGCCGGCACTACCGAAGAAGCCCATGCCGCACGCCCACGACCACTGCAACCACCTGCCCGGCGAAGCCTGCTCCGCCGACCACGACAACCCGCCGCGGCTGGTGCCGCCACCGCTGTCGTTGTACGTGCACCTGCCGTGGTGCGTGCGCAAATGCCCGTACTGCGATTTCAATTCGCACCAGGCCAAGGGCGAGCTGCCGTTCGACGCTTATATCGATGCGCTGCTGCGCGACCTCGACCAGGACCTGCCGCTGGTCTGGGGCCGGGTGGTGCACAGCGTGTTCTTCGGTGGCGGCACGCCCAGCCTGTTCCCGCCGGAAGCGATCGACCGCTTCCTGCAACAGGCCAGCGCACGCCTGCGTTTCGCACCCAATGCCGAAATCACCCTGGAAACCAACCCGGGCACCGCCGAGCATGGCCGTTTCGACCGCTACCGCGCGGCCGGCGTGAACCGCCTCAGCTTCGGCATCCAGAGTTTCGACGATGCGATGCTCAAGCGCCTGGGCCGCATCCACGACAGTGGCGAAGCCGAGCGCGCGGTGAAGATGGCGCAGGACGCGGGCTACGACAACTTCAACATCGACCTGATGTACGCGCTGCCGGAACAGACCCTGGCCGGTGCCGAGGCCGACCTTGAACGCACGTTCGCGCTGCAGCCGGCACACATCTCCCACTACCAGCTGACCCTGGAACCGAACACGGTGTTCTTCGCGCGGCCGCCGCAGGGCATTCCCGATGAAGACAACGCCTGGGACATGCAGGAACACTGCCAGGCATTGCTGGCACAGGCCGGTTTCGGCCAGTACGAGGTCAGCGCCTATGCGCGCCCCGGCCGGCAGAGCGCGCACAATCTGAACTACTGGCGCTTCGGCGACTACCTGGGCATCGGTGCCGGCGCGCACGGCAAGATCAGTTCCGGCGCCGAGGAGCATGTGCTGCGACGTTGGAAGCTGAAGCACCCGCAGGCCTACCTGGACAGCGCCGGCACGCCCGCCTCGTTCGGCGGCGACGATGTGATCGCGCCGGAGCGCCTGCCGTTCGAGTACATGCTCAACCTGCTGCGCCTGCACGAAGGTTTCGGCCTGCGCGATTTCGAGTCGCGCACGGGGCTGCCGCGCAGCGTGCTGGACGCTCCCCTGGCCGAGGCCGTGCAGCGCGGCTGGCTGGAAGTCACGGATGGGCATGTGCAGCCGACCGAGCTGGGCCGCCGCTTCACCAACGATGTGGTGAGCCTGTTCCTGGAGGATTGATCCTCGCCTGACAGAGGGTTGTGCCGGCCGCTGGCCGGCAATCCGGTGAAGACATATCTGCCGGCCAACGGCCGGCACCACCGTTCATCGGTCGGGCCAGGCCCGGCGGATGCGATTCACGTTCAGCCTAAAGTAGCGCCGACATCGGCCGACACGGTAGATTCACCAGATCGATCCGCGGGAATCCGGGTACCGCCTGCCGATGTCAGCTGTCTTTTCCATCACTCCTGCCGACAAGAACCGCCTGGCCGCCAGCGATCTGCCACCGCGGGTACGTGAGCTGCTGGGCGCGCTGATCGGTCTGTGCCGGCAGACGCTGGCCGCGCCCCTGATCCTGACCGTCGAGGCGCTGGAGCAGACCCTGCTGCACGACGCCGACCGCGCACGCAATCCGCAGCAGCAGGCCGAGCTGATGGCCCAGCGTGGACAGCTGCACGCCTTCGCCGGCCATTTCGCCGATCGCATGCTCGATGCCGTGGCCGACGCCCTCGCGCGGTTGCGCGAACCGGTCAGCGGTGTCAGTACCAGTGCTGGGCCGCCAGCGCTGCCGGGCATGCTCGGGCTGTCGCTGGTTGATGAGCACGAAGTGGATCGCGACCTGCTGCTGACCGAGATGGTGCGGCGCGAAACCCTGCGTTCAACCAACACACTGAACCTGCTTGGCCAACGCCTGGGCGTGCTGGCGGCGGCGCCGGCCTTCGAGGCCGACACCCTGCCACTGGCACCGCAGGCACTGTGCGCGATGGTGCGCCGGATTGCCGAACAGGACGCTCTGAGCGTCGAGGTACAGCTGGCGCTGTATCGCAGTTTCGAACGGCAGGTGCTGGAACGGCTGGGCGATATCCTTGACCGTGCCAATGCCCTGCTGGCCCAGTCCGGTGTACTGCCGGGGCTGGTCTACACCCCCTACCTGGCACGCTCGTCGAGCACGCGGCGGATCATCACCCAGTCGGTGGGGGGCGGCCGCACCACGCAGCCGGCCAAGCGCACCGCAGCCCCCCTGACCGGCTGGAACGGTTCGGCACCGGCCGGCTCCTGGTCCAGCCTGGTACAGGACGCCTTCCACGAGGGCGGCGCAGGCGGCCCCGCCACGCCGGGCGTGACCACCTCCACCGGCAGTGCACTGCATGAACTGCTGCAGCAGGCACGGCACGGCAGCCCTGCCCCGGCGGACAGCGGCGCGGTGCCCAGCGCGGCAGTCGACGCGGTACTCGCGCGCCTGCAGGCCCAGTCCAGTGCGGCAACCAGTGTGGCCGACCTGCAGGCTGCCGTGGTCGCGCAGCTGCGCAGCGAGCATGGTGCGCAAGCCCAGCTGGGCAGTCACGACCGGGACAACCTCGACCTGCTGCGCATGCTGATGCAGCAGGTGCAACAGCAGCAGCGCCCCGATCCAGTGCCGGCCGCGCTGCTGGCCCGCCTGCAGGTACCTCTGGCACGCGCCGCCATGGCCGATCCGGGCTTCTTCGTGCGCGACGAACACCCCGCGCGTGAGCTGCTCAATCAGATCGCCGAAGTCGGCGCCAACTGGCTGGGCGATGAGGATGTCGACCCGCAGTTGCTGCAGCGCATGGCGCAGAGCGTGCAGGGCCTGCTGGGGCAGGATGCGCGTTCGCCGGAAGTCTTTGCCGCCGCTAGTGAAGACGTGCAGCAGCACCAGCGCGCGGCGGCCCATCGTGCCGAACTGGCCGAGCGCCGCCATGTGGAAGCCGCGCGCGGCAAGGAACGATTGGAACTGGCCCGTCGCCAGGCCACCGCACAGATCGACCAGTGCTGCGACACCCGGTCGCCACCGCGCTTCGTGCAGACCTTGCTGCGCCAGGCCTGGGCCGATGCACTGACCCTCACCCGCCTGCGCCATGGCGACGATTCACCGCAATGGCAGGAGCGCCTGCAACAGACCGAGCGCATCGCTGCCATCACCGCGCAGGCCATCGACGCTCCCGGCGGCACCGATACCGTACTGGCAGCGGACGTGGAGGCCGCATTGCTGCAGGTCGGCTACCACGCCGAGGAAGCCGCCGCTGTCGCGCGCAGGCTGGCCACGCCCGGCGGCGAGGATGAAAGCACCTCGCGTACCGAGCTCAGCGCACGCCTCAAGGCACGTGCGCGCCTGGGCGAGCACGCCGGCACGAACAGTGGCGCCGCACCTGCCACGCCGCGCAGCAGCGCCGAAGAAGCCGCCTACCAACAGCTGTCCAGCCTGCCGTTCGGCAGTTGGTTCGACATCGACACGGGCGATGGCACGATGCGCCGCCAGCGCCTGTCCTGGTACAGCCTGCTGACCGGCCACGCGTTGTTCGTCAATGCGCGCGGGCAGAAGATCACCGATACCGACCTGGATGCGCTGGCACGGCAGATCAGTGCCGGGCGCGCGCAGCTGGTCACCGAAGACAAGGGCCGGCTGGTCGACCGTGCCTGGGAAGCCAGCCTCGGTGCGCTGCGCGCACTGGCCACGGCTCGCGCACAGGAGACCCCCGCATGAAAGCCGTACCGCCGCAGGACACCCGCCGCGCGCCGCGCCGCCAGGTCTCGGACCTGGTGCCGGTTACCGACCAGATGCGCGAGTGCGTGGTCGGGCGCCTCGGCAATGTCTCCGAAACTGGCATGCTGATGCTGGCCAGCATGCCGCTGCGCGAGGATGCGCTGTACCAGCTGCGCTTTCCCTTGCCATTGGGTGATGGCCGCCAGCAGGCCATCGACGTAGGCGTGCATCTGCTGTGGAGCGAGCCCGCACACGTTCCCGGGCAGAGCTGGACCGGCTTCCGCTTCCTGACCCTGTCGCGCGAACATCGACAGCTGCTGCGGCAGTGGGTGGGCGAAGACAGCGACGAGGGACCGGTTTCGACGGCCTGAGTGCCGGTTCCGGCACAGCGGTTTTTCGCGGTATGCGGCAGAATCTAAGGCCGTTTTCCGTGTCGAGCCACCGCAATGATCCAGCAAGACCCCGGCGCCCTGTATTCCGACCACCTGGCCGTGCTGTGCCGACGCGCCGAGCAGGCGCTGGCCCGCGGCGGCTTCGACCATCTGGTGGTGCCCAGCGGCACCCTGCACTACCAGGTGTTCGACGACCGCGACTACCCGTATGCGGTCAACCCGCAGTTCAAGGCCTGGCTGCCGCTGACCCGCGTGCCCAACAGCTGGATCGTGTTCACCCCGGGCAAGCGCCCGGCAGTGATCTTCCACCAGCCCTTCGACTACTGGCACGTGGTACCGGACGCCCCCAGTGGCTGGTGGGTGGAGCACTTCGACATCCACATCATCCGCAAGCCCGAAGAGGCGCTGGCCCTGCTGCCGGCCGACCCGTCGCGCTGCGCGATCCTCGGCGAGCCGCAGAGCGCACTGGGCAACTACGTGCCGAACAATCCAGCGCCGGTGGTGAACTACCTGGAATGGCACCGCGGCAGCAAGACACCGTATGAAATCGCACTGATGCGCCAGGCCCAGGTGCTGGGCGTGCGCGGCCACCGCGCCGCCGAGGCCGCGTTCCGCAACGGTGCCGACGAATTCAGCATCCACATGGCGTACTGCCAGGCCGTCGGCCAGGATGCCAACGAGCTGCCCTACGGCAACATCGTGGCGTTGAACGAACACGCCGCCGTGCTGCATTACACCGAGCTGGGCCGCAAGGCACCGCAGCCGCTGCGCAGCTTCCTGATCGACGCCGGCGCCAGTGCGCACGGCTACGCCAGCGACATCACCCGCACCTACGCCGCGCAGGGCCACGACGAATTCGCCGCGATGATTGCGGCCGTCGACGCCGCCCAGCAGCAGATGTGCGCAGCGGTGCGCCCGGGCTTCGACTACAAGCAGCTGCACGTGGACGCACATCTTTCGCTGATGGGCGTGCTGAGGGACTTCGGCGTGATCAAGGTGTCGCCACAGACCGCGCTGGAGACCGGCGTCAGCGCCGCATTCTTCCCGCACGGCATCGGCCACCTGATCGGCCTGCAGGTGCACGACGTGGCCGGCTTCGCCGCCAGCGACGAAGGTGGCCGCATCGAGCGCCCGGCCGGCCATCCCTACCTGCGCCTGACCCGCGTGCTGGAACCGGGCATGGTGGTGACCATCGAGCCAGGCCTGTACTTCATCGACATGCTGTTGAACGAAGTGAAGGACGCCGGCCATGGTGATGCGATCAACTGGGAGCGCGTGGACTTCTTCCGTCCGTATGGTGGCATCCGCATCGAAGACGAAGTGCTGTGCACTGATGGCGAGGCGGACAACCTGACGCGGCCGGCGTTTGCGGCGGCGAACGGCTGAGCCCCTCGTGGTGGGGCGCTGAATTCAGAAGCCGCGCTTGGTGGGGCGGGTAGGCCATGCAGGGGACGCTGCAAGTACGTCCCTGTAAGCTCGATGGCGCCATCCATGGCGCCAACGCCCCTGCATGGCCTACCCGCCCCACCTTTGACAGTTTCCTGCCGCGTCCAACCACGGAAAAGAAAAAAGAGAAGCAGAAGCGGGTCGCTCGCTGCGCTCGCTCTGTGTCGACCACGGTCGACAACTACCCAACAGCCGCAATTGCCCGTAGATCCACGCCATGCGTGGATGATTCATTCGATATCTGACAGATGTGCCGATCAACGATCGGCACCCACCAACAGCCGCGTGAACCTGTCGAAGGCGGGGTACTGTGGGTTTGCGGGGTGTGAGCGGCATGGATGCCGCGACCAAGCCCCCATGGACGGGTTTACGGCGTCCCCGCAAACCCACAGTGCCCCGCCATCCCACGGAATGCCCGCTGTTGCTGTTGCTGTTGAGGTTGCCGGCCAGCGGCCGGCACTACCGCGGGTGCAGGGCTGCAAGCCCTGCAGAACACCCCTTACCCCGCCATCACCGCTTCAATCTCGTCGGCGCTGCGCGCCAGGCCTTCGGTCAGCACGCGATGGCCATCGTCGGTGATCAGCACGTCATCCTCGGTACGGATGCCGATACCGCGCCAGCGCGGCTCCACCGTCGTGTCATCCACGCCGATGTACAACCCCGGCTCGATGGTGAACGCCATGCCCGGCTCCAGCAGACGCGAGTCACCGGCCAGGCGGTAGTCGCCCACGTCGTGCACGTCCATGCCGATCCAGTGCCCGGTCTTGTGCCGGTAGAAGCGCTGGTACAGGCCTTCGGCCAGGTTCTTTTCCAGCGTACCCTTCAGCAGGCCCAACCGCAGCAGGCCCTCGGTCAGGGTCTGCACTGCGGCGAGGTGACCGGCCTCGTACGGCACGCCCGGCCTGGCCTGGGCCAACGCAGCGGCCTGCGCATCGCCGACCAGGTCGTGCAGTGCACGCTGCTCGGCACTGAAGCGGCCATTCACCGGGAACGTGCGGGTGATGTCACTGGCGTAGCCACGGTACTCGGCACCGGCGTCGATCAGCACCAGCTCGCCGTCGCGCGAACGCGCGTTGTTGTCGCGGTAATGCAGGATGCAGCCGTTGCGGCCGGCGCCGACGATGCTGCAGTACGCGGGCACCGCATCATTGGCGCGGAACACGCGTTCCAGCTCCGCCTGCAGTTCGTACTCGTGGATGCCGGCCCTGGCGGCCTTCATCGCGGCCAGATGCGCACGCACGCTGATCTGCGCGGCGTGGTGCATCAACGCCACTTCGGCACCGGACTTGAACAGGCGCTGCTCGTGCAGCAGGTGGCCCAGTTCGAGGAACTCGTGCGGCGGCTGCGCCCCGTGGCGCACCTGCGAACGCACGCGGTTGACCCAGCCGATCAGCTTCAGGTCGAAGTCGGCATCCCGGCCGAAGTGGTAGTAGACGCGCGAACGGCCTTCCAGCAGGCCCGGCAGGATGTCGTCCAGATCATCGATCGGGTAGGCGTCGTCCATGCCGTACTGCGCCACCGCGCCTTCCTGGCCGGCGCGGCTGCCGTCCCAGGCTTCGCGTTCGGCATCGCGCTCGCGGCAGAACAGGATGGCCTCGCCGTGGCGTCGGCCCGGGATCAGCACCAGCACTGCTTCCGGCTCCGGGAAGCCGCTCAGGTACTGGAAATCCGAATCCTGCCGGAACGGATAATGGGTATCGAGGCTGCGCACCTTCTCGGCCGCCGCCGGCAGCACCAGGATCGCGTCCTCGCCGGCCATGTCCATCAGCTGGCGGCGGCGACGCTTGTACTCGCCGGCGGCAATGCCGGTGCGCTGCTTGATGTCCATCAGTTCAGGCGCTGACGATGGCGCGAGGCCAGCACCACGTCGCCGTGCAGCAGGAGCACCGCCACGCGGATGAATTCCTCGATCTCCGACAGAGCTTCGTCGTCATCATCGCCACCGGCCTCGAAATCCTCGCTGGAGGCACGCGCCAGGCTGGCCATGTCGGTCAGCGCTTCCTCGCCCTCTTCGGACAGGGTCGGGCGGCGGCCGCCGCTGCCCAGGCCGAAGCCGCCCAGGAAGGACCGGGTCCAGCTGAACATGGCATCGGCCTGCGCGGATACGTCGTCGCCGTCGGTCAGCAGCAGCTCGAAGGCGAAGTCGCGGTCTTCCAGCTGCTTGATGGTGGCCTGCAGCAGCTGCCCCAGCACGCTGTCGGCGGCCACCGGCGGCAGGTTGTCGTCGGCCAGCACGCGCGCCGGCCAGTCGTTGCCGGGGGCACCGCCGGCAGCCAGCCAGCCGCACAGCGCGCCGTGCAGCTCTGCAGCGGTGGCGCCCAGGCCCAACGCCTGGCTGGCGCGGGTAACGTCGTCGACGGAGGGAAGTTCGGTCATCGTGCGGCTCGTTCGGAAAGGAAACCCGGGGCGCGCACGCGCGCGCCCGTGAGACCCCGTAGTGTAGCAACCCGACGGCATCCTCTCCGCAGGCGTCCAGCCTTGCTGCGACAACGCTTGACCGCCCTTGCCCGGCTTGCCTATCGTGCCCGCATGGAACCCGCCGATCCCCTTGCCCAGCTGCAGGACTTCGCCGCCCGCGTGGAAGCGTTGCTTGAACGCAACCAGCGCCTGGCCGAGGAGAACCGCAGCCTGCGCCACCAGCAGGAGCAGCTGGTGGCCGAGCGCTCGACGCTGCTGGCCAAGAATGAGCAGGCACGTTCGCGGGTGGAAGCAATGATCAGCCGGCTCAAATCCCTGGAGCAGCACACATGAGCGCCGAACCGGTCAGTGTCCGCATCCTCGATCGTGAATACACCGTGGGCGTCGGCGGCGATGAACGTGACAGCCTGATGGCCGCCGCGCGCCTGCTGGATGCGCGCATGCGTGAGATCCGCGGCAGCAACCGCATGGCCGCGGTCGATCGCGTCGCCGTGTTGGCCGCGCTGAACCTGGCCCACGAACTGCAGCTGCTGCGCGACGAAAACGCCCGCCAGGCCGTGGCCCTGCAGCAGACCCTGGCCGACCTGAACCGGCGCCTGGACCGCGCCATCGACGGCGGCGCCTGAAAATCGTGCAAAACGCGTCTTCTCATATCTGAATTGGCACGGACTGTTGCCGACGAACGGCCTATCCAGATCCTGCGTGCTGGCTATAATGGCCACGCGTTCTCTGCGGTACTCGACGGCATGTGCAAACATTCGCCTTGTCCCTTAAGAACGACACCGGGAGCGCGACAGCGCCGGGAGTGCAGGTCCGCCTTGCAGCGGGAAGCCCGATGGTTCTCCAGCGTTCCCACTTGAGCCCCCGGGTTCAAGGTCGTTTCGCATGCATCGACATTGCGGAGAATGCAATATTCCAGCAAGGGCGGCGTCTTCGGGCGTCGCCCTTGTTCTTTCCGGCACAATGACGGCTGATCCTTGCCGCACGCTGCCATGACCGACCCGCGCCAGGCCCTGCGCCACGACCTGCGGCAACGCCGCCGCGACCTTTCCGCCGCTGAGCGCATCGCCGCCGCCGAATCGCTTGCCGATGCCCTGCTCGCCCTGCCGTTCGCCCCGCGCGAAGGCGCCGTGGCCGGCTACTGGGCGCTGGATGGCGAGATCGCCCTGCACCGCTGGCAGTTGCAGTTGCCCGAAGGCCTCACCTACTGCCTGCCGGTGCTGGCCGGCGACGTGCTGCGCTTCGCGCCGTGGCGGCCGGGGCAGCCGCTGACCAGCAACCGCTACGGCATTCCCGAGCCGGACGTGGCGCTGGAAGACACACTGGAACCAGCACAGATGGCGCTGGTGGTGGCCCCGCTGGTGGGTTTCGACACGCAGTGCCGGCGGCTGGGCATGGGGGGCGGCTGGTATGATCGCAGCTTCGCCTTCCGCCACGACCGGCCGGCGCCGCCCTGGCTGGTCGGTGCTGCGTTCGCGGTGCAGCAGGTCGAGTCCTTGCCGGTGGCGTCGTGGGACGTGCCGGTGGATGCGATCTGCACCGAAGACGGCACCCTGTTCCCCTCCGCTGCCCCCGTGAACGCATGACCGCCCGCAAGCGCTACTGGCTGATGAAGTCCGAACCGGACGCCTTCTCCATCGATGACCTGGCCAAGGTCAAGGTCGAACCCTGGAACGGGGTGCGCAACTACCAGGCGCGCAACTTCATGCGCGATGGCATGCAGGTGGGCGACGGCATCCTGTTCTACCACTCCAATACCAAGGTGCCCGGCATCGTCGGCCTGGCCACCGTGGCCAGTACGGCCTACCCGGACGACACCCAGTTCGATCCGAAATCCGACTACCACGACCCCAAGAGCACGCGCGAAAACCCGCGCTGGATGCTGGTGGACGTGGCATTCGACCGCAAGCTCAAGCAGGTGATCGCGCTGGACGAGATCAAGCTGCACGCCGAAGAACTCGGCGAGGGCTTCCCGCTGGTTGCCAAGGGCAACCGCCTGTCGGTGTTCCCGGTGACCGCCGCGCAGTGGAAGCTGCTGCTGTCGCTGGAAAAGAAATCCTGATTCCCTGCCTGAGAGTTCTCCCATGTCCGAAGCCAAGCGCCTGGCCGCCGAGAAAGCCATCGAGTACGTTGAAGACGGCATGATCGTCGGTGTCGGCACCGGTTCCACCGTGGCCTATTTCATCGATGCCCTGGCCCGCATCCAGCACCGCATCAAGGGCGCTGTGTCCAGCTCCGAGCAGAGCACCGCGCGCCTGAAGCAGCACGGCATCGAGGTGATCGAGCTGAACCACAGCGGCAACCTGTCGCTGTACGTCGATGGCGCCGATGAGTGCGACGCCAACAAGTGCCTGATCAAGGGCGGCGGCGCCGCGCTGACCCGCGAGAAGGTCATCGCCGAGGCCAGCGAGCGCTTCATCTGCATCATCGACCCGAGCAAGCAGGTGCCGGTGCTGGGCAGGTTCCCGCTGCCGGTGGAAGTGATCCCGATGGCGCGCAGCCTGGTCGCCCGCCAGATCCGCGACATGACCGGCGGCCAGCCGACCTGGCGTGAAGGCGTGGTCACCGACAACGGCAACCAGATCCTGGACATCCACAACCTGCAGATCACCGATCCGGAAAAGCTGGAGCGCGAGCTCAATCAGCTGCCGGGCGTGGTCTGCGTCGGCCTGTTCGCGCGCCGCCGCGCAGATGTGGTGATCGTCGGCGGCGAGCCGCCGGTCGTGCTCTGACCCTTTCGAAGGATCCTGACGATGTCGCTGTTGCGTTCGCTGCTGATGCTCCCGCTGCTGGCCCTGGCTGGCTGCGCCACCGACGCGGCCCGCCACTGGGTCGAACTGGATGGCGCCCGCTACCAGGTCGAGCTGGCCACCAACGATGAAACCCGCGCACGCGGTCTGATGTTCCGCGACCAGATGGCGGCCGACCACGGCATGCTGTTCATCCACGACCGCGAGGAAATGCAGGCGTACTGGATGAAGAACACCAGGATCGCGCTGGACATCCTGTACTTCGACAGCCAGCGCAAGCTGGTCAGCCAGCAGCGTGATGTGCCGCCGTGCTCGGCCGGCGACATGTGCCCGCCCTACCCCAGCGGTGGCCCGGCACGTTACGTGCTGGAGCTCAACGCCGGCCAGGCCGAGAAGCTCAAGCTGAAGGACGGCACGGAGCTGAAGTTCGGCCCAGGCATCGAGTAACAGGGTTCTGCCCGCGGTAGTGCCGGCCGCTGGCCGGCAACCCTGCAGGGGTCAGATCCCTTTCGCACGCGAAAGGGATCTGACCCCTGGATTTTTCACGCGGCACCGCTTGAAACCGCCTGCGAATGACGCCAGTCTGTGGTCATGCAGGACCGGATCACACTCCCCGACTGGGATGCACTGGCCGACCTCGAAGACGAGGCGCTGCCCTTGTTGCCGACCGCGCTGCTGATCGCGCGCGATGAATACCCCGATCTGCAGCCGTCCACCTACGACGCGCTGATCCAGAGCCATGTCGACCACCTCCGTTCGGAAGTGGAGAGCATCGACAACAGCCCACTGAAAATGGCGGCGATCAACCGCCACCTGTTCGACGAGCTGGGCTACAGCGGCGACCACGACGAGTATTACGACCCGCGCAACAGCTACCTCAACCAGGTGTTCGAGCGACGCCTGGGCAATCCGATCTCGTTGGCGCTGGTGCAGATGGAAGTCGCACGCCGGCTCGGCATACCGTTGGATGGCGTGTCCTTCCCCGGCCACTTCCTGGTGCGCTTGCCGGTGGACGACGGCGTGCTGGTGATGGACCCGTTCAACGGTGGCCGGCCACTGGACGTGGACGAACTGCGCGAACGCGCCAAGTCACACCTGGGCGGACAGATGCCCGATGACCAGGTGCTGGCGCAGATCCTCGACCCGGCGCCGGCGCGCGCGATCCTGATGCGCATGCTGCGCAACCTGCATGGTGTCTACGCCGAAGCCGGTGAATGGGATCGTGCCGCACGCAGTGCCGACCGCCTGCTGAAACTGGCGCCCGAGCAGGACGACGCGCTGCGCGACCGCGGCCTGGCGTACCTGCAACTGGAGTATCTGGCCGGTGCCCGCCATGACCTGGGGCAGTACCTGAAGCGCAATCCCGAGGCCAGCGATGCGCAGTGGCTGCGCGAGAAGCTGATCGACCTCGGCGGGCCGGTGCCGCGGCTGCATTGAGGGTGTCGGTGTGTGGACCAACGGTCCACACCCACCCCAACGGTCCTCACCCACAGGATGGGCCGGGTGGCCCGCCGGTCAATCGACCTCGACCATCTCGAAATCGGCCTTGGTCACCCCGCAGTCCGGGCAGGTCCAGGTCTCGGGAATGTCCTCCCAACGCGTCCCGGGCTCAATACCCTCCTCCGGCAAGCCTTCCGCTTCGCTGTACAGGAAGCCGCAGACCACGCACATCCAGGTTCGCAGGGTGGTGGGGCTGGCGTCGCTCATCGGATAATCGGGGCTGGATTCACGGGCGGCCATTGTCCCATTGCAGCCCACGCACCGGTAGCCATCGATGACTTCTGCTTCCCCGGCGCCCCGCGGCGTCTACCTGATCACCCCGGACGAGCCCGATACCGCGCGCCTGCTGGCCCGTACCGCGCCGCTGCTGGCCGCGGGTGCCACCTGGCTGCAGTACCGCAACAAGACCGCCAGCGACGCGCTGCGGCAGGAACAGGCGGCGGCCCTGCAAGGCCTGTGCGCCGCCCACGGCGTGCCGCTGATCGTCAACGACGATCCGGTGCTGGCCAAGGCCGTGGGCGCCGCCGGCGTGCATCTGGGCGGCACCGACGGGGACATCCCCAGCGCGCGCGCGCTGCTCGGTGCCGAGGCCATCATCGGCGCCTCCTGCTACGACCAACTGGCCAATGCCGAGAAGGCCGTGGCGGCCGGCGCCAGCTATGTGGCCTTCGGCGCCTTCTTCCCGACCACCACCAAGGTCACCAGCAGCCGCGCCCACACCGACCTGCTGCGGCAAAGCGCCGCACTCGGCGTGCCGCGGGTGGCGATCGGCGGCCTGACGCCGGACAATGTCGGTCCCATCATCGACGCCGGCGCCGATCTGGTGGCCGTGGTCAGCGGTATCTATGCCGCATCGGACCCGGTCGCGACCCAGCGCGCCTATCTCGCCCAGTTCGCGTAATGCCCAGGAAAGCCCCATGAACCACGACCAGTCCCACGCCCTGTTCTCCCGTGCCCAGCAGCTGCTGCCGGGCGGCGTCAATTCGCCGGTACGTGCGTTCAAGTCGGTCGGCGGCGAGCCGTTCTTCGTTGAACGCGCCGATGGCGCCTACCTGTACGACGTCGATGGCAACCGCTACATCGACTACGTCGGTTCCTGGGGCCCGATGATCGTCGGCCACAACCACCCGGCCGTGCGCCAGGCGGTGAAGAAGGCGATCGACAATGGCCTGTCCTTCGGTGCGCCGTGCGCGGCCGAAGTCACCATGGCCGAGACCATCACCCGCCTGGTGCCATCGTGCGAGATGGTGCGCATGGTCAACTCCGGCACCGAGGCCACGCTGTCGGCGATCCGCCTGGCGCGTGGCGCCACCGGCCGCAACCGCATCGTCAAGTTCGAAGGCTGCTACCACGGCCACGGCGACTCGTTCCTGGTCAAGGCCGGCAGCGGCATGCTGACCCTGGGCGTGCCGACCTCGCCGGGCGTCCCGGCCGGCCTGAGCGAACTGACCCTGACCCTGCCCTACAACGACTTCGAAGCGGCCACCGCCCTGTTCGAACAGCAGGGTGAGGACATCGCCGGCCTGATCATCGAACCGGTGGTCGGCAACGCCAACTGCATCCCGCCGCGCGAGGGCTACCTGCAACACCTGCGTGCGCTGTGCACGAAGCATGGCGCGCTGCTGATCTTCGACGAAGTGATGACCGGCTTCCGTGTTGCCCTCGGCGGTGCGCAGGCGCATTACGGCATCACCCCGGACCTGACCACTTTCGGCAAGATCATCGGCGGTGGCATGCCGGTGGGTGCTTACGGTGGTCGCCGCGAGCTGATGCAGCAGATCGCACCGGCCGGCCCGATCTACCAGGCCGGCACGCTGAGCGGCAATCCGGTGGCAATGGCCGCCGGCCTGGCGATGCTGGAGCTGATCCAGCAGCCGGGCTTCCACGCCGACCTGGCCGAGCGCACCGCGCGCCTGTGTGCCGGCCTGGAAGCGGCCGCCGCCGAATCCGGTGTGGCCGTGACCACCACCTGCGTGGGTGCGATGTTCGGGCTGTTCTTCACCAGCGAGAAGGTGGAGACCTATGCGCAGGCCACCGCCTGTGACATTCCGGCGTTCAACCGCTTCTTCCACGCAATGCTGGAGCAGGGCGTGTTCCTGGCCCCGTCGGCGTACGAGGCCGGCTTCCTGTCCAGCGCCCACGACGATGCCGTGATCGAGGCGACGCTGGCCGCAGCACGCGTGGCGTTCAAGGCTGCCAAGGGCTGATCGCAAAAAAGGGGACGGAGGGGATTAAGTCGTTTGTGCACAAACGACTTAATCCCCTCCGTCCCCTTTTTTTCAACCGAAGACGAACTTGCCCTTCATCATCGCGAAGTGGCCGGGGAACGAGCAGAAGAAGGTGTAGTCACCGCCCTTCTGCAGGCCCTGGGTGGAGAAGCGCACGCGCGTGGTCTCGCCACCGCCGATCACCTTGGTGTGCGCCAGCACGCGCTTGTCGGCCTTCGGCAGGTAGCTGTCGGCCAGGGTCATGCGCATGCCCGCCATCGCCACCGGCTGGTAATCGGCAGTGCGGGTCAGTACCCAGTTGTGGCCCATCGCGGTGGCGGCCAGCTTGCCGGTGTGGCGCAGGGTCAGGTCCACGGCGGTGCAGTCGGCGGCGACCTTGATCTCGCGGCTGCTGAAGCTCATCTGGTCGGTGCTGTCGATGCTGACCGCACACACCCGCGCCATCGCCGACGGCGCCAGCATCAGCGCGCCCAGTCCCACTGCCACCATCCAAGCCTTCATCGTTGCATCTCCTGCGGATTCAAACGCCATTCTAGGCAGCCCCCTGTGGCCGCGTCTGCGACCGTCTGTCGCACGCGCACTCCAGGGTTTCCGCGCATCCACCGCGATGGCATGCTCGGCCGATGCGGATCGATCTGTTGCTGCTGGATGTGGACGGCGTGCTGGTGCAGTACCAGCGCGCGCAGCGCGTGCTGCATCTGGCACAAGCGCTGGATGTCGCGCCGGAAACCGTGCAGGCCGCGCTGTACGACAGCGGGCTGGAAGCAGCACATGACAATGGCACGCTGGATGGCCCGGCCTATCTGGCGCAGCTGAGCAAACAGCTGGGCCGCACCGTTGATGTACACACGTGGATCGCGGCGCGACAGGCCGCCAGCCATCCACAGCCGGCCGTGCTGCAGCGGC
Organism: Stenotrophomonas sp. YJH_SMC_58; assembly: GCF_059369635.1. Taxonomy (NCBI): domain Bacteria; kingdom Pseudomonadati; phylum Pseudomonadota; class Gammaproteobacteria; order Lysobacterales; family Lysobacteraceae; genus Stenotrophomonas; species Stenotrophomonas sp. YJH_SMC_58. The sequence goes on from NZ_JCAFSW010000001.1 coordinate 407,916, forward strand.
TGCAGGCCCTGCAGCTGCCGATGGCGGTGCTGACCAACAATGGCGCACTGATGCAGCAGGCCTTGCCCACTCTGCTACCGGAACTGTTCCCGGCCCTGCATGAGCGCGTGTTCTGCAGCGCGGAGTTCGGCTTGCGCAAACCGGCGCCCGCGGTGTTCCTGCGCACGCTGGAAGCACTGGACGTGGCACCTGCGCGCACGCTGTTCGTCGATGACCTGTTCGCCAACGTGCGCGGCGCACGCGCCGCCGGCCTGCACGCGGAAACCGTGCGCGATGGCCGTGGGCTGGGCAAGGTGTTGAAGCGTTACGCGGTGGGCTGATCGGGGTCAGAGCCCTCTGCGCAGGAGAGGGATCCGACCCCGACGCCAGGGCGTCAGCGCGCGGCGATGAACGCGGCAATTGCCGCGCGCAGGCGCTTGAGGCCTTCAGCCACTTCTTCGTCGGTGATGTTCAGCGACGGCACGAAGCGCAGCACGTCCGGGCCGGCCTGCAGGGTCAGCAGCCCCTGCCCGGCAGCGTGGTCGAGGATCGCACCAGCCTGGCCGGCGAAGTCCTTGCTCAGCACCGCACCCAGCATCAGGCCGCGACCACGCACCTCGCTGAACACGCCGAACTCTTCGTTGATGCGCGCGAAGCCATCGCGCAGCGCCTTCGACTGGCGGCTGACGTTGGCGGCGATCTCCGACGAGGCCAGCTTGCGCAGCGCCACGCGGGCCACCGCAGCGGCCAGCGGGTTGCCACCGAAGGTGGTGCCGTGCGCGCCAAACTGCATGGTCTCGGCCACCTTCGGGCCGGCCAGCATCGCACCGATCGGGAAGCCGCCACCCAGTGCCTTGGCCAGGGTGACCATGTCCGGCACCACGTCGTCCTGCCAGTGCGCGAACAGCGTGCCGGTGCGGCCCATGCCGGCCTGGATCTCGTCCAGCACCAGCAGCGCGTCGTGCTGGTCGCACAGTTCGCGCACGCGCTTGAGGAAGCCGGACTTGGCCGGCATCACGCCGCCCTCGCCCTGGATCGGCTCCAGCATCACCGCCGCCACGTCACCGGCGGCCATCGCGGTTTCCAGCTGCACTTCGTCGTTGAAATCGATGTAGCGGAAGCCACCCGGCAGCGGCTCGTAGCCTTCCTGGTACTTCGGCTGCGCGGTAGCGGTCACCGCGCCCATGGTGCGGCCGTGGAAGCTGCCACGGAAGGTGATGATGACGCGCTTGTCGGCCGGGCGGCCCTGGCTGGAGGCCCACTTGCGGACCATCTTGATCGCCACTTCGTTGGCTTCGGCGCCGGAGTTGCACAGGAACACCCGCTCGGCGAAACGACTGGCCTTCACCAGTTCCTCGGCCAGGTGCAGCGGCGGTGCGCTGTAGAACACGTTGCTGGTGTGCCAGAGCTTGCCGGCCTGCTCGACCAGCGCGGCCACCAGGTCCGGATCGTTGTGGCCCAGGCCGCACACGGCGATGCCGGCAGCCAGGTCGATGAACTCACGGCCCTGGCTGTCCCATACTCGGGCGCCCTGGCCTCGCTCCAGTACCACCTGGCGGGGCTTGTAGACCGGCAGGTAATAGTGCGAAAGGGAGATCAGCGGATCGGTCGCGGCGGTCATGGCAGTCGGCAGGGTTCAGGAACGCCCATTCTCGCGCCGGAACCCCTGCGGCACAATGCGCCCATGCGACCGTTTTCCGCCCCCCAGCTCAACCCCGCCACCGAGACCGGCTGGCGCCGTCGGTGGTTCGACATCATCTACCGCCATGACACCCGCCCTTCGCGCAATTTCGACCTGATCCTGGTGGTGGCGATCGTCGCCAGCATCCTGGTGGTGATGATCGACAGCGTGCAGCACCTGCATGCCGAATGGTCCACCGGCCTGTACATCCTGGAATGGGGATTCACGATCATCTTCACCGCCGAGTACCTGCTGCGGCTGGCGGTGGTCAAGCGCCCGCTGCGGTATGCAGTGAGCATCTGGGGCATCATCGACCTGCTGTCGATCCTGCCCGCCTACCTGTCGATGTTCATCCCCGGCGCGCAGAGCCTGCTGGTGGTGCGCGCGCTGCGCATCCTGCGGGTGTTCCGCATCCTGAAGCTGACCCGCTACATCGAGGAAAGCGGCGTCCTGATGACGTCGCTGTGGCGCAGCCGGCGCAAGGTGCTGGTATTCCTGTTCACGGTGATCACCATCACCATCATCGCCGGTGCGCTGATGTACGTGATCGAGGGCCCCGAACACGGTTTCACCAACATCCCGGCCAGCATGTACTGGGCGGTGGTGACCATGGCCACGGTCGGCTTCGGCGATATCGTGCCGCAGACCGTGCTCGGCCGCTTCGTCACCTCGGTGCTGATCCTGATCGGCTACAGCATCATCGCCGTGCCCACCGGCATCTACACCGCCGAACTGGCCAGCACCATGCGTGAAGCCGAGCAGGCCGCACGCCGCGATGCGCGTGGCTGCCCGGACTGTGGGCTGGAAGGCCATGAACCAGATGCACTGCACTGCCGCAAGTGCGGCGGCAAGCTGCCGGATGCGTTCAGTCATTGATGCGAGCGCCGGCGATGTACACCGGCGCACGCTGATCACGCCATAAGCGGGAGCACTACTGGCGGTTGCTCTGGAAAACGAGCGTGTTGTATTCCTGCATCAGCTTGCTGGCAGAGCCGCGCGGCGCCATCGAGGGCGAATCCAGCATACGCCGTTCGAAATCGCTGTAGGGCGTCTTGCTGCTGACCCGGTGCAGCCGCTCCTTGCCTTCCCGACGGAAGTTCTCGGCTTCGCGCTCGAAGCTGTTCCAGTCCAGCTTGCCCGGCTCCTGGTCAGCCACCTTCGCATGCGCTTCGTCGGAAATGCGGTTGAACGCATCCAGACGCTCGCGGGCCTTGGCCTGATCGAAATCATCCTCGCTCATCAGATCCATGATGCCCTTGGCTTCCAGCATCATCGCCAGGCGGTAGTACTCGCGCGTGCGACCCTCGGCCTGCTCCAGTGCCTTGAGTTGCTCGCGCTGGGCGGCGTCGTTCTGGCGCTCCAGCTCGGCATTGAACGTTTCGCTGGCAGCCACGAAATCCTTGAAGGCGGCCATCAAGGGCGCGTGCAGCTGCTTGCCCTTGGCGAACTGGTCGTCTTCGTAGTCCTGGCGATCGTAGTAGTCGTGCGCGTCCTTGCTGATCGGCACCAGTGCCTTCAGCGCCTGCTGGTAGTGGCCGGCAGCAGCATCGAGTTCGGCCAGCACTGGCTTGGCAGCCATCGCCTCGGTCACGGGGGCATCGCACTGCTTCATGTCGTAATCGCTGATCTCGAACGGACCGTACACCTGTGTCTCGCGACCGGTCGGGCCGGCGGCGACATCCTTGATCCAGCGCGTATAGGACTCGATGCTGCCGTGGGTCTTCGAATCAAGCGCGTTGAAGCAGCCGATGTAGGCGTTGAGCTTGGCGGCCAACTGCTGCTGCGGGTCGGACGGCGCCGCGCTGGCGTCCGGCGTGCCGGAGGCAGCGGCGCCGCCCGCAGCGGCGGGTGCCTTGCCACCGCAGGCGGCCAGGATCAACGACAGCGAAGCGGCCAGCGCCGCGACGGAAAGAGTGCGTGACATGTGCTCACATCCCTGTTGAAAACGATTACAGCCGCACATTCTAGCGCAGCAGGCCGAAGGTCGGAGCCCTCGGCCTCTTCCGGCGACGTACGATCAATCCAGGAACAGATCCGGCAGCAACGGACGCGATGGATCCACTGCGTAGCCCGAAAGATCGGTGATACCCGCCTGCGCCAGCACGTCATCGTCGATCAGGAACTGGCCATGGAAGCCCGCCGCTTCGCGTACCAGCACCGCATGCGCGGCATCAGCCATGATCTGCGGCGTGCGGCAGCCGGCCGCATCCACGCCCGGGATCATGTTGATCGCATCGGTGGCGATGACCGTGCGCGGCCACAGCGCATTCACCGCCACGCCCTGCGGGCCGAATTCCGCGGCCAGGCCCAGGGTAACGAAGCTCATGCCCATCTTCGCCAGCGTGTAGCCGGTATGCGGTGCCCACCACTTCGGCTCCAGGCTGGGCGGCGGTGCAAGGGTGAGGATGTGCGGATTCGGCGCCTGCAGCAGGTACGGCAGGCAGGCCTGCGCGCACAGGAAACTGCCGCGCGCATTGACCTGCTGCATCAGGTCGAAACGCTTCATCGGCGTATCCAGCGTACCGCGCAGCCAGATCGCGCTGGCGTTGTTGACCAGGATGTCGATGCCGCCGAAGGTATCGACCGTGGCCGCAACCGCCGCGTGCACCTGCTCTTCCTCGCGGATGTCGCACTTCAGGGCCAGGCCCTGCCCGCCTGCCGCCGTCACCGCTTCAGCCGCGGTATGGATGGTGCCCGGCAGCTTCGGATTCGGCACCGACGACTTGGCCGCAATGGCCACGTTGGCGCCGTCGCGCGCAGCGCGCAGTGCGATGGCCAGGCCGATCCCACGCGAGGCTCCGGTGATGAAAAGCGTTTTGCCCTGCAGACTGCCCACGTTCCACACTCCAGCGTATGCAATGAGCCGCTAGTATGCCGCGCCGACGCGGAGTTCACCCGGCCTTGACGATACTCGGGCCTCCAGCCAACGCACGAGGTCCACGCCATGCGCCGTTCCCGCCTGTTGCTGCCTGCCTTGGGGCTTGCCCTGCTGACTGCCTGCCAGGGCCGTTCGCCGGAACCCGGCAAGGAGCCACCCGCCGGTGACGCGCCCAGCGCGGAGAAGGCCGCCGCCGACGGCAAGATGCGCTGGAGCGAGGCCGTGGTCTGGGATGGCGATCTGAACGCATGCCGCCAGGGCGAGAATGCCGCCACCCGGGATTGCCTGCGCGATGCGATGCGAGCGGGGGGAGCAAGCGCCGAGGCGATCACCGCGGCCGAGCAACTGTCCAGCGCCGGGGAACTGGCGTATGTCACCGCCTGGCATGAGAACGAGGGGCTGGGCATTGCCACGGTCGAGTATCCCTTCCGGGCCAACACCAACGAAGGCACCCGCCTGGTCGACGCCAGCGGCAAGCGCATCGATGTGGATGCCGTACAGCTGGACGACACGCTGCGTGCCGACCCGGCCGTGCAGGAGCTGTTGAAGGCCAACCCGCAGGCCACGCCGTTCGCGCCGGCGCAATCGGCCGGAGCGACACCGCTGGAGGGCGGCGGGATCCGCCTGCTGTACCGCACACCGCTGCGCGACTGCCACGCCTGCCCGGACGTGGGCCAGCTGCAGATCGCCTATGACTTCGATGCCAAGCGCAACTTCATCGGCCAGCAGGTGGTGCCGGCGACGCCGTAACCCGGAAACGCCGCGTGTCGCCGGGCATGGCCCGGCGAGCGCAGTGTCGAATCATCGGTACGCCTGCACCTGCTTCTGCAGCAGATGCGGCACGATCAACCTGTGCACGGGCGCGACCGGCAGCATGTAGAGGCGCCCGAATGCGTTATGCGTATGCACCACCGTCACCACTTCCAGCGCATCGCCCTGCCATTGCAGGGCCAGCTGTACGCGCAGGTGGCGATCATCGTCTTCCAGCACGATGGCATCGTCATCCAGCGACTGCAGGGTGAAGATGCCCAGCCGCTGGCCGGCAGCCGGATCGTCGGTGTCCTGCACCGCACGCAATGAGCCAAGGTGCTTCATCCCAAGCAGGCGCATGCCTTGGTTGCGCAGCGCCATCAGACCATCGAACCAACCGGGAATGCTCGCGGCCATGTCGCGATAGGCCTGCAAGGCCGAGCGCCCATCACGACGGGTGGTCGCATGGCACGCATGCACGAAATCCGCACCGGGCAGCTGAGTTCGCAGCACGCTGCCCGCGCTCGGCGGCGCGCTCATCACCTGCGATGCACTCACGGCTTCGGTCCCTGCCCCTCGTTGTCTTCCCAGTGCAGGATGCGGCGGGTGACGAAGCGGTAGACCGGCTTGCCGGTGGCGAACCACAGTTCGCGCACCCACGAGGTGCGCTTGAGCACGCGCTTCTCCACCGGGGTGAGTGATTCGCGGCAGTACATGCGCTTGTGCTTGAGCAGGTGGCGCAGGTCCTCGCGGGCCAGCAGCCGCATCCAGCGCGAGCGCGGGTTGCCGATCACCGCCAGCTGGAAGTCGATCAGCGCCGGTCGCCCATCTTCAGTGACCAGCCAGTTGGCTTCCTTGGCCAGGTCGTTGTGGGCCACGCCATTGCGATGCAGCTGCTGCAGCAGGCGACGCGCGGCGCGGAACCAGGCCAGATCGCCGCGCGGCGGACGCTGGTACATGGCATCGCCGGCCATGAAGCTGCGGTCGAGGTGGCGGCCATCCCAGGCCAGCAGCTGCGGCACATCGGCCATGCCATGGATATGGCGCAGCGCGCGTGCTTCGCGACGTGCAAGCCACCACGCGGGCAACCGCAGCCACAGCGGCGTGGCCCCCAGATCGCGGCGTACGAACGGGCCATCGGGCCCTTCAACCAGAAGGATCTGACCGAAACTGTCGGCCTTCAAAGCACGGTGGGGAGCGTCTGGCGTATGCGGCATGACTCCATTCTAGGCGATGGCGCCGGTTGCAAACGGTCACGAAGCGGCTGGGAACCAGTCACCTTCACGCCCCTATAATCGGGCAATGGACTCTTCATGGATCGACGCCACGCTCGCGTGGATTGCCGCTCACCCCGTGCTGGCGGGCGCCGTTATCTTCCTCATCGCCTTCTGCGATGCGGTCATCATTCTTGGCGCCATCGTGCCGGCACTGCCACTGCTGTTCGCGGTGGGCGTGTTCATTGGCCTGGGCCAGATCTCCGGGCCGTACGCGGTGGCGGCTGCGGCATTGGGTGCGTTTGCCGGCGATGGCATCAGTTACTGGATCGGCCGCCGCTGGGGCGACCGCCTGCGTGGCGTGTGGCCGTTCAGCCGTTACCCGCAGCTGCTCGACCGGGGCGAAAACCTGTTCCGCCGCAATGCCTTCAAGAGCATCCTGGTGGCACGCTACGTCGGCGCGATCCGCCCGTTCGTGCCGGCCATCGCCGGCATGATGAAGATGCCCGCCAGCCGCTACGTGCAGGCCAGCGGCATCGCCAGCATTTCCTGGGCGGTGCTGTTCCTGGCGCCGGGCTGGATCCTCGGCGAAGCGTACGACGCGGTGGCTGCTGTGGCCGGGCGGCTGGTGGTGGTGGTCGGCCTGCTGGCAGTGATCCTTGGCCTGGTCTGGGCCATCGTGCTGTACGGCTACCGCTGGTCGGCCGCACGCATGGACAACTGGCTGGCACGCCTGCTGGACTGGTCCAACCGCCACCCGACGCTGGGCCGCTACACCGTTGGCGTGCTGGACCCGAAGCGGCGCGAATCGGTGCCGCTGGCGATGCTGGCGCTGATGCTGCTCCTGCTGGGCTGGGGCTGGTTCGCGCTGTTGACCGTGGTGGTCGCACACGGCGAGCCGCTGGCGATCGACCTGCTGGTGCACCAGGCCATGCTGGCGCTGCGCAATCCGCTGGCCGACTACCCGATGGCTGCGCTGGCGTCGCTCGGGGCCTGGCAGGTCCTGCTGCCAGCCACCGCCGCGGCGATGGGCTATCTGATCTGGCGCCGACGCTGGATGGCCGCTGCTCACTGGCTGGCGGCACTGGCCTTCGGCCTGGCGCTGACCATGCTGCTGGGCGCCACCGTGGATGTGGTGCGCCCGATCGACGCCAGCAGCGGCTTCGGCTTCCCGTCGGTGTCGGTGACCATGGCCACCATCACCTTCGGCTTCTTCGCGGTGCTGATCGCACGCGAGATGCCCGGCCGCACCCGCGTCTGGCCGTACCTGGTCTCGGGCATCGTGGTCAGCCTGATCGGCTTCTCGCGCCTGTACCTGGGCGCGCATTGGCTGAGCGACGTGATCGGCGGCATGCTGTTCGGCACGTTCTGGCTGCTGGTGCTGGGCATCGCCTATCGCCGCCGCTTCAACCGCTCGTTCTGGGTGAAGCCGGTGGCCTGGCTGTTCTACGGCGTCTTCGCCGTGGCGGCGATGTGGTACGCACCGCGCAACATCCCGGTGAAGCTGGAACGCTTCGAACCGACCCTGCCGGCCCCGCAGGCGATGGACATGCAGGCCTGGTGGCAGCACGACTGGGCCACGCTGCCGGCGCGCCGCAACGAGTTCGACGACGACCAGCGCTGGCCGCTGGACGTGCAGGTGGCCGGGCCATTGGCACCGCTGCAGGCGCAGCTGGAAGCGCGTGGCTGGAAGCGGCAGGAACAGGCAGGCTGGCAGCAGGCGCTGCTGATGCTGGACAAGAACACCGGCGCCGATGAACTGCCGGTGCTGCCGGCCACGCTGGACACCCGCGTGGAAGCACTGCTGATGGTGCGCCAGGGTGCGAAGCCGGACGAACGCTATGTGCTGCGCCTGTGGCCGGCACCCGCGCAGCTGCAGGCGGGCAACACGCCGCTGTGGCTGGGCAGTGCACAGACCCTGCGTTACGAACGCCACTTCGAATGGATCGGCATGTGGCACCCGCTGCGTGGCGTCGACCCGGCGTTGAACGCGGTGAAGGACGCCGTGCAGGGCCTGCCGCAGCGCGAGGACGTGCACAGCGAAACCGGGTTGCCGGTGCTGCGGTTGAAGACGACAACGCCCTGAGGAGGCCGCCGGGCATGACCCGGCGCTGCCGGAACACGACAGGTAGCGCCGAACCATGCCCGGCGGAGTAGATCCACGCCATACGTGAATGACATTCCCCGCATGCATCAGCGTGTGCACCAAGGTGCACACCCACCCGAGGCAGGCTGCTACGGCATCCAGCCCAGCAACTGCTGCAACCGCTGGTGCGGGTCGTCCATCTGCAGCAGCTGCAGGCGCTGCTGCTCGCTCAGCGGCAGCAGTTCGGCCAGCCGCCAGCCAACCCAGCTGGCCTGGTCCAGCAACGCCGGATTGGCCGGCGCATAGGCCTCACCGGCCTGCTCGATGATGTGCCCCAGCACCGTGGCCAGCAGCGCATGCTGCGGCCGCAGCTCATCGTCGGGGTCTTCGTCGCACCAGCGCACGTCGGCCACCACCAGGCCGTTGTCGCGTACGCGGGTGCGCTCGACATGGAAGCGGCGGGTGCCTCGCAGGCGCAACTGCAGCACACCGTCGGCGCCGACATCGAAGTCTTCGATGCGTACCTGCACGCCATACGCTGCCGGTGTCGCCGGGGCTCCCACTTCCTGGCCGTCGAGGATCAGGCAGACACCGAAGCCCTCGCCACTGCGGCCGCTGTCGCGGACCAGATCCAGGTAACGCCGCTCGAACACGCGCAGGCCGACCGCTGCACCCGGCACCAGCGTGGTGTGCAGCGGAAACAGCGGCAGTGATGTGTCGCTGCTCATCGGGCCTGCAGCGCGGCGAGGAAGCGGCGCGGTGCGCCGTCGAAGCCCCCATTGGACATGAACACCACGTGGTCGCCGCTGCGCGCGCTGGCCTGCAACTGCGCCAGCAGCGCGTCGGTATCGGGCACCGCGTGCGCTTCGCCTCGCACTGCGGCGATCACCGCGGCCGCATCCCAGGCCAGTTCCGGGCGATGCAGGAACACCACCTCGTCAGCCAACGCCAGCGACGGGGCCAGCGCCTGCGCGTGAGCGCCCAGCCGCATCGAATTGCTGCGCGGCTCCATCGCGACCACGATGCGCGCGTCACCCACCTTGGCACGCAGGCCTTCCAGCGTGGTGGCGATCGCGGTCGGGTGATGGGCGAAATCGTCGTAGATGGTGATGCCGTCATGGCGGCCGATCACTTCCATGCGGCGCTTGACGCTGCGGAAGCGCGCCAGCGCAGGAATCACGTCGGCCGGCGCCACGCCCACCGCATGTGCGGCAGCCAGCGCAGCCAGGCCGTTGAGCACGTTGTGGCGGCCCAGCAACGACCAGTGCACATCGCCCATTGCCTGCCCGCGGTGGTGTACGCGGAAGGCGCTGCCATCGGCAGCCAGCAGCTCGGCATGCCATTCCAGCGACGGGTCGAAGCCGAAGCGCTCGACCGGGGTCCAGCAGCCCATCGCCAGCACTTCGGCCAGATGCGGGTCCTCGCCGTTGACGATCAGTCGGCCACGCGCCGGCACCGTGCGCACCAGGTGGTGGAACTGGCGCTGGATCGCGGCCACGTCCGGGAAGATGTCGGCGTGGTCGTATTCAAGGTTGTTGAGGATGGCCACCAGCGGCCGGTAGTGCACGAACTTGCTGCGCTTGTCGAAGAACGCGGTGTCGTACTCGTCGGCCTCGACCACGAACTCGCGGCCCTGGCCCAGCCGGGCGGAGACGCCGAAATCCTCGGCGACGCCGCCGATCAGGAAACCGGGCGAACGACCGGCGCTTTCCAGCAGCCAGGTGAGGATGGTGGTGGTGGTGGTCTTGCCATGGGTACCTGCCACGGCCAGGGTGTCGCGACCCGGCAGTACCTGTTCGGACAGCCATTGCGCTCCCGAAATGTAGCGCTGGCCGGCGTCGAGCACGGCCTCAACGGCGGCATTGCCGCGCGAGAGGGCGTTGCCGATCACCACGTCATCGGTGCCGGCCGGCACGCTGTCGGCGCGGTAGCCCTGGTCCAGGGCGATGCCCAGCTGCTCGAGCTGGGTCGACATCGGCGGATAGATGGCCTGGTCGCTGCCGCTGACCGTATGGCCCAGTTCCCGCGCCAGGGCGGCCACGCCGCCCATGAAGGTGCCGGCGATTGCAAGGATATGTACGCTGCTCATGACCGAGGATTGTGACCGATGACGGCTGTATAGGGCCAATGTCCGCCCCCGGGTAAGACAAGTCCTACACGGGATGTGAGAAAACTCCAATCACCTGTCAGGGAATTCCCGATAGCGATGTTCTGTGAACCCGGACACAATTCGAACTGCCAGCCGCAGTACCCGAACCGGTCCTACTCCCCAAGAGGCCATCCCCAAGGGAGCTCATGCTGCGGGGCCCTGAGCAAGCCCTTCGCTGGCGCCTGTCAAACGACACAGGCCTGATCCTCACGGACCAGGCCTGTGTTTTTTTGCGCCCGAAGGGCCGGCAACAGACCGGCCCCGCCGGATCAACCCTTGATCGCCGCCAGGATGCGGGCTTCGATCTCGTCCAGCTCACCGACGCCATCGACGCGGGCCAGGGTGCCACGGCCGGCGTAGAAGTCGACCACCGGGGCGGTCTGGTCGTTGTAGACCTGCAGGCGCTGGCGCACCGCGTCCGGCGTGTCGTCGGCGCGGCCCTGTTCCTTGGCACGACCGGCGATGCGCTCGACCAGCAGCTCGGTGGCCACGTCCAGCTGCACCACGGCATCCAGCGGCTGGCCGATCTTGGCCAGCAGGCCGTCCATCGCATTGGCCTGGGCCACATTGCGCGGGTAGCCATCAAGAATGAAGCCCTTGGCGACATCGGGCTGGGTCAGGCGCGACTCCAGCATGCCCAGCAGGATGTCATCCGACACCAGGTTGCCGGCATCCATCACCGTCTTGGCCTGCTTGCCCAGCTCCGTGCCCGCGGCGATTTCCGCGCGCAGCATGTCACCGGTCGAAATGTGGGCGATCCCCAGCTTTTCCTTCAGGCGCGTCGCCTGTGTCCCCTTGCCCGAACCGGGCGGTCCCAACAGAACCAATCGCATTGACCTGACTCCAACGTGTTGAAAACAAAGAAGGTTCGCGTCCCGGACGGACCGGTATCGCTGCACCGCAATAGCGCCACTTTACCGCATCCGGGTAATGTCCCTGCAATGTCCTTTCCCCCGAGCAGGTAGACGCATGCGCAACGGTACTCTCCTCTACGCCCAATCCGGTGGTGTCACCGCGGTCATCAACGCCACGGCGGCGGCAGTGATCGAGCAGGCCCGGGCCAAGGGCATCAAGGTCCTGGCCGCGCGCAACGGCATCCTCGGCGCGCTGCGCGAGGAACTGATCGACACCAGCAAGGAGAGCGCTGCGGCCATCCGCGCCCTCGCCCATACCCCGGGCGGCGCCTTCGGCTCCTGCCGGGTCAAGCTGAAATCGCTGGACGCCGACCGCGCCCGCTACGACCGCCTGCTGGAGGTGCTGCGCGCGCACGACGTGCGCTGGTTCCTCTACAACGGCGGCAATGACTCGGCCGATACCGCGCTGAAGGTCTCGCAGCTGGCCAAGGCCTCCGGCTACGACCTGACCTGCATCGGCGTGCCCAAGACCATCGACAACGACCTGGCAGTGACCGACACCTGCCCCGGCTTCGGCTCGGCGGCCAAGTACACCGCGGTGTCGGTGCGGGAAGCGGCACTGGACGTGGCGGCGATGGCCGAGACCTCCACCCGCGTCTTCATCTACGAGGCGATGGGCCGCCACGCCGGCTGGCTGGCCGCGGCCGCCGGCCTTGCCGGCAACGGCGATGACGAAGCGCCGCACATCATCCTGCTGCCCGAACGCGCCTATGACGAGGCGGCGTTCCTGGCCAAGGTGAAGGCCGTGGTCGAGCGCGTCGGCTACTGCGTGGTGGTGGCGTCGGAGGGCATCGCCACCGCCGATGGCCGCTTCGTCGCTGACGCTGGCGGCGGCAAGGACTCGTTCGGCCACTCGCAGCTGGGTGGCGTGGCCGCGCACCTGGCCGGCCGGGTCAAGGACCAGCTGGGCCTGAAGGTGCACTGGGCGCTGCCCGACTACCTGCAGCGCTCGGCCCGGCACCTGGCCAGCAGGACCGACTGGGAGCAGGCGCAGGCGGTCGGCAAGGCCGCCGTGCAGCTGGCGCTGAAGGGCCAGAACGGCGTGATGCCGGTGATCGTGCGCAGCAGCGATGCGCCCTATCGCTGGAAGATCGAGGCGGCGCCACTGTCGAAGATCGCCAACCATGAAAAGAAGATGCCCGCCGGCTTCATCCGCCGCGACGGCTTCGGCATCACCGCCAGGGCGCGGGCCTACCTGTCGCCGCTGATCAAGGGCGAAGCACCGCTGCCGTATGGCGCCGACGGCCTGCCGAAGTACGTCACCCTGAAGAACGTGGCGGTGAAGCAGAAGCTGCCGCCGTTCGAGGGCTGACCCGAAAAAGGGGACGGAGGGGATTAAGTCGCATACGCCCCTCTGTCATCTCCAACAGCGTCAGTAGTGGGTCGGATACGACTTAATCCCCTCCGTCCCCTTTTAGTGGAGGCACACCATGGCATTGCGTGTTGTTCGACTCGGTACGCCGCGCGTGCCTGGCGAGGGCCTGCGCATCGGCACCGTGCGGCGGCCGCCGCGCGGCGTGCCGCGCAGCGAGTTCGCCCAACAGGACTGGTACGACGTCTGGTTCCCAACCCTGTCACCCAGCGCGGAACTGGTGAAGCGGGCGCATGAGGCGAAGACGGCCGCCGACTGGACCGCGTTCTTCCGCCACTACAAGGCCGAGATGAAAGCGCCCGATGCCGCCCATGCACTGGACCTGCTTGCCGCACTGTCGCAGCACAACGACATCAGCGTGGGGTGCTACTGCGAGGATGAGGCGCACTGCCATCGCAGGGCTTTGCGCGAGCTGCTGGTGGCGCGCGGGGCGACGCTGGCGGAGTGATGATTGCAGGGTTGCCGGCCAGCGGCCGGCACTACCCGTGGATGACCGCGTGGGTACACCGCCCACGCAAAATTCAATTGCAGGCCTTGCCTTCCACCTGCAGCTGCGCGGCGAACATCGTTACCTGCGGAATCTGGCCGGCAGCGGCCTGCTTCCTGGCCTCTTCCAGATAGATGCGTGACTGGCCCTGACCGTCCAGCTCCACCTTGTTGGTCGACGGCAGCCGCCACACGCGCACCACCGCCTGCTGCGCCGGGCACGCGGCGCTGGGCACGCGGATCACATCATTGAGCTTCCAGCCCTTGTCGGCACTTGGCTGCGCCTTGGCGTAGTCGACGAAGCGCGCGCGTGGCTGGCATTGTTCGCTCGTACGCACCGCGGAGAAGCGGTACGGCTCGGCCGCCTGCCCGGTGAAGGCGCCTTCCAGGCGCGCACAGGCCTCGGGGATCTGCCGCAGCGTATGCACCGCCCCTACCGCCTGCGGAGCGCCCACGGCGCGCTGTAGCTCCGGGGTTTCCGCGGCGAGTGCCGGTACAGCCGGGACCAGGGCGGCAAGCATCAACAGGGACAGGCGCATGGGGGATCTCCTTCAGGACTCCACGCAGGCTCGCAGAGGCTGGCTTAACGGGGTGCAAAGGCCGGTGGCTCTCGAATCAAGCCCATTGACTGGCGGCATGCGCTGCGGCTCGCAGAAGCCAGTCGAGCACGGCTCGACTCTACAGTGCGCGGCACGCATACTGCCGGCACCAGGGAATGCTGAACACCGCCATACGTCGGACGACCGCCAAGGTCGGTACGGGTTGGTTCCAGGCTGCAGCCCGTCGTCCCCCTCGTGGTGCCGTTCATCGCCACTGGATGCCTACATCCATTCTGCGGAGGGGTCTAATGCTGGAACGTCACGGGCTGTCACTGGCGCTGGGCTGCGCCATTCTCGCGATCCTGTTCGGAATCGTCTCGGCGCGCTGGATCCTGCGCCAACCCACCGGCAATGAACGCATGATCGCGATCGCCACGGCGATCCAGGAAGGTGCGCGTGCCTATCTCAACCGCCAGTACCTGACCATTGGCGTGGCCGGTGTGGTGCTGTTCGTGCTGGTCGGTGTGTTCCTCAGCTGGTACACCGCGATCGGCTTCGCGGTCGGCGCGGTACTGTCCGGCGCGGCCGGCTACATCGGCATGAACGTGTCGGTACGCGCCAACGTGCGCACTGCCGAAGCTGCACGCCACGGCATCAGCGCCGCAATGGACGTCGCCTTCCGCGGCGGTGCCATCACCGGCATGCTGGTGGTCGGCCTCGGCCTGCTGGGCGTGGCCGGTTACTACGCGCTGCTGCTGCGCATGGGCCTGCCGATGGAACAGGCGCTGCATGCGCTGGTCGGCCTGGCCTTCGGCTCGTCGCTGATCTCGATCTTCGCGCGGCTGGGCGGTGGCATCTTCACCAAGGGCGCCGACGTCGGCGCCGATCTGGTCGGCAAGGTGGAAGCCGGCATTCCCGAGGACGACCCGCGCAACCCGGCGGTGATCGCCGACAACGTGGGTGACAACGTGGGCGACTGCGCCGGCATGGCCGCCGATCTGTTCGAGACCTACGCGGTGACCGTCATCGCAACGATGCTGCTGGGCAGCCTGATGCTGGCCGAGGCAGGCGCCAATGCGGTGCTGTATCCGCTGGTGCTGGGCGGCGTATCGATCATCGCCTCGATCATCGGCGCGCTGTTCGTCAAAGTGAAGCCTGGCGGCTCGATCATGGGCGCGCTGTACAAGGGCGTGATCGTCTCCGGCGTGCTGGCCGCCATCGCCTTCTACCCGATCACTACCGGCCTGATGGGTGACAACGTGCACGGGCCGATGGCCCTGTACGGCTGCGCGTTGATCGGCCTGGTCCTGACCGGGCTGATCGTGTGGATCACCGAGTACTACACCGGCACCCAGTACAAGCCGGTGCAGCACGTGGCGCAGGCCTCGACCACCGGCCACGGCACCAACATCATCGCCGGCCTCGGCATCTCGATGAAGTCCACCGCGCTGCCGGTGGTGGCCGTGTGTACGGCGATCTGGGGCGCGTTCGCGCTGGGTGGGCTGTACGGCATCGCCATCGCCGCCACCGCGATGCTGTCGATGGCCGGCATGATCGTCGCTCTCGATGCCTACGGGCCGATCACCGACAACGCCGGTGGGATTGCCGAGATGGCCGAGCTGCCCTCGGAGATCCGCGACATCACCGATCCACTGGATGCGGTTGGCAACACCACCAAGGCGGTGACCAAGGGCTATGCGATCGGTTCGGCCGCACTGGCCGCATTGGTGCTGTTCGCGGACTACACGCACAACCTGCAGGCTGCACATCCGGGGCAGGAATTCCGCTTCGACCTCAGCGACCACACGGTGATCATCGGCCTGCTGATCGGCGGCCTGATTCCCTACCTGTTCGGTGCGATGGCGATGGAAGCGGTCGGCCGCGCGGCGGGTGCGGTGGTGGAGGAAGTACGTCGCCAGTTCCGCGAGATCCCCGGCATCATGCAGGGCACCGGCAAGCCGCAGTACGACAAGGCGGTGGACATGCTGACCCGCTCGGCGATCCGCGAAATGATCGTGCCCTCGCTGCTGCCGGTGGCGGTGCCGGTGGTGGTCGGCCTGCTGCTGGGGCCACGCGCACTGGGTGGCCTGCTGATCGGCACGATCGTGACCGGCCTGTTCGTGGCCATTTCGATGACCACCGGCGGTGGCGCCTGGGACAACGCCAAGAAGTACATCGAAGATGGCCACTTCGGCGGCAAGGGCAGCGAGGCGCACAAGGCTGCGGTGACCGGCGATACCGTCGGTGACCCGTACAAGGACACGGCCGGCCCGGCGATCAATCCGCTGATCAAGATCATCAACATCGTCGCGCTGCTGCTGGTGCCGCTGTTGTAGATCCACGCCATGCGTGGATGACGGCCTCGATGGGGTCAGAGCCCTTTCCTGGGGAAAGGGATCCGAGCCCACCGTCAATCACCGCCCGCGCAGGAAGAACGACACCGGCACCATCACGTCCACCGGGTCGCCGGCCACTTCGGCCGGCGGCGCCGGTACCGGGCTGGCGCGCTGCACGGTGTCCAGCGTCTCCTGGTCAAGCAGCGCGAAGCCACTGCTGCGGCCCAGCTTCAACCCCGAGACCGCGCCATCGCGGGCCACGGCAAAGCGCACGTAGACCACGCCCTGCTGGCGCAGCCGCTCGGCCTGGCGCGGATAGCGGCGATGCTTCTGCAGGTGCCCCAGCAGGCGACCTTCCCAGCTTGCCTCGGCGCGACTGCGCTCACCCGCCGTGGTCTGCGGTGCGGCGTAGCGCGCGGCGGCGTCAGCGGCCACCTGTGGCGGTGCGCTGGTCTGCGCGACATTGGCGTCGGCGACATCCGGCGAGGGCGTCGGCTCTGGTGTACGCGGCGGTGGCAGGTCACCCTGCGGCTGCACCGGCGCCTTCGGTTGCTCGCGCAGGGCCGGCTTCGGCGCCTGCCGCTGCTGTTGCTGCTGCAGTGGACCGGTGGCGACCTCGCGCGGCGGCACCGGCGGTGCCTGCGCCATCGGTGCCAGTTCCAGCATCAGCGCGGCGGGCGGCGCCGTCGCAGCCAGTACCGGTGCGCGCGTCGCCCACCAGCAGGCCGCGCCGATCAGCAGCGCGTGCACCAGCAGCACGATCACCAGGCTGGTCGCCCAGCGCCGCAATCCGCTCATCGCGCGCCTTGCTCCAGTCCAACCAGTGCCACCTTCAAGTAGCCTGCGCCACGCAGCGCGTCCAGCGTCGCCATCAGTTCACCGTAAGGCACGCGGGTATCGGCACGCAGGAAGATGCGCTGCGCGGTGTCGCCGTGGGTGGCCGCCTGCAATGCAGCGGCCAGCCCGTCACGCGCCACCGCCTGCTCGCCCACGCGCAGCGACAGATCGGCCTGCACGGTCACATACACCGGCGCCTGTTCGGGCGGCGTGGCACTGGCGCTGCTGGCCGGCAGCTGCACGGGCACTGATACGGTGGCCAGCGGTGCGGCTACCATGAAGATGATCAGCAGCACCAGCATCACGTCGATGAAGGGCGTGACGTTGATCTCGTGTGCTTCTTCCGGTGCGTCGTCGCGGTCGGACGCGGTCCTGATCGCCATCGTGGCGCCTCAGTGCACCGCGCGCAGCGGTGCCGCTGCGGTACGCGGCACGGCACGATCAAGATCGCGCGAGACCAGCTGTTGCACGGCCGCCGACAGATCGCCGAGCAGGCCCCGCAGGCCGGCCAGCACGCGGCTGAAATGGTTGTAGACCAGTACCGCGGGAATCGCCGCGACCAGGCCGAGTGCGGTCGCCAGCAGGGCCTCGGCGATGCCGGGCGCAACCACCGCCAGGTTGGTGGTGTTGCTGTGCGCGATGCCGATGAAACTGTTCATGATGCCCCACACCGTGCCGAACAGGCCGACGAAGGGCGCCACCGCGCCGAAGCTGGCGAGCACACCGATGCCGCGCCGCTGCACGCGCGCGGTCTCCAGCTCGATGCGGTCCAGGCGCGAGGCGATGCGCTCCTTGATGCCGTCGCGACTATCCAGATCCTGCGACAGACGCAGTTCGGTGCGTGCTGCGTCCAGCATCGCCAGCGCGGTGCCCTGCTGCAGACTTGCCTCTTCGCTCTGCGGCGGCAGCTGTGCGGACTGCAGCAACAGCGCGCGCGCCGCACGCAGCTGCCGGGCCTGGCGCGTCAGTTCCCAACCCTTGGCCAGCAGTATGGTCCAGGTGGCCAGCGACGCCAGTGCCAGCGCGATCATCACGGCCTTCACCACCACGTCGGCGGCCAGGTACATGCCCCACGGGGTCAATGCGGGGGCGGCCACGGGGACCAGGTCAGCAGGCAGCATCGTCTCGGTTTCCATCAGCATCAGGGGTCGCTGCGCGACGACGGGCCGCGCGCGGATCATTGGCGTCGTCCACTTCCACGACCGGATGGGGTTCCAGCCGCGGTGCCGGTCGGCTCAGCACGTAGCCGGCGCTGACCGCGAAGAACAGGCCCACGCCCAACAGCAGGCGCCAGGACGGGTGCGCGCCCCAGCAGAACAGGGCAAAGCCCAGCGCCATGCCGGCACTGGCAAACGCCTTGCCCTTGCGCGATACCGCGCCCTGCTCGCGCCACAACCGCAGCGACGGGCCGTAGCGCGGATGCGCCAGCAGGCGCTGCTCGAACTTCGGCGAGCTGCGCGCGAAGCAGCCCACGGCCAGGATCAGGAAGATGGTGGTCGGCATCACCGGCAGCAACGCGCCGATCACCCCGAGCCCGACCATCAGCCAGCCCAGCGCGAACCAGAGCCAGCGCATCAGCGCTGCACCTGTGGGCGTGCGCCGTGCATCAGGCGAATTCCACTTCGACGTGGCCGTGCACGCTGCGGAACGCGGCGTCGGCCGCATCGATCACCTGCTGCTCCTGCTCGGCACTCAGCGGTACCGCGTCCAGCGCCGCGGTGAACTCACGCCAGTGGCGCGCCGCGCCATCCGGATGCGCGGCCAGGTGGCGGGCGCCAAAATCACGGTCCAGGCCGAGCTTGGCAGCCATCTTGTACAGAATGGTGCCGCCCAGGTTGGAGCCTTCAGCCACGTACAGCCAGCCCAACGCGGCGGGCAGTTCCAGATCGGACGGCAACGCCGCGATGTCAGCCCCCGGCAGGGTCTGCTCCAGGTCCTGCAGGTCGCGCGCGACCTGGGTCAGGCGGCGGCGCTCGCCCAGGTCCGGCAGCAGTGCGTCCAGCGCAGGGTTGGCATACAGCGCATCGATGCTGCGGTGGAAGCGATACTGCACGCGCAGGAAACGGGCGAAATTGCTGCGGTCGGCGAAGATGTCGCCGGCCATGATGCGCTTGTCCAGGGCACCGTGGCTGTCGCGGGTGGCGGCCTTGAGCCGCAGGCTGCGGCTTTCTTCAGGGGCGATGTGTGCGTTCATGGGGGAATGCCAAGGGGGTCGTCGTGCTGTAGACGTCTGCCACGGGGCTTTCCCCAAGGCCGTCTACACCGATAATGGGCCATCCCCTTGTCCATCCGGAACCGACGATGATCACCACCGAACCGCGCATGACCAACCTGTTCCTGCAGCTGGGCCTGGATGCCAGCGCCGAGGGCATCGCCCGCTTCATCCGCGAGCACCAGCTGGCCACCGATGTCGAAGTGGTCGAAGCACTGTACTGGAACGATGCCCAGCGCCAGTTCCTGTCCGAATCACTGCAGGCCGATGCGGCATGGACCACGGTGGTGGATGAGCTGAACGAGTCGCTGCACGAAGATGCGGTAAAGGCTTCGAGCGGGCTGTAAATAGACGCCGGGCATGGCCCGGCGCTGTCGATTGCACGGCAGAAGCGGTGCGGACCAAGGTCCGCACCCACCGAGGGCGGTTGGGGCTCGCCGGGGTCAGAGCCCTTTCCGCAGGAAAGGGATCCGACCCCACCACTCATCCGCGACCGATCAGTACTTCCAGGTCAACGCCAGCCGCGCGGTGCGGCCCGGGGCCGGCATCACGCCCAGGGCCAGCGGGTCCAGGTAGTAGCGGTCGGTCAGGTTGTCCACGCCGGCTTCCACCGACAGCTGGTCGTTGAAGCTCCAGCTGGCGAACAGGTCCACCAGCGTGGTTGGCCGGTACAGCTGCTGGATCGCCGACAGGCCCACGTTCCAGTCCTTGTCCAGCTTGCTGATCGGGCCGGCGTTGTGGACCACGCGGGTGCCGAAGGTCAGGCGCTCGTCGAACAGGCGCGAGCCCAGGGTCAGGTTGACCATGTAGCGCGGTGGGTTCTGGGTATTGGTGTACGAGCCCTCGAAGCCGCCGTCCACGCAGTCGGGCGTGTTGGCCAGCTCGCCGTTCCTGCGCTGCGCCCCATAGGCACGGCGCTCGGCGGCGATGTCCGGCGCGCAGGTCTTGGCCTTGAAGTAATAGTGTGCGGACAGATCGGCAAATACCTTGCCGCTGTCATAGCTGGACTGGAACTCCATGCCCGAGACCTTGAACTGGTCGACGTTGCGGATCAGGCCCGCCGACAGCGTGCGGTAGTCACGGGTGATCAGGTCGTCGATGCGGGTATCGAAGTACGCCAGCTTCAGCGCCAGGCGATCGCCGGCAGTGAACAGGTCATAGCGGAGGGTGCTGGCACCGATTTCCCAGCTGCGCGCGCGCTCCGGCTTCAACTCACCCACCGGCTTGGCGGCGGTGAACAGGCCCAGCGTGGTCTCGAACAGGCTCGGCAGCTTGGTGCCTTCGGCGTACTTCACGTAGACCATGGTGTCTTCGCTGAAGCGGTAGGCCACGCTGGCGGTCGGCGAGAACGCGTTATCGCGACGGCGGATCGGCTGCGACCAGGTCCAGCTGACCGGCACTTCCAGGTCCTGCGCCTTGCCGGCGTCGTAGAAGTTCCAGCCACCGATGTCGCCCACCGTGCCCTTCTTGTACGGCGAGGCCAGCAGCGATTCCTGGGTGAAGTTGCCGTTGGCATCCGGATACCAGTTCAGCAGCGCGATGCGCTTGGCCCGCCACGACGGCAGCGCCGGGTTGCCATTGAGCAGTTCGGTGTAGCGGTACTGGCCCTGCACCTCATAAGCATCGGGCGTGGCCAGGCGGTTGCGGTCATGCACATCCACGCGGTTCCAGCGGCCGCCGGCCAGCAGTTCCCAGTGTTCATCGGGCTGCCACTTCAGCGAGGCCACGGCGCTGTATTCCTTGCGCTCGGCGTTGCGCAGGAAGCGGTTGTTGATCAGGTCATCGTGCATGACCGGCCCCGAACTGCCTGGCGCGATGTCTTCGTCGCTGTAGGACAGGCCGTAGTCGAGGGTGAACGCGCCAGCACGTGTGTCGAACTTCGAGGTGTTGCTGGCATCCAGTCCGAAGCGCTTCTGTCGCAGCGGATTGCGGTAGGCATCCTTGTAGCCGGGGTCACCACTGAAGCTGGGCGCGTCGTACCACTCGGTACGACGATCGAAATACCACGGGGTGATGCCGGTCAGGCTGTTGTACATCACGCTGTCGGTGTCGGCGTACGCGGCGTTGACGCGCAGGTCGACCAGCTCGCTGTCCGGGTGGAAGCGATAGCGTAGGGTGTAGCTGTCCATGTCGACGTGGCCCGGATCCCATTGCGGAACGCGGTCGCGATCGACGCGGATGATCTGCGAGGCCATGATCTCGCCGGCGGTGCCTTCGTAGCGGCGGTAGCCCGCCTCCAGGGTCTGTGCATCGTCGATACGCCAGGTGCCCTTGAGCAGCGCCGACTTCGAGCGCGCCGAGGTATTGAAGACCTCGGTGTGCGGCGGATTCAGCGGTGCCAGCGTGCGCCGGGTCTGTGGGAAATCATCGTAGCCGTGCTTGCCGGAGAAGTAGTTGCCATTGTCGCGGTAGGCGTAGGCGGCGACCAGATCGAAGCGATCCCAGTGTCCCGCAGCGGCCACGTTGAAGAACTGACTGCCGGTGGCGCTGCGATCGTTGCGCGGCGCGGCACTGTAGGAAGGCAGGTTGTTGGCGCTGTTGTTGGCCAGGCCGCCACGCACGCGCACGCCGAAGTCGCGCTCTTCGCGCAGCACGTCGCCGATCTTCAGCGTCTCCATCTCGACCACGCCGCCGATGCCGCCAGAGGCGTTGGCCTGCAGGCTCGGGCCCTTGGTGATGGTCAGGCTGGAAATCAGGTCCGGGTCGAGGTAGGTACGCTGCGATTGACCGGCGTAGCCGCGGTAGGTATCGATGCTGGACTGGCCACCGTCGATGATCACCGGCACGCGGCCCTGGCCCTGGATGCCGCGGATGTTGACGTCGAAACCATTGCCGACGCGTGGGTCACCGGCAGTGACGCCGGCCACGCCCTTGACGATGTCGCCGTTGGACGTACCGCGGAAACGCTCCAGCTGCGTGCGGTTGAGCGTGGTGGTGGAACCGACGCTGCGATAGCTGTCGAGCAGGCGCGCCTCGTCGCTGGTCGCGCCACTGTCGACGCGGTCGCCGGCCACGCTGAGCGTGTCGGTGACGATCACGCCGCTGTCGGCCTGCGCCGGCGTCGCCGCTTCCAGCGTGACTGCATCTGCGCTGACCCGGCGCACCGCCAGGCCACTGCCCTGCAGCAGCTGCTGCAGCGCCTCGTTGGCCGGCAAGCTGCCATTGACCGCACGCGAGGTCACCCCCCGGGCCAGAGTGGCCGGATACACCACCTGCACGCCGGACTGGCGCATGTAGCTGCGCAGCGCTTCGTCCAGTGGCTGCGCAGGAATGTCGAAGCGCTGCACGGCAGCGTGATCACCGCTGGCGTTCTGCGCCAGAACCGACGGCGCGGCGCTGGCCAGGCCGGCCGCCAGCAGGGCGATGCACAGGCGGGACGGGCGCGGCATGCGGCCCGGACGATGGAAATCGAACATGGGGAAACCTGTCAGGTAATCAGTGCCGCGGGCGCGGCGTCATCCGCAACACAGGCGGACACGGCGACGTACGTGGCGGCGGCGGGTACGTTCGCGGGGTAAGACGGTTGGGCGCGCGGCAACCCCAAGGGCGATTTGCGGCCGCAGAGGGTGCCGACCGTTTGCCGGCACATCGGGAACATCATCCACGCATGGCGTGGATCTACTGATGGATGATGGCGACGCCGAGCGGCAGGCGGGTGACCTGCAGACCTGCCGTCGCCGCCAACGCGTCCAGCGCCTGTTCCGGGCGATCGATGCGCAGCGCCGCACTGATCGCCGGCAATCGCGACAGATCACCGCGCACGAACGTCGGGCCGGCACGATAGCGCCCCACCCATTGCACGGCGTCGGCGACGCTGGCCTGCTCCAGCAGCAGCTCGCCTTGGCGCCACGCGCCCACGCTGTCGGCCGCCACATCCTGCAGACGCGTCACGCCGTTGCGCTCGCCATAGACGGCACGCTGGCCCGCCTGCAGGTAGGTCCAGCCACCGTCGGCCGGGCTGGCCACACGCACCCTGCCCTGCCCGACCTGGGTTTCCACCCCGTCATCGCCACGCGCGACGGTGAACGCGGTCGAGATGTCCTCAACCACGCCATTGCCGGCACGCACGCTGAAACGCCGCTGCGCATCCGGGCTGACCTCGAACCAGACGCGCCCGCGCAGGAGCTCGACCTCGCGTGCGTGCGCATCGAAGCGCACGGCGATCGCGCTGTCCGCATCCAGCACTGCGCGGCTGCCATCGGGCAGCGTTACGTTCTGCACGACGTGCGAGCTGCGATGGTCGGCCTGCAGCCGCAACCAGGCCTCCGGCCATGCCACCAGCATCGCCAGCACAGCTGCAGCGGCCATCGCCCAGCGCATTCGATGCGGGCGGCGGCGTTCGGCACACCGGGCCAGCGGGCGTGGCCCGACGCTGCGCCACAGCGTGCGCTCGTGCTCGAAGGCCCGGCGGTGCCCCGGCTCTGCCAGCCAGCGCTCGAACTCGTGCATGCGCCCCTCGCCGATGTCACCCGAGGCCAGCCACGCAATCCAGCCCCGGGCCTGTTCGGCCAGGGCATCGTCATTGGCGGCGGGCAGCGTGCTCGGCGGGCTCATCGGCTGGCGGACAGGCGCATTCAAGCGCGGGCGGGGGAACTAGACCGCATCCACGGTCCAGTGATCAAGACGTTTCAGCGAGGGCCAGCCCCAAGCCGGGGCGATCATCGGCCGCTGCGCGCCCAGGCCAGGCGTTGCAACGCGGTGCGCACATGGTTCTCGACGGTGGTCACCGACACCCCGAGGCGGCGGGCAATCTCGGCCTGGGTCAGGCCCTGCAGGCGGTTGAGCCGGAAGATGGTGCGGGTCGGCTCCGGCAGGTGTCCGGCCGCATCCAGGACACGCTGCAGCTCGTCCTGGGCCATGGCCTGTTCCTCGGTCGAGATGACCTCGTCCGCTCCCCACAGGTAGTGGTCGGCCAGCAGGCGGTTGCGCCGGGTCGATTCGCGGCCGTGGTCGGTGGCCAGGTTGGCGGCCAGCCGGTACAGGTAGGCACGCGGATTGTCGATGGCCTGGCTGTCATCGACACCACACGCCTTGAACCACACCGCCTGGATCACGTCCTCGGCGCCGTTGTCGCCCCCCAGGATGCGTTGCACCCGGCGCAACAGCGCAGGCCGCTCGCGGATCAGCAGTTCGGTGAGGGAGGCGGCATTGGAGGACATGCGCGGAACCGGGACGACAGACGGAAGGCGCCGCGCATGCTACTCCGTTAATGAGAATCAGTCACGTTCGCATCAATGGATGCACCCGGTCAGCCCGTCATAGACGCTCCGCGAGGTCCCCGGCAACGGGTCATGCAGTGGATTGCGGGCGGCGAGCGCGGCATGGAAGGCTTCCACCGGTGTGCCAGGCTCCAGCGGCAGGCGGCACAGCCAGGTCGGTTGCCGGGCGACGATCGCACCGTCATGCCGCCGCACAGCCAGGTCACTGGCGGCAAATGCCCACAGGCACTCATGCACCGTGCCGCGCACCGCGTCCACCGAGCAGCGCAGGCGCAGGGCGCGGATATCGCTGTACTCGCCTTCGCAGAAGGTATCGCCGCAGATCGCATCGAACCCGTACTGCAGACGTCCCTCCAGGGCAAAGAAGCGGTCCCAGTTGGCTTCCTGCCGCGGGTAGTCGATCAGGTCGACGTAAGGAGAGGCCTGGGCCAACGGCGCAACCAGCAGCATGCAGAACAGGGCGAACGGCAGGGCAGACACTTTCATCGGCGGACTCCTTGGCAAGGTCGTTCCAGCCTGCGCCCCCGCACCGGCCGGCCCTATCAGCCAACCCCGGCCTGCCACGTGGGTCCCTGCCCCACGCAGCGGTCAGCCCCTCCCTCTGCACAGCGCCCGGCAAAGGCATAAAATGGGGGGCTATCCGTCTATATCCCCCACCTGGAGCACGACCATGGGTCTGGAACTCGTCTCGCCCGGCAAGAACCCGCCGGAAGAAATCAACGTCATCATCGAGATCCCGAAGGACTCGGAGCCGGTGAAGTACGAAGTGGACAAGGAAACCGGCGCGATCTTCGTCGACCGCATCCTGTCCACCCCGATGCGTTACCCCTGCAACTACGGCTACGTGCCGAGCACCCTGTGCGGCGACGGCGATCCGGCCGACGTGCTGGTGGTGCTGCCGCTGCCGCTGGTGCCGGGCTCGGTCGTGCGCTGCCGTCCGGTCGGCGTGCTGAAGATGAGCGATGAGGCGGGCAGCGACGAGAAGATCCTGGCCGTGCCGGTCTCGAAGATCTTCAGTGGCTACGCCCACGTTGAAGACATCGCCCAGGTGTCCAGCCACTGGCTGGAGCGCATCGGCCACTTCTTCGAGCACTACAAGGACCTGGAGAAGGGCAAGTGGGTCAAGCTGGACGGTTGGGGCGGCGCCGCTGAGGCCAAGCAGATCCTGATCGAGGCGCACCAGCGCCACCTCGACAGCAAGGCCTGAGCCTGAACCGGATCGCTCCGGCGGTACCCTGCCGGAGCGATGCGGGTCACGTTTCATGATGACGGCACATCACTCTTGCTGCCGTATTAGGTAAATTGCGTCACTTCACACGTCATCGACATCCATCGTCGAGACAGCCAGGGGAATGTGTCGTGCGTATTCTGCTTGTTGGGGATGCAGCCAGCCTGCCGGCTGAGCTGACCGAATTCATTGCCGATCTTGGGGAAGACTGGCAGCCGCTGACCGCCACCGATGGCCAGACCGCGATGACCGCGGTTGCCACCCAGGGCGTGGACGCGGTGATTGTCTGCCCGCAGCTGCCGGACCTCAATGCCACCACGCTGCTCGGCCAGATCAGGACCCTGCGTCCGGAAACCATCCGCATCGCGCTGGTGGACGCACAGCATGGCAACCGGCCGCCGCCGGCACGCCTGATCGGTGTCGCTCACCGTTTCCTGCCGTTGCCACTGGCACCGGAAGTACTGCTGGAAGCGCTGACCAGCCTGGAAGAGCTGCGCGAAGTGCTGGACAGCCCGCGCCTGCGCGATGCCATCGGCCGCATCGAGAAACTGCCGTCGCCGCCGCACCTGTACCTGAGCCTGACCCAGGCGCTGGAGCATGATGACGACGCCGACAGCGCCGACGTGGCCAAGCTGGTGGCCGCCGATCCGGCCATCGCCGCCAAGGTGCTGCAGTTGTCGAACTCGGCGTTCTTCAGCCAGGGCCGCACCATTGCCGACCTGCGTACTGCGGTCACCCGGCTGGGCCTGGCCACGCTGCGTGACCTGGTGCTGGCCAGTGAAGTGTTCTCGGCGCCGACGTTGTCGACTGCCGAACGCAACTCGCTGCAGCAGCGCGCCCTGCTCGCCTCGCGCCTGGCCGCACGCCTGCTGCCCGAATCCAGTGCCGAACTGGGCGCAACCGCGGCACTGCTGGCCGACATCGGCCTGCTGCTGCCCGGCGTACGCAACGAGCGCACCGAGCCATCGCTGGCCGGTGATACCCGACCGGGCCATGCCGAAGCCGGTGCCTACCTGCTGGGGCTGTGGGGCCTGCCGATGCCGATCATCGAAGCGGTGGCATTCCACCTGCAGCCGCAGCGCGCCAACACCCGCAGCTTCTGGGTGACCGGTGCGGTGCATGTGGCCCTGGCGCTGGTCAACGGCGACCCGGTGGATGAGGACTATCTGCAGCGCGCGGGCGTGCTCAACAAGCTGCCGCAGTGGCGCGAACATGCCAACAGCCTGATGGGGCTTACGCCGAGCGAAGCCTGAGCTCCACCGGCAATCCACACGATGAAGGCGCGTCCGCAGGGACGCGCCTTCGTTGCATCAGGGCTGCGCGCAGTGGTCGTACACGCAGCGCTCGAACAGGAACTGGCAGTACGCCGCATCCTCACCGGCCTTGATGCAGTTGCTGCGCACCTCCGCGCAATAACGGCCATTGGCACACACCAGCGGACCGGCCGACACACTGCCGGCCAGGCTCAGGACGGCGAGAACTGCAGCAGCAAACATACGTGGCATCGCGTTGTTCATTTCGCGCTCTCCTTGGTCCGGAATGGACCTCTGCGAACCTACCAGCGGTCCAGTTGCGACAAGCGTGACCCCTGTCGCTGAACCGCCCGATTCAGAGTTTCCCGACCCGGCTCTGCCAAACGCAAAGAGGGCGGGCCTTGCGGCCCGCCCTCCTCGTCTTGCCTTCAGGCTTCGATGGATCAGAAGCGCTGGTTGTACTGGATGAACAGGAAGCGGTCGTAATCCAGCATCGGGTCCAGCTGCACGGCACTGGCGTTGGTCACCGCGTAGGTGATCGGCGGAGTCTTGCCGAACACGTTGCGGGCACCGACGGTCACGCTGCCGTTCCACGGGGCCTGCCAGGTGGCCGAGATGTCGTGATAGACGATCGCGCCCTTCTTGTTGGCACCCAGGCCACCGCTCCAGCCACCGTTCTCGGTGTAGTAATCCGGCTGGTTGCACTCCAGGCCATTTTCCTGGTCGTAGCAGAAGTCGCGGAAGCCGCCGTAGTAACGCATGGTCCAGGTGGCCGACAGGTCGCCCTTGGTCCAGGTGCTGGCCAGGGTGCCGCGGACACGCGGGTAGTTCCAGTAGCCTGCGTAGTCATCCCATGCAGCACCCTTGGTGGCCTGCTGACGGAAGCTGGTCAGGTAGTTGGTGTCCAGGTTGAACGACAGGGTACCGAAGCTGTATTCCGGCATGCGGTAGCGGACGCCGAAGTTGTAGCCTTCGGTTTCCAGCGAGCCCAGGTTCGCGTTGCCGCGGCTCAGGCCGGTGACCTGCTGGCCGTTGGCGACGTCGCCACGGCTGTACTGGTCACAGAAGGCCTGCACACCGTTCTGGTAGCACTGGTTCAGCACGTAGTTCGCCGACAGCGCGGTGATCACGTTGTCGACAGTGATCTTGTACCAGTCCAGCGATACGTTCAGGCCGCTGACGAAGCTCGGGCTCCAGACCAGGCCCGCGGTGCGGGTCTTGCTGGTTTCCGGCTGCAGCTTGTCGTTGCCCACACCCGAGTTGAACGGGTTGTTACCCTGGGTGTCACGGGCACTGATCGGACGACCGGCAGCGTCGGTCTGACGGAAGTCGGACGCCAGGCCTTCAGCACCGCAACGGGCTGCAACGGCCGGGTTGCTGCGCTGGCCGAACACGGCATCACACGGATCGGTGAACTTGTCGAAGGTCTGCGAACCACCACCGAACGTGTCGTCCAGGGTCGGGGCACGGAAGCCCTCGCCGTAGGTCGCACGCACCAGCAGGTCGTCGATCGGCTTCCAGGTCACGCTGAACTTGCTGTTGACCGTGTTGCCGAACTTGTCGTAGTCCGAGTAGCGGCTGGCGATATCCAGCGACAGCTCCTTGGCACCCGGCAGGTCACGCAGCAGCGGCACCATCAGTTCCAGGTAGAACTCGTTGGTCTTGTACTTGCCTTCGGTCGGCTGCGCGGCCAGCTCGGTGGTGTAACCCGAGGAGGACAGTGCGTCCGGGTGATCGTAGCCCGACACTTCGCGGTGCTCGTAACCGGCAGCGAAGGCGAACTCGCCCGCATCGCCCGGCATGTCGAACAGCGAACCGGTGATGTTGGCGAAGTACTGCTTGCTCTTGCTCTGGCCGGTCGAGTTCAGCAGGGTGTTGATGTACTTCAGCGCATCCGGGGTCGCGGCGCTGGCGCCGCCCAGCAGGTCGAACGGAACGCAGCTGCCCGGGCTGGTGCCCAGCGCGATCGGGTTGGCAGCGGTGCCGCACTGGGCGACGCCATTGGCGTTGATGAACGACGGGCCGAGGGCGTTCTTCAGGGCCAGCAGGTTGATGTTGCCCGAGCTGGTCTGGGTCACGTCGAACTGGTTGTAGTTGATGCCCACATCCCAGTCGAACGGACGGTTGTTGAAGTCGAAGTTGCCTTCCAGGGCCGCGTCGAAGTGCAGCGACTTGACGTTGTTCTGGGTGATGCGCGGCAGTTCGAAGATACGACGGCCCCAGCCACCGATGTCAACGCCGGCGCCCGGGTTGGCCCAGTTGCCCAGCGGGTTGTAGATGCTGTCCTTGCTGATCGCCACCGGGAACTGCGGCTGCGAGGTGCCGGTCAGCGGGTAGCCGGCGATCTGGCGCTTGGAATCGCGCTCGGAGTACATCGCCGTCGACTTCAGACGCAGGTTGTCGTTGATGTCGTAGCTGGCCGAGGTGAACATGGTCTTCGACTCAGCGCCCTGGTTCAGCATCATCTGCTGCGAGGCGTTGTAGTAGTCGTCCAGACCAATCAGGTGGTAGTTGTTGAAGTTGTTCGACGGCTGGCCAACGCCGACCGGGGTGTCCCAGGAACCGGTGTGGTTGACCACCCAGGTGTTCGGGACCCACTTGCCAGCCTTGTTGTATTCGCCAGCACCGGCGGTGCCTTCGGCACGCGGATCGGTGAAACGACCCCACGGGCCAGCCGGGCTCAGACCGTCTTCCTTGTGGCCCTGGCCATAGGAGTATTTGGTCAGGCCACGATCCTTGGCCCACACCGGATCTTCCTTGATGTAGTTCGCGCCGAACACGATCGAGGAGCGCTCGCCGCTGGCACCCAGGGTCAGGCTGTACTGGGTCTTGGAACCGTCGCCGTGGCTGTTCTGGCCATAGTAGGCACTGGCCTCGGCGCCGTCGAAGTTCTTGCGCAGGATGATGTTGACCACGCCGGAGATGGCGTCGGAACCGTAGATCGCCGAGGCGCCGTCCTTCAGGACTTCAATGCGCTCGATCAGCGAGGTCGGGATGGTCGACATGTCGGTGAAGCCGGCCAGGCTGGTGCTCCAGCGCTTGCCGTTGACCAGCACCAGCGTGCGCTGCTCACCCAGATTGTACAGGCTGACGTACTGGCCGCCCTGTTCCGGGTTGGACGCCAGCACGGCCGCCTTGCTGAAGGTCTGGGTGCCCGCCACGGACAGGTTCTGCAGCAGGTCGCCGACGCTGACCAGGCCCGAACGCTGGATGTCCTCATGGCTTACGGTGAGGACCGGCTGGGAGGTTTCCACATCCACCGAGCGGATGCGGGAGCCGGTGACTTCCAGGCGATCAAGGGTGGTCGGGGCACTGGCTTCCTGTGCGGAAGCAAATGCCGGTGCCAGCGCCAGCGCGATGCCGGCGGGCAGCAGGCCCAGCCGCACGGCAGGGGTGCGAACGTTCATCAATCTCTCCAAGGTACGTGTTAGTAGCGTGTTAAAACGCTCCAGCACGTTACGATTGCGTTGCGATGCTGTATTTGCGCGACCCAACCGTAGACTTTGCAGAGTGTGGCGGGAGCAAGCCGCCGTTTTCCCTGAACCGGGAGGCAGACTGCCCGTAACGGGCGCGGAAGGCCCGGGCGAAGCTGCAGCAGTTGTCGAATCCGCTGGCCGCGGCGACCTCGCCCACCATCATGTCGGTGTCGCGCAGCAGATCGGCGGCCCGCTCCAGGCGCAACCGTGCCGAAAGCGACTGGGGGCTCTCTTCATACAGGCTCTGGAAGGTCTTGGAGAGGTACCAGCTGGAGAAGTTGGTCAGCTCGGCCAGCTCGCCGATCCGCACCACGCGGTGGCTGTTGCCCTCCAGATAGAGACGGGCACGCTGCATGCGGCCGAACACCTGGCGCTTGCGGCTGCGTGAGCGACCGGGGCAGCGCTGTACGTTGTCGGCCAGGTCACGCTGCAGGCCGGCCAGGTGCAACAGCAGGGGCCGCAGCGCCTGCGCCGGCAGGCCGCTGTCGAGCGCATCGCGCCACAGGCGCAGGGCAACGCGGGCGTCGCCGCGGCTCATGCGACCACGACCGGCATACAGGCCGCAGTCGGCCATCTCGGACAGCACCCGCATCGCCTCCGCAGTCAGGCTGAGGCCCACGCACAGTCCGTTACGGCCGGCCTGCACCAACGGGCGCGACTCCTTCTCGAAGGCAATCCACTCACCATGGCGCAGGCGGAAACGCCCTTCCTTGGCTTCCACCCAGGAACTGCCCCGCACCTGCAGCCAGACAGTGAAGCTTGACCCTGCCGTCTGCAGGCTGCCGAGCCGGGCCACGCCCATGCAGGTCGGCGCGAGATCGTCCAGCGCCTTGTCGAGGGAGACGGTTTGGCCACGATCGGCCAGCGAGAGTTGACGCATGGGGCACCACGGGTTTGCCTGATACAGGCTTCCGTTTTGCCTAATCAGGCGTCAGCCCGTCAGGAAAATCCGCCGAGATCGCCACGAATTCGCGGCGAGAACTCCACGAAAAAATCACGAAGAGATATTTTTCTTCAGGATCAACGACTTGAGAAAGGCCGGGAACAGTGCCGGCGCCGACCGGGGCAGCTGCATGACGCCGATGTCGGCACCATCGCTGACCGCCAGTGCGACGTACAGATCCCGGCCATCGGCGCTGGCACTGATGCCGTTGCCCGCACTGAGCCGCTGCCGGTCCAGGCAGCGCTCGGGGGCTTCGGTGCCGGCCTGGATATGGATCAAGGTCGTACCGCATTCGGTCGAGTTGCCGAGATACCCGATGCCTCCGGTGCCCGCCACCGTCCAGGTGCGATAGCGCCATCGGCTGGGCCGGTCTTCACTGACCTGCTGCACGCTGGCCGGGGACAGTGCCGCATCCACCGACCACAAGCCGCCGGACGCCAGGCGTGTGAACAGCACGCGGCCATTGCCCCGATCGAAACGCGCCTGGGAGACGCCGTCGATACTGGCCAGGCGGCGCCAGGGGGTCACGCTGCGATCGAACAGGCTCAACCGGGTGCGTTGCTCTGCATCGCGCTCGACTACCAGCAGCTGCTCCGGGGTTGCCCCGTACAGGGCCTGCAGCGGCTGATCCACCGGAACCGGCAGCGGTTGCAGGTGCTCGTCGCGCGGGGCGATCTCGTAGACAACGGTACGCCCATGCTCGTCACGCCCGACCACCAGCAGCTGGCGGCTGTCGGCCGACCAGTCCGGCGCCTGCCGCCCCTCCGGACGCAGGCCCTCGATCGGCCGCAGTGAGTCGGGCCGCTGCATGTCCGCCCACCACAGCGCGAAACTGCCGGAACGATCGGAGGTGAAGACCAGCTGGCGACCGTCGGGCGCCGCCATCGGCTGCCCGTCGCGCCCACTGGACGCGAACAGCCGCTCGGCGCTGCCGCCGGCCATCGGCACCTTGAACACGCCGAACTGGGCACGGCGGTGAACGAAGGCCAGCACGTCGCCGTGGCGCGACACCGCAGGCCACTGTGCGTCGTCGAGGCCGGCATCACGCAAGGTGCGGCGCTCCACGTCCAGGTAGTACAACCGCACCTCGCTGTCCACGCGCCGGCCGAACACGATGCTGCGCCCATCGCCCAGCCAGGCCCAGCCACGCTGTTCGGCGGATTCGTTGGTCAACTGCTCCAGCTCACCGCCTCCGGCCGGCATCCGCCACAGGTCGCCCATCTGTGGATTGCGCACGAACACCAGCCACTTGCCGTCGGGCGAGTAGCGTGGCGCGTAGTCAAAATCATCCTGATCGACCGCGTAGTCCAACGCCCGCCACTGGCCGCTGGCCAGGTCGAGCACACGGATGCCGCGATGGGCGTAGCGGCCCACCATGCTGCCAAAGACCAGGCCGCGGCCATCCGGTGTCCAGTCGAAGCTGAGCAGCTCGGTTCCATCGCAACGGGTCGCCTGGCGCACGCCGCCGCCAGTGGCACTGGCGATCAGCACCTGGCAACCGCCGTCGGCTCCAAAGCGGGCAAAAGCGATCTCGCGCCCGTCCGGTGACCAGCTCGGGAAACGGTCACTGGCCCCCTTGGGCGGCAGCGCCAGCTGCCGGGCCGGCGCATTGCCCGAGGTCTGCACCTTGATCACACCACCTCCGGCGCCATCCTCGTTGGCGCCTTCGTAGGCAACCTGGGAGCCGTCCGGCGAAAGTGTGGGATAGGTTTCAAAACCACTGGTAGCGGTGATCAGGCGATAGGGACGCTGCGGGCTGCCGATCACCCGCACGCCGTTCTCGACCGCTGCATCCACCGGTGAACTCGGCTCCGGCCCGCGCCGCAGCAACAATGTGGCCATGACCAGCAGCGCGGCCAGCATCATCACACCCAGCACCCACAACAGCTGGCGGCGCAGCTGGCGCCAGCCGCGCCGGCGTGAAGGCGCTGCAGGCACGGCCAGCGCCGGAATCGTGCCGGCACCGTCCGGCGACGGCATCACATCCGCAACGGCCACCGCATCCACTTCCGCCACCGGCTCGAAGTCGTCCAGCGCCTGCACCGGTACCAGCAGCCGATAGCCGCTCTTGGCGATGGTCTCGATGTAGGCCTGGCCATTGTCGTCGTCGTTGGCGAACGCCTTGCGCAGCTGGGTGACGGCCTGGGTCAGCACGTCATTGGTCGGCAACGTATCGGGCCAGACCTCGGCAAACAGCTCTTCACGGGTGACCACGCGCCCAGGCTGCCGCATCAACACGCGAAGTACGCCCAGCGCTTTCGGCGTCAGCCGCCGCGGACGGCGCGCGCCTTCAACCTCGACCTCACGCGAGGACAAGGTAATGACACAGTCGCCGACCTGCACGCGGTCGGCGTCAATGGGCGTGAGTTCGCTGCTGTTCATTTTCCGCTATACAGTAGGGACGGGATCTGGGCAGGGCTCACCAGCAATACCGTCCCCACCGTCCCTGGACAGGGCCATCGAAAAGCCAGATTCCGCACAAAGCATCGGCGCATACCGCAAAAACAATAACGCCCCCGGATATTAGCCTAAGCCGGTTACCCCGCCTATGACGGGGTCGACACTCAGGCTCTCTCTCGCCGACGCATTCACATAATCTGCATCACCATTCGCGCCCTTTTGGGCGCGAAATTTTTATCTGGCGTTCATTTTCACATGCGCCGAAGCATGGTCAACCCGACCAGACGCGACACCACAAGGCCGATATACATGACGCCTGCGAACTGTTCGAGCATCACCAGGGCCCGTGCCTGCGGGTGCAACGGCACGACGTCACTCAATCCAACTCCGGACAACAAGCTGAAGCTCAGATAAAGCAGCTCCATCCAACTGCGCTCGGGGCCAGCAGTCGCACCCTGGAAACTGCCTGGATACCACTGTTGGCACACCGCGAATGCAAAGGCGAACCCCCAGGCCAGCAGGGTGAAGGTTGCCCCGGCTGCGAACAGTTCGTCGCGTGTTACTCGATGGTCCTGCAGCATGTAGGCGATCAATGCCCCGGCCGTATAGAAGTACAGCAGGCTTTCCAGCAGCTGCGCGGTGGTCAGCAGCGCGCTGCGGTCCAGCAGGGCGCCAGCCAGCGAGAACACCACCGATGGAATGGCCAGCAGCAATGCCAGCCACGTGCCCAGCGGACTGCGCTGGACCACCCACAGCGCCAGGCCGAGTACCGCCATGCCGAACATGCCCAGCGCCGCCCGGCCAGCGGCGGTGTCATCGAGGGCGGGATACAGCAGTACCGCGATCAACTGGGCGGCCAGGAGCCAGGCCGAAGGATGGCGGCGGGCGATGGCCAGCCAGCGGGTGGTCGTGGCAACGGGCATGGCGTCCTTTCCCCTGGGCGATGCGCGGAGGATAGCCGGGCGCGGCGTGATGAACGGTAGTGCCGGCCATTGGCCAGCACTCCCCCCGGTCCCGTGCACGACGGAATGCCGGCCGGCGGCCGGCACTACCCGTTACCCGTCACCCCTGGCGGTAGACCTCGGCCCCGCCAGCACGGAACTCCTGCGACTTCTCCTTCATGCCGGCCTCGGCGTAGTCGCGCACGTCCTGGGTGATCTTCATCGAACAGAAGTGCGGTCCGCACATCGAGCAGAAGTGGGCCAGCTTGTGCGCGTCCTTCGGCAGCGTCTCGTCGTGGAATTCCTTGGCCTTTTCCGGATCCAGGCCCAGGTGGAACTGGTCCTCCCAGCGGAACTCGAAGCGCGCCTTGCTCAGCGCGTTGTCGCGTACCTGCGCGCCCGGATGACCCTTGGCCAGGTCGGCCGCGTGCGCGGCAATGCGGTAAGCCATGATGCCGTCGCGCACGTCCTGGCGGTTGGGCAGGCCCAGGTGCTCCTTCGGCGTCACGTAGCAGAGCATGGCCGTGCCAAACCAGCCGATCATCGCCGCGCCGATCGCACTGGTGATGTGGTCGTAGCCCGGCGCGATGTCGGTCGTCAGCGGCCCCAGCGTGTAGAACGGCGCTTCGCCGCATTCGCGCAGCTGCTTGTCCATGTTTTCCTTGATCAGCTGCATCGGCACGTGGCCGGGGCCTTCGATCATGGTCTGCACATCGTGTTTCCAGGCGATCTTCGTCAGTTCACCCAGCGTTTCCAGTTCGCCGAACTGCGCCGCGTCGTTGGCATCAGCGATGCAACCCGGGCGCAGCCCGTCGCCCAGCGAGAAGGTCACGTCGTAGGCCTTCATGATTTCGCAGATGTCTTCGAAATGCGTGTAGAGGAAGTTCTCCTTGTGATGCGCCAGGCACCACTTGGCCATGATCGAGCCGCCGCGGCTGACGATGCCGGTGACACGCTTGGCGGTAAGCGGCACGTAGCGCAGCAGCACGCCGGCGTGGATGGTGAAGTAGTCCACGCCCTGCTCGGCCTGCTCGATCAGGGTGTCACGGAAGATCTCCCAGGTCAGTGCCTCGGCGCGGCCGTCAACCTTCTCCAGGGCCTGGTAGATCGGCACGGTACCGATCGCCACCGGCGAGTTGCGGATGATCCATTCGCGCGTCTCGTGGATGTGCTTGCCGGTGGACAGGTCCATCACCGTGTCACCGCCCCAGCGGATCGCCCACACCAGCTTCTCCACTTCCTCGGCGATGCCGGAAGACACCGCGCTGTTGCCGATGTTGGCGTTGATCTTGGTCAGGAAATTGCGGCCGATGATCATCGGCTCGCTTTCCGGGTGGTTGATGTTGTTGGGCAGCACCGCACGGCCACGTGCAATCTCGTCGCGCACGAACTCCGGGGTGATGACTTTCTGGATCGACGCACCGAAGGCCTCGCCCGGGTGCTGCTGCAGCAGGCCCGCATCGCGGATCGCGTCCAGCCGCTGGTTCTCGCGGATGGCGACGAATTCCATTTCCGGCGTGATGATGCCGCGGCGCGCGTAATGCATCTGGGTGACGTTGGCACCGGCACGTGCACGGCGTGGCAGGCTGC
Organism: Stenotrophomonas sp. YJH_SMC_58; assembly: GCF_059369635.1. Taxonomy (NCBI): domain Bacteria; kingdom Pseudomonadati; phylum Pseudomonadota; class Gammaproteobacteria; order Lysobacterales; family Lysobacteraceae; genus Stenotrophomonas; species Stenotrophomonas sp. YJH_SMC_58. The sequence continues at coordinate 444,399 of NZ_JCAFSW010000001.1, forward strand.
GCGCGGGGAAACGCACCGCGTCAAGCTTCGGGTCATGCTCGCGATCGCGGCCGAACGAAGAACTCAGTCCTTCAAGCTGCTCGGTATCACCGCGCTCTTCCACCCAGCCGCGACGCAGTGCCGGCAAACCGGCGGACAGATCGATGCGCACCTCCGGGTCGGTGTACGGGCCCGACGTGTCGTAAACGGTCACCGGCGCATTCTCTTCGCCGCCGAACAACGTCGGCGTACGGGTCAGCGCGATCTCGCGCATCGGCACCTGCAGATCCGGGCGTGAACCAGGCACGTGGATCTTGCGCGAGCCGGGAATGGGCCGGGTCACGGATGCGGAGAGTTGCTGGGCCTGTTGCTGCAGGGCGGAGAGCTGTGCGTTCATCGGGCATCGTCCAGGAAGGTCAGGGACGAAGCGGCGGCGCACGGCACCCGCGCACGGACGGTCCTTGGGCGGAGTCCGGGCACGGCTGCATTGCAAAGCTTCCCTACGCCGGTATGAGCCGGATCAGGTTCCAAGGGACTGTCTCAACCGTGGCCACATGGCCCGGTACCCCCGCTTCTTGGTGCGCATTAGAGCATAGACCGCCCGCCTCCGGGACCAGGTCGCCATTCGTTAACGGAACCATGACGTCGCGTTCAGTAACGTGCACGCCATCGCGTCGCTGAGATCGATGCGTTCCCCGCCGCCTTCGCGGCCCCTGCCCGGTCCATGCTGCATGCCGCCGGCCCTTCGCCGCAAGCTCTGCTCGCTCCCCTCAATCCCCCTTGATCGGAGAAGCTCCTTCATGGTGTTTCGCGTTTCCATCGCACTGGTTCTGCTGCTGGTGCTGCTCGCCGGTATCGCCCCCGGCCCATTCAACACAGTGGTCCAGTCGATGCTGGCAGAAGTCATCCGCAGTGTCGGCTGGCTGTACCTGCTGGTGGTGTTCCTGGCGCTGGTGTTCCTGATGTACCTGGCGTTCGGCCGCTTCGGCAACCTGCGCATCGGCGGCGAGGACGCCGAACCCGAGTTCTCGCGTGCCAGCTGGATGTCGATGCTGTTCGCCGCCGGCATGGGCATCGGCCTGGTGTTCTGGGGTGCGGCCGAGCCCATCTCGCATTTCAGCAAGCCGCCGGAAGGGCTGGCACCCGAAAGCATGGACGCTGCCCGTGCTGCCATGCGCTACGTGTTCTTCCATTGGGGCCTGCACCCGTGGGCCATCTATGCGCTGATCGGCCTGGCAATGGCCTGGTTCCAATTCAACCGCAACGGCCGTGGCCAGATCAGCGACATGCTGCAACCGATCATCGGACGTCACCATCGTGGCTGGATCGGGCATGTGGTCAACATCTCCGCTGTCGTCGCCACTGCGGTTGGCGTGGCTACAGCACTGGGCTTCGGCACGGTGCAGATCGCAGCCGGCGTGGAACGCGTATTCGGCGTGCAGGCGGGCGTTCCGCTGCAGTTGACGATCATTGCGGTGGCCTTCGTTCTGTACATGGCGTCCACGCTCAGCGGCGTCGGCCGCGGCATGAAATGGCTGTCCAACTTCAACCTTGCACTGGCGGCGCTGCTGCTGGCGCTGGTGCTGGTACTCGGCCCGACTGGCGCGATCTTCAACACGTTCACCACGACGCTGGGCTCCTATCTCAACCAGCTGGTGACGATGAGCCTGCGCATGTCACCGTTCTCGTCCAGCACCTGGGTCGCGGACTGGACGATCTTCTACTGGGCCTGGTGGATTTCCTGGGCACCGTTCGTCGGTTCGTTCATCGCGCGCATCTCGCGCGGTCGCAGCGTTCGCGAGTTCGTGATCGGCGTGGTGCTGGCACCGACGCTGCTGGGCTTCTTCTGGTTCTCGGTGTTCGGTGGCACCGCGATCTGGATGCAGATCTTCGGCCAGGCCGACCTGCTGCAGGCACTGGGCAACGGCTATGAAACGGTGCTGTTCACTATGTTCGACAGCCTGCCGCTGCCGTTGCTGCTGTCGTGCATTGCGCTGGTGCTACTGATGATCTTCTTCGTGACCTCGGCTGATTCTGCGGTACTTGTGCTGGCCAGCATGTCCACGGACGACGCGGGCGAGCCATTGCGCAAGCACAAAGTGGCGTGGGGTGTCGGCATTGCGCTCGTGGCGGGTTCCTTGCTGTTGGCAGGGGGACTGGAGGCGCTGCAGGGCATGATCACCATCACTGCGCTGCCGTTCGCGCTGCTGATGCTTCTTGTGATGGTGTCGCTGTATCGGGTGCTGGACCAGGAGTACACCCGCGAGCGACGGCAGGCGCAGCGCCAGCGGCACATGATCGATGCGTGGATCGCACGCGAGATGGCGGCGCAGGAGGAGACGCAGGCCGAGGCAGCGCGCGCGCACGATCAGGATTGAGGGTTGTTTTGCAGCCTGCGGCTGCACCGCTTTTCTCAAGCAACGACAACAGCAACCTCAAAAGCAGCTCTGGGTTGCTGCTAGTTTGGCGGGGCGGTGTGGGCTGGCAGGACACGCCGTAAACCCATCCCTGGGGGCTCGATGGCGCCTTGCTCGTGTGCGCTGTCCTGCGCACATGGCAAGACCGGGGTTGGGCATCCTGCCCAACCCGCCCGAGGCATGCCTCGGGCCCATGGCGCCAACGGTCCTGCCAGCCCACGCCGCCCCACCCCCGACAGTTTCCGTGTGACGGTGGGTTTTCCACGCTATGCGTGGATGAGGTGTATCGGAAAACAAGAAGGGGTCGGATCCGTTTTCCTTCGGAAAACGGATCCGACCCCAACCCACAGCGCGCGGCTGTTGCTGTTGCCTTTGCTTTTGATCTTCTTCCTTTTCTTCCTGCGGTGGCGGCCACGGAAACTGTCAGGGGCCGGGCGGGTGGGCTGGGCGGGGGTGTCAGCCGCATGGATGCGGCTGCCAAGCCTCCAGGGACGGATTCACGGCGTCCCCCGAACAGCCCACCCGCCCGGCCCAATCACATGATCCCGCTTCCACGAACCACCACCGCAGAGGGGGCTCAGCCCGGTGGCCGGGAAACCTCAATACCCCGCCGCCTGCCCGTCCTTGCGGCTCTCCGAAGCGCCGTAGTAAACCCCGCTCTCGGGATCGCGCATGATCGCCTGGTACCCGCCATAAGGCCCATCGGCGAACACGATGCGATGCCCCTTGCGCATCAGCGCGCGCACGGTCTCGTACGGGAAGCCGGTTTCCAGATTCACTTCACCACCATCGGTCATCGCCGTGGCCTGACCCGTCGGTTCAGTCGAGCCTTCGTGCTGGATGCGCGGTGCATCACCGGCTTCCTGCAGGTTCATGCCGAAGTCCACCAGGTTCATCACGATCTGCGCGTGGCCCTGCGGCTGCATCGCGCCGCCCATCACGCCGAAGCTGGCATACGGCTTGCCGCCCTTGGTGATGAAGGCCGGAATGATGGTCTGGAAGGGGCGCTTGCCCGGCGCGTAGCCGTTGGGATGGTTCTTCTGCAGCACGAACATCTCGCCGCGGTCCTGCAGGATGAAACCCAGACCGGGCGGTGCCATGCCGCTGCCCATGCCACGGTAGTTGGACTGGATCAGCGAAACCATCATGCCGTCGGCGTCGGCCACGGTCATGTAGATCGTGTCGCCCTCCTCCAGCTGCTTCGGCGTGCCCGGCTGCACTTCCTTCAACGCCTTGTCCATCGAGATCAGCGCACGACGCTGCGCGGCGTACTCCTTGGAGATGAGCTTCTGCACCGGTGCCGGCTGGAACGCCATGTCGGCGTAGAAACGCGCACGGTCGGCAAAGGCCAGCTTCTTCGCTTCGACAAACAGGTGCACGTGTTCCGGTGAACCGAACGGGATCTTCGAGAAGTCGTAGCCTTCCAGCACGTTGAGGATCTGCAGTGCGGCGATGCCCTGGCTGTTCGGCGGCAGTTCCCAGACGTCGTAGCCACGGTAGTTGCTGCTGACCGGTTCGACCCACTCGCCATGATGGTCAGCCATGTCCTGGTAGCTCAGGTAGCCACCGTTGGCCTTGAAGTAGTCGCCGATGGTGTGGGCGATCTCGCCCTTGTAGAAGGCGTCGCGGCCACCGTCGGCGATCTTCTGCAGGGTGCTGGCCAGGTTCGGGTTCTTCCACATCTCGCCCTTGCGCGGGGCGTGGCCGTTGATCGTGAACTGCTCCTTGAAGCCCGGGTACTGCGACAACTTGGGCACCGAGCGGTCCCAGTAGTAGGCGATCACCTCGGCCACCGGGTGACCCTCGCGGGCGTAGCGGATGGCCGGCGCCAGGTTGTCGGCCATCGGCTTGCGACCGAAGCGGTCGTGCAGCGCGAACCAGCCATCGACGGCACCCGGCACCGACACCGGCAGTGGACCGGTGGCCGGGATGTCCTTCAGGCCACGGCGCTGGAACTCGGCCAGTGTGAGCGACTTCGGCGAGCGGCCCGAGCCGTTGTAGCCGTAGAGCTTCTGCGTCTTCGGATCCCACACGATGGCGAAAAGGTCGCCGCCGATGCCGTTGCCGGTCGGCTCCATCAGGCCGAGCGCGGCGTTGGCGGCAATCGCCGCGTCCACTGCCGAACCGCCGCCCTTCATCACGTCCAGCGCGATCTGGGTGGCCAGTGGTTGCGAGGTCGCGGCCATCGCATGCGGGGCGATCACCTCCGAACGGGTGGCGAAGGTGTGGCCGGTGATGCGGTCGGCGGCGAAGGACAGCGCCGGTACGGCAGCCAATACGGCGGCGGCGAGCAGGGAACGGGCAAGGCGTCGGGACACGGTCGGGTTCCGATGGACGGGTGGTTCCCCGATCTTCGCCGGTGCGGCCTTCAAGCGGTATCGGACAGACGTCATGGACGTTGATCCTTGGGCGGAAAAATCCACCGGATTCCGCGCAAAAACCGCCCCGAAAGGAGTGAATTCGGGTTCACCGAAACACTTTCAGCAGCAACCATCCTTGTGCCGCAAGCAATTGCGCTGGATGCAGCGGAAACCGATAGAAAATCCGTCGCGAGGGTTGACACCGCCGAAATGGCTGTGTTTCTCTCGATCACATGTTGCATCACAACACGCCACCGCGAACCCACATCGAAGCCGCCGACACCGGCGCCGCCTCGCTGCGTTCGATTCTTGTGCTCGTACTTATTACCCAACCAACAGGTGCGGGACGAGCCAGCGTGTAAGCAACACACACACCGGAACTCTTCAAAAACCCGCACCCGCCCCGGTGCGGGTTTTTTCATTTCAGAACCTGGTTTCAGACGCAACCACCATGACCAACGCTCATCGCACAACCCGGACCTGCACCACCACGCCTTGTGGTGGCTGTGCCTGTGCGATGCGCGGCGCCTCCTCCACCGCTTTCCCCTGACCGGCCGGCACGTCACCTCGACGACCGGCCGTTCTTTTTTCTTCCCACCGCAAGGAACCTCCCCCATGAGCACCAACGACCTGCCCCAGACCAAGATCGCCGTCATCGGCTACGGCAGCCAGGGCCGCGCCCACGCACTGAACCTGCGCGAATCCGGCTTCGACGTGGTGGTAGGCCTGCGTCCGGGTGGGCCGACCGAAGCCAAGGCGCAGGCCGATGGCTTCACCGTGATCGCGCCCGCCGAGGCCGTGAAGGACGCCGACCTGGTTGCCGTGCTGACCCCGGACATGGTGCAGAAGAAGCTCTACAACGACGTGCTGGCGCCGAACATGAAACAGGGTGCATGCCTGCTGTTCGCGCATGGCCTGAACGTGCATTACGGGATGATCGAGCCGCGTGCCGACCTGGACGTGGTGCTGGTCGCGCCGAAGGGCCCCGGCGCGCTGGTGCGCCGTGAGTACGAGATCGGCCGTGGCGTGCCGTGCATCTGGGCGGTCTACCAGGACATCAGCGGCAAGGCCGCGCAGCATGCGCAGGCCTATGCCGCCGGCCTCGGCGGTGCGCGCGCCAACCTGATCCAGACCACCTTCAAGGAAGAAACCGAAACCGATCTGTTCGGTGAGCAGGCGGTGCTGTGCGGCGGTGCCTCGGCGCTGGTGCAGGCCGGATTCGAGACCCTGGTCGAAGCCGGCTACCAGCCGGAGATCGCCTATTACGAAGTGCTGCACGAACTGAAGCTGATCGTGGACCTGTTCTATGAAGGCGGTATCTCGCGCATGTTGGAGTTCATCTCCGAGACCGCGCAGTACGGCGACTACGTCAGCGGCCCGCGCGTGATCGATGCCGGCACCAAGGAACGCATGAAGGAGGTGCTGAAGGACATCCAGGACGGCACCTTCACCAAGAACTGGGTGGCCGAGTACGAAGCGGGCCTGCCGAACTACAACAGGTTCAAGCAGGCCGACCTGGAGCACCCGATCGAGAAGGTGGGCAAGGAACTGCGCGCCAAGATGGTCTGGTTGCAAGGACAGGCTGCGTAACCACGCGGCCCTCCCCCACCCGCTTTGCAAGGTTCCCCCATGAACTCTTCGACACATCGCAGCGCGCCGCCCAACGGCGCGCGCTGGCTGACCCAGGCGCTGGAGGCCGAAGGCGTCCGCACGCTGTTCGGCTATCCCGGTGGCACCATCATGCCGTTCTACGACGCGCTGGTGGATTCGTCGCTGAAGCACATCCTGGTACGCCATGAGCAGGGCGCGGCCCTGGCCGCCAACGGCTTCGCCCGCGCCAGCAACCAGGTGGGCGTCTGCGTGGCCACCTCCGGCCCGGGCGCCTCGAACCTGGTCACCGGCATTGCCGATGCGATGCTGGATTCGGTACCGATGGTCTGCATCACCGGCCAGGTCGGCACGCCGCTGCTGGGCACCGACGCCTTCCAGGAACTGGATGTGTTCGGCCTGACGATGCCGATCGTCAAGCACAGCTGGCTGGTGCGTAGCGTCGATGACCTGCCGCGCGTGGTGGCCGATGCGTTCCGCATTGCCCGTGAGGGTCGCCCCGGCCCGGTGCTGATCGACCTGCCCAAGGATGTGCAACTGGCCGATGCCAGCCATCTGCCGGCGCATGTGCCCAGCAGCGTCGAACCGCCGCCGGCGCCGGCCGAGGCCGCCATCGCCGAGGCCATCGCCGCGCTGGCGGCGGCCGAAAAGCCGGTGGTCTACGCAGGTGGCGGCATCGCCCTGGGTGATGCCGTGCAGGACCTGCGCGACTTCGTCGAGGCCAGTGCCATCCCCACCGTGATGACCCTGCGCGGCCTCGGTGCACTGCCGGCCCACCATCCGCAGTCGCTGGGCATGCTGGGCATGCATGGCACCCGCGCGGCCAACATGGCGGTGCAGGAAAGCGACCTGCTGCTGGTGCTGGGCGCGCGCTTCGACGACCGCGCGACCGGCAAGCTGGCCGAGTTCGCGCCATTCGCCCGCGTCGTCCACATCGATGCGGACGCCTACGAGATCTCCAAGCTGCGCACTGCCGACATCGCCGTGCCTGGCAACGTCGGTCACGCCATCCGCGCCCTGCGTGCGGCCTTCCCCTCCCCCAGGGCCCACCAGGACGCGTGGCGCAAGCGCTGTGCGCAGCACCGCGATCGCTTCGCCGCCCGCTACGACGCACCGGGCCAGCACATCTACGCCCCGGCGCTGCTGAAGCGACTGAGCGAGCTGGCCCCGGCCGATGCGGTGATCGCCTGCGATGTCGGCCAGCACCAGATGTGGGTGGCCCAGCACTGCCGCTTCAACCACCCCCGCAACCACCTGACCAGTGGCGCACTGGGCACGATGGGCTTCGGCCTGCCAGCGGCGATGGGTGCGCAGTTCGCCTGCCCGGAGCGCACCGTGGTACTGGTGTCCGGCGACGGCAGCTTCATGATGAACGTGCAGGAGCTGGCGACCATCGCCCGCTGCCGCCTGCCGGTGAAGATCGTGCTGCTGGACAACAGTTCGCTGGGCATGGTGCGGCAGTGGCAGGAACTGTTCTTCGCCGAGCGTTACAGCGAGATCGACCTGTCCGACAACCCGGACTTCGTAGCCCTGGCGCAGGTGTTCGGCATTGCCGCCACCCGCATCGACAACCGCGACGACGTGGAAGGCGGCCTGGCCGCGCTGCTGGCCGAGCCCGGCCCGGCGCTGCTGCACGTGGCCATCGATGCACGCGCCAACGTGTGGCCGCTGGTGCCGCCGAACACCGCCAACAGCACGATGCTGGAAAGCAATCCCGCCCACGCCCGCCAGGAGACCCCCAATGCAATACCGGCTTGACCTGGTGCTGCACCCGGCCGAAGGCGCGCTGCTGCGCGTGATCGGCATGGCCGAACGCCGCGGCTTTGCGCCGCGTGCGATCAGCGGTGCGCCGGTGGCCACCGACGATGGCCGCTGGCACCTGCAGCTGGTCGTCGATGGCCAGCGCCCGGCGGAAACGCTGTGCCGGCAGATCGAGAAGATCTACGACTGCGTGTCCGTGCAGGTCACCGCCGTGGAAGGAGTATCGCCATGAACACCCGTACCGTAGCGACCACGGTGCCGGTACGGAGGCGTCTTCTTCGCCGTCCGTGCCCGCATGCGGCGGTCTTCCGCACCGCGCTGGTGGCCCATGCCGGCCGCTGACACCAGCCAGGAAAGCGATGTCGGCGACGTAAGCGTCGCCGACGTCCTGGCAGCGCAGGCCCGCCTGCGCCGCTTCCTGCCGCCCACCCCGCTGCACCACGCCGAACGCTTCGGTACCTGGCTGAAACTGGAGAACCTGCAGCGCACCGGTTCCTACAAGGTGCGCGGCGCATTGAATGCACTGCTGGCCGGCCGCGAACGCGGCGACACCCGGCCGGTGATCTGCGCCTCGGCCGGCAACCACGCCCAGGGCGTGGCCTGGGCCGCCTATCGCCTGGATGTGCCGGCCATCACTGTGATGCCGCATGGTGCACCCGCCACCAAGATCGCCGGCGTCGCCCACTGGGGCGCGACGGTGCGCCAGCACGGCAACAGCTATGACGAGGCTTACGCCTTCGCGGTCGAACTGGCGCAGCGCCACGGCTACCGCTTCCTGTCCGCGTTCGACGATGCCGACGTGATCGCCGGCCAGGGCACGGTCGGCATCGAGCTGGCCGCGCATGCCCCGGACGTGGTGATCGTGCCGATCGGTGGCGGTGGCCTGGCTTCCGGCGTGGCCCTGGCGCTGAAATCACAGGGCGTGCGCGTGGTCGGCGCGCAGGTGGAAGGCGTTGATTCGATGGCACGTGCGATCCGCGGTGACGTACGCGAGATCGCACCCGTCGCCTCGCTGGCCGACGGCGTGCGGGTGAAGATTCCCGGCTTCCTGACCCGCCGCCTGTGCACCTCGCTGCTGGACGACGTGGTGATCGTGCGCGAAGCCGAGCTGCGCGAAACCCTGGTCCGGCTGGCACTGGAAGAACACATCATTGCCGAGGGTGCCGGCGCGCTGGCGCTGGCCGCTGGCCGCCGCGTCGCGGGCCGCCGCAAGTGCGCGGTGGTCTCCGGCGGGAACATCGATGCCGGCGTGCTGGCCGGCCTGCTTACCGACATCCGACCGCGCCCGCCGCGCAAGCCACGGCGACGGCGCAGCGAAACACCCCGCTCGCCCGCCAAGGCCAGCGCGCCGCCCTCCCCCATGCCTTCCCCTTCCCACCTGCAAGCCGCAACGCCCGCTGTCGAGGAGATTTCCCTGTGACCACCATCGAACGAATTACCACCCCGCGCATCCGCATCTTCGACACCACCCTGCGTGACGGCGAGCAGTCCCCTGGCTGCAGCATGAGCCCGCCGCAGAAGCTGGTGATGGCGCGTGCGCTGGACGAACTGGGCGTGGACATCATCGAGACCGGCTTCCCGGCCAGCTCGCAGTCCGACCGCGAAGCGATGGCACTGATCGGCCGCGAACTGCGCCGCCCGAGCCTGACCCTGGCAGTGCTGTCGCGCTGCCTGCAGGCCGATATCGAGACCTCGGCACGCGCACTGGAAGCCGCAGCCAACCCGCGCCTGCATGTGTTCCTGTCGACCAGCCCGCTGCACCGCGAGCATAAGCTGCGCATGACCCGCGAGCAGGTCCTGGAGTCGGTACGCAAGCATGTATCGCTGGCCCGCTCCTACATCGACGATGTCGAGTTCTCGGCCGAGGATGCCACCCGTACCGAGCTGGACTACCTGATCGAAGTCGCGCGCGTGGCGATCGCCGCCGGTGCCACCACCATCAACCTGCCCGACACCGTCGGCTTCACCACGCCGGAAGAAATCCGCGCGATGTTCCAGCAGGTCATCGCCGGCGTCGCCGACGTTCCGAACGCCGCCAATGTGATCTTCAGCGCGCACTGCCACAATGATCTGGGCCTGGCCGTGGCCAACTCGCTGGCCGCCATCGAAGGCGGCGCGCGCCAGGTCGAGTGCACCATCAACGGCATCGGCGAGCGCGCCGGCAACTGTTCGCTGGAAGAGATCGCGATGGTGCTGAAGGTGCGCCAGGCCTTCTACGAGCAGGACAGTTCGATCAACACCCCGCGCATCGTCGGCACCTCGCAGTTGCTGCAGCGCCTGGTCGGCATGCCGGTGCAGCGCAACAAGGCCATCGTCGGCGCCAACGCGTTCGCCCACGAATCGGGCATCCACCAGCACGGCATGCTGCGCCATCGCGGTACCTACGAGATCATGCGCCCGGAAGACGTGGGTTGGGAGGACTCGCAGATGGTGCTGGGCCGCCACAGTGGCCGTGCCGCCGTTGAAGCGCGCCTGCGTGCGCTGGGCTTCTGGCTGGAGGAAGACGAACTGAAGCTGGTGTTCGAGCAGTTCAAGGGCCTGTGCGAACAGCAGCGTGTGGTCACCGATGCCGATCTGCAGACGCTGATGCAGGGCGGTTCCAACGCACAGGGCTACCGCCTGGCCTCGATGACCATCAGCGATGTCGGCAGCCGCGCCAACGCACTGGTCGAACTGTCCGATCCGGACGGCAACCGCGTGGCCGAGACCGCGCAGGGCGACGGCCCGGTCGATGCGCTGTTCGGCGCACTGTCGGCCGCCACCGGCGTGCAGCTGATGCTGGACAGTTACCACGTGCACAGCGTCGGCATCGGCGCCGATGCGCGCGGCGAAGCCAATCTGAGCGTACGCCACGAGGGTGTGGAGTACGACGGCACCGGCACCAGCAAGGACATCATCGAAGCCTCCGCGCTGGCCTGGCTGGATGTGGCCAACCGCCTGCTGCGCCAGCGCCAGGCTGCCGCCCACAGCAACACCGACGTTGCCACCGCCGCCACCGCCTGAGGACCCCGCCATGAGCGCCTTCGACATCCCCACCCCGGCCAGCGCCGCTGGCCAGCAGTGGAACGCCCAGGACTATGCGATCGATGCCGGCTTCGTGCCGCTGCTCGGCGGCGCGGTATCGCGCCTGCTCGACCCGCGCGCCGGTGAGCGCATCCTCGACCTGGGCTGTGGCGATGGCGTACTCAGTACCGAGCTGGCGCTGAGCGGCGCACGCATCCACGGTGTGGATGCTTCGCCGGAACTGGTGGTCGCCGCCCGCGCACGCGGTGTCGACGCGCAGGTGATGGACGGCCACGCGCTGTCGTTCGACAGCGAGTTCGATGCAGTGTTCAGCAATGCCGCACTGCATTGGATGACGACTCCGGACCGCGTGCTGGAAGGCGTGCGCCGCGCCCTGCGCCCCGGCGGCCGCTTTGTCGCCGAATTCGGTGGCCACGGAAACGTGGCCACGATCATCGCGGCGGTACAGGCCGCGCGTGTGGCCCACGGCCATGGCGCCAGCACCTTCCAGTGGTATTTCCCGACGGCCGATGCCTACGCCGACCGCCTGCGCCAGCATGGCTTCCAGGTGCAACTGATCGAGTGCACGCCGCGCCCGACCGCACTGCCGACCGGCGTGGCCGGCTGGCTGCGGGTCTTCGCCGCACCACTGCTGGACGACCTGCCGGCCGAGGCGCGCGCCACCGTGCGCGAGGCCGCCACCGCGTTGCTGGCCGAGCTGCCGCGCAATGCCGCCGGCCAGCCGCTGGCCGACTACGTGCGCCTGCGCGTGCTCGCCCGCCGTCGCTGACTTGACCGTTTCGTTTTCTTTACTGATGTTCGCTCTTTCGTACTTCTGCCAGGCATACGCATGACTTCCGCACCCCGCACCCTGTACGACAAACTGTGGGACGCCCACGTGGTGGTTCCCGAATCCGACAGCGCCCCCGCCGTGCTGTACATCGACCTGCACCTGATCCACGAGGTGACCTCACCGCAGGCGTTCACCGAACTGCGCGAGCGCGGCCTGTCGCCGCGCCGCCCGGACCGCACCAAGGCGACGATGGACCACTCCACGCCAACCCTGCCGCCTGCCGCCGACGGCACGCTTCCCTACGCCAGCGCTGCGTCCGAAGCTCAGGTCGCCACCCTGGCACGCAACTGCGCCGAACACGGCATCGAACTGTTCGACATGGCCTCGGACAATCGCGGCATCGTCCACGTGATCGCGCCGGAACAAGGCTTCACCCAGCCCGGCATGACCATCGTCTGCGGCGACAGCCACACCTCCACCCACGGTGCGTTCGGTTCGCTGGCCTTCGGCATCGGCACCAGTGAAGTCGGCCACGTGCTGGCCACGCAGTGCCTGCTGCAGCGCAAGGCGAAGACCTTCGCGATCACCGTCGATGGCCCGCTGGCGCCCGGCGTCGGCGCCAAGGACGTGGTCCTGCACATCATCGGCGTGATCGGCGTCAACGGCGGCACCGGCCACGTCATCGAGTTCCGTGGCAGTACCATCGAAGCGATGGACATGGAACAGCGCATGACCCTGTGCAACATGTCGATCGAGGCGGGTGCGCGTGCCGGCATGGTGGCGCCGGACCAGGTCACCTTCGACTTCGTCGCTGCTACCCCGCGCGGCCCCAAGGGTGCCGACTTCGATGCGGCCGTCGCACGCTGGCAGCAGCTGCGCAGCGATGACGGCGCGCGCTTTGACAGCGAAGTGCACATCGACGCCGCCGACATCCGCCCGACCCTGACCTGGGGCACGCATCCGGGCACCGCCATCGCGGTGGATGCACCGATCCCCGCCGCCAACGATGCCGCCGCACAGAAGGGTCTGGACTACATGCATTTCCAGGCCGGCAAGGCGCTGGCGGGCACGCCGGTGGACGTGGTGTTCGTCGGCTCGTGCACCAATGGCCGCCTGAGCGACATGCGCGAGGTGGCGCAGGTGCTGCGCGGTCGTCGCGTCGCTGACCGGGTGCGCATGCTGGTGGTGCCGGGCTCGGAGATCGTCAAGCGCGAGGCCGAGGCCGAAGGCATCCACGAGATCGTGCGCGCGGCCGGTGCCGAGTGGCGCGAGCCGGGCTGCTCGATGTGCATCGCCATGAACGGCGATCTGGTCGCGCCCGGGCAGCTGGCCGTCAGCACCAGCAACCGCAATTTCGAAGGCCGCCAGGGTCCTGGTTCGCGCACGCTGCTGGCCTCGCCGATGAGCGCGGCGTGGGCCGCGGTGAACGGGCACGTCGCCGATACCCGCGAACTGTTCGCACAGGAGGTGGCGTGATGGCCGGTTCCCGTACCCTGACCTCGGCCAGCGTGGTGCTGCGCCAGACCAACATCGACACCGACCAGATCATTCCGGCGCGGTTCCTGTCCACCACCGAACGCGCCGGCCTGGGCCGCAACGCGTTCAATGACTGGCGCTGGCAGGCCGACGGTTCGCCGGTGGCCGACTTCGCCTTCAACCAGCCGCACAACGCCGGCCGCAGCATCCTGCTGGCGGGCCGCAACTTCGGCTGCGGCTCGTCGCGCGAGCATGCACCGTGGGCACTGACCGACCTGGGCCTGCGCGCCATCGTCAGCAGCGAGATCGCCGACATCTTCCGCGGCAACTCGCTGAAGAACGGCCTGCTGCCGATCGTGCTGGACGAAGCCGACGTGCAGGCGCTGATGCAGCGCCCGGACGACGAGCTGACCATCGACGTGGCCGCGCGCGAGCTGCGCACGCCCGATGGGCGCGTCTATTCCTTCCCGCTGGATGGCTTCTCGCAGACCTGCCTGCTGGAAGGCGTCGACCAGTTGGGGTATCTGTTGGGCCGTGTCCCTGAAATCGAACGCTACGAGAGTGAGCATGCACGCTGAAATTGTTGTCCTGCCCGGTGATGGGATCGGCCCGGAAGTCGCCGCCGCCGCAGTCGCCGTCCTGAAGGCCGTCGCCGAACGCTTCAACCACACCTTTACCTTCAGCGAGCACGACATCGGTGGCATCGCCATCGACCGCCATGGCGAACCGCTGCCCGCCTCCACCCTGGCTGCCTGCCAGGCTGCCAACGCCGTACTGCTGGGCGCAGTCGGCGGCCCGAAGTGGTCTGACCCGAACGCCAAGGTGCGCCCGGAACAGGGCCTGCTGGCGATCCGCAAGGCGCTGGGCCTGTATGCCAACCTGCGCCCGGTACGTACCCATGAGGCCGCGCTGCACGCGTCGCCGATCAAGGCCGAACTGCTGCAGGGCGTGGACTTCGTGGTGGTGCGCGAGCTGACCGGCGGCATCTACTTCGGTGACAAGACCCGCGATGCCGACAGCGCCAGCGACCTGTGCCGCTACACCGTGGCCGAAATCGAGCGCGTGCTGCGTAGTGCGTTCCGCCTGGCGCAACAGCGCCGGGGCAAGGTGACTTCGGTGGACAAGGCCAACGTGCTGGAGACCTCGCGCCTGTGGCGCGACGTGGCCGCGCGCATCGGCCGCGAGGAATTCCCGGACGTTGCACTGGAGCACCAGCTGGTCGATTCCATGGCCATGCATCTGCTGGCCAAGCCGCGCGAGTACGACGTGATCGTCACCGAGAACATGTTCGGCGACATCCTCACCGACGAAGCCTCGATGCTGGCCGGCTCGCTGGGCCTGCTGCCGTCGGCCTCGCTGGGCGAGCCGGGCGCGGTCGGCATCTACGAACCGATCCATGGTTCGGCCCCGGATATCGCTGGCAAGGGCATCGCCAATCCGTACGCGACGATCTTCAGCGCCGCGATGCTGCTGCGCCATTCGCTGGGTTTGGAAACGGAAGCCGCTGCGGTGGAAGCCGCCGTGCACGCCGTGCTGGACGACGGCGTGTTCACCGCCGATCTGGCCGCCAAGGGCCAGGCGGTGAGCACGGCAGCCGCCACCGACGCAGTGCTGGCCAAACTCAACTGATCCGATAGCGCCACGCCATGCGTGGCGCCTCTCCCTCCGGACATTGCGGGCAGCCACCCATGGGGTGGCTACATTATTTGGTGGTGTACCCACCATTGACCAGGATGGTCTGCCCGGTCATCCACCAGCCATCGGTCACCAGGAAGCGGATCCACGGCACGATGTCGGCGATGTCGGTCAGGCCGGTGCGGGTGAACGCCGAGAGCGCGGCCGCGGTCTTGTGGTACGCCTGCGCATCGGCACTCTCGGCCGGGTAGAAGAACGGCGTGTCCATCGGGCCCGGCCCGATCGCAGTCACCGAGATGCCGCGCTCACCGAACTCCTTGGACGCCGCGCGGGTGAAATGCTCAACCGGCGCCTTGGTGCCGGCATAGCTGGAATAGAACGGCGTGAACGCACCCAGCAGTGAGGTGACCAGAGTGCAGACGCGGCCACCGTCGTTGACGTGGCGTCCAGCCTCCTTGAGAAAGAAGAACGCGGCCTTGGCGTTGACCGCGCTCATCTCGTCGTACTCGGCTTCGCTGATCTCCAGCAGCGGCTTCTTCAGCACCTTGCCGACCGTATTGATGGCGATGTCGGGACGGCCGACTGCGGCCACGGCATCGGCGAACAAGCGCTCCATCGCTGCCGCCGACGTCAGGTCGCCCTGCAGGGCAACGGCCTTGCTGCCAGCGGCCTGCACGGCGGCGACGGTCGCCTCTGCATCGGCCTGGGTGGCGGCGCTGTTGTAGTGGATGACGATGGCTTTGGCGCCCTGGCTGGCGAAGTCGCGGGCGATCAGTCCGCCCAGGTTCTTGGCGCCACCGGCAATCAGCACGGTCCTGCCCTTGAGGGAATGGTCGGTCATGGCGTCGGTCTCGGGAGGGGGCTGCCCGGGGTGGCAACCCTGCCCTGACGACGATATCGTGCAGAAAATGCGGATAAAGCCCGCCGCATTGACTTAACCTTCCAGAGCCAGCGAACAATGGACCGGATCGATCGCTTCCGCATCTTCACCCGGGTGGTGGAGTGCGCCAGCTTCACCCGCGCCGCCGACCAGCTCGGCCTGCCCCGCTCCACCGTCTCGGCAGCCATTGCGGAGCTGGAGCAGCGGCTCGGCACCCGCCTGCTGCAGCGCTCGACCCGACGGGTGTCCACCACCCACGACGGCGACGTGTTCCATGCCCGCTGCCTGCGCCTGATCGCCGAAGTTGAAGACGCCGAAGCGCTGTTCCGGCAGGACGACGCGCAGCCGGTGGGCCAGCTGAAGATCGACGTGCCCAGCCGCATCGGCCGCCGCATCCTCGCCCCGGCGCTGCCCGACTTCTTCGCGCGCCATCCGCAGGTGGAAGTCGACCTGGGCATGACCGACCGCGCGGTGAACCTGATCGAAGACGGCTGCGACGCCGTGCTGCGGGTCGGGCAGTTGGGCGATTCCAGCCTGGTCGCGCGCACACTGGGCCAGCTCGACTTCGTCAACGTGGCCGCGCCGGCCTACCTGCGCGAGTACGGTGTGCCGCAGCAACCTGCCGACCTGCAGCAGCACCGGGCGGTGAACTACGCGTCGCCGACCACGGCGCGGGTGGAAGCGTGGGAATGGCAGGAGGGTACGCAGCTACGCACATTGCCGATGCCCGGCTGGGTGCGGGTGAACAGTGCAGAAGCGTCGATCGCGTGCTGCGTGGCGGGGCTGGGGCTGCTGCAGATTCCGCGCTACGACGTGCAGGCCGAACTGCAATCCGGTGCGCTGGTGGAAGTGATGCCGCAGCATGTGGCGCAACCATTGCCGGTGACCCTGCTGCAGCCGCATCGGCAGCACCGCGCACAACGCGTGCAGGTATTCATCGAATGGCTGCTGCCAGTGCTACGGAGCGGCCTGCAGCTACAGTAGATCCACGCCATGCGTGGATGCGTGCTGCAGTGCCAACCAAGGTTGGCACCTACCAGGGCAAAGACCAGCTGCAGTAGATCCACGCCATGCGTGGATGCGTGCCGCAGTGCCAACCAAGGTTGGCACCTACCAGGGCGGTGGCCGCAGAACCCGGGGCATTACGCCCCGGATTCGTCCGGCTTCACCCGGAACCATGCCGCGTACAACGCCGGCAGGAACACCAGGGTCAGCACCGTGCCGACGATCAGGCCGCCCATGATCGAGATCGCCATCGAGCCATAGAACGCGCTGCGCGACAGCGGAATCATCGCCAGCACGGCCGCCAGCGCGGTCAGTACGATCGGGCGGAAGCGGCGCACCGTCGCGTCGATGATCGAATGCCAGCGGTCATGCCCGGCATCGATGTCCTGCTGGATCTGGTCGATCAGGATCACCGAGTTGCGCATGATCATGCCGGCCAGCGCGATCGTGCCCAGCAGTGCCACGAAGCCGAACGGCGCGCGGAACAGCAGCAGGAACAACGTCGCGCCGATGATGCCCAGCGGCGCGGTCACCAGCACCATCGCCGCACGCGAGAAGCTGCGCAGCTGCAGCATCAGCAGCGTGGCCACCACCACCAGGAACAGCGGCATGCCGGCCTTGATCGAGTTCTGGCCACGTGCCGAATCCTCCACGGTACCGCCGGTTTCCAGCAGGTAACCGTTCGGCAGCTCGGCACGGATGCCATCCAGCGTCGGCAGGATCTGATGCACCACGTCCAGCGGCTGCATGCCATCGCTGATGTCGGCACGCACGGTCACCGTCGGCAGGCGGTTGCGGTGCCAGATGATGCCGTCCTCGAAGCCGTACTCCATCGTCGCCACCTGCGACAGCGTGATGCTGCCGCCGTTGGCGGTCGGCATCGACAGGCTCGACAGCAGCTCCAGCTGGTTGCGCTCGTCGGCCGGGCCACGCAGCAGCATCTCGATCTGGCGGTTGCCCTCGCGGTACACGCTCACCGACTGCCCGGCCAGCGAACTGGACAGGAACTGGCTGACCTGGGCACTGCTCACGCCCAGCGCCCGCGCACGCTCCTGGTCGATCACCAGCCGCACCACCTTGCTCGGCTCGCTCCAGTCCAGGTTGACGTTCATCACGTGCGGGTTCTCGCGCACCTTGGCTTCGACCTGGCGCGCGATCGCCTGCACCTTCTCGATGTGCTCGCCGGAAATGCGCATCTGCACCGGATAGCCGACCGGCGGGCCGTTCTCCAGGCGGGTCACGCGCATCTGCACGTCCGGGAACTTCGGAATCACCTCGTGCAGCAGCCAGTCACGTGTGCTTTCGCGCGCCTTGATGTCCTTGGCCAGTACCACGAACTGGGCGAAGTTGGTGGCCGGCAGCTGCTGGTCCAGCGGCAGGTAGAAGCGCGGCGAACCGGTGCCCACGTAGGACACGTAGTTCGCGATGCCCTCGCGGCTGGACAGCAGCTTCTCCAGCTTCTCGGCCTGGGCCTGGGTCGAGCGCAGCGATGCGCCCTCGGCCAGCTCGATGTCCACCATCAGTTCCGGCCGGGTCGAATCCGGGAAGAACTGCTGCGGCACGAAGCGGAACATCATCAGCGAGAACACGAACAGGGCGATGGTCGCGGCAATCACCCACCAGCGGTGGCGCAGGCAGCCATCGAGGAAGCGACGGAAGCTGCGGTAGAACGGGCGCTGGTACGGATCGTGGTCGTGCCCGTGCTGCGGCGGCGCGATCAGGTTGGCCAGCGCCGGATAGCGGTCGGCCCACTGCTGGCGCTTGGCATGCCAGCGCGCGGACACGCTGCCCGGCTTCGGCGGCTGCGGATTGAACAGGTCCGGCAGCATCTTGTCGCCCAGGTACGGGATGAACAGCACCGCCGCGATCCACGACACCACCAGCGCGATGGTCACCACCTGGAACAGCGAACGCGTGTACTCACCGGTGCTCGAGGCCGCCGTAGCGATGGGCAGGAAGCCGGCCGCCGTGATCAGCGTGCCGGTCAGCATCGGGAACGCGGTGGATTCCCAGGCGAAACTGGCCGCGCGCAGGCGGTCGTAACCCTGCTCCATCTTGGTGGCCATCATCTCCACCGCGATGATCGCATCGTCCACCAGCAGGCCCAGCGCCAGCACCAGTGCACCCAGCGAAATCTTGTGCAGGCCGATGTCGAAGTAGTGCATGACGAAGAAGGTCATCGCCAGCACCAGTGGAATGGTCACGCCCACCACCAGGCCGGTGCGCAGGCCCAGCGAGAAGAAACTGACCAGCAGCACGATCACCACCGCTTCGGTCAGCACCTGCACGAACTCGCCGACCGACTCTTCCACCGACTGCGGCTGGTCGGACACCTTGCGCAGCTGCATGCCCGCCGGCAGGGTCTTCTGCAGGCGCTCGAACTCGGCATCGAGATTGGCGCCGAGCTTGAGGATGTCACCGCCATCCTTCATCGCCACTGCCAGGCCGATGGCCTCTTCACCCATGAAGCGCATCTTCGGCGACGCCGGATCGGCGAAGCCACGCTTGACCTCGGCGATGTCGCCCAGGTGCACGGTGCGGTCACCGGCGCGGATCGGGAACTGGCGGATCGCTTCGATGTCGTTGAACTGGCCGGTCACGCGCAGCTGCACGCGGTCGGTGGCGGTCTCGAAGAAGCTGGTGCCGGTGACCGCATTCTGGTCGGCCAGCGCCTGCTGTACCTGCTGCATCGACACACCCAGCGTGGCCAGGCGGGTGTTGGACAGCTCGATCCACACCTTCTCGTCCTGCAGGCCGACCAGGTCGATCTTGCCGACATCGGGCACGCGCTGCAGTTCCAGCTGGATGCGGTCGGCGTAGTCGCGCATCACAGCGTAGTCGAAGCCCTTGCCGGTCAACGCATAGATGTTGCCGTAGGTGTCGCCGAACTCATCGTTGAAGAACGGACCGACGATCTCGCGCGGCAGCGTCGCACGGATGTCGCCCACGCGCTTGCGCACCTGGTACCACAGGTCCGGGATCTGCCTGGAACGCAGGCTGTCGCGGGCCATGAAGATGACCTGCGATTCGCCGGGGCGCGAATAGGAGCGGATGAACTCGTACTCGCCGGTGTTCATCAGCGCCTTCTCGATCGGCTCGGTCACCTGCCGCGAGACCTGTTCAGCGGTGGCGCCCGGCCACAGCGTGCGCACCACCATCGCCTTGAAGGTGAATGGTGGATCCTCGGACTGGCCCAGGTGCTTGTACGACCACGCGCCGATCAGCGCGAAGGCCAGCATCGCGAACAGCACCAGCGGGCGGTTGGCCAGCGCCCACTCGGAAAGATTGAAGCGGCGCACCGGCTTACTCCTTGGCCTTGGCGGCAGCGGCCGGCGCGGCCGGCTTCAGCACCGGGCGGTTCTGCCGGTCCACGGCGATCACCGGCTGGCCCGCCCGCAGCAGGTGGCCACCGGCGGCAACCACCCAGTCACCCGCGTTCACGCCGGACAGCACCGGCACGGTCTCGCTGCCAAACGCACCGGTGGTGACCGAGGCGGCCTTCAGCGTGCTGTTGGCCGGATCGACCACCCACACGCTGGCGGCACCGTTGGCACCGCGCTGCAGCGCGCCCAGCGGCAGCTGCAGGGTACCGTGGCGACCGGCGCTGCTGTAGACGCGTGCGCTCTGGCCCAGTTCGACATCGGCCAGCGCATCGGCGGCCAGGCTGACGCGGGTGGCATAGGTGCGTGCCTGCGGATCGGCGGCGGCGGCGATCTCGCGGATCGTACCGGGCAGGCGCTGGCCCGGGCGGTTCCACAGTTCCACCTCGACCGGCTGGCCGACCGCGTAGTCGCGGATGGTCGCCTCGGGCAGGTCGATCAGCACTTCGCGGCCGCCATCGGCGGCCAGGTTGAAGATGGTCTGGCCGGCGGACACCACCTGCCCGGCTTCGGCCTCGCGGCTGGCGATCACGCCATCGGCCGGCGCGCGCAGCTGCGCGTAGTCAGCCTGGTTGCGCAGCACATCGAGGTTGGCGCGGGCCGCATTGGCCCGGCCCTGCGCGGCCTTGAACGCCGCGGACTGCTGGTCCAGCTGCGAGCGGCTGACCAGTTGCTGGTCGGCCAGCACCTGGTAGCGCTTCAGGTCATCGCGGGCACGCACCAGGTCGGCCTCGGCCGCAGCCAGCTGCGCCTGTGAGGCACGGGCCTGCAGCGCGAAGTCAGCCACGTCCAGTTCGGCCAGCACGTCGCCCTTCTTCACCCGCTGGCCGGCATCGACGTGGCGCTTGACCAGGTTGCCTCCGACGCGGAACGACAGCGGGCTTTCCTGACGGGCACGCACCGTGCCCGGGAATGCCGCCGGCGCCTGTCCGGCCTGTTCGCCGGGGTGAACCACCAGTACCGGCACGGCCGCCTGCGGCGCCTGTTCCTGTCCCGAACAGGCTGCCAGCGCAGCCACCCACACCATACCGCCCATCCAGCGCACGATCTTCATCGGTCAACGTCCTGAAAACGCAGGGTTGCAACAAGGGGGAGCCGCGACTGCCGGCCCAATTTAATAAACCGGCCGGTATAGTATAAATATCGAACCGCTTGGTCTAGTATTGTTGCGATGAGTTCTTCCACTTCCCGCAAGCCGTCGGCCAAGCCCGCTGCCAAGGCCGCCGGACCCGGGCGCCCCAAGGATCTGGGCAAGCGCGCGGCGATCCTCGAAGCAGCCAAGGTACTGTTCATCGAACAGGGGTATACCGGCGTGAGCATGGACGCCATTGCCGCCCAGGCCGGCGTCTCGAAGCTGACCGTGTACAGCCACTTCGGCGACAAGGAGACCCTGTTCTCCGAGGCCGTGCAGTCAAAGTGCGTTGAAATGCTGCCCGATGCCCTGTTCGTGGCCGACGCGGACGGCCCGCTGCGCGACCAGCTGATCGGCATCGGCCTGGCCTTCTTCGAACTGATCACTTCCGATGCGGCGATCTCGATCCAGCGCATGATGATGGCGCCGGAGACCGACGAACGCCTGCGCGAGCTGTTCTGGAAGGCAGGACCGGAACGTACCTGCGAGGCCCTGGCTGACTTCCTGCGGGCACGCGCCGAGCGCGGCGAGCTGGAAATCACCGACTATTCGCTGGCTGGCGAGCAGTTCCTGACCCTGGTCAAGGGCGAAGTGCACATGCATATGATGTGCGGCATGCCACTGTCACCGGTGGAGTGCGACCCTCTTGCCCACGTGACCGCCAGCATCGACTTCTTCCTGCGCGCCTATGCGCCGCGAGGGGCCGGGACGGCTGAATAACCAAAACTGAACGAACCGGAGGTCGCGATGACTTCCGGCACTGCGACCCCGGCCACCCGGCAGCTGATGCTCTGGGCGCGCCGCCGGCCTCCGGCACCGGTAAAATGGCCGGCCCACTGCGCTGGATTTGAACCTCATGACGATTGATTACGCCCACGCCCGCGAACTGATGGTGGAACAGCAGATCCGTCCCTGGGACGTGCTGGACATCAAGGTGCTCGACGTCCTGGCCCGCCTGCCGCGCGAGGCTTTTGTCGCCGATGCACACCGGGCGCTGGCCTACGCCGATGTCGAACTGCCGATCGGCCACGGCCAGAAGATGATGAAGCCGGTCATCGAGGGCCGTACCCTGCAGGCACTGGATCTGCAGCCGGGTGACGAAGTGCTGGAAATCGGCACCGGCAGCGGCTTCCTGTCCGCCTGCATCGGCGCGCTGGCGCGCGACGTGCTGAGCCTGGAGATCGACCCGGAGCTGGCCGCCGCCGCGCGTGCCCGCCTGGACGCCTCCGGCCTGGGCACCAACGTCCGCGTGGAAGTGGCTGACGCCCTGTCCTGGCAGACCGAACGCCGCTTTGACGTGATCTGTGTCACTGGTGCGGTCGACGTGGTGCCGTCACAGTTCGCCTCGTGGCTGCGTCCGGGTGGTCGCCTGTTCGTGATCCACGGCCGCTCGCCGGCGATGGAGGCCCTGCTGGTCAAGGCCGACGGCAGCACCGAGTCCCTGTTCGAGACCGATATCGATTACCTGCGTGGTGCCGCCCCGGCCCCCCAGTTCCACCTCTGAGTCCAAGGAAGCCGCAATGATCCGCCGATCCCTCGCTGTTGCGCTGGCCACTGCCCTGCTGCCGTTGTCTGCCCATGCCGCCGACCTGCTGCAGGTCTACGAAATGGCACGCAACGGCGATCCGCAGCTGTCCGCCGCCGAATCGACCCGGCTGGTCGACAAGGAAGGCGCCGTGCAGGCGCGCGCCGCCCTGCTGCCGCAGATCAACGGCCAGGCCACGCTGAACCGCACGCGCAGCGAGCCGAACGCCGACATCAACTCCGGCTCGTTCACCAACAAGCGCCGCAATTACACGATCGATGGCAGCCAGACGCTGTTCAACTGGACCCAGATCAACAACCTGCGTTCGCAGCGTGAGCTGAGCAAGGCGGCGGACTTCACCCTCGAATCTGCCAACGACAGCCTGATCGTGCGCACCTCGGCGGCCTACTTCAACGTGCTGGTGGCGATCGAATCGCTGAACGCCGCACAGACCAATGAAGCGGCTGCGAAGAAGCAGTTCGACTTCGCCGACAAGCGCCTGGAAGTGGGCCTGGCGCCGATCACCGACGTGCACGAAGCACGCGCCCAGTACGACCAGGCGCGCGCCAACACCATCGTTGCGCAGAACACCCTGGCCGATAACTACCAGGCGCTGACCGAACTGACCGGCCAGCCGGTGACCAACCTGCGTGGGCTGCCGGCCGACTTCCGTCCGGAAGTGCCGGCCAACCGTGGCAACATCGACGAGCTGGTGCACCAGGCCACCACCCAGAATCCGGCGCTGAAGGCGCAGGAACTGAAGGTGAGCGCCGCCGAAGCCGGCGTGCAGGCCGCGCGTGGTGGCCACTACCCGACCCTGTCGCTGGGCGGCAGCTGGGGCAAGACCGCGACCTGGGGCGACAGCACCGGCTCCGGCTCGCTGTCCCCCGACGCCCGCACCAACAGCATCGGCCTGACCCTGAACGTGCCGATCTTCGCCGGCGGCGCTACCCAGTCCGGCGTGCGCCAGGCGCTGGCCCAGCGTGACATTGCCCAGGACGGCTACGAGCAGCAGAAGCGTGCCCTGGACCGCAACACCCGCAATGCGTACCAGACCCTGGTACAGGGCATCAGCGAAGTGGAAGCCCGCCGCCTGGCGGTGGTCTCGGCACAGAGCGCCTATGACGCCTCGCAGGTCGGCCTGGAAGTCGGCACCCGTACCGTGCTGGACGTGATCCAGAACCAGCGCATCCTGTTCTCGGCGCAGCTGGACTACGCCCAGGCCCGTTACACCTTCCTGCAGAACCGCCTGCTGCTGAGCCAGTCGCTGGGTGCGCTGGACGTGGCCGAGCTGCAGGACGTCAACCGCCTGCTGACCCAGGACGCGGGCAACCCGGCAACCACCACGCACTGAGTCGTCAGCCTGCCGGTCACGAAGAAGCCATCCGCGAGGGTGGCTTTTTTGTTGGTCGCGCGGACGGAAGCATGCACCCACCGACCGTCAGCCGGGCCAGACCCGCATCCGTTCGACTGCGGCCAGCAGACACAGTGCGATGGCGACGGGAGCCAGCACCGGCAGGGCGCGTGACCGCGGTGCCCGTCCGCGCAGCACGGCCACGCACACGGCCCCCATCACCAACAGGGTTGCCGGACCAGGCAGTACCGGCAGGCTGCCCATGGGCGCCCACAACGCCAGCAATGCCGCCGACAGGACGACGGCAACCGGCACCAGTCTCTCCAGGAACTCCAGGGATCGGTCACCTGCCGTCGGCCACAGCTGCATCGCCACCCGCGCAGCCAACATCAGCAGCACCAGGATGAGCGCCACCAACCCTGCCACTCCGGCCAGCGGCAGCAAGGGCATCGCCCAGTACAACTGCGGGTGATGCTGCAGGGCGACCGACAAAGGCCGCGTGCTGGCCAGGGCCGGAAATTCGACCAGGCCCGTCTGCAACGCGGCCAGTACAATCAGCAGCACCATGGCCAGCAGCACGCACGCCGGCAGCAGCGGCGGCCGTGCCCTCGCCTGCCTGCCGATGCCAGGAAATCCCATCGCCAGGCCAACGGTGGCGAACACACCGTACAGCGGCACGCTCGCCGCCAGTACACCGCCGATCCCGAAGCGATAGGGTGCCGTTGCCGGCGGCAGCCATGGAATCCAGTACGCGTAGTGCACATGGCGGGCTGCCAGCACCAGCAACAGCAGGCCGGCGCCGACCTTCACCGTCAGCAGCACGCAGGCAACCAGCACCACACGGTGTGGCCGCAGCGACCCGACCGCTGCAAGCAACAGCAGGCTGGCAGCAGCCATCAGTTGACCCGGCATCCCGTTGCTGGCCTCGATTCCACAACCAGCCAGCAGAACATGCAGATGGTTGGCGACGGACTGCGCAACGCCAGCGGCAGTCACCACCAGTTCCAGCAGCAGCGCGCCACCGAGCAGAACGGCCGGCACGCCTCCCCAGCAGTCCCGCACCACGCCATGCAGGCCATCGGCAGCGGGCCTTTGCTGGTTCAGAACGTGCAGGCAGTACAGCAGCGGCCCTGTACCCAGCGCGGCCAGCAGCAGGCTCAGGACGATGGCCGGGCCTGCCTGGGCTGCGGTGTGCTGCCCGACCAGCGCGACCACGCCGCCTCCCAGCAGCAAGGTCAGTGCCACCACCACAAGGCGATCGCCGTACCCGGGCTCATCGATGCCGGGGCTGCTGTCGCTGTCCATCGCAAGTTCCCTTGATATCCGCCCAAGCGCGGTCGACAGCAGACTGACAGCCTGTGCCGGGAGGCGGTATCGGAATACGCGCCATGCGCATCACGATGTGACGGCAGGCACGTTGGCAAGCAAGCTCCCGGTCCCGCTACGACAGATTCCAGGTCGCTAAGCAGAATTGACGCGGTCTTTCACGACAGTCACGTCGCGTGCGCCGGCCCTTCGGACTCAGCGGCAAGGCGGCGGCAGGTGCGGTCCGACCAGCGCCAGCGTACGCTGCAGGGCACCGCGTCCGTTGCTGATCAGCGTGCAGCCTGCCCGCGCCATGTCCTCGCGTGCCTGCGGATCTTCGAGCAGGTGCTGCAGCAGTTCGCCGACCGCCTGCACGTCTTCGCCGATCAACAGCGCGCCCGCCTCGCGCATGCGGCGGGAAATCTCCGAGAAGTTGTGCAGGTGCGGGCCCGTCACCGCAGCGGTGCCCATCGCCGCCGGCTCCAGCAGGTTGTGGCCACCGATCGGCTGCAGGCTTCCACCGACAAACGCCACCTGCGCGCAGGCATAGAACGGCATCAGCTCGCCCAGGGTATCGATGACGAACACATCGGTTCCAACCTCCGGCCACTGCTTCGCGCGCCGGGTTGCCACGTTCCAGCCCTGCTCCCGCGCCAGCGCCTCCACCTTCGGGAAGCGCTCGGGATGCCGGGGCGCCCACAGCAGCAACAGGTCGGGGTGCTGCCGGCGCAGGCGACGATGCAGATCGATCACCGCCTGTTCTTCACCATCATGGGTACTGGCGGCGATCCACACCGGCCGCCGGGCCGGCACGCGGGCATGGAACTGCTCGACGAAGCCCTGCACGTCCGGCGTAGTGATGTCGAACTTCAGGTTGCCCAGCGCCTGCACCTGCTCCGGCGCGGCACCCAGCTGCACGAAACGCTCGGCATCGTCCTGCGACTGAGCGGCTACGCAGGTGACCGTGCGCAGTGCGCGGCGGATCAATGACGCCAGCAGCCGGTAGCCCCGCAGCGAACGCGCCGAGAGGCGCGCGTTGAGGATGTAGACCGGAATGCCACGGTCACGGCAGCCGAACAGCATGTTCGGCCACAGTTCGGTTTCCAGGATCAGCGCCAGGCTGGGCTGGAAGTGGCCGAGGAAGCGGTTGACGCTGCCGGGCACGTCATACGGCAGGTAGACGTGGTCCAGGGCGTCGCCCCACAGCGCACGCACGCGCTCGGAGCCGGTCGGGGTGATGGTGGTGATGACCCAGCGGATGTCCGGGCGCTCCTTGCGCAGCGCGTTCACCAGCGGCGCAGCGGCATTGACTTCGCCCACCGAGACCGCGTGCAGCCAGACCCGCGGTTGGCCGGTGGGCTGCGGATAGGAAGCATAGCGCTCATCCCAGCGCCGGAAGTATTCACGGACCCGGAAGCCGCGCCAGACCAGGTGGTACACGGTGATCGGCAGCAGGATGTAGAGCACGACCGAGTACAGGCCGCGCAGGATCCATTCGACAGGGTCTTTACGCATGCGGCAAGGATACGGGAGCCCCCCGGGAAAGACACGCGGCCGCCTTGGTAGAATGGGCCAATGTCCGATGCCACCACCGCCGTCCGCCCGTCGCTGCGCGATCCCCGCAACTGGCCGATGTTCGCCGCCATGCTGGGCGCCTTCGCCATCGCCCGCCTGCCGTGGATGCTGCAGCGTGCGCTGGGCCGGGGCGTCGGCTGGATCACCTGGCGCCTGCTGGGCAGCCGTCGCCGCGCCGCCGAGGTCAACCTGCAGCTGTGCTTCCCCGAGAAGGACGAGGCCTGGCGCCAGCGCCTGGTGCGCGACAGCTTCGATGCCCTGGGTGTGGGCGTGTTCGAGTGCATCCGCGCCTGGTGGGGCAGCATCGACAGCATCCGCCCGCAGGTGCAGATCGAAGGACTGGAACATCTACGGCAGATGCAGGCGGAAGGTCGTGGCGTGCTGCTGGTGTCCGGCCATTTCATGACCCTGGAAATGTGCGGGCGCCTGCTGTGCGACTACGTTGATCTTTCAGGCATGTACCGCAAGCACAAGAACCCGGTGTACGAGTGGGCGGTGAAGTTCGGCCGCCTGCGCTACGCCAAGGCAATGTTCGCCAATGAGGACATCCGCGCTACCGTGCGCCACCTGAAGAAGGGCGGCTTCCTCTGGTACGCGCCCGACCAGGACATGCGCGGCAAGGACACCGTGTTCGTGCCGTTCTTCGGCCACACCGCTTCGACCATCACCGCCACCCACCAGCTGGCGCGGATGACCGGCTGTGCGGTGATCCCGTATTTCCATCGCCGCGAAGGCGGGAAGTACTTCCTGAAGATCGGCGCGCCACTGGAGAATTTCCCCAGCGACGACGTGGAAGCCGATACCACGCGGGTCAACCAGGCCATCGAAGAGATGGTGCGCGAGGCGCCCGACCAGTACCTCTGGATCCATCGCCGATTCAAGCGGCAGCCGGGTGGCCGGAGCGCTTTCTACAAGTAACGCGGGGAGCGGATTGGCTCTCTCCACGCATGGCGTGGATGCGCAGTTACTTCAGCGCCGGCGATTCATCCGCGTCGCGCGCCAGCAGGCTGCCGGCGAACAGCGCGGCCAGCAATACGGTCAGGCCACCCCAGAAGGCCGAATAGAACGCCAGATGGGTGTTCAGCGGGAACACGGTCACCGCCAGCGCCAGCATCGCCGGACGCGCGCGTTCGCGGGCCATTGCCGGCGCGTAGCGCCATGCGCGCCAGGCCTGGGCCACCGCCGCCAGCCACAGCAACAGACCAATCACTCCAGTCTCTGCGAGGATTTCCAGCACGATCTGATGGGCATGAAGCGCCGGGGCATTGCCCCACACGGCCGGCCCTTCCTCCGCCACGCAAGCGGAATAGGCATCGCGGAAACCACGTGCACCCACGCCATTGATCGGGTGCTCTTCAATCATGCAGGCGGCGGCTTCCCAGATCCGCGCGCGCCCTGACAGGGCCTCGTCGACACCACGCTCGCCCCCATCCAGGGCCATGGCCGTACGCGCGAAGCGCTCGCGCAGCTGCGGCACGCTGGCGGTCAGCGCACCGGCGCCGAGCACCGCCACCAGCGCCAGCGCGGCCAGCCGTTTCCAGCCGAACTGGCGCACGCCGCTGTAGGCCAGCACCAGCGCGAAGGTGATCCACGAGGCGCGCGAACCGGCCAACAGCAACACGCTGCCCAGCGCTGCCGCAGCCAGCAGCCAGCCCGTGTTGCCAAAGCGCCGCGCGGCGGGCAGCAGCAGGAACGGCGACAGGCTGGCCAGCACCTGGCCGAACTTCAGGTTGCACGGTCCCAGTGCGCCACTGAGGCGATCTGCCAGTGCGGCCTCGTCGGCCGGGCACAGTGCGTGGCCACTGACCGCCAGCTTCAGGTGTTCCAGCGACCAGAACCATGGGCTGGTGCCGGCCACCGCCTGCACCAGTGCATCCAGCGTCCATGCGCCGGTGATCAGTGCCAGCCCCGCGAAGGTCAGCCGCCGCCGCTCCGGCGTAGCCACCGCGATCGCCACCAGCCACATGAAGGGCAGATAGCGCAGGCCCGCAGCAGCCTTGGTCCACGAGGCCGCCGGATCGATCGCATCGAATGCGGAGAATGCCTGCGGCAGCCAGTAACCAAGGAACAGGATCGAAGTCAGTGCCCAGGCCGCCGTGCTCAACAGATGCGGGCGGCGCTGCAGGCGGCGCGTCACCATGCGCGCCGCCGCGTACAGCGCGCCCAGGCCCAACACGGTTTCGGCGATGCCTGGCAACGGCCACATCGCCACGTACGCCAGCACCCACCAGGGCGCCCAGCGCCCGGCGCGGTCGTCGCGCACGATGACGGCGGGGTCAGCCGGCGAGGTCGGCATAGAGGCGGAGGGTATCGCGCTGCATGGCCTGCAGGGTAAACGGGATGCGGGTCGGCAAGGACGGGGGCTGGGCCAGCAGGGCCAGCGCACGTTCACCCAATGCCCGCGCATCGCCGAGCGGCACGGCACCTGCGGGTTGCAGCTGCCGAAGCAGCTCACCAACGCCGCCATGGTCCCAACCCAGCACCGGCCGGCCCACCGACAACGCCTCGACCACGGTGCGGCCGAACGCTTCGGGCTTGTCCGACAGCTGCAGTACCAGGTCGCTGGCCGCGTAGGCCTGGGCGATGCGTGCGGTCGGCGTGCTGATGTGCACGGCCTCGGCCACGCCGAGCGCGGCCGCCTGCCGGCGCAGGTCGGCCACGTAGGCTTCACGGCCGGGTTCATCGGTGCCCAGCATCCACAACTGTGCCGGCACGCCGGCGGCGCGCACATCCGCCAGCAGCTGCAATGCGTGTGCGTGACCCTTCAGACGGGTGCCACGCCCCGGCAACAGCAGCAAGGGGCCTTCAACCTGCGCCAGCCATGGGTACTCTGCCGCAAGCGCCATCCGCGCACGGCGATCGGCACGCGCCACGCGCGGGAACTGGGCCACATCGACGCCACGCGGAATCACCTGCAATGCCTGTTCGGGCACGGTCGGGTAGTGGCGCTGCACGTAATCGCGCACGGTGTTGGACACGCAGATCACGCGTTCGCCGCTGGTCATCACCGCGCTGTAGCGGCTGGGCGAATTCAGCCCATGCACGGTGGTCACCCAGTGCGGGCGTTGCGCGGCAGGCAGGGCACGGATTGCGTACAGGCCCAGCCAGGCCGGCAGCCGCGAGCGGGCATGCACGATGTCCGCACCAACCTCGGCAAACAAGCGACGCAGGGTCGGCAAGTGGCGCAGGGTCAGCAGCGACTTGCGGCCAATGTCCAGGGTGAGGTGCTCGGCACCGCTGTCGAGCAGCGGCTGCACCAGGCGGCCACCGGCGGAAACCACCAGCGCGCGATGGCCGGCGGCGACCAGGGCCGCAGCGATTTCCAGGGTCGAGCGCTCGACGCCGCCGGAGTGCAGCGCCGGCAGCAACTGCACCACGGTCAATCGGCGCATCAAGGGGGCGGCCGCTTAGTCGGCCAGCACGAACACGGAACCGCAGTACGGGCACTGCGCTTCGCCATTGGGCTCGTCTTCGATCGGCAGGTACACGCGCGGATGCGAGTTCCACAGCGCCATTTCCGGGGTCGGGCAGCTCAGCGGCAGATCGCTGCGGTGCACGGTGTAGCGCTTCTCGGCGTTGGCGGGCGCAGTGGCGGTATGGCTCATGGCGGATGTCGATGAACGGGTTGCGAGGCCTGTGATTCTAGCATCCAGGCCGCCCCGACATTGCGCCGCAACGGGTCTTTGCGCGTACCGGGCCGATTCCCTGCGACCTTGCGTGCCACTTCGGGATGAGGTGCCGGCGGGAATTCCCGACCGATCCTGCAGATTCACCCCGGGAAACCACCGACAACGATATTTACCGCATTTGGATCGAACTAAATGGCACTTGTCAGGTTGCCACGGCTGTTGCAGGATCGGGCCAGGTCGTGAACCGGCCTGCCCCAATCCGACCCGATCGCATGGCCCGCCCCCACCGGACCGGCATCGCCTCTTCCACTGCCATCGCGGCGGGCGGAGCGATGCTGTCCGTGGTGTCCGCCGATGCGGGTTATGCCCGCCGCCAGCCCTTCCGGGAGACCCTTGCATGACCCTGTCCGATCCACGCCGCGCCCTGCTTCCGCTCGCCCTGGCCCTGGCCTGTGCGACTACCGCGATGCCGGTGCTGGCACAGGGACTGCAGAGCTCGTTCGAGCCGGGCCAGCCGGCTCCGGAACCGGCCGCAGGCGCATTGCAGGTCATGATCGGCAATGGCCCCGCGGCGCCCTACGCCGCCAAGCGCAATGTCGGCTACAGCGGCCTGCACGCACTGCGCTACAGCAGTGAAGGTGGCAATGTGCGGCGCGAACTGTTCAAGGCGGACGTGACCATCGAGGCCGATACCACCCTGTCGTGGTTGGTGCTGCCGGAGATCGTCGGCAAGGACACCGTGGCTTCGACCTATGTGTCTCTGGACCTGCTGCTGGACGATGGCAGTCGGGTTTCGGCCGGCGCTGCGCGTGACCAGCATAGGGTGGCCCTCGGCGCCCGCGCGCAGGGCGACTCGAAGACGCTGTACCCGCAGCAATGGGCGCGCAAGGCGGTGCGGCTGGGCGATGTGCCCGCGCTGAAGGGCCGCCGCGTGGTGGCGATCGAACTGGAGGTGGCCAGTGCCGACGGCGCACCGGTCTCCGGCTGGATTGATGACGTTCGCCTGGACGCAGTGCCACGGCAGCAGCCAGCGCGCGTCTCCGACTGGGTGCTGACCACCCGCGGTACGCAGGCCAACGGCACCTTCTCGCGTGGCAACAATTTCCCGGCCACGGCGGTGCCGCACGGGTTCAACTTCTGGACCCCGGTCACCGATGCCGGTGCGCTGAACTGGCTGTACCGCTGGAACGAGCAGAACGACGCTCAGAACCGTCCGCAGCTGCAGGCGCTTGCGCTGAGCCATCAACCCAGCCCGTGGATGGGCGACCGCCAGACCTTCCAGGTGATGCCATCGGCCAGTCGTGGCGTGCCGGAGGCTGACCGCCGCAAACGTGCCCTGTCGTTCGACCGCAGCCACGAAAGCGCCCGCCCTTACCGCTACGACGTGCGCTTCGACAACGGCGTCGCGGCATCGATCGCGCCGACCGACCATGCCGCGCTGTTCCGCTTTGACTTCCCGGAGGGAGGCGACGCCAACCTGCTGTTCGACAACGTCGATGCCCGCGGTGGCCTGACTCTGGACGCCGCCACGCAGACGCTGTCCGGCTACACCGACACGCGCAGCGGCCTGTCCAACGGCGCCAGCCGCATGTACGTGGCAGCCAGCTTCGACAGACCCTGGCGCAGCAGCGGTCGCCTCGACACCGGCCGACCGACCGGTTACATCAAGTTCGATGCCGGCAGCGACCGGCGGGTGACCATGCGCATCGCCACTTCGCTGATCTCGGTGGAGCAGGCACGACACAACCTGGCGCTGGAAATCGCCGCCACCGATACGCTGGAGAGCGTGGCCGGCCGTGCGCAGGATGCATGGGACGCACGCCTGGCCCGCTTCGACATCGGCGATGCCAGCGACGACCAGAAGACCACGCTGTATTCCAGCCTGTACCGGCTGTTCCTGTACCCGAATTCAGGCCATGAAAACGTGGGCAGCGCCGCCGCACCGGAGTGGCGCTACGCCAACCAGGCCAGCGCCAGCGATGACAACACCGAGGGCAGCGCGACCCGCACCTTTGCCGCCGTGCGCGATGGCAAGGTGTTCGTCAACAATGGCTTCTGGGACACCTTCCGCACCACCTGGCCGGCCTACGCGCTGTTCACGCCCGACGATGCCGGGCAGATGGTGCAGGGTTTCATCGAGCAGTACCGCGCTGGCGGCTGGATCGCGCGCTGGTCGTCGCCGGGCTACGCGGACCTGATGGTCGGCACCAGCTCGGACGTGGCCTTCGCCGATGCGTGGCTGAAGGGCGTCGGCGGCTTCGATCCGGGCGAGGCCTACGCCGCCGCGCTGAAGAACGCGACCGTGGTACCACCCGACCGCCATGTCGGCCGCAAGGGCATGGACCGTTCGACCTTCCGGGGCTACGCCAGCGCCGACGTGCATGAGGGCATGTCGTGGACGATGGAAGGCGCACTCAATGACTTCGGCATCGCCAACATGGCCGATGCGCTGGCCAAGCGCGCGACCGCACCCGCCGCACGCGAGCGCTACAGCACCGAAGCCGACTACTTCCGCCACCGCGCTGCCAGCTACGCGACGATGTTCGACCCTGCCGCCGGCTTCTTCCAGGGCCGCAGGGCCGATGGCCGCTGGCGCGTGGACGCCAAGGACTACGACCCGCGCGTGTGGGGCCACGATTACACCGAATCCAACGGCTGGACCTTCGCCTTCACTGCCGCCCATGACGGCGAAGGCCTCGCCGCGCTGTACGGTGGCCGCGACAAGCTGGCGGCGAAGCTGGATACCTTCTTCGCCACGCCGGAAACCGCAGACCCGGCACTGGCCGGTTCCTACGGCGGCACCATCCACGAGATGACCGAAGCGCGCGACGTACGCATGGGCATGTACGCGCACAGCAACCAGCCGGCGCACCACATCCCGTGGATGTACCTGTATGCCGGGCAGCCGTGGAAGACCCAGCAGCACGTGCGCGAGATCCTGTCGCGGCTTTACGTCGGCAGCGAGATCGGCCAGGGCTATCCGGGCGATGAGGACAACGGCGAAACCTCGGCATGGTACGTGCTGGCCTCGCTGGGCCTGTACCCGCTGCGCATGGGCGCCCCGGAGTACGTGATCGGCTCGCCGGCCTTCGAACATGCACGAGTGGAGCTGCAGGGTGGCGCGGTGCTGACCGTGAACGCGGCCAACAACTCGCGCGAGAACGTCTACGTGCAGTCGCTGAAGATCAACGGCAAGCCGTGGACGAAGACCTGGGTGCCACACGACCTGATCGCCAAGGGCGCGACCCTCGACTTCGTGATGGGACCCCGTCCCTCGCGCTGGGGCAGCGGCGTGGACGATGTGCCGCGCTCGTTGACCGCGCGCGGCCAGCGCCCGCAGCTGCTGCACGACCTGCTCGGCAGCGGCGCGAAGGCGACGCTGGCCGATGGCCGCACCCTGCCCGCACTGGTCGATGACGATGCGAGTACCACCGTGGGCCTGGGCGGCGGCGCAACCATCGCGCTGACCGGACTGAGCGACGGCACGCCGACGATGTACACGCTCACCAGCGGCGACGGCCGCATCCAGGGCGGTGAGTGGACGCTGGAGGCGCGCAACGGCGGCGGCAGCTGGACCGTGCTCGACCAGCGCAGCGGCGAAGACTTCGAATCCGCCCGCCAGACCCGTCCGTTCCGCATCGCCAGACCCGGCCGCTACAGCGAATACCGCCTGTGCCTGGCGGCACCGGCACGGCTGCCACTGGCGGAGATCGAACTGCTGGCTGCCGGCACCGTACAATGAGCGGCATGCGCGACCGTCTTCTGCCTCTGGCCCTTGTTGCCCTGTCCTTCTCAAGTTTCGGCCAGACCCAGGCGTTCGATACGCAGCTGACCCGCGACGGCGTGACGCTGAACTACCAGGACGCCCGTGGCGCCCTGGCCGCGCCGCAGCGCAAGCGGGTGATCGATACGTTCTTCTTCGCCTACCTGCGCGAACGCGCGGACTTCCACCCGGCCGCGCCGGCGATGGTGCGCATTGTGATCGATCCGGCCTACACCGGCATCGCCTTCGTCGGCGACAAGGACCAGGCAGCGACGATCACCATCAACCCAGGCTGGTTGGCGCAGCACCCGAACGACATCGACCTGGTCACCCATGAGGCGATGCACATCGTGCAGGGCTATCCAGGTTACGGCGATGCACGGGTGCCGGGCTGGCTGGTGGAAGGCATCGCCGACTACGCACGCGACCGCTACGGCATGGACAATGCCGCCGCAGGCTGGGTGCTGCCGGGCAAGGTCGAGAAGGAGCAGAATTTCGACAGCGGCTACCGGGTGACCGGTGCGTTCCTGAAATGGGCCGAGGCCGAGTATCCCGGCCTGGTGCTGGCGCTGGACAAGGCCCTGCGCGACGGCCGCTATACGCCGGCGCTGTGGCAGAAGCACACCGGCAAGGCACTGCCGGCGCTGTGGACGCAGTACGCCAAGCCGCGTTCGGATGCACCGCCGCCGGCACCAGCGCGCCGCGGCAAGCGGCGCTGACTGGGCGATCAACTGGGTATTGCGGCGACTGGGTAGAGTCGACTGGGTAGAGTCGACTGTTGGTCGACTGCCTTTCGTACGGCCCCCGAAAACCCCGCGCTTCGCGCGATAGTCGACCAACGGTCGACTCTACCTCGCTGGCGTCTACGCCTCAGCGCGACTGCACGAAGCCGGCGTACAGCGCGAACAGCTGCTGGAAGTACCGCCGCGTCACTCGATTGCGCATGACACCCTCGCCCATGGAAAGTTGGTCGGGCCCAGGGTGGGAAGGCCGGTCCGGTCCCTTCCCACGGCCAGGCCGCGTGGACGTATTGGGCCGCAACGGCGTTGCAGGGACATGACCGGGTTGCGTAGCGCGTGTGGCAGCGGTGGGACCGGCATCGGGACCGGTAGAGTCGACTGCTAGTTGACTATCGCGCGATCGCGCGGGATTTTCGGCGTCCGAATCAAGAGCAGTCGACTAACAGTCGACTCTACCCGTTTCCGCTTTGCGGAAACAGAAACGCGCCCCGTAGGGCGCGTTTCTGCAGCTGTCGCCGGAAAGAAGGCTTACGCCTTCTTTTCCGCTTCCAGCTGCTTGCGAATCTGCGCATCCACCGCCGCAATGGCGGTCATGTTCAGGATCCTGCGCGAGGTCGCGCTGGTGGTCAGGATGTGCACCGGCTTGTTCACGCCCATCAGGATCGGGCCGATCGCCACGCCGTCGGTGAACACACGCACCAGGTTGTAGGCGATGTTGGCCGCTTCCAGGTTCGGCAGCACGAACAGGTTGGCGCGGCCCTGCAGGGTCGAGCCCGGCAGCAGCTTCTGGCGCAGCGCTTCATCCCACGCGGTGTCGCCCTGCATTTCGCCGTCCACGTTCAGACGCGGGTTGCGCTTGAGCAGCAGCTCGCGCACCTGGCGCATCTTCAGCGCGTCCTTGGAATCGTGGCTGCCGAAGTTGGAGTGCGACAGCAGCGCCACCTTCGGCTCGATACCGAACAGCTTCATGCGGTAGGCCGCCTGCAGGGTCGCTTCGCACAGCTGCTCGGCGGTCGGGTCTTCCTGCACGTGGGTATCGACGAAGAAGAACACGCCCTGCTGGTTGATCACGCCGGTCATCGCAGAGGTCGAGGTGACCTTCGGCTCCAGCGGCAGCACGCTGCGCACGTAGCCCAGCTTCTTGTGGAAGCGGCCGACGATGCCGGTCAGCATCGCATCGGCTTCGCCACGGGCCACCATCACCGCCGCGATCAGGGTCGGGCGCGAACGCATCAGGTTCTTCGCCGCGGCCACGGTCACGCCACGACGGCCGGTCAGGCCGTGGTAGTACTGCCAGTATTCGTTGAAGCGCGGGTCGTCGTTGATGTTGGTGACTTCAACGTTCTCGCCGATCTTCAGGCGCAGGCCGAGGCGCTCGATGCGCGACTCGATCACTTCCGGGCGGCCGATCAGGATCGGGTGCGCCAGGCCGTCGTCGACCACGTTCTGCACCGCCTGCAGCACCACTTCCTCTTCGCCCTCGGCGTACACCACGCGCTGCTTGTCGCTGCGCGCGCGGTCGTAGACCGGCTTCATCATCAGGCTGGTGCGGTAGACGAACTGGGCCAGCTTGTCACGGTAGGCGCCCATGTCCTCGATCGGGCGCGAGGCCACGCCCGAGTCCATCGCGGCCTGGGCCACGGCGGCCGACAGCTCCACCAGCAGGCGGCGGTCGAACGGGCGCGGGATCAGGTATTCACGGCCGAAGCTCGGCGTCTCGCCACCGTAGGCCGAGCCCATGTCGGTGGCGGCACGACGGGCCAGCGCGGCGATGGCACGCACGCAGGCGATCTTCATTTCCTCGTTGATCGCGGTGGCGCCCACGTCCAGCGCACCACGGAACAGGTACGGGAAGCACAGCACGTTGTTGACCTGATTCGGGTAGTCCGAACGGCCGGTGCCGATGATCGCGTCCGGACGCGCGGCGCGCGCCACCTCCGGCATGATTTCCGGGGTCGGGTTGGCCAGCGCGAAGATCACCGGATCCGGCGCCATGGTCTTGACCATGTCGGCGGTCAGGATGCCGGGTGCCGACAGGCCCAGGAAGATGTCCGCGCCGTCGACGATCTCGGCCAGGGTGCGCTTGTCGGTGTCGCGCGCATAGCGCTGCTTTTCCGGATCCAGGTCGGTACGACCGGTGTGGATCACGCCCTCGCGGTCGAAGGCCAGGATGTTTTCCGGCTTCAGGCCCAGCTGCACCAGCATGTTCACGCAGGAAATGCCGGCTGCGCCCATGCCCGTGGTCGCCAGCTTCACGTCCTCGATCTTCTTGCCGGTGATCGCCATGGCGTTGAGCACCGCCGCGCCGACGATGATCGCCGTGCCGTGCTGGTCGTCATGGAACACCGGGATCTTCATGCGCTCGCGCAGCTTGCGCTCGACCACGAAGCATTCCGGCGCCTTGATGTCTTCCAGGTTGATGCCGCCGAAGGTCGGCTCCAGCGAGGCGATGATGTCGACCAGCTTGTCCGGGTCGGTTTCATCCACTTCGATGTCGAATACATCGATGCCGGCGAACTTCTGGAACAGCACGCCCTTGCCTTCCATCACCGGCTTGCCGGCCAGCGCGCCGATGTTGCCCAGGCCCAGCACCGCGGTGCCGTTGGAGATCACCGCCACCAGGTTGCCGCGGGCGGTCAGCTCGCTGGCCTGCTGCGGGTCGGCCTTGATCGCTTCACAGGCGTACGCCACGCCCGGCGAATACGCCAGCGACAGGTCGCGCTGGGTCAGCATGGGCTTGGTAGCGGAAACCTTGATCTTTCCCGGCGGGGACATCCGGTGGTAATCGAGGGCGGCCTGTTTGAAATCTTCGTTGGACATCGATGTGGGTTACATGAATGGGCAGAAGGGACAGGGGATGATACCCCCGTTGGAGCGTCTGGACCTGTCGCTATCCTGTCGCAGGCATGCTGCGACTGCACAATTCCGTGCCGTATGCGACGGTACTGGGATGCCAGCATCGGCGCCCCCGATGACAGCCATGGGACGCCCTGAAACGCCGCGGGGCCGTACCACTGTCGTGATCGGCCCCGCGGTACCACACACCTGGGTCAGCCCTTGGCCGGCAGCGCTTCGGGCAGTGCGTCCACCGGCGGCGGCAGCTCGCTTTCGCGGCCATCCAGCGCCAGCTGCAGGCGGTTGCGGTCCAGCGCGCCTTCCCAGCGCGAAACCACCACGGTGGCCACCGCATTGCCGATGAAGTTGGTCAGCGAGCGGCATTCGCTCATGAAACGGTCCACGCCCAGGATCAGCGCCATGCCGGCCACCGGTACCTCCGGCACCACGGCAAGGGTGGCGGCCAGGGTGATGAAGCCGGCACCGGTGACGCCGGCCGCCCCCTTGGAGCTGAGCATGGCAACCAGCAGCAGGGCGATCTGGTGGCCCAGGGTCAGTTCGGTGTTGGTGGCCTGGGCAATGAACAGTGCCGCCAGGGTCATGTAGATGTTGGTGCCGTCCAGGTTGAACGAGTAGCCGGTCGGGACCACCAGGCCCACCACCGACTTGCTGCAACCGGCGCGTTCCATCTTCTCCATCAGCGACGGCAGCGCCGACTCCGACGAGGAAGTGCCCAGCACCAGCAGCAGCTCGGCCTTCAGGTAGCGCGCCAGCTTGAACACCGAGAAGCCGCACAGTCGGCAGACCACACCGAGGATCACCGCCACGAACAGGAACGCGGTGAGGTAGAACGAGCCCACCAGCCACGCCAGGTTGACCAGCGAACCGACGCCGTATTTGCCGATGGTGAAGGCGATGGCGCCGAAGGCACCGATCGGGGCGGCCTTCATCAGGATGTGCACCAGCTTGAACACCGGAGCGACCAGCGCCTCCAGGAAGTTCAGGATCGGCTTGCCCTTCTCGCCCACCGAGGCCAGCGCGATGCCGAACAGCACCGCGATGAACAGCACCTGCAGGATGTTGCCGTCGACGAAGGCGCTCACCAGCGTCTTCGGAATGATGTCCATCAGGAAACCGACCAGGGTCAGGTCGTGCGACTTCTCGACGTAGCTGTGCACCGCGGTCTGGTCCAGCTCGGCCGGGTTGATGTTCATGCCGGCGCCGGGCTGTACCACGTGCGCCACGATCATGCCCACGATCAGTGCCAGCGTGGAGAAGAACAGGAAGTACGCCATCGCCTTGGCGAACACCCGGCCCACCGTGCGCAGGTGGGTCATGCTGGCGATGCCGGTGACGATGGTGAGGAAGATCACCGGCGCGATGATCATCTTCACCAGGTTGATGAAGGCATCGCCGAGCGGCTTCATCTTCTCGCCGATCAGCGGTTCGTAGTGGCCGAGGATGGCGCCCAGGACGATCGCCACGATCACCTGGAAATACAGCTGGCGATAGATCGGCAACGGCTTTGCAGGCGCCGGGGCTGCGGTCGGGATGTGCATGGCGGACTCCGGAAGGGGCGTTTTCAGGCACGTACGGCCCCGGGACAGCACGGGAACCGTTACCGTGGAAACTGATCGCAGGCCCTGTGCTGCATGCGCAGGAGGTGCGACCAATGGACGCCTTTGTACGCGCCGGGCACGCCGGCGCAGATAACCTATTGGTACTAGCCCCCCGGTTCAGGTGGCGGCGATGCCTACACTGGCGCCGCACCGCCCGATCCTGGGGAGGCCGGTGGCCCGTGCTGAACGGCCGGGCGCGTCATTGCGAAAGTTTCGGCCCCTGCGGCCGTTGTTGTCCTGTCCACACGCAATCTGAGAGAGCCGCACCCAACATGCGCCCGATTCCCACCTTGCTGGCCCTGTCGCTGGCCGCGCTTCCCGCCTTCGCTTCGGCTGCCGATTTCGACAACTGGCCGACCAAGTACGCCTTCGGCGACGGCACCGAGTTGGCCGCTACCGCCAACATCGCCTACGACTACAACGATTTCTCCTCGGGCAGCGGCCTGGAGGACGACGACGCCGTGCGCCGCAAGGAGTTCGGTGCGACGCTGAAGAAGAAGGGCGTCTACGACGCGATGGTCTACTACGACTTCCAGTCCGATACCTGGCTGGACGTGTTCGTGCGCTTCGAGAGCAAGGCCTTCTTCGGTCGCGACATCGGTCGCTTCCGCTTCGGCTACATGAAGACGCCGGTCGGCCTTGATGCGAACACCTCTTCGCGTGCCGGCAGCTTCCTGGAAACCGCACTGCCCGTGCAGGCCTTCTACGAAGGCCGCCGCACCGGCGTGGAATGGGTGCTGGAGCGCCCGCAGTACCTGCTGCAGGCCGGCGCCTATGGCGGCAAGGACCTGCAGGGTGACAACCCCGGCACCACCCAGGCAGTACGTGCGGTGTGGACCCCGGTGAAGGCGCCCGGTGACGTGATCCACCTGGGCCTGGCCTACTCGCAGGAAAATCCGCGCGGTTACAGCGATGGCCGTGACGTGCACCACGAGGCCAGCGCGCGCCTTCGCGCACGCCCGGAAGCCGGCCTGACCGACATCCGCTACGTCGATTCCGGCGCCCTGGTCACCGCCGACCAGATCCGCCGCACCGGCCTGGAAGGCATCTGGATCCGCGGCCCGTTCTCGCTGCAGGCCGAAGCCCTGCGCGCCACGGTCACCCGCCATGACGGCAAGCCCGACTACACCGGCAGCGGCCAGTATGCGATGGCCAGCTGGGTGCTGACCGGCGAGTCGCGCCCGTACAACGCAGGTGCCGTGGCCAACATCAAGCCGGCGCACGACTACGGCGCGGTGGAACTGGTGGCCCGTTACAGCCGCATGGACCTGGACGATGGCAGCATCCTTGGTGGCCGCCAGCACGACCTGACCCTGGGCGCGAACTGGTACCTGACCAGCCACTTCAAATTCCAGGCCAACTACGTGAAGGTCGACGCCAGCCGTCGCGGTGTGCACAGCACGCCGGAGATCTTCGAGCTGCGCGCGCAGATGCACTTCTGACCCCTTCCACGTCAGATCCCGGCGGGCGTGCACGCCACGCCCGCCGGCCCTGCGTAGACTGCCGCCATGTACTGGCTCAGCCGCCACCGGATGCTGTTGCTGACCATCCTGGTGATGGTCGGTGGCACCGTGCTGTGCGCGGTCGCCGCCGGCCACTACGCCTGGCGGCGCGCCCTCGGCGAGGAAAGCAGCCAGGTGCAACGCCAGCTGCAGCTGTACGGCCAGGGCCTGCAGCAGCGCATCGACCGCTTCGGCACGTTGCCGCAGGTACTGGCGCTGGATCCGGATCTGCTGCACGCCCTGCGTGTGCCGCCCTCGCCCACCGAACAGCAGCGGCTGAACCTCAAGCTGCAACGCGCCAATGAAGTCACCCGTGCCTCGACCCTGACCCTGGTCGGCCACGACGGGGTGGCAGTGGCAGCCAGCAACTGGGACCAGCCGACCAGCAACGTCGGCGAGAACTACAGCTACCGCCCCTACTACCGGCAGGCACTGGCGCAGGGCCGCGGCCGCTTCTACGGCATCGGCATGACCACCGGCGTACCCGGCTACTACCTGTCGCAGGCCATCGAGGAAGACGGCAAGCGGCTCGGCGTGGTGGTGATCAAGGTCGAGCTGTCGGCGCTGGAGCAGGAATGGTTGAGCAGCCCGGACGTGGTGCTGGCCAGCGACGACCATGACGTGGTGTTCCTGGCCAACCGTGACAGCTGGCGCTACCGCCTGCTGCGCCCGCTGGGCGCCGATGAGCGCCGCGAAATGCTGGACGCCCGCCAATACGCCGACCGCGCGCTGCAGCCATTGCGCGCGCGTACTGAAGACGTGCTTGCCGATGGTGGCCGCATGGTGCGCCTGCTCGATCCCGCACTGCCGCAGCCGATGCTGTGGCAAAGCCTGCCGCTGCCCGCCGAAGGCTGGAACCTGCATCTGCTGCACGACGCCAGCGCCGCCACCGCCGCCGGTCGCGCGGCCGCCCTCACCGGCGGTGCCGCGTGGCTGGCGCTGGGCTTCCTGGTGCTGTTCGTGCA
The DNA here is from genome assembly GCF_059369635.1 of Stenotrophomonas sp. YJH_SMC_58. Lineage (NCBI taxonomy): Bacteria > Pseudomonadati > Pseudomonadota > Gammaproteobacteria > Lysobacterales > Lysobacteraceae > Stenotrophomonas > Stenotrophomonas sp. YJH_SMC_58. Next base: position 486,640 of record NZ_JCAFSW010000001.1, read on the forward strand.
GCAGCGCCGACGCCTGGCCAAGCATCGCCTGCGAAGCCGCCGCGAACTGGAAACCCTGCTCAAGCAGCACGCACAGGAACTGCGCACCGCACAGGATGGCCTGCTGCAGGCGGCCACCGACGCCGACAGCGGACTCAGCCGCAGCCTCGAACACCTGCCGCAGGGCGTAGTGGTGATCGACCGCGAACTGCGCCTGGTCGCGTGGAACTCGCGCTACCTGGAACTGTTCCGTTTCCCACAGGACCTGGTTCGCGTCGGCCGGCCGATCGAGGAACTGTTCCGCTTCAACGCACGCCGTGGCCTGCTCGGTCCGGGCCCGGTCGATGAAGCAATCGAGCGCCGCCTGAACCACCTGCGCAGCGGCCGCCCGCACATGCGCGAGAGCGAGAAGGACGACGGCACGGTGCTGGAGATCCGTGGCAATCCGCTGCCTGACGGCGGCTTCGTCACCAGCTATGCCGACATCACCAGCTACAAGAACGCCGCGCGCGAACTTCGCTCGCTGGCCGATGCGCTGGAGCACCGCATCGCCGAGCGCACCCATGATCTGGAAGAAGCACGCCGCGAAGCCGAGCAGGCCAACCGCTACAAGACCCGTTTCGTTGCCTCGGCCGTGCACGACCTGCTGCAGCCCCTCAACGCGGCGCGCATGTTCGTCTCGGTGCTGCGCGGCAAGCTGAGTGACCCGGCGCAGCAACAGACCAGCGACCACATCGATGCTGCATTGGCCGCGCAGGATGCGATCCTCAACAGCCTGCTGGATATCGCGCGCCTGGAATCGGGCAGCCTGCCCACGCGCGTACAGGCGTTCCGGCTCGGGCCTTTGCTGCAGACGCTGGCACGCGAGTTCGGCATCGCCGCGCAGTCACGCGGGCTGGCGGTCGACTGGGTCGATACCGCTGCGGTGGTGGTCAGCGATGAAGCGCTGCTGCGCCGCATCCTGCAGAACTTCCTGTCCAACGCACTGCGCTACAGCGAACGTGGCCGCGTGCTGCTCGGCTGCCGTCGCCGCGAAGGCCTGCTGTGGATCGAAGTTCACGACCAGGGCCCCGGCATTCCCGATGCGCTGCAGGGCGAAATCTTCGAGGAGTTCCGCCGCCTGCACGACGGCCAGCAGCGCGGCGCCGGCCTTGGCCTGGCGATCGTCGACCGCATCGGTCGGCTGCTCGGCCACCCCATCCGCCTGCGCTCGCAGCTGGGCCAGGGCAGCGTGTTCGCGGTGGGCGTGCCGTTCGGCGAAGCCAGCGCGATTCCCGCTACTGCTCCTGTGCCGGTGCTGGTGCAGGAACCGGCCGCGGACAATCCGCTGCGCGGTCGCCGGGTGTGGGTGATCGACGACGATCCGCACGTCTGCGCCGCCAGCCGCGCGCTGCTGGAGCGCTGGGGCTGCGAGGTGGCGCTGGCCGACGGCCCGCAGGCGGCGCTGCAGCTGGCGGCAACAGGCGCGGTGCCGGAGCTGGTGCTGCTGGATGTGCGCATGGGCGATCACCACGGGCCGGTGCTGTACGAGACGCTGGCCGAGTTGTGGCAGGCCCGTCCGCCGGTGGTGCTGGTTACCGCCGAGCGCGATGCGGGATTGCGTGAGATGGCCGCCGAGCGCGGCTGGGGAATGATGGCCAAGCCGGTGAAGCCGCCGGCGCTGCGGGCGTTGATGAGCCAGTTGTTGATCCGCCATCGCGGGTAGTTTCCAGCCAACGGCGCAGCCCCTCGTGGGTGGTCGCACAAAGCAGTTCATCGGTGGGGCCGGGCAGATGGGCTGCACAGGGGCCGCTGCAAGTACGTCCCTGTAAGCTCGGTCGCCGCATCCATGCGGCTCACGCCCCTGTGCAGCCCATCTGCCCGGCCACGGACACGTTCCGTGCGCGTCCACCCTCGGAGAAGAAAAAAGATCAAAAGCGGGTCGCGCGCTGCGCTTGCTCGTGTAGAGCCGAGCCCATGCTCGGCCTCACGGACGGGCCGGAAAGCAGCCGAGCGTGGGCTCGGCTCTACGAAAAATGGCCTGCCAGGCTGCCTTTGCTTTTGATCTTCTTTTCTCTTCCGTGGGTGACAGGCCACCGAAATCTGTCAGAGGTCGGTCGGGTTGGGTGCGCGGGGGTGTCAGCCGCATGGATGCGGCTGCCAAGCCTCCAGGGACGGATTCACGGCGTCCCCCGCGCACCCAACCCGACCGGCCCGCTCGCAGCTTCTGCTTTCAGCGACCAACCCAAACCCACCCACGAGGGGCTGCGCCGTTGGCTGGAAACTACAACCCGATGCCGGCGTCGCCCTCAGGCTCCAGCGCCTTCACCAGCACCGCCGCCTGTGTGCGGCTGTGGCATTCGAGCTTCTTCAGGATCGCAGTGACATGTACCTTCACCGTGTTCTCGGCCAACCCCAGCGTGTAGGCGATCTGCTTGTTGAGCAGGCCATCGGCCAGGCACAGCAGTACCCGGAACTGCTGCGGGGTCAGCTGGGCCAGGCGGCTGGCCAGCAGTGCGTCGGCCTCGGAGCGTTCGGCGGCCATCGCCGGGAACCACAGGCCACCATCGAGCACCGCCTGCACCGCCTCGCCGATGGTCTCGGCCGGAGCAGACTTTGGAATGAAACCAGCCGCGCCGAACTGCTGGGCACGACGGATCACCCGCGGATGGTCGTTGGACGAGAGGATCACCACCGGAATGTCCGGATGCGAGCCGCGCACGTGCAGCAGGGCGGAGAAACCGTGCGCGCCGGGCATGGTCAGGTCGAGCAGCACCAGGTCCACGTCCGGGTGCGCGTCGAGTGCTTCGGCCAATGCCTCGGCGCTGGCGACCTCGCGCACCTGCGCCAGCGGCAGACTCTGCCGCAGTGACTGCACCACCGCCGAACGCAGCAGCGGGTGGTCATCGGCGATCAGGATGGTGTATTCGCTCATGCCGCCATTGTACGGGCAGGCCGGAGCCTCAGCGCCCCGCCGGCTCCACGCTGCTGCGCCAGGCATCCAGGAACTGGCGGCGCTTGAGTGCGTCCAGGTACACCAGCAGGCCCGGGCCGAGCTGGATCGGGCGGCGGCTGCGGCCGGGCGCATCGTCGCCACGTGCGTTGCCGGTCACGATCGGCATCAGGCGTGCCTCGCGCGACAGCACCTGCTGGCCACGCGGTGACAACAGGTAGTCGAGGAAGCGCCGGGCTTCTTCCGGGTGTGGGCTGGTACGTGGAATCACCGCGGTACGCAGCACCACCAGCGTGTAGTCCTCGGGCTCCACGATCGCCAGCGGCGCACCCGCGTCGATGCGCGCCTGCGCGTAGGAGCCGAGTACGTTGTAGACCAGCGACAGCTGTCCGCTGGCGACCTTGTCCAGCAGCACGCCGGTGCGCTCCTCGCGCACCACGTCGTTGTCGCCCAGCGCGCCCAGCAACGCGCCAGCGATGCTGCCACGCTGTGCATCCTGGGTAGACAACAGGTAGCCGACACTGCTGCGCTCGATGTCATAGGTACCGACCCTGCCGCGCAGCGGTGCCCCCTCCGCGCGCAACCGGTCCAGCAGTTGCCGACGCGTGTGCGGCACCTTCGCAGCCGGCAGTGCGCGGGTGTTGTAGACCATCACCACCGGCTCGTAGCTGATGCCGAAGGCCTCGTTGCGCCACTGCGCCCAGGCAGGCAGCGCGGCGGTCTGCGCCGAACGATGCGGCAGCGCGTGGCCGTCGTTGACCAGCTTGGTCTGCAGGTCCATGCCGCTGGAGATCAGCAGGTCCGGCGATGCCGGTCCGCCGCGGTCGTGCAGGTACCGCGCGTACAGGTCCTGGGTGATGATGTCCTCGTACACCACCTCGGTGCCGGGGTGCAGCCGCTGGTAGTCGGCAATCACTACCGCGAACACCTCGATGTCGGTGGTGCCGTGGATGCGCAGCTGCGCAGTGGCCTTTGCCTGGGCCGGGAAGCGGCGCACGTCGCCCGGTGCTGCAAGCACCGGCAGGGCCAGCAGCAAGGCAACGGCAGCAGCGAACAGGCGGATCATGGAGTGCTCCGGGGCAGGCGGATGGTGGCGACCAGCCCGCCCTGCGGACGGTTGCTGAGGTCGATGCGACCGCCATGGCTGTCGACCACGCGCTTGACGATGGCCAGGCCAAGCCCGGCGCCGCCGGACGGCGCGCCTTCGCCACGGGCGAAGCGCTCGAACACGCGTTCGGCATCGGCGGCGGCAATGCCGGCACCGTGGTCGGCGATGGTCAGCACGGCCTGCCCGCCTTCCACGGTCAATGCGATCTGCAACGGCCCATCACCACCGTACTTCAACGCGTTGTCGACCAGGTTCTTGATCGCCTCGCGCAACAGCAGCGCATCGCCATGTACCTGTACCGGCTCGGCGGTCATCGCCAGTTGTACGCGCGGTGCCGGGCCGGCCTGCGGCAGTGCTTCATGCAGGGCCTGGTGCACGGTCTCGGCCAGGTCCACCGCTGCAAAGCGCTGCAGATGCGAGCGATGGATCACGCTGGCATCGCTGAGCAGCTGGTTCAGCAACCGGCTCATGTGGGTGGCATTGCGTTCGATCGCCTGCAGGCTGCGCCGCATGTCCTCGGGGTCGTCGTCATCCAGCGCCAGCTGTGCCTGCGCGCGCAGGGCAGCCAACGGCGTACGCATCTGGTGCGCGGCCTCGGCCATGAACGCGCGCAAGGTCTCGTTGCTGCTGGACAGTCGTTCCATGAAGCGGTTCAACGCCGCCACCATCTGGTCCATCTCGCGCGGCACGCGCGCATCCAGCGGTTTCAGATCGGACGGCTCGCGACGCGACAGCTCGCGTTCCACCCGCACCAATGGCCGGAACGCGCGATGCACGCCAAAGGCAACCAGCGCCAGCAGCAGCCCGGACAGCACACCGATCGCCAGCAATGCACGGTTGACCATGTCCTGCGCAACCGCTTCACGTGCACGCCGGGTCTGGCCGACCTGCACCTGCACCTCGCCCTGCGCCGACGCGGCGGCGAAACTGCGGCCGACCACCACGAAGCGCACGGTCTCGCCGCTGTACGCCGCATCAAACAGCTGCGGTTGCGTGCCGGGCCGGCGCGGTGGCGCCGGCAGGTCGCCGTAGCCGGTGATCAGGTTGCCGCGACTGTCCGCGACCCGATAGAACACACGGTCTTCCGGGGCCATCGCCAGCAGGTCCAGCGCGGCATAGGGAAGATCGACCTGCCACTGGCCATCGACCAGGGCCACCGAATCGGCAATGGACAACGCCGAGGACACCAGCAGGTGATCATAGGAACGGTTGGCGGCGCGCTGGCCATAGCCGCGCGCCGCAAACAGCAGGGCCACCGCGAACACCGCCAGCAACGCGCCGAGATAGAGCAGCAACGTGCGCCGCAGCGAGCCCGGCGCGGCATTCGCGGTACGCGCGTCAGCCATCGGCGTCGGCGCTGCCGTCACTGGCTTCCAGCAGGTAGCCAACGCCGCGCACCGTGGTGATGCGCAGCGGTGCGCCTGCCAGCTTCTTTCTCAGGCGACCGACATACAGCTCGATGGCATTCGGGCCGGCTTCGTCGTCGAAGCCGAACAGGCCGTTGCCGATTTCGTCCTTTCCAACCACCTGGCCAATGCGCCCGACCAGGATTTCCAGCAACCGATATTCGCGGTTGGGCAGTTCGATCGGTTCACCGTCGAGGCTGACCCGGTGCGCGGCGTTATCGAACTGGAAGCCACCGATCTGCACCACTTCGCTGGCCTGACCACGCGCACGCCGCAGCAGCACGCGGCAGCGTGCTTCGAACTCGCGGAAATCGAACGGTTTGCCCAGGTAGTCGTCGGCGCCGACGTCCAGCGCCTGCACACGGTCTTCGATGCCATCGCGCGCGGTCAGCATCAGCACCGGCGTGCTGTCGCCGCGCTCGCGCATGCCGGCCAGCACGCGCAGGCCATCGAGCTTGGGCAGGCCGATATCCAGCACCACCAGGTCGAAGCTCTGGTAGCGCAGCACGCTGGCCGCCGCCAGGCCATCGGCCTGCCAGTCCACGGCATGCCCACTGCGGCGCATGCGGCGGATGATCGCATCGGCCAGATCCGGGTTGTCTTCGACCAGCAGCAGGCGCATGGGCACGGGGGTGGGAAGGGAAACGAATGCTACCGCATGCCGCTGCCGCGCTCGCCGCGCCCCGCCCGGAGGTGGCAGCGGGCCGCTTTACGCTGCACCGCACAATCCGTTGACAGGACGATGACAGCTTGCGCGACCCAGACTGCGGCCGCGCACCGTCCGGTGCCCACGATTGCCGCGCGCCTGGCGCGCACCTGGGAGGGTTTGTGGAATTCACGTTTGCCTGGCGGCGCCCTGCCGCCATGATGGCGCTGGCTGCCCTGTCGGCGCCGGCCTTCGCCGCGGAAGACGACCGTCCGGTCACCGCCACCCTCGGTGGTCGCCTGCACCTGGACTTCGCCACCTTCGACAACGACAACCGGGGCACCCCGAACAAGGACGACACCGAAATCCGCCGTGCGTGGGTTGACGTGTCCGGCAAGTTCTTCGTGGTCGACTACAAGCTGGAAGCCGATTTCTCCGGCGACCGCGTCGAGGCCAAGGACGTGTACCTGGCACGCAGCTTCGGCAAGGCCGGCAAGCTGACCGTGGGCCAGTTCAAGCAGTACTTCTCGCTGGATGACCGCACCAGCTCCAACTACGGCAGCTTCCTGGAACGTGGCAACGCCGGCACCACGTTGGCGCCGCTGTACCGCTTGGGTGCGTCATGGCAGGCCAACCCCGGTGACTTCACCTGGGCGGCCAGCCTCTACAGCCTGGAGAGCATCGACGCCTGGCAGGTGAAGGGTCGCGCCGCCGGTGGCCGCGTCACCTGGGCACCCTCGCCCAGCGATGGCAACGTGCTGCACCTGGGCCTGTCGCTGGCCCGCGAGGCCTACGACAACCCCGGCGCCAACGGCGTGCCCGGCCTGCGCATCCGCCCGCGCCCGGCCGGCCATCTGTCCGACAACAGCCGCCTGACCCTGGTCGACTTCTCCGCCGGCCGCGATACCGACGTCAACAAGTGGTCGCTGGAATACGCGCAGGTGCGCGGCCCGCTGTCGTGGCAGGGCGAGTTCAGTGGCGCCACCTTCGACGACGGCGCGCAGCGCGGCGATGTAATGGCGGCCTACGGCATGCTCAGCTGGTTCGTCACCGGCGAAAGCCGTGCCTACGACCGCAAGACCGGTCGATTCGCGCGGGTCAAGGACATCCGGCACAAGGCCGGAGCCTTCGAAGTGGCGCTGCGCTACGACCAGATGTGGGGCGCGCAGCATCTCGACGGTGCGCCGGACCTGCGTCGCGGCAGCACCGAAGCCTGGACGCTGGGTGGCAACTGGTACCTGCGCGACAACCTGCGCTTCATGCTCAACGTGATCGAAAGCCGCAACCGTGATCGCCTGGCCGGGGTCACGGTGGACCGCACGCGCGCGGTCACCGGCCGCCTGCAGTACGACTTCTAGGCCCGACATTCCGGGCATTCCGCCCGGGCCCCTTCCACTCCCCACGTCCTGTTTTCGCAAGGAGTCCGCAGATGATGCTGAGCATCCTCGGCTTTGGCATGGTCATTACGTTCATGTACTTGATCATGAGCAAGCGCCTGTCGCCGCTCGTCGCCCTGATCACCATCCCCATCCTGTTCGCGCTGATCGGTGGCTTCGGTGCCGGCATCGACGAGATGATGCTGGAGGGCATCAAGAAGATCGCGCCGACCGGCGTGATGCTGATGTTCGCCATCCTCTACTTCGGGGTGATGATCGACGCCGGCCTGTTCGATCCGCTGGTGCGGGTGATCCTGCGTTTCGTCAAGGGCGACCCGATGAAGATCGTGCTTGGCACCGCGGTGCTGGCGATGCTGATCTCGCTCGATGGCGATGGCTCGACCACCTACATGATCACCGTCTCGGCGATGCTGCCGCTGTACCAGCGGTTGGGCATGAACGCGCTGAACATGACGTGCGTGACCATCCTCGCCGGCGGCGTGATGAACCTGACCCCGTGGGGCGGCCCGACCGCACGCGCGGCCACCGCGCTGCACGTGGACCCGGCCGACGTGTTCGTGCCGCTGATCCCGTCGATGGTGATCGCCTGTGCCGGCGTGCTGCTGCTGGCCTGGTACCTGGGCCTGAAGGAACGCCGCCGCCTCGGCGTGGTGACCCTGCCCAAGGGCGGCAGCTGGATGGACAACAGCGTGTCCGATGACAGCAACCCGCTGCCGACGGTGGAAGACGCCGAAGACATCAAGCGCCCGAAGCTGCTGTGGGTGAACCTGGCCCTGACCGTGGCACTGATGACCGCGCTGATCATCGGCGTGCTGCCGATGCCGGTGCTGTTCATGGTCGGCTTCGCCATCGCCCTGGTGATCAACTATCCGAACCTGGCCGAGCAGCGCCGCCGCGTGGTCAACCATGCCGGCAATGTGCTGTCGGTGGTGTCGCTGATCTTCGCCGCGGGCATCTTCACCGGCATCCTCAACAACACCGGCATGGTCGAAGCGATGTCACACAGCTTCCTGGCGGTGATTCCGGAATCGTGGGGCCCGTACCTGGCGGTGATCACGGCGGTGGCGTCGATGCCGTTCACCTTCTTCATGTCCAACGACGCGTTCTACTTCGGCGTGCTGCCGATCCTGTCCGAGGCCGCTGGCAACTACGGCATCACCCCGGTGGAAATGGCACGCGCCTCGCTGGCCGGCCAGCCAGTGCATCTGCTCAGCCCGCTGGTGCCGTCCACCTACCTGCTGGTGGGCCTGGCCAAGGTCGAATTCGCCGATCACCAGAAGTTCACCCTGAAGTGGGCCATCGCCATCTCGATGCTGCTGATGATCGGCAGCCTGCTGTTCGGCCTCTATCCCCTCGCCGCCTGACCCTTTGCCAAGGAGCCTTCTGCAATGACGCTTCGAATCGCTTACGTCACCAGTGGAATGGGCAGTGTCGGCACTGCCATCTGCCAGAGCCTGGCCCGCAGCGGCCACACCGTGGTTGCCGGCTGCGCGCCGAACTCGCCGCGCAAGGCCAACTGGCTGCGCGAGCAGCGCGAACAGGGCTTCGACTTCATCGCCTCCGAAGGCAACGCGACGGACTGGGCCTCGACCAGCGCGGCGTTCGCCAAGGTCCGCGCCGAAGTCGGTGAAGTGGACGTGCTGGTCAACAACTCCGGCGGCAGCCGCGACCTGCTGTTCCGGCAGATGACGGTGGAGGACTGGAACGCGGTGATCGCATCCAACCTCAACGCGCTGTTCAACCTGACCAAGCAGGTGGTGGACGGCATGGCCACGCGGGGCTGGGGCCGCATCATCAACATCGGTTCGGTCAGTGCCCACAAGGGACAGATCGGCCAGGTGAACTACGCCACCGCCAAGGCCGCGATGCATGGCTTCAGCCGTGCGCTGGCTGCCGAAGTTGCGTCGCGCGGGGTCACCGTCAACACGCTGTCGCCGGGCTACATCGCCAGCCAGGCGATCAGCAGCTTCCCGCCGGATGTGCTGGACCGGCTGGCCGCCTCGGTACCAGTGCGCCGCCTGGGCCGCCCCGAGGAAGTGGCCGGCCTGTGCGCGTGGCTGGCGTCGGATGAAGCCTCGTATGTGACCGGTGCCGACTATCCGGTCAACGGTGGTCTGTACATGGGCTAAGCCCTCCCCCACGGAGTGCGCGGGGGTCGGATCACCTTCAGTTGTGAAGGTGATCCGGCCCCTTTTGTTTCTGCATTTCTGAGACGCACTTCCCGATACATCGGCAGGACCGGTGCTATACCTGCCAGCGCTCGCCGAGCCCGATGGATGAACGGCTGGAATCGCGGATCAAGGAGGTTGGCATGCGTGCATTGCTGATTGCGCTTCTCGTGGTCGCCACTACGCTGCTGGCGACACCGACCCGCGCGGAGCCCCCGCCTATGCGGGTGATCACGGGCCTGGGCTGCCCCGACTGGCTGATCCCAGGCGCGCCCACGCTCGACGCGCAGATCACCGGCCATCCGGAGTGGACCTTCGCCTGGGCTCCCGCGTCCTATACCAATCGCGATCCCATCCGGATCTACATCCAGTCCTTCGACTGCGATTCCTCCGACATTGCTGGCTATTACTTCCGGATCGCAGCCATTGCCCATGAAGTGGGACACGCACTGTATTTCGAAGGTATCGCCTTGAGCACCCGAGGTGCGTTCATCCAGCACTTCTGCACCATGGAGGGGAAAGCGGTACTCAACAACCTCACCGCGCGCAGTGAGCTTCTGGTGACCAGCCTGGGGTACTACGACATCGGCGTAGCTGCGTCCAACGGTCCTGGCCTCATCGCACAGGCCGATGCCGGCGGTGAAGACCTGGACCGGCAGGTAGGTAAGCTGTTCTGCGACAACAACGTAACTTCAACCACCGGCGAGAACTACAACGACTTCTACGGAAGAATCTACGATGAAGCGATCGCAGCCCGTCCCTGAACTTCTTCTGATCCTGAGCCTGTTGGTTGCCGGTTCTGCAACAGCAGCCACGTCCGCTGCCACTGCGGAAGAGGCGGATGCAACCTGGCGGCTCGTGGAGCGCTGGTCCTTGCAGCTGTCACGCTCTGACCTTGTCGCGCAGCTATCACCCCTGGCTCCGGCCGGCTCGCGTTCGGAAGCAAGAATGGGCCGGGGCGACAGCGCCACCATCGATCTGGCGCCATTCGCGGTCGCTGGGAGGATCAAGGGGCCCTCTGGCCAGATCTACACCGACGCGTCGGGGCGAATCATCAAAGGCATTACGCTGCGGCTGAGCGGCGCCTGCATCTCGCGAAAGCAGATGGGTCGTCGCTACCCCGACTTCAATGTCCTTTCCGTGCCGTCAGGGCATAGCCTGGACGAGTCGACGGTGTTCGGCACAGTAGTGAACGGCATCCAGATCGGGTTCTCATTCTCCGAACATGACCGTGACTGCATGGACCAGCTCAAATTGAGCTGGCCTGGGGAGCGCTTCTGATTCCCACCGGCCTACCAGCATGACGAACATGTTGCAGGACACGCACCACTGCCCTGCATCGTTCGTTGGTTTTTCGTAAAGAAGGTTTCATGTTCCGTTCGCATAGTGGCCATGCACCGCGCACGCGTGCCGGTGACCACCCCCAATGCAACGGACCACCATGCAGACCCGACACCTGACGATCGCCGTGGCGATCGCCCTCTCCGCCGCCACCAGCGCCCATGCCGCCACCGCCGCCGATACCGGCGCCAGCACCGATGCCGCGCTGAGCGCGCAGACGCTGGATACCGTCTCCGTGATCGGCCAGGGCGAGACCCGCCAGGTGCAGCGCATCACCACCGTCGACAAGCAGGTGCTGCCGCCGGGCACCAGCGGCCAGAAGATCCTCGACCGCCTGCCGGGCGTGTCGGTGCAGTCCAACGATGCCTTCGGCGCCAACGAAGAATCGCAGACCATCAGCCTGCGCGGCTTCGACAAGAGCCGCCTCGGCTACACGCTGGACGGCATCCCGCTGGGCGACAACAGCTACGGCAACTACAACGGCCTGAGCATCGCCCGCGCGATCATCGCCGAGAACCTGGCCGGTGCCGAGCTGTCGCAGGGCATCGGTTCGCTGGGCGTGGCCTCGACCAGCAACCTGGGCGGCACCATCCAGTACTTCTCGATGGACCCGTCCACCGAGTTCGGTGGCCGCGCCAGCGTCACCGTCGGCGACAACAGCCAGCGCCGTGGCTACCTGCGCGTGAATACCGGTGACATCAACGGCTTCTCGGCCTATGTGTCCGGCGTGCACCAGGACCAGGACATGTGGGCCGCGCCCTACCAGAACCAGACCACCCGCCAGTTCAACGCCAAGGCAGTGTGGAATGTCGGCGACCACCGCTTCGGTGCGTTCGTGGCCACCTCGCGCGCCAGCCAGGCCAACTACGCCTACCTGTCCAAGGACATGCTGGCGCGTGGCCTGGGCTGGGATTGGAACATCTACGCGCCGGACTGGGATCGCGCCGTCGCCGCTGCGTACTGCGCGCCGGGCACCTACAACAAGGCACGCTGCAAGTTCAGCGGCGGCGTCAACAGCATCGACGATGCCTACTACCAGAGCCGCGCATTGCGCGACGACAATCTCTATTCGGTCGATGCCGACCTTCGCCTGGGCGAGCAGGGCCGCCTGAAGCTGCTGGCCTATCACCACGACAACCGTGGCCAGGGCCACTGGTGGGCACCGGGCCAGCCATCCTACCCGGGCACCGACAGGATGCTGCCGATCTCGATCCGCAGCACCAACTACACGATCAACCGCGATGGCCTGACCGCCGCATTGTCGTGGACGGTGGGCATCCACGAACTGGAAGCCGGCCTGTGGTACGAGCAGAACGACCACAACGTCTCGCGCAACTTCTACTACATCAGTGGCCCGTTCCTGGACGACCTGTACCTGAAGAACCCTGATCGCCTGCTGTTCAACCAGGACTTCGACATCCGCACGCGCCAGTTCTACGTGCAGGACCGCATGCGCTTCCTGGACCAGCGCCTGACCGTGGACGTGGGCATCAAGAGCCCGAACACCCGCATGCGTGCCACCGCCCAGCCGGGCGTGGAAACCAGCATCGCCTCGGGCACGCTGACCGCCAAGGAATCGGTGCTGCCGCAGGTGGGCCTGGGCTTCAAGCTCAACGCCAACAACGAGCTGTTCGCCTCGTACGCCGAAAACATCGCCGCCTTCGTCGGCGGTGGCAGCGGCGGCCCGCTGCAGGTGTCGCCGGAATCGTTCGCGGCCAGCGCTGGCCTGGAGCCGGAGAAGTCCAAGAGCCTGGAAGCCGGCTTCCGTACCTTCGGCGAGAAGTACCAGGCGTCGATCGCGGGTTACAACGTGAAGTTCGACAACCGCCTGCTGTCGTTGAACCCGTGCTCGAGCATCGAAGTCGGCACGCGTCCGGAGTGCGTGACGCGCTTCATCAACGTCGGTTCGGTGAAGAGCTACGGCGCGGAACTGACCTTCATCCTCAAGCCGATCGACGGCCTGCAGTGGTACAACGCGCTGTCCTGGAACAAGACCACCTACGAGGATGACTACACCTCGGGCGGCGCCATCGTTCCGGTGGCCGGCAAGATCACGGTGGATACGCCGCAGCGCATGGCCTCCAGTGAGATCAGCTGGAACCGCGATGGCTTCTTCGCCAGCCTGCGTGCCAAGTACACCGGCAAGCGCTACTACACCTACACCAACGACCAGTCGGTGCCGGGCGTGACCACCTTCGACGCCGGTGCGGGCTACGACTTCGGCCCCGGCCTGGGCCTGCGCAACGTGCGGGTGTCGTTGAATGCGACCAACCTGACCAACAAGCGCTATGCCGGCCAGCTGAGCTCGTTCGCACCGAGCGACCCGAAGGGCACGCGTTATGCGATCCATGCGAGCGCACCGCGGCAGTTGTTCATGACGGTGGCGGCAGAGTTCTAAGTCGAAAGCGTTGCCCCGCGGCGTCTTGATTATCGTCGCGGGGCAGGGCCGGATGGGCCGGCGCAGGACACGCCGTAAACCCATCCATGGGGGCTCGATGGCGCCATCCATGGCGCCAACGGTCCTGCGCCGGCCCATCCGACCCTGCTCGACGGTTTCCCGCGCCACGGTGCGGAAGGCAAAGAAGAGCAAAAAGCAAAGAGCCGGGCATTGCCCGGCTCTTTGCTTTTCAAGCGCAATCCCTTCGGCGCGGTGATGTGCTGCCGCCCGCGCGGGAAAATGTCTGGCGGCGGTGGGGCACCCTGGCCAGGACCGTGAGGCGCATGGATGCGCCGATCGAGCCCCCATGGATGGGTTTACGGCGTGTCCTGGCCAGGGTGCGCCACCCCCGCCCAGCGACATCAATCGAGGCGCCAGCGCATCATCCCGCCAACGCATTTCATTCCGGCGCCAGCTGGTCCATCCGTATCCGGTTGGCGAACAGCGAGAACGCCAGCATGCCGGCCAGGCCGTTCGCCCGGCTCACCCAGTGCGGCAGCCAGCGCGGAGGCTTCAGCACTCCCGCCTCGAACAACGGCGCGAACGCGATCGCATCGGTCAGGCTCATCTTGCCGGCGAACAACCAGCGGCAGACCTGCAGGCGGTCCTCGGCCAGCATGTGGCGGAAGAAGGTGTGCACCGACACCAGGCCGCGCAGGTACACCGTGTCCTTGGTGAAGGCCAGGCCGCCACTCGGCGGCACGCCGCGGAACACGCGCTGTGCCGAGGCGAAACTCTCCTCTGCGTTCTGCCCCGCATCGCAGAAATAGCGGAACACTTCGATGAAATCGGCGCCTTCGCGTGCCATCGCAATCGCTTCGGTACGAAGGCTGATGCGCTTGAGTCGCTCGATGTCGATGCTGCCGGTGATCTGCTCGGCGAAGGTGGCCAGACCTTCCTGGGTGGCGGTCACCCGTGGCGAGGACAATGCCAGGCTCGGCAGCACCGGTTGTTCGCGGCCGTTCAATGCGGTCAGCGAATGCACCAGCGCTTCGTGGTGGAACAGCTGCGCGCGGTCGTAGGCACTGAAGCGGGCACTGGTGCGCAGTCGGATACGGGTCGGACCGGCAGCCGCCTTGGACACCAGTTCCGGGTCGAGCTGCACCTGGATGATGCGCGATTCGAAGAAGGCATCCAGGTCGTTCTGCAGCTGCAGCTGCAGCGCGATGGCCGAGACCGGCACCTGCTCTTCCGGCGCCAGCAGTTCGTGGTCCAGTTCGGCGGCAATCTGGATGAAGTGGCGCGCCGCTTCGCGCGTGCTCGGGCCATTGCCCGGCAGCGGCTGCTCGGGTGCGCCAAACAGCTGCACCGAACAGGTATCGACGGCGGCGGTGCCCAGCCCTTCCAGCAGTTGCGCGGCCAGATCCCAGCTCTGCGCCGACTGCCGCACGTAGTGGCCCAGTGGGTGGCTGTCGTCGCAGTCGGTGGCGATCGCGGCCAGCGCGCGACGTTCTTCGCTGAAGTCCAGCCGTGGGTAATCCACCTTCGGCAGCACCGGCTGGCCACGTGCCACGCTGTCCAGGAACGGTGCCTGCACCGTTGCCGGCCAGCTGGTCAGGCCCAGCAGGCGGATGCCTCCCACGGCCTCGACCAGGCGCGCATCGAGCGCTGCATGGTGGGCCACGTCACGGTCCAGCGTCGCAGTCGGTTCCATGCGCGGACTATAGCGCCCTGCCCGCGCGTTGGTAGGTGCCAATCTTGGTTGGCATCCGCCGAAGGCGGGCTTCGGACACGTCCGTGCCAACCAAGGTTGGCACCTACCAGAAGCAGGTTTCCTGCACCTGCCAGGCGCGGGCAGAGGCGGGATTCATTGCGCAGATCAGCGCCCATTGCGGTGCAATGGGATCCGACCCCGCGGTACCGATCAGCGCCTACGCGGCTTGCCGGCCGGGCGAAACTGCTGGCCCTTGCCCTTCTTGCCGCCACGCTCCTGCGCGGTCTCGGCCTGGCGGACCGCCAGCTTGGCGGCGGCGGCGGCCACTTCTTCCTTCAGCTTGAAGTAGTTGAGCAGCCGGCTCTCTTCGATCTCACCTGCGTCGATCGCTGCGCGTACGGCACAGCCCGGTTCCTGCTGGTGCTTGCAGTCGTTGAAACGGCACTGTGCGGCCAGCGCTTCGATATCGGCGAAGCCGCCTTCGGACAGCGTCTCTTCACCGGTCGGCTTCAGCTCGCGCATGCCGGGAGTGTCGATCAGGCAGGCGCCGGTCGGCAGCGGCATCAGTGCGCGGTGCGTGGTGGTGTGGCGTCCGCGCGAATCGTTGGCGCGCACCGCGTTGGTCTTCATCCGCTGCTCGCCCAGCAGGGTGTTGGTCAGCGTGGATTTGCCGGCACCGGACGAGCCCACCAGCACCACCGTGCGACCCGGGCCCAGCCACGGTTGCAGCACCGCCACGCTGTCGGCATCCAGGCCATTGATCGCATGCAGGGCGATACCCTGCATCTCCAGCTCTTCCAGCACCGCCAGCGCGTCTTCGCTGTACTCGGTCTGGTCAGCCTTGGTCAGCACCACCACCGGTTCGGCACCGCCACCGCCGACCAGCAGCAGGTAGCGCTCGATGCGCCTCGGATTGAAGTCGGCATCCAGGCCGCAGACGATGAACACCGTATCGATGTTGGCTGCGATCACCTGCTGGTGGTAATGCTCGCCGGCAGCACCACGCTTGATCGCGGTACGACGCGGCAGCAGGGCGACGATGCGGATGCCATCGAGCAGCACCCAGTCACCCACCGCCGGCCGTTCATGGCTGGGGAAGCGCGGGCGCTGCCATTCCGGCAGCGACTCGGCCTTGATCGACGCATCCGGGCCATCGGCCACCACGTAGTGGGTGCGGTGCTGTTCGATCACCCGTGCCGGGCGGGCCTGCGGATGTGCGGCCATCGCGGCCTGCCAGTCGGCCTGCTGCGCCGGGCCCGGCCAGGGCCAGCCAATGGTCTGCAGGGCGATGAAATCGGGGGTCTGGGTCATCGCCGCCATTCTACCTGTGCCGGCGCCCTGCCAGCCCAGCAATGACGGGCCCCGCGCCCTTGCCATGCATTGCAGCAATTCCGGTAGGATGGAAGCCCCATGCCTTTTGACGGCCCAGCTCCCATGTCCACCAACTCGCCCAAGCCCCTGGCCATCCGCGAGCGCCTTTCCGAAGTGCGCTACGAAATCCGCGGAGAACTGGCGCGGCGAGCCCGGGAGCTGGAGGCGCAGGGCCGCAAGCTGATCAAGCTCAACATCGGCAATCCGGGCGCTTTCGGCTTCCGCGCGCCGGAGCACCTGCAGCGTGCGATCGCTGACGACATGGGCCGCACCGACCCGTACACGCACCAGCAGGGCCTGCCGGTGGCGCGCGAAGCCATCGCCAGCTACTACGCCCGTCGTGGCGCGCCCGATGCGCACCCGGACCGCGTCTTCCTCGGCAATGGCGTCAGCGAGCTGATCGACCTGTCGCTGCGTGCGCTGCTCAACCCGGGCGATGAAGTGCTGGTGCCCTCGCCCGACTACCCGCTGTGGTCGGCCTCGACCATCCTCAACGATGGCCGTCCGGTGTACTACCGCTGCGCACCGGAGAACGGCTTCCAACCGGACCCGAGCGAGATCGAGACGCTGGTGTCCTCGCGCACCCGCGCCATCGTGCTGATCAACCCGAACAACCCCAGCGGCGCCAGCTACCCGCGCGAACTGCTGGAGCGCGTGGTCGAGATCGCACGCCGCCACAACCTGTTGCTGCTGGTCGACGAGATCTACGACCAGATCCTGTACGACGACGCGGTGTTCCAGCCGGTCGCGCCGCTGGCCGGTGATCATCCGTGCCTGACCTTCAGCGGCCTGAGCAAGGTGCACCGCGCCTGCGGCTGGCGCGTGGGCTGGGCCCACCTCAGCGGCGACGATGCCCGCCTGGGTGACTTCCGCGCGGCACTGGATCTGTTGGGTGCGCTGCGCCTGTGCGCCAACGTGCCGGGCCAGTACGCCATCGAGGCCGCAGTGAACGGTCCGGACACCATTTCCGAACTGTGCACGCCGGGCGGCCGCCTGTATGAAACCCGCCGCGCGGTCATCGAGGCCTGCGAAGCCAGCGAGCACCTCTCGCTGGTCGCACCGGCCGGCGCGCTGTACGCGTTCCCGGCCGTGGTCGGCGCCGCTGCGAAGGGCTTCGACGACCACAACTTCGCGCTGGACCTGATGAACAACGAAGGCGTGCTGGTGGTGCCGGGCTCGAGCTTCAACGTGCCCTACCGCCATCATTTCCGCGTGACCCTGATGCCGGAGGCCTCGGTGATGCGCGATGTGTTCGCGCGCATCGACCGCGTGCTGGCGCGACGTGCCGAGGACGCGACCAAGGTCGTGCCGCTGAAGCCGCGCCGCTCGGTGGCCTGAGCGTGGCGCTGTCCTACCTGGCGCTGGGCGATTCGTACACCATCGGTGAAGCGGTTGCAGTCGAAGGCCGCTGGCCGCACCAGCTGGCCGCCACGCTGCGTGCGCAGGGCATTGAGCTGTCCGATCCGCAGACCATCGCCACCACCGGCTGGACCACCGACGAACTCGATGCGGGCATCGATGCGGCTGCGCCGCAGGGGCCGTTCGATTTCGTCAGCCTGCTGATCGGCGTCAACAACCAGTACCGCGGGCGTCCGCTGGACGAATACCGCAGCCAGTTCCAGGTGCTTCTGCAGCGGGCGATCGGCTTCGCTGGCGGTGATGCCGGACGCGTGCTGGTGCTGTCCTTCCCCGATTGGGGCGCGACCCCGTTCGGCGCAGGCAGTGGCCGCGACCTGGCCGCGATCGAGATCGAGACCGACGAGTTCAACGCGGCAGCCGAGGTGATCAGCACCCAGCAGGGCGTGGCCTTCGTCGACATCACCGATATCAGCCGCGCACAGGGCGAAGACCCGACGATGATCGCCGAGGATGGCCTGCACCCTTCGGCGCGGATGTACGCGCTGTGGAGCGCACGCGCCCTTCCGGTGGCCGCGCACCTGCTTGGCGGCACGGACTGAGGCGATGGACGGCACGCCACGGAACGGCCCGCCCCTGCCCTGCACTCCCCTGACGGCCCCGCAGGCCCGCTTGATTGCCGAGGCCTTCCGCCCGGCGCAGGCCTGGGGCAGCCGCCGCGACTACTACTACACCCGCGGCAAGCTCGGCAGCGATCCGCTGTACGACGGCGTGCTGCAGCATCTGCCTGACGATGGGCAGCCGGTGCTGGACCTGGGCTGCGGGCTGGGCCTGTTCGCCCATGTACTGCGCCAGCGCGGCGGTACCCAGCGCTACCTTGGCGTGGACGTGGATGCCGGCAAGATCACCCGCGCGAAGCGTGCTGCCGCCGACCTGCATGACGTGCGCTTCGATTGCGTGGATGTGCAGGCGCCGCTGCCGGCGCAGGCCGGGCACGTCCTGCTGCTGGACGTACTGCAGTACCTGCACGCGGGCCCACAGCAGGCACTGCTGCGCGCGGCCAGCGCTCAGGTGGCCCGTGGCGGCTGCCTGCTGCTGCGCACGCCGCTGGCCACCGGCGATGGCCGCGACCGCACCACGCGGGTGGCGGACCGGCTGGCCTGGCTGATCGGCTGGATGGGCACGCGACCACGCCACTACCCCGATCCGCAGGTATTGCAGACAACGCTTGCCGAAGCTGGATTGCAGGTGACCGCACCCCGCCCGCTGCACGGGCGTACCCCCTTCAACAGCTGGCTGCTGGTGGCCAAACGCCCCGCGTTGTAGGACCGAACCCAGGCTCGGCTGTGCTGTTGCGGTAGATCCACGCCATGCGTGGATGGCCTCGCGACCATTCCTGTAGGGGCGAGCCCACGCCCGGCTGCCCCAAGCGGCCAGAAGCCTGGTTTACAGGACCGGCAGCCGCGCCTTCAGCCCCCGCTCGTCCAGCGCCTGCAGCACGCGTTCGATGATCACCCGATTGTGACCGTGGGCGGCGCCCTCATGCAGCAGCACGATGGCGCCGGGTTGCAGGTCAGGCAGCAGCCGCGACAGCACGCCCTCCGGCGTGCAGCCGACGCCGTCGTAGCCCCGGGCACTCCAGCCCACGCGCACCAGGCCCAGCGCCTTCAACACCGGTGCCACGAACGGATTGGTCATGCCCACCACCGAGCGGTACCAGCGCACCGGATGCCCGCTCAGGGCCTGCAGTGCATGCTGGCAGCCCTCGATCTCGGCCCGCATCGCCGCCGGGCCCAGACGCCAGAAGCGCGCCTGTGGGTGGCTGTGGCTGTGGTTGCCCAGGTCGTGGCCGCGGCGCAGGATCTCCTGCACCAGTTCCGGCTGTGCCAGCGCACGTTCCCCCACCAGGAAGAAGGTGGCGCGCGCCTGGTGGCGGTCCAGCAGGTCGAGCACGGCGCGGGTTTCCGGGCCGGGGCCGTCATCGATCGTCAGCCAGACGCTGTTGCCGGCCTCTGGCAACCGGCTCAGCACCGGTGCGTAGAAGCGGCTGTTGGGCAGGAATATCGGCACCATGAACAGCGCGTGGCTGGCCACCATCAGCGGCAGGCCCCAGTGCCAGCCTGCCAGCACCCATACCAGGATCACGGCCAACTGCGACGCCACCAGCCAGGGCAGCCAGCGCCAGGGCCGGGTCGGGATGCGATGCAATGTTCCTGCGTTGCTCATCCCCCATGATGCCATGAGGGGTAGAATTGATGATTCGAATTCCCGGAAACCCGACGTCCATGTCCCTCGATCCCGCCCTGCGTTCGCGCATCGAATCCATCCTCAACGCCAACCGCGTCGTGCTGTTCATGAAGGGCCAGCCGTCGATGCCGCAGTGTGGTTTCTCGGCCAAGGCCGTGGGCGCCCTGCAGGACCTCGGCGTCGAGTTCGCCCACGTCAACGTGCTGGCCGACCAGGAAATCCGTGAAGGCATCAAGGCCTATGGCGACTGGCCGACCATCCCGCAGCTGTACATCGACGGCGAACTGGTCGGTGGCAGCGACATCGTGCTGCAGATGGCCGCCAGCGGCGAGCTGAGCAGCGTGCTGGGCCTGGCCGCACCGGACCGCACCCCGCCGAGCATCACCGTCACCCCGGCCGCCGTGGAAATGCTCAAGGGCGCGCTGGCCGATGCCCCGGGCGCTGCCCTGCAGCTGAGCATCGACGCCGGTTTCCAGCCGAACTTCCAGCTGGCCCCGCACGACGAAGGCGCGATCGCTGCCGAGTCCAACGGCCTGCGCGTGCAGTTCGACCTGGCCAGCGCGCGTCGCGCCAACGGCATCACCATCGACTGGGTGGACGACATCCGCGGCAAGGGCCTGGCCATCGACAATCCGAACGCACCCAAGCCGGTGCAGGAAATCAGCGTGCGTGATGCCGATGACCTGGTGCGTGCCGGCAACATCACCCTGGTGGACGTGCGCCCGGCCGAGGAGCGCGAGATCGCTGCCGTGGGCGTGCCGTTCAAGAGTTTCGACGGCAACGGCCGTGCGGAGCTGGAGGCCCTGCCCAAGGACACCGCACTGGCGTTCATGTGCCACCACGGCGGCCGCAGCGCACAGGCTGCCGAGCAGTTCCGTGCACTGGGCTTCACCAAGGTGTTCAACGTCACCGGCGGCATCAACGCCTGGTCGGAAGAAGTGGACAACGGCGTGCCGAAGTACTGATCGGCACTGAAAAAGGGGACGGAGGGGATTAAGTCGTTTATGGCACAAACGACTTAATCCCCTCCGTCCCCTTTTTCTTAGCCGGCGAACCCGCCTTCGGCCAGGTAATCCAGCTCTTCCGCCGTGGGGAAGCGACCGAGCACGGCATTGCGATGCGGGAAACGACCGAAGCGGCGGATGATGTCGCGGTGCAGTTCGGCGTACTGCAGGTATTCCTTGTCACCCAGCACGTCGAACATCGCCACCGAGCGGTCCTGGTCCAGCGGATCCTCGGAGTGCTCGAACGGCAGGTAGATGAAGGCGCGCAGCTTCGGCACCAGCTGCAGGTCCAGGCCTTCCTCGATGGCGCGCATGGCGTAATGCCGGGCCAGGCCATCGGTGGCGTAGGAATGGGCAGTACCCCGGAAGCAGTTGCGCGGGAACTGGTCGAGCAGCAGCATCAGGGCCAGCGCCCCTTCGGCACTGCCCAGCCAATGTTCGCGCGCGCGCGAAGCGGCGGCGAAATGCTCATCCAGAAACAACTGGCGGAACTGCGCGTCGAACGCGTCGTCGCGGGCGAACCACTTCGCAGGGCCCGCCTCCTTCCAGAATTCCACCACTTGCGCGGCAACGTCCATCACCTACTCCCCAGGGCCGGCGCGCCGCGCCAGGCCATCATCATCATTCGTCGAAGCGCAGGTGGCGGACCGACTTGCCGTTGCGCCGGATAAGCTTAAGCGCCTCGATACCGATCTGGATATGGTTTTCCACGAACTGGGAGCTGACCTTGGCATCGGAGGCTTCGGTCTTGACCCCATCGGGGATCATCGGCTGGTCCGACACCAGCAGCAGCGCACCGCTGGGGATGTGGTTGGCGAAGCCGGCGGCGAACACGGTGGCGGTTTCCATGTCGATGGCCATGCAGCGCATCGCCCGCAGCCGCTCCTTGAAGGCCTCGTCGTGTTCCCAGACCCGGCGGTTGGTGGTGTAGACGGTACCGGTCCAGTAGTCGTGGCCGAGGTCGCGGATCATGGTCGAGACCGCACGCTGCAGCGCGAACGCCGGCAACGCCGGCACTTCCGGCGGCAGGTAGTCACCCGAGGTACCCTCACCACGGATCGCAGCGATCGGCAGCACCAGGTCGCCCAGCTGGTTCTTGCGCTTGAGGCCGCCGCACTTGCCCAGGAACAGCACCGCCTTGGGCATCACCGCCGACAGCAGGTCCATGATGATCGCGGCATTGGGGCTGCCCATGCCGAAGTTGATCATGGTGATGCCGTCGATCGTGGCGCTTGCCATCGGCCGGTCCAGGCCGATGACCGGCGCACCGGTCAGCTCGGAAAAGGTATGCAGGTAGCCGCCGAAGTTGGTCAGCAGGATGTGCTGGCCGAACTGGTCCAGAGGCACGCCGGTATACCGGGGCAGCCAGTTGTCGACGATTTCCTGCTTGCTTTTCATGGGCGGTCCGGTACGGCGGGGGACCGGGTATTTTCGGCCACCCGGCCGGTGCAGTCGAGCCGCCGTCGACCGTCCTGTGAAGAAGGTCACTTGGCAAGCCCGCCGCCACCGGGCTAGCGTCGGCGGTTGGACCAGGTTGCAAGGGGAACTGCATGGCATCGACGTTGTTGCGCGCCGGGGTGGTCCTGGCGCTGCTTTCATTGAGTACGGCTCCGGCGGTGGGCGCCTCGCGCTTTGTCGCCGATCCCTACCCCAGCACCTACCAGGCCCATCCCGATGCGCCGGTACTGATCCACAACGCCACCGTGCTGACCGGTACCGGCCTGCGCCTGGACAACGCCGATGTGCTGCTGCGCGACGGCCGCATCGTTGCCGTCGGCCGCCAGCTGCAGGCCGATGCCGGCGTCACCCGCATTGATGCACAGGGCAAGTGGGTCACTCCGGGCCTGATCGACGTGCATTCGCACCTGGGCGTGTATCCCAGCCCGGGTGTCGGTGCGCACAGCGACGGCAACGAGATGACCGCACCGGTCACCGCCAACGTCTGGGCCGAACACTCGGTGTGGCCGCAGGACCCGGGCTTCGCCACCGCGCTGGCCGGCGGCGTGACCAGCATGCAGGTGCTGCCGGGCTCGGCCAACCTTGTCGGTGGCCGCGGCGTGACGCTGAAGAACGTCCCGGCCATCACCTACCAGGCGATGAAGTTCCCCGGTGCGCCGTGGGGCCTGAAAATGGCCTGCGGCGAGAACCCCAAGCGGGTCTATGGCGAGGGCAAGGGCGTGACCCCGGCCACGCGCATGGGCAACGTGGCCGGCTATCGTGCCGCCTTCATCGATGCCGCCGACTACATCGCCAAGAACAAGCCCAAGCCGGCCAAGCGCAAGAGCTGGTTCGGCAGCGACAAGGGCGACAGCGCCGGTGATGCCGGCGGCAAGCGCGATCTCAAGCTGGACACGCTGGCCGGCGCGATCGAAGGCGACATCCGCGTGCACATCCACTGCTACCGCGCCGACGAGATGGCCACCATGCTCGATCTGGCCAAGGAATTCGGCTTCAAGGTAGCCGCCTTCCACCACGGCGTGGAGGCCTACAAGCTGGCCGACAGGCTGGCCGCCGACGGCGTCTGCGGTGCGCTGTGGGCCGACTGGTGGGGCTTCAAGATGGAAGCCTTCGACGGCATTCCGGAGAACATCGCGCTGGTCGACCGGCCGAAGAACAGCTGCGCCATCGTCCACTCCGATTCACCCGAGGGCATCCAGCGCCTGAACCAGGAAGCAGCCAAGGTGATGGCGTCCGCACGCCGCGCGCGCATGCCGGAGATCACGCCCGAACACGCCATCACCTGGATGACCGCCAACGCCGCCAAGGCGCTGGGCATTGAAGGCCAGACCGGCACCCTGGAGGCCGGCAAGATGGCCGACGTGGTGGTCTGGAACGGCAACCCCTTCAGTTCGTATGCGCTGGCCGAGCAGGTCTTCATTGATGGCCGCAGGTTGTACGACCGCAGTGCACCGGCAGCGACGCCGCGTTCTGATTTCCAGCTTGGCCAGGAGGTGCGTTGATGATGGTGCTCAAGCAGTTGGCGCAGTCTGCCGCGAAGGGCAGCCGAGCATGGTTCGGCGCTACTGTCATGGTGCTGGCCTGCATCTCCGCATCCGCACAGGCACAGGACCTGCTGGTGCGCAACGCAACGGTGCACACGGCCAGCGCACGCGGCAGCCTGCACAACGCCGATGTGCTGGTCCAGGGTGGCATCATCCGCGCGGTCGGCCCCGGCCTGTCCGCGCCGGCCGGGGTGACCGTGGTCGAAGCCAATGGCAGGCCGCTGACCCCGGCCCTGTTCGGTGGCATCACCGAAACCGGCATCGAAGAGGTCTCGGGTGAATCGAGCACGGTGGACAGTTCGTTGAAGCTCGGTGAGCAGCCGCTGCGCCCGGAATTCGACGTCACCCTCGCCTACAACCCGGCCTCGGTGCTGATTCCGGTCACGCGCCTGGAAGGCATCGGCTTCACTGCATTGGGAGCAGCCACTGGTGGTGGTTTCGTGGCCGGCCAGGGCGGCGTAATGCGTCTGGACGGCAGCGCCGACCCGATCGGCCCGCGTGCCCTGTTCCTGCGCATCGGCGCGGCCGCCTCCGAACTGACCGGCCATTCGCGCGCCGCGCAATGGATGCTGCTGCAACAGATGGTCGACGAAGCACGCGGCCAGGTTGCTGTGGATTCCCCGCACGCGCTGTTGACCCCGGCCGGGCGCCGTACGCTCAGTCGCTACCTGGCCGGCCAGGGCCGCATCGTGGTGGAGGTGGATCGTGCCTCGGACATCCGCCAGCTGCTGCGCTGGGCCACACGCGAGAAGGTGAAGATCGCCATTGCCGGTGCCAGCGAAGCCTGGCAGGTCGCGCCGGAGCTGGCCGCTGCGCACGTGCCGGTATTCGTCGACGTGCTGGCCAACCTGCCGGCCAGCTTCGATCAGCTCGGTGCCACCCTGGAAAACGCCGCGCGCCTGCAGCGTGCCGGCGTGGCGGTTTCTTTCGTGCAGCGCGGCGACGCCACCCACAATGCGCGCAAGATGCGCCAGCTGGCTGGCAATGCAGTGGCCAACGGCCTGCCCTGGGCTGACGGTCTGGCCGGGCTGACCCGGGTACCCGCACAGGCGTTCGGCGTGGCCGACCAGATCGGCAGCATCGAGCCCGGCAAGCGCGCCGACCTGGTGCTGTGGGAAGGCGACCCGCTGGACGTGGCGCACTATGCCGAACAGGTCTGGCTGGGCGGCCGTGCGATGCCGATGCGCTCGCGCCAGACCGACCTGCGTGATCGCTACCTGCAGCGCAATGCGCAGCCCTGACCGCATTGAAGGACACCACCATGGCCACCCTGCGCTGGTACTTCGACTTCGTCTCGCCCTACTCCTACCTGCACTGGCAGAAGCTGAAACAGTTGCCGCAGTTCGCGCAGATCCAGACCGTGCCGATCGCCTTCGGCGCGGTGCTGCATCACCTGGGCAATCTCGGGCCGGCCGAGATTCCGGCCAAGCGCCGTTTCATCTACCGCCAGCTGCAATGGACCGCGCAGGCCGAGGGCACGCCGATGCGCTTCCCGCCCGGCCATCCGTTCAATCCGTTGTCGGCGCTACGCCTGTGCCTGGCCGCCGGAGCCAGCGCACAGGCGGTGGACGTGCTGTTCGACTGGATCTGGCGCGACGGCCATGCCGGTGACAGCGCCGAAGCCCTGCGCGAACCAGGTGCGCAGCTGGGCATCGAGGATGTCGCCAGCGCCATCGCCGCCCCGGCGGTCAAGGAACAGTTGCGGCGCAACACCGAGGCCGCAATCGGCGCCGGGGTGTTCGGGGTCCCAACCCTGGCCATCGACCAGGAACTGTTCTGGGGCAACGACGCCCATCCGCTGATGGCGGCCGTGCTGGCCGATCCTGCCCTGCTGCAGCAGCCCGAATGGCAACGCCTGGACAGCCTGCCGGTGGCGGTGCAGCGCGATCGCTGAACAGGGGTGGCGCGTTTCCCTCGGGCGCGGGCTCTGGTTTTGAGATAGATTTCACGTTTCCGAACCTACAACCGCCCTGGAGGGGGAGCCGCGGATGCGCATCGGAATCGTCGTCGACTCGGCCTGCGACCTGCCGCAGGACTTCATTGCCGAGCACAACATCGTGCTGCTGCCGATCACCGTCCGCATCGGCGAAGCCGTGCTGGCCGATCACCGCGATGAGCAGGCCACGCTGAGCTTCCTGCACGCGCACGTGGCCGAACACGGCGCCGAGGCGGAAACCATTCCCTTCAGTGTCAACCAGATCCGCGACCTGTTCCTGCAGCAGCTGGTGATCGATTACGACCACGTGTTCTGCATGACCATCACCAAGACCCGCAGCCCGATCCACGACAACGCACTGCAGGCCAGCTTCGCCATCCTCAACGACTACAAGCCGGTGCGCCAGGCGGCAGGCTACAACTCACCGTTCGCGCTGCGCGTGCTCGATACCCAGAACCTGTTCGCCGCGCAGGCGGTTACGGCGGTGGAAGCCGTGCGCCTGCGCGAGAGCAACGCCAGCGTGCAGCAGATCCGCGAGCGGCTGGAGGAACTGGCCGGCAACGTGCACGGCTACATGGTCACCCGTGACCTGTACTACATGCGTGCGCGCGCACGGCACAAGGGCGACCGCAGTGTCGGCCTGCTCAGTGCGGCGCTGGGCAGCGCGCTGGACATCAAGCCGGTGCTGCACGGCTACCGCGGCGAAACCGGGCCGGTAGCCAAGATCAAGGGCTTCGACAATGCCGTGCAGAAGCTGTTCGCGGTGGTCGGCCAGCGCGTACGTGCCGGACTGATGACGCCGACGGTGTGCGTCAGCTACGGCGGAGAACTGGACGAGCTGCGTGCGCTGCCCGGCTACGCACAGCTGAAAGAGGTCTGCGCCACCCATGGCGTGACCGTGTACGAATCGGTGATGAGCCTGACCGGCATGGTCAACGTCGGCAAGGGCGCGGTCACCGTAGGCTTCGCCGATGGGCCGCATCGGTTCGAATGAGCGCTGGCCACGGCCGGAATCTGCACATCGATTCCACTGCGGTTGTGCCAGTCTTGCCGCACTTCAAGGAGAACTCCATGCCTGCGCAGTACCACATCAGCCTGCCCGACCCGTCCAAGGCCCGTGGCAATGACCCTGACCTGTCCTTCCACTCGCAGGGCGCCGCCGGTTTCGCCGAAGAGCTGCAGGACGCCCTGCGCAGCGGCACGCTGTTCGAGCGCTGGAAGGCCAAGCAGCCCGACCCGGACGCGGTGGAACCGCAGTGGGGCGTGACCGATCCGGAGGCCACCGTGACCGGCGAGCAGAAGGACCTGCGCATCAACCTGGTCGCCACCACCCGCATCGACAGCGACGTGTTCAAGCAGCGCCTGCGCCTGCTGGCCGGCAGCCACTGGGAACTGCGCGACGTGCGTTGAGGCCCTGCCCTGGTAGTTGCCAACCTTGGTTGGCAACTACCGGGACGCGAGGTAGTGCCGGCCGCTGGCCGGCATCCGCAACATCCATGAAGGTGCCGGCCAGCGGCCGGCACTACCAGCCTCCACCCAGCGCGCGGTACAGCTCTACACGCGCGATCGCGGCGGTGGCCTGGCTGTTGGCCAGCGCGGCCTGGTTGTCCAGTGCGATGCGCTGGGTGGTCAGCACGTCCAGCATGTCGACCACGCCGGCCTGGTACTGCCGGCGCGCCGCCCCCAGTGCCGTCTCGCTCTCATCCACTGCCACGTGCAGCTGCACCGTGCGCTGCTGCTCGGCACTGTAGCCATCCATGGCGTCATCCACTTCGTGCCATGCCTGCAGCACGGTACGGCGGAACTGCAGGGCAGACTGTTGCTGCTGCAGCCTGCTCAGCGCGAGATTGGCCTTCAGCCGTCCGCCCTGGAAGATCGGCAGGCTGATCGACGGACCGATGCTGAAACGGTGCGCGTTCCAGCCATCCAGATCATCCAGCTGCTTGGCCTGGAAGCCGGCGTCGCCATTCAAGGTGATGCGCGGCAGGAAACTGGCCTTGGCCACGCCGATGCCTGCCGTTGCCGCATGCAGTGCCGCTTCGGCACGACGGATGTCCGGGCGACGCTCGGCCAGTTCACTGGGCAGCCCCATCGCTACGGCCGGCAACGCCGGCCAGTCACGGCGTGCATCCTGCAGCTGCGCGTCCAGCGCCTGCGGCGGCTGCGCCAGCAGGAACGCCAGCGCATTGCGCAGCTGCGATTCGCGATGCCGCAACGGCGCGATGCGTGCCTGCAGCGATGCCACCTGCGCGGCCGCGCTGGACACCTGCAGCGTGCTGGCCACACCCTGGCGTTGGCGTGCTTCGGTCAGGCGTTTGATGTCGTGGGCGATGCTGAGGTTGTCCTCGGTGATCGCCAGCAGCTGCCGCGTCGCGCGCAGCTGCAGATAATCACGCGCGGTTTCCGCCAGCAGCGCGATGCGCGCTGCATGTGCATCCTCCTCGGCCATCTGCACGCGCGCTTCGGCCGCTTCCACCTGGCGCCGCACGCGGCCCCACAGGTCCAGTTCCCAGCTCAGGCCGATACCGGCCTGGAACAGCCCGTAGTCATCACGGCCGCCGTTGCCGGACGGATCATTCAGGCCCACCTCGCTGTTGCGTGCACGCACGCCACTGGCGCTCGCGCTGACGCTGGGCAGGCGATCGGCGCCGGTGATGCCGCGTGCAGCACGGCTCTGCTGCACGCGGTTGGCCGCCAGCTGCAGGTCCAGGTTGGCCGCCAGCACCTGGTTGGCCAGCTGCCCCAGCAGCGGATCGTCGAAACCGGCCCACCAGGCCGCGTCCTGGTCGATGGCGTTGCCGGCGACGGCCTCACCCTGCCAGTGGCTGGGCAGTTCCGCCTGCGGGCGTACGAAGTCCGGACCCATCGTGCAGGCAGCCAGGGCCGTGCAGAGGCTGGTCGCAACGAAGGTGCGGAACACGGTGACTGCGCTCATGCGCCCTCCCCGCTCTTGTGGCCCGGACGGTGCTGCACGCTCTGCGCGCGCGCGCGGCTGCCCAGGTCAACGCTGGCTTCCACCGACATGCCGGCACGCAGCTGGTCCAGCAGCGGCTGGCCCGGCTCCAGCACGATCTTCACCGGAATGCGCTGCACCACCTTGGTGAAGTTGCCGGTGGCGTTCTCTGGTGCGACGGCAGCAAAGGTGACGCCGGTGGCTGGTGCAATGCTGTCGATGTGCCCGCGCAGCGGCTTGCCCGGGAATACGTCCACCTTCAGTTCGACCTGCTGGCCGGCCTGCATGCGGGTCATCTGCGTTTCCTGGAAGTTGGCGACCACGAAGGCGCGCTTCAGCGGTACCACCGCAGCCACCGGCGTACCCGGCGTCAGGTAGGCACCCACGCGCACTGCGCGGCGACCGACCATGCCATCGATCGGTGCGCGCAGCACGGTGTGCGACAGATCCAGTTCGGCGCGTGCCTGCGCGGCTTCCGCACGCTGCACCGCCGCCTGTGCAGCCTGCACGCCCGCGCTGAGGATGTCGGTGCGCTGACGTGCGGTCGACAGCGCGGCCTGGCCCTGCTGCAGATGCGCACTGGCCACGGCCTGCTTCGACTGCGCCTGCTGCGCGTTCTGCACGGTACCGGCGCCGTCACGGGCCAGTTCGCGGTAACGCTGCTGGTCGGCACTGGCCAGGGTCAGTTCGGAACGGCTGACATCGACACTGGCCCTGGCCTGCGCGATCAACGAGTCCTGCTGGGCCAGTGCGGCCTGCGCATTGGCCAGCTGTGCACGGGCATTGGCGAGGTCGGCACGGGCCGCCTGCAGGGCGACCTGGTAGTCGCGGTCGTCGATGCGGGCCAGCACATCACCGGCCTTCACCGACTGGTTGTCCTCGACTTCCACGGCACTGACGAAGCCGGGAATCTTCGGCGCTACCAGGGTGTAGTCGGCCACCACGTACGCATTGTTGGTGGTCTGGTGGCCGCCATCGCGCAGCAGCAGCCACGCGCCGACGGCCAGGGCCAGCACGCCCAGGCCCAGACCAGTGTTGAGGGTGGTTCGATTGATCGTCATGAGGGGGTTCCTGCGAAAGGTTCAGGCCACGGCACGTGGCGGATGGATGCGGGTGGGCATCCAGGCAATGAGGGGAATGAAGGCCAGCGCCACCAGTGCGACCACCCAGTACAGGTCGGCCGAAGTCAGCGCCTGTACCTGTGCATGCAGGCGCGCGCCCAGCTGCGGGCCATCGGCCAGCCACGGTTGCTCGCCAAGGCGGTCGACCAGCACGGTGGAATGGAAATGACGGCGGCCCTGGGCGACGGCATCCAGCACGCCACCGGCGAGCACGGCAGCGAAGCCCTTGACCGTGTTGAACCAGGCCGAGGCGAACGGGCCGTCCTGCGGCGCCAGGCCGCCGGTGGCCAGCATCAGCAGCGGCAGCACCGCCATCGGTTGCGCGAACACCTGCAGCAGCTGCACCCACAGGAAGTTGTCGCGGATCCAGGCCACGTCCAGGTGCGAGCCCAGCCAGCAGGCCAGCGCCAGCATCGCCAGGCCCGTGGCCTGCACCCAGCGGCAGTCCACCGCGCGGATGTTCAGCAGCGCCGCCACCAGCGGCAGCGCGATCACCTGCGGCAGCGCCACCCACAGCAGCATCGGTGCGGTCTGCAGCGGCCGGTAGCCCTGCACGCTGGCCAGGAACCCGGACGGGATCGAGATCACTGCCAGCAGCACGAACAGCACGCCGCCCAGCGTCACCAGCGAGTAGCTGAGATTGCGGTTGGCCAGCAGCTGCAGCTTGAAGAACGGCAGCGGATGGAACCATTCATTGATCATGAACAGCACCATCAGGCCGGCACCGCCACCGATCATCAGCGTGATCATCGGCGAGTCGAACCAGTTCAGCCGCGGGCCCTGCACCAGGCCCAGCACCAGCAGCACCAGCGCCGGCAGGCCCAGCAGCAGGCCGACGCCATCGAACTGGGCAAAACGCTCCAGCCGCAGCGGGTCCTGCGGCAGGCCCCAGCCGACCATCGCCATGGCGGCCAGGCAGTACGGCACGATCTGCCAGAACGCCCAGTGCCAGCCCACCTGCTCGACCCAGAACGCGGCCAGCGGCGTGCCCATGCTTGGGCCGAACGTCGCCGTCAGCGCGTAGCCGGCCAGGCCATACAGCTTGATGCCCGGGGGCAGGAAGCGCAGCGCCACGCTCATCAGCAGCGGCGGCAGCGCGCCACCGCACAGACCCTGCAGCGCGCGCAGCAGCAGGAACACCTGCAGGTTCGGGGCAAGCGGGCACAGCACGCCCAGCACCATGAAGCCACCGATCATCGCCAATGCGAAGCGGCGCAGCGAGAAGGTGGCGGCACACCACGGTGCGAAGGCCATCGCGCTGACCGACATCGCGCTGTAGAGGGCGACGACCCAGCTGCCGTCGTCGACGCTGAAACCCATCGCGCCACGGATGTCGGCCAGGGCGACCTTGGTGATGTTCTCGTTGAAGCCCGACACCAGCACCGCCAGCAGCACGCCACACAGGCCGACCAGAATGCGGCGATCGAGCCCGGGGGCGGCGGCAGGACGGGGCGCTGCGGCGGCCGGGACAGCGGCGGCCGGCGTACTCATCGCCGGGCACCTATCCGTGCAGTGCACGGCATGTTGGGGGTCATTGGAATGCGCTCAGTGAAACTCCGGGGAGCGCAGTCTAGGGAGCCGGTACCCTGCGAAAAATGGCGCAACCCGCATCCCAGGCGTGCGCCAGGCGCACGCCTGCAGATGTCAGCGCGGGGCCTCCCCTGCGCTTTCGCACATGGTCTTGATCGAGCGCCGCAGCCACTGGTGGGCGGCGTCGTTGTCCAGGCGTGGATGCCAGGCCTGCACGATGGCGGCGGTCCGCACCGGGATCGGCAGCGGGAACAGGCGCAGCGGCAGGCGCATGCTGACGATCCGCTCCAGCATCACGCTCGGCATCTGCGGCAGGATCAGGTCCGATTCGGCCGCCGCGAAGATCGCGCCGTGGAAGGTCGGGCTGATCAGCGCCACCCGCCGCTGCAGGTCCAGCGCGGCCAGATCATCGTCGATCGGACCACGCGGCAGGCCGCGGCGCGACACCGCGATGTGGTCGCAGGCGGCAAAACGCTCGGCGCTGATCTCCTCATCGAACAACGGATGATCTTCGCGCGCGGCGCCCATGAACGAGGTACTGAACAGGTTCTGCACCTTGGTATCGGGCGCATGCTTGCCGGCCGTGCTGATGTACAGGTCGATCCGGCCCTGCGCCATCGCATCGTCGTCGGTATCGCCTTCGGGCACGAAGCGCAGCACTGCGCGCGGCGCCTGCTGGCGGAACAGCTCGCGCAGGCGTCCGCCGAAACCACCGACGAACACATCATTGGCACGCACGCTGAAGGTCTGCTCGAGCACGCGCATGTCTACTTCGCGACCGGCGTTGAAGACGCGGTGGGCCTGCTCGATCACATCGCGGACCTGCTCGCGCAGCTGCAGGGCGCGGGGCGTGGGCGCCAGACCGCGGCCGGCACGAACCAGCACCGGGTCGCCCAGCGCGGTGCGGACCCGGCCCAGGGTACGGCTCATCGCCGGCGCGCTCAGGTTCATCCGGCGCGCGGCGGCGGCCACGCTGCATTCGTCAATCAGCACGTCCAGTGCCAGCAACAGGTTCAGGTCCGGCAGGGGCATGAGAGTCTCCAGTAAATCAGATGACTTTACGGCACTTGCAACCACGGTGGATTGCGTTCGACGCATTCATTGACTGCCGCGCACGGCATGGGTGCGCGCGGTGACATCGGCGACCATCCCCGGCCTGCCAAGGAGACATCCATGTTCAATACCCTGCTGGTCGCCCTGGATGGTAGCCCCCAGCACGCACGCGTGCTGGACCTGGCCGCCGCCATCGCCGGCCCCCACAGCCGCCTGCACCTGCTGTGCGTGCTCGACCCCGAATTCGCGCTGGCGGCCAATGCCAGCGAAGCCGACCGCATCGAGTACCCGGAAGCCGCCCGCCAGCGCTCGCGGGCCGAAGCGGTGCTGGCCGAAGCCCTGGCCGAGCTGTGCGAACGCGGCGTCGACGCCATCGCGCAGATTCCCTCCGGCGACCCGGGCGAAGTGATCAGCGAGCAGGCCCGGCGCCTGAAGTGCGACCTGATCGTCATCGGCCACCGCCACCTGTCCCGGCTGGAACGCCTGTTCGAACCCTCGATCGGGCAATGGACCATCGACCACGCGCCCTGTCCGGTGCTGGTGGAAACCCGCGACCCACAGCCCTAGCCACCATGGCCTCCCGTTCCCCGTTGTTTCCCACCCGGGTCAACTACCGCGCCTTCGGTCGACAGTTCGGCCGCGGCGAACAGGCGCTGCTGGGCGCGATACGGCAGTTGCGCGACCCCGATCTGCAGGCCGATGGCCTTGCCCAGCTGAGCGGACTCGGGCTTGGCCAGGAGGGATGCGACGCCTTCATCGGCCTGCTGCCCCTGCTGGCCACCCCCGCCGCTCCGATCGATCTGCTGCCGGCCGGCTCTCCCTTCATTGCCGCCAGCGAGCTGGACCTGCTGGTCTGCCTGCTGCGCATCGCACAATGGCGGCATGCGCGGCCCCGCGAAGACGACACGCTGGCACCGTTGCGCCGTCAACTGGCACGCTGTGCGATGGCCGTGCAGGCGGCAAACCTGCCGTTGCGGCAGCGCTCGTTGTCACCGGTCGGGCTGAGGCTGCTCGATCCGACCGGCTGGTTGCGGCAGCGATAAGCCGTCGCGTCCCCCGTGTGATCGCATGCAGAGAGCTGCTCAGCAGTCCATCGTTCCGTGCGTGCTGCCCTCGTCGTCCAGCACGTGCGCATGCAGGATCACCTGGTTGCGGCCAGCCCGCTTGGCGGCATACAGGCCGGCATCGGCGTCTGCCAGCAACTGATCGGCACTGGCCAGAGCCGGCGGATGCAGGTAACCCACGCCGACGCTGATGCTGACCGGGCCTTCCGGCAATGGCAGCGCTTCGACCGCTTCGCGCAGCCGCTCGGCCAGCGCCAGCACGCCCGACAACGGGCTTCCGGGCACGATGACGGCGAACTCTTCACCGCCATAACGCGCAACGCTGTCACCACCGCGACCGGCTATGGTCTTCAGCACCCCGGCCACCGCCTGCAGGCAACGATCACCGGCCGGATGGCCGTGCTGGTCGTTGAAGGCCTTGAAGTGGTCGATATCCACCAGCAGCAGGCCCAGCTCGGTGCCGCTGCGCCGTGCGCGATTCCACTCGGACGTCAGCCGTGCGTCGAACTCGCGGCGGTTGGCCACGCCGGTCAGGCCATCCTGCCGCGCCAGTTGATCCAGTGCTGCCTGGCGTTCCAGAAGATCGGTCTGCAGCAGGACGCTGCGCAGGCCGAAGCCAAGGGTGGCTACGACGAAGCCGGCAACGGCCAACGGCCGCGCATGATCGACCACCAGCGTGCCGACCACCAGCAGCAGCAATGGCAGGATGATCGGACCGGCGGCCTGCACCGTCCTCGCCAGCCGCGGGTGTGCCGTGGTGCCTGTGTCCGGCCTCGTGTCCAGCGCCAGGCAGGCGATCAGCAGAAAAGGTACGTCGATCAGCAGATCGTTGAACGCACCGAATGCATCATCGGAGGTGTAGTGGTTGATGTAGTAGGCCACCAGCAGATAGGCCAGTGCGTACAGCGCCAGTGCGCGGAAGAACCTGCGCCGTTCGGGCACGTCGCCGGCCAGCCATCGCACCACGGCGAACGCGGCGATACACAGGTTCTGGATGTCGAACATGCGCTGCATGTTGGACATCGCATGGGCGTCGACCTCGACACGGGCGGCGAACGATGCGGTGTGCACGAAGAACAGCACACCCAGCAGCGCCGCCATCGCCGCGTCGATCAGGCTGATGCTCAGGCGCTCGCGGCGTGCCCGCGCCAGGATGAACACCAGGGGCACGCCATACAGCACGTACAACAACAGGCTGACGCGTGGGGTGAAGTCAGCCCGGCCGGCACCCAGCGCATCCACCATGTTGAACGTCATGCCGCCGGCCCACAGCAGCAGTGCCATCGCGGTAGAACGCCAGCCCAGAGTGGCGCGGTCACGTTGCGCCCGCACCAGGCACGCGGCGGCGGCCAGCAGCGGTGCGCCGGTCAGGAAAACGAAGGAGCCTACCCCGGCGGGGCCAGGCCACAGGGCCAGCACCATGCCATGGCACAGCACATACAGCAGCGCCAGCACTACCGGCATGCATCCCCCGATCCGCAAGGCCTTCTACGCGCACGATAGCGCGGGGCGGCGCCATAAGGGTGTGATCCATCGCTGAAAAAGGGGACGGAGGGGATTAAGTCGTTTGCGGCACAGCGGCAAATGACTTAATCCCCTCCGTCCCCTTTTTCCCAGGGCGCTCAGCCCTGCAGGGCGCGGGCGTGGTGGGCGATGTGCTCGCCGATGAAGCTGGCGATGAAGTAGTAGCTGTGGTCGTAGCTGGGCTGCAGGCGCAGGGTCAGCGGATGGCCGGCGGCATCGCAGGCCTGCTGCAGGCGCTGCGGCTGCAGCTGGGTCTGCAGGAACTCGTCCGCCTCGCCCTGGTCGACCAGCAGCGGCAGACGCTCGTCAGCCATAGCGATCAGCTCGCAGGCATCCCATTGCGCCCAGTCGGCCGGGCTGTCGCCCAGATAGGCATGGAAGGCCTTCTGCCCCCATGGCACGTGGCTGGGCGCGACGATCGGCGAAAACGCCGACACGCTGCGATAGCGCCCGCGGTTGCGCAGCGCGATCACCAGCGCGCCATGGCCGCCCATCGAATGGCCACTGATCGCGCGCGCGTCGGTCACCGCGAAGTTCGCCTCGATCAGCGCCGGCAGCTCCTGCGCCACGTAGTCGTGCATGCGGTAATGCTTCGCCCACGGTGCACGGGTGGCATTGAGGTAGAACCCGGCGCCCTTGCCGATGTCGTAGCCTTCGGCATCGGCCACGTCATCACCGCGCGGGCTGGTATCAGGCGCAACGATGATCACACCGTGTTCGGCGGCGTAGCGCTGTGCGCCGGCCTTGGTGATGAAGTTCTGCTCGGTGCAGGTCAGGCCGCTCAGCCAGTACAGCACCGGCAGCTTCTGTGTTTCCGCCTGCGGTGGCAGGTACACGGCAAACTGCATGTCGCAGCCCAGCGTGGTCGAATGATGGCGGTAGACGTCCTGCCAGCCGCCAAAACAGGCGCGGTGTTCAATGCGTTCCATGGTGCTCTCCTGCGCGGCGCGTCAGCGCACGCGTGCTTCTGGTAGATGCCGACCTTGGTCGGCTTATCCACGCCCGGCGTGGATGCCTTGGTTGATCAGTTCATCCAGCTGTGCCAGCAGGCGCAGCAACGATTCGACGCCAGGCTGGCCGTCCAGGTTGCGATACGCCGCCACCGCCACGTCGCTGCGCGGTGGCCACTGGCCGTCGGCGCGGGCCTCGTAGAGGCGCGGCAGGAATACCTGCGCAAGCCACTGCTCGAACGGCATGCCATCGTCGCTGCCGAAGGCCGAAGTCACCGCACGCGGTGGTCCCACCTCGCCGTCGACCCAGCCCAGCGCACGCAACGCCTGCTCGATCGACACCACCAGAGCCGCGCGCGGGTCTTCCGCACGCGGCCGGCGCAGGGCATCGAACCAGCCCATGACGCGGCTCAGTAGTGGACCACCGAACGGATCGACTTGCCTTCATGCATCAGGTCGAAGGCGTCGTTGATCTTGTCCAGGTCCATGGTGTGGGTGACGAACGGGGCCAGTTCGATATCGCCCTTCATCGCATCCTCGACCATGCCTGGCAGCTGGCTGCGGCCCTTCACGCCGCCGAAGGCGGTGCCCATCCACTTGCGCCCGGTCACCAGCTGGAACGGACGGGTGGAGATCTCCTGGCCCGAACCGGCCACGCCGATCACCACGCTCTGGCCCCAGCCACGGTGCGCGCATTCCAGCGCCGCGCGCATCACGTTGACGTTGCCGATGCACTCGAAGCTGTGGTCCACGCCCCAGGTGGTCATTTCAACGATGACCTGCTGGATCGGCTTGTCGAAATCCTTCGGATTGATGCAGTCGGTGGCACCGAATTCGCGCGCCAGCTCGAACTTGGACGGGTTGGTGTCCACCGCGATGATGCGGCCGGCCTTGGCCTGGCGTGCACCCTGGATCACCGCCAGGCCGATGCCACCGAGGCCGAACACGGCCACGCTGTCGCCTTCCTGCACCTTGGCGGTGTTGTGTACCGCGCCGATGCCGGTGGTGACGCCGCAGCCGAGCAGGCAGACATGTTCCGGGTTGGCGTCCGGGTTGATCTTCGCCAGCGAGACTTCGGCAACGACGGTGTACTCGCTGAAGGTCGAGCAACCCATGTAGTGGTACAGCGGCTCACCGTTGTAGCTGAAGCGGCTGGTGCCATCGGGCATCACACCCTTGCCCTGGGTGGCGCGCACGGCCACGCACAGGTTGGTCTTGCCGCTCTTGCAGAACAGGCACTCGCCGCACTCGGCGGTGTACAGCGGAATCACGTGGTCGCCGGGCTTGACGCTGGTCACGCCCTCGCCGACCTCCACCACGATGCCGGCACCTTCATGGCCCAGCACCACCGGGAACAGGCCTTCCGGGTCATCGCCGGACAGGGTGAACGCATCGGTGTGGCAGACACCGGTATGGGTGATCTTCACCAGCACCTCGCCTGCCTTCGGCGGGGCGACGTCGATCTCGACGATCTTCAGCGGCTGGCCGGGACCAAAGGCGACGGCGGCACGGGACTTCATGGTGGATTCTCCAGAGACAGGCAATGACAGGATGGGCGGCGCCATGTTGCGCCATCGTTTATTTCAGGTACGAGCGGATCAACGCGCTCATGTCGCGCACGCGTTCGGCGCGTTGTTCATCGGAGGCTGCGGGTTGCCCGAACTCCTCGCGCAGATGAGCCTCCATCACCTCGGACATCAGGCCGTTGACCGCGCCACGGATGGCGGCGATCTGCTGCAGCACCGGCCCGCAGTCGGCGCCGGCTTCCAGCGCGCGGTCCAGCGCATCGCACTGGCCGCGGATGCGGCGCACGCGGGCCAGGACCTTTTTCTTCTCTTCGGGGGAGTGCGGCATGGCGGGCCACCTCGGAACTATACTGGGGGACAGTATACAAGCCGAAGTCACGAACTCAATCCTGGCCGGCTCAGTCGAACAATCCCTCACCCGCCAACCGGGTCAGCTCATCCACCACGTAGCGCACCTTGGGCCGCAGGTGGCGCGTCGGTGGCCACAGTGCGTGGATATCGATGTGCCGTTGCATGTGCGCATCCAGCACCGACCGCAACGCGCCGGAATCCAGGTGGCGTCGTACCAGTGAAACCGGCATCTGGCAGATACCAAGCCCGGTGATGGCCGCCTCGATCACCGCGTCGCCGTCATTGAGTTGATACGGCGCATTCGGGATGAATGTCCCTTCGTCCTCCTCGCTACCGATCCGCCACCACACCGGTTGCCCGTGGCGGAAGCCAACAATGCTGCGGTGCTGCGCCAGTTCCTCCACCGTGCGCGGCACGCCGTGGGCCTGCAGGTACTCCGGCGATGCGCAGGTGACCAGTCGCTGGCGCCCCAGCCGCCGCGCCACCAGATGCTCGGCCTGGTGCAGCCCGCCGAAGCGGATCAGCAGGTCGATGCCGTCCTCGACGGGATCGACGAAATGATCGGTGAAGGTCATCGTCAACTGCAGGTCCGGGTACTGCCGGCACAGCCGCAACAGCACCGGCAGCACCACCAGGCGCCCGAACGAGGATGGCATGTCGATGCGCAGCCGCCCGCTGGGCAGGCCGGCCGAACCCAGGCAGGCCTCGGCGGCGGAGATTTCTTCCAGCGCCGCCGCGCACGATGCGTAGTACGCCTCGCCATCGGTGGTCAGCGCGATGCGCCGCGTTGTGCGGTGGAACAGGCGCACCCCCAGCCGCGCTTCCAGCCGGGCGATGGCCTTGCCCACCGCCGAGCGCGAGATGCCCAGCGCGTCGGCGGCCTCGGTGAAGCTGCCTGAGCGGGCCGTGGTGACGAACGTGACCAGGCCATTCAACGATTCCAGCGGCAGCATCGTTCGCGCTCCATTGGGGACAAATAGTCCCGCACCCAGGGAGATCGAAGCGCTTTATGCGCCCGCATGTCAACTCCATCCTGTGTGCATCGCGCCGCTGGCGCCTTCCCCCGCACCGAGATGACCGACATGACCGCCGTCCTGTTCCGCCCCTTCGACCTTGCAGGCACTTCCCTGCGCAACCGCATCGCGATGGCGCCGATGACCCGTGCCCGCAACCCCGGAGCGGTCGCCAACGAACTCACCGCGCAGTACTACCGGCAGCGCGCCAGCGCCGGCCTGATCATCAGCGAAGGCACGCCTGTCTCGCCGCAGGGCCAGGGCTACATCGACGTGCCGGGCATCTGGTCGGCCGAGCAGGTGGCCGGGTGGAAGCGTGTCACCGAGGCGGTGCATGCCGCACAGGGCACGATCTTCGCCCAGCTCTGGCACGTCGGCCGCATGTCGCATTCCTCGCTGCAGCCCGGCGGTGGGCAACCGGTCAGCGCCGGTACCCGCCCGGTGGCCAGCGCACCGAAGAACACCTCGTTCGTGTACCTGGACGATGGCAGCCGCGGCCACGCCGATCCCACTCCGGCACGTGCACTGGAGACTGCGGAGATCCCCGGTATCGTCGACGACTTCGTGCGCGGGGCAGACAACGCCATTGCGGCCGGCTTCGACGGCATCGAACTGCATGCCGCCAACGGTTACCTGTTCGAGCAGTTCCTCAACCCGCTCATCAACCAGCGTGATGATCGCTACGGCGGCTCGCTGCCCAATCGTGCGCGCTTGATCCTGGAAACCGTCGATGCGATGGCGCAGCGTATCGGTGCGCATCGCATCGGCGTGCGCCTGGCACCGAACAACCTCACCTTCGACATGCCGTTCTACCCCGACAACGAAGCCACCTATCTGTACCTGGCCGAGGAACTGGGCAAGCGTGGGCTGGCCTACGTGCACCTCAACGACAACCTGCAGGCGGGCCGGTCGGTGCTGGGCGAGGCGTTTCTGCGGCAGTTCAGGCAGGCCTACGGTGGCACCGTCATCCTGGCAGGTGGCATGACCCGCGAACGCGCCCTGCAGCTGGTCGAAGCGGGCACCATCGACCTGGCCGCGTTCGGCCAGCCGTTCATCGCCAACCCGGATCTGGTCGAACGCCTGCAGCGCAACATCGCGTTGGCCACGCCCGACCGCAGCACCTATTACGGGGGCGGCGAAGCAGGCTACCTCGACTACCCGGCCGCGGGCTGATCCCCCACGGGGCCCGCACGGGGTCGGATCCCTTTCCAACGGAAAGGGCTCTGCCCCCTGTTCGGCGAACAAAGCGTCAGAGCCACGCTGCGCGCGGATCCGACCCCGGCCTTCAGGCGTCCTCGCGCACGTAGGCGAACGACTCGTCCAACCGCTCGAAGCCGATCACCTCAGCGACGATGGCCTGTGCATCCTCGTCGCTGATGTTTCCTTCAGCGATATCGTCAACGCGGGCGAACAGCCGCTGCAGGGCTGCGTACTGGTCATCGCGCAGGAACGGCTGGTGGCTCTGCAGCCAGCGCCGCAGGTTGCTGGCCAGCTCGCCGTGCGACAGCAGCGTGTACGGCCCCTGGTAGTCAGCAACGGCTTCGACCATCTTGCGGAACAGGAAATCCTGATAGCTGGCGGCCAGCACATCGGCACGATCATCGTCATGCCACACCAGCACGACGGGGGGCTCGGCAAAGCCGGGCGCGTTGCTCCAGAAGCAGTAGCTGTCGCCACCGCCGGTCCGCGCAAAGGGCAGCAACTGCAGGTCAGTGCGCAGGGGATTGTAATGATCCTCCGCAGTCAACTCCTGCCACGCCTCGAGCAGCTCATCGTCCTCCAGGGGCTCATAGTCCTGGGCATACAGCAGCACCGGCGGATCCGCCTGCAGCGTCGGGAATACCACCTCGGACCATTCCGGATGTGGGGCACCCCAACTCAACCGATCCGCTGCGTGCAGCTGCTTGAACAGGGGCGGGAAGGACTGGCCGGTGGCCTGTTCGATGCCGGATAGCGCGCTCATGGATGTCCTTGTCGATAGAGACCGCCCAGCTTGCCCGAATCCGCGCAGGAGATGAACGGGTCGCAGCACGCGGCAGGACTAGACTGCGACCACCGGATGCCGCCCATCGCTGCCATGAACGCCACTGCCCACAGCTTCATCGTCAACCTCGACGTGCCCGACCTGGCCGCCGCCGAAGACTTCTACATCCGGGCCTTCGGCCTGCGCATCGGCCGCCGTCTCGGCCCGGGCGCCGTGGAGCTGCTCGGTGGGCCAACGCCGCTCTACCTGCTGCACAACGACGCCGGCAGCGCCGCCACCGAAGACGGCGACGTGCGCGACTACGAGCGCCATTGGACGCCGCTGCACCTGGATTGGGTGGTGGATGACATCGAAGCCGCGCTGGTACGTGCGGTCGCAGCCGGGGCGACGCTCGAGCAGTCCGTGCGCGAGCGTCGCTGGGGGCACATCGCCGTGCTGGCCGATCCGTTCGGCCACGGCTTCTGCCTGATCCAGTTCAGTGGCGAAGGCTACGACGCGCTGGTCGAATGACAGGCGCCACGTTCACCACGGCAACGGCACCGCTTCGCCGTTGGCGCGCTCGCCGTAGTACAGCGACGGCAGCAGGCGCGAGAGGAAACTGAACTCCGTGTAGCAATGCTTGAGCAGGCCCAGGCCGACCGCATCGCCGGCATCGCAGCGTGGATCGGCGCTGTCCAGGCCGAGCACGAAGCGGCTGCGCAGCACACAGCCAAACGGCGTATCACGCGCCACGTGCAGCATCTGCCCGTCGCAGGGATCACCGTTTGCATCCAGGCGGACGTGGTCGCCGAAGCCGATGCGCGCGGCGATCACCGCCGATACATCGCCTGCATCCTGTGCCGCCTGCAGGCGCTCGGGCACCAGCAGCGTGCGCGGGTCATGGAACTTCAGGCGCGCCGCCACCGGCGGAATGTCGGCCAGCGATTCCACCGCATGGATGCTGGCACCGTGGTAGCTGCGTCCGCGCTGCCAGGCCGCGTCCCAGCCGCGATGCTCGACATGATCGACCGGATGCCACCAGCGGATGTGCTGGGTGGTCTCGAAGAAGGTGAACCACCAGTCCAGCATGCGGCCCTTGCAGCCGTGCAGATCGGTGCGCACCGCCACCAGCAGGGTGCCGTCTTCGCGGCGCTGGATGCCGGTCTCCAGGTGCATCGGCGCCGGGTCCAGCAGATCGTGGTGGTCCAGCCAGGCGCGTGCGTTCACAGCGGTATACATCGGGGTCTCCTGCGGTGTTGGGAGCCCCGACAATATGGAAACGCTATTCGTTTCGCAATTGTCCGGATGCGGTAAGATGGGCGCAATGAACAGCACCACCGTGCCCGAGCCCACATCACCGACCCGCCGCCGCGGCCGCCCTGCGCGGCCGGAAGCCGAAGTCCGCCACGCCGTGCTGCAGGCCACGCTGGAACTGCTGCTGGCGCAGGGCTACGAGGCCACCACCATCGAAGCGGTGGCGGCGCACGCCGGGGTGGCGAAGAAGACCGTCTACCGCCACGCCAGCAATCGCGAGGAACTGGTTGGGTTGGCGGTGCGTGAGTGGACCGACGGCTTCGCGCCACAACTGCAGCGCGATGCGCGCAATGCCCAAGAGGTCGTGCCGTTGCTGCAGGACATCCTGCACGCGGTGTGCGCGCAGGCGCTGTCGGCGCAGGCGGTGCAGGTGTTCCGCCTGCTGGCCACCGACTTTCCCGGCAAGGACGCGCTGCTGCAGGCCTATCTGGACAACGGCATCCAACGCGGCCGTGCGCTGCTGGCCGACTGGCTGGCGCGCCAGCAACAGCGTGGGCTGCTGCGCGAGGGAGATCCTGTTCGCATGGCGCGATTGCTGCTGGCGATGGCCGTGGCCGAGCCGCTGCGCGAACGCGTGATCGGTGTGGTGGCCGAGGATGCGCCGGTGGACGTGCACCTGCGCGACTGCGTGGCGTTGTTGGCGCCGGTGTTGCAGGCGCCGTAAGGTTGCTCCATCCACGCGTGGCGTGGATCTACCGGCCGGTCCCGATTCGTTGGTCGGCAATGGCCTGCCCCGCAATGGCCTTCCCCGGTGGGTGCCGACCGTTGGTCGGCAATGGCCTTCCACGGTGCCGACCGTTGTTCGGCACTCCTGCAGCAACTCACTCGCGCAGCATGTCCACGAACGCGCGCAACGCACCGGGCATCTGCCGCTGCTTCGGGTAGTACAGCGCGAAGCCGGCGAACGGTTCGCTCCAGTCTTCCAGCACTGCCACCATCTGACCGGATTCGATGTACGGGCGGGCGGTGTCTTCCAGCACATAGGCCAGGCCGATGCCATCGAGTACCGCTCTGACCACGGTGCCCTGCTCGCACAGCGTCAGCCGCCCCGGTACATCGATCTCCAGCGCCTGCCCACCGCGCTCGAACTGCCACTTGTACAGATGCCCGCTGGCGAAGCGGAAGCGGATGCATTCGTGTGCGGCCAGGTCGCGCGGATGCTGTGGCGCCGGGCGCCGCCGCAGGTAGTCCGGCGAGCCGACAATCAAGCCACGCAGTGGTGGGCCCATCGGCACCGCCACCATGTCCTCGGGTACGAACTCGTGCAGGCGCACGCCGGCGTCGTAGCCTTCGGCAACGATATCGACCAGGCCATCGTTCTCGGTCAGCTCCACCCGCACGTCGGGATGGGCGTGCAGGAAGCGCGCCAGCCGTGGCCCCAACTGGGTCGGCACTGCGGCGCGGGTAGCATTGATACGCAGCAGGCCCGCCGGCGCGGCGCGGAACTGGTTCATCTCCTCCAGCGCGTCATTCACCTGGCCCAGCGCGGGCTGCAGGCGTTCCAGCAGGCGTTGCCCGGCCTCGGTCAGGGCCACGCTGCGGGTGGTGCGATGGAACAGGCCCACGCCCAACCGTTCCTCCAGCGCGCGGATCGCATAGCTCACCGCCGAGGTCGACAGCGCCAGCTCGGCGCCGGCACGGCGGAAGCTGCGGTGACGGGCGACCGCCGCAAACGCGGCCAGGTGGGTGAG
Source organism: Stenotrophomonas sp. YJH_SMC_58 (assembly GCF_059369635.1). Lineage (NCBI taxonomy): Bacteria > Pseudomonadati > Pseudomonadota > Gammaproteobacteria > Lysobacterales > Lysobacteraceae > Stenotrophomonas > Stenotrophomonas sp. YJH_SMC_58. The sequence continues at coordinate 530,677 of NZ_JCAFSW010000001.1, forward strand.
ATTGTCAGTGGCCATGATTGTGCAGTTTCACTTGATGAATCATGCCGATATCCGTGCTTCTTGCGGCTGGGTACGGGGCGTATTGTAAAACGCCTTTCGACAAACCCTGCCAAGGATTCCCCATGTCCCTCGCCCGTGGTTACGCCGCCCACTCCCATACCGACCCGCTGGTGCCCTTCGAGTTCGAACGCCGCGCGGTCGGCCCGGACGATGTGCGCATCGAGATCCTCTACAGCGGCATCTGCCACTCCGACCTGCACCAGGCCCGCGACGACTGGGGTGGCTCGATCTACCCGATGGTGCCGGGCCACGAGATCATCGGCCGCGTGACCGAGGTCGGCAGCAACGTCACCCGCTTCAAGGTCGGCGACCACGCCGGCGTCGGCTGCATGGTCGACTCCTGCCGCCACTGCGATGCCTGCGAGCACGACCTGGAGCAGTACTGCGCAGAGGGCGCGACCTGGACCTACAACGGCCGTGAACGCGAAAGCGGCGCGCCGACCTACGGCGGCTATTCCGACCACGTGGTGGTCGAACAGCGCTTCGTGGTGAAGGTGTCCGACACCCTCGACCTGAAGGCCGCCGCCCCGCTGCTGTGCGCCGGCATCACCACCTGGTCGCCGCTGCGCCACTGGAAGGTCGGCCCGGGCCAGAAGGTCGGCGTGATCGGCCTCGGTGGCCTCGGCCACATGGGCGTGAAGTTCGCCAAGGCACTCGGCGCGCACGTGGTGATGATCACCACCACGCCGGAAAAGGGTGCCGACGCCAAGCGCCTGGGCGCCGATGAGGTACTGGTCTCGCGCGATGCCGCGCAGATGAAGGCGCACGCCGGCAGCTTCGACTTCCTGCTCAACACCATCCCGGTCGGCCATGACACCAACCCTTACATGGGCCTGCTCAAGCGTGAAGCCACCATGTGCCTGGTCGGCGTGCTGACCGAACTGGACCCGCCGTTGACCGGTGGCAGCGTGATCTTCGGCCGCAAGCACCTGACCGGCTCGGCGATTGGCGGCATGGCTGAAACCCAGGAAATGATGGACTTCTGTGCCGAGCACGGCATCGTCAGCGATGTGGAGATGATCGACATCAAGAACGTCAACGAAGCCTGGGAACGCATGGCGAAGAACGATGTGCGCTACCGCTTCGTGATCGACATGGCGACGATGAAGGACGCGGCCTGATCCAGGGCAGATGCGAAAAAGAAAAACCCCGGCAATGCCGGGGTTTTTTTCTGGTAGTGCCGGCCGCTGGCCGGCGCCCCCGCCTGGCTGCCGGCCAGCGGCCGGCACTACCGCAATCCACTCAGTACGCGAATTCGCGGAACACCGGATCGACGTCGCCGTGCCAGCGGCCATGGAACAGCGCCAGCTTGCGCTCGGCCGGGGTCAGCCCGGATTCGACGATCTCCTGCAGCACGTCCAGGAACTTGCTCTCGTCCTGGCCGTCGGCATTGCGCGCCGCGCGGCGCTTGAGGCCTTCGACGGAAATCTTCACGGCTTCGCGGGCCAGGTCGCGCACCGTGCCATTGCGGAACGGCAGGCTCATCGCATGCTTCGGCACGCCGTCGCGCAGTGCATGGCGCTCGGCCAGGGTGAAGTCACGCACCAGGTCCCACGCAGCGTCCAGCGCGGCGTCGTCGTACAGCAGCCCGACCCAGAACGCCGGCAGCGCACACAGGCGGCTCCACGGACCACCATCGGCGCCGCGCATTTCCAGGTACTTCTTCAGGCGCACTTCCGGGAACGCGGTGGTCATGTGGTCCGACCAGTCGCGCAGCGTCGGCAGCGCGCCCGGCAGCACCGGCAGCCTGGCCTGCATGAAATCGCGGAAGCTCTGCCCGCTGGCGTCATGGTAGATGCCATCGCGGTAGGAGAAATACATCGGCACGTCGAGCAGGTAATCGACATAGCGCTCGTAACCGAAGCCATCCTCGAACACGAAGTCGAGCATGCCGGTGCGGTCAGCGTCGGTGTCGGTCCAGATGTGCGAGCGGTAGCTCAGGTAGCCGTTGGGCTTGCCTTCGGTGAACGGCGAATCGGCGAACAGCGCGGTGGCGATCGGCTGCAGCGCCAGCGATACGCGGAACTTCTTCACCATGTCCGCTTCGGTGGCGTAGTCCAGGTTCACCTGTACCGTGCAGGTGCGGGTCATCATGTCCAGGCCGAGCGAACCGACCTTGGGCATGTACGAACGCATGATCTTGTAGCGGCCCTTGGGCATCCAAGGCATCTCGTCGCGCTTCCACTTCGGCTGGAAGCCCATGCCGAGGAAACCCAGCTGCAGTTCGCCGGCCACCTGCGCCACTTCGTTGAGGTGGGTGCCGGTCTCCACGCAGGTCTGGTGGATGGTCTCCAGCGCCGCACCGGACAATTCCAGCTGGCCGGCCGGTTCCAGCGTCACCGAGGCGCCATCGCGCAGCAGGGCGATCGTGTTGCCGTTCTCCTGCACCGGCTCCCAGCCGAAGCGGACCAGGCCGTTGAGCAGCGCTTCGATGCCGCGCTCGCCTTCGAAGGTCGGCGGGCGCAGGTCATCCAGGCGGAACCCGAACTTCTCGTGCTCGGTGCCGATGCGCCACTGCGCGCGGGGCTTCTCGCCGGAGGCGATCACCTCCACCAGCTGCGAGCGGTCGGTAATGGGGGTATCGGCGACGTGGCTGGGGCTCGACAAGGGAAAGGCTCGCTGGACGGTGGCGGGGGATGTGGGGCTCGCGGCCTTCCATCGCAAGGGCGCACTATAGCGTGGCACCCCGTTGCGTCATGCGACGGTGACGGGTTTCAGCATCCTACCGACGCCCTCTTGACCCTCGTACACTCAGAGCCATGAGCCGCCATTCACGACACCCCGAACTGCATCGCTCCGAGCGCGTCGGCTGGCTGCGAGCCGCCGTGCTGGGCGCCAACGATGGCATCGTCTCGGTGGCTGGCCTGGTGGTCGGCGTGGCCGCCAGCGGCGCCTCGGCTGCGACCATCCTGGCCACCGGCGTGGCAGGTACCGTGGCCGGCGCGATGTCGATGGCGGCGGGCGAATATGTCTCGGTGCAGACCCAGGCCGACACCGAAGCGGCCGACCTGGCAATGGAAAAGCGCGAGCTGCGCGACGATCCGCACAGCGAACTGGAGGAGCTGGCCGCAATCTACCGACACCGCGGCCTGGAGCCTGCGCTGGCGCGGCAGGTGGCCGAACAGCTCACCGCCCACGATGCGCTGGGTGCCCACGCCCGCGACGAACTGGGCATCACCGATACCCTGCGCGCCCGTCCGCTGCAGGCAGCGCTGGCCTCGGCCGGTGCGTTCACCTGTGGTGCGGCGCTGCCAGTGCTGACCGCCCTGCTGGCGCCGGTCGACAAGGTCGCACTGATGACCACGGCCAGTACCCTGCTTGGCCTGTGCCTGACCGGCGCGGTGGCAGCCCAGGCCGGCGGCGCCCCGCCGGTACGCGGCGCAATGCGGGTGATGTTCTGGGGGGCACTGGCAATGGCCGCCGCTGCAGGCGTCGGTCGCCTGTTCGGCGCCCAGGTGACATGACCGGCATGCTGCCGCCAGTTACCGCACTGCTGGCCGAGATGGCCAGCCTGGCCGGCTGCGCACGCGCCGAAGGTTATGCGTGCATCACCGCTCGGCGCGAACATGGCGCCAGCTCGGTGGAGATTCCGCAACCGCAGTTCGCGATCCTGCTGGAAGGCCGCAAGCAGGTGCGTACCGCGCACCAGTCGCTGGAGTTCATCCCCGGCGACATCCTGCTGCTGACCCAGCGCTGCCGCATCGATGTGGTCAACACCCCCGACCCACGCAGTGGCCGCTACCTCAGTGCCATCGTGCCGCTGTGTGCCGAAGTGCTGGCGGCCGCACGCACGCTGTGGAGCGAGGAGCTTCCCGCGCCAGGCCAGGCGATGGCGCGACTGCCGTTGATCGATCATGGCGCGGTGCTGCGCCAGTGGCGGCAATCGCTGCAGGACGGTCGTTACAGCGAAGCGCGGCTGGCCCTGGCCTCGCTGGTACTGACCTTGTGCCGGCAGGGCCACGGCAACCTGCTGCTGCCGCAGGCACCGAGCCTGGGCGAACAGATCCGCGACCGCATCGCCGCCGAACCGGCCCGCGACTGGCAATCGCGCGATGTGGAAGAACAGTTCGCGTTGAGCGGCGCGACACTGCGCCGCCGTCTTGCCGCCGAAGACACCAGCCTGCGCCAGCTGCTCACCGAGGCGCGGCTGGCGCATGGCATGCAGCTGCTCTACACCACGGACCTGCCGTTGAAGACCGTGGCAGCGCGCGCGGGCTACCGGTCTGCGGCGAGTTTCAGCAAGCGCTTCGCCGAGCAGTACGGACTGGCTCCCACAGACATTTGAGGGGGTTCGGCAGGGCTGCGCCCTGCACCCGCCGAAGCGAGAGCAAGAGCCGGAGCAACAGCAACAGCGTGCATTCCGTGGGATGGCGGGGCGGTGTGGGTGGGCAGGACACGCCGTAAACCCGTCCCTGGGGGCTCGATGGCGCCATCCATGGCGCCAACGGTCCTGCCCACCCACACCGCCCCGCCTTCGACAGGTTCACTCGGCTGTTGGCAACTGCGGCTTTGTTCCGCGCGGCTGTTGGTAGGTGTCGACCTTGGTCGACACATCTGTCAGATATCGAATGAAACTCTGGGGTCAGATCCGTTTTCCTGCGGAAAACGGATCTGACCCCACGAGCTGACAGATCGCGGAGATCTGTCGAAGGCGGGGCGGGTCCGGTTGCGGGAGTGTCCGCGGCATGGATGCCGCGGCCAAGCCCCCATGGACGGGTTTACGGCGTCTCCCGCAACCGGACCCACCCCGCCATCCCACGCATAGCCCGCTGTCGCTGTTGCTGTTGCTTCGGCCGTTGCCCTGGCTCGTAGCGGGTGCAGGGCGCAGCCCTGCAGACAACACCCCTTCCCTGAGCATTCCGCGCAGTGGTTTGAGCGCCGTGCACACACCGGCCACGGCACTCTGGGCACAACGGAACCGCCCGTCATCCACCGAGAACCGCCATGACCCTGCGTCCCCTGCCGCTGCGCGGCGCCCTGCTGCTGGCCCTGTCGTCCCTGCCGCTGGTCGCGCTGGCCGAGGCCACTTCGCCCGCCCCCACCCAGCAGGTCCCTGGTGTCTATCACCAGCGCATCGGTGCGCTGCAGGTCACCGCCCTGTTCGACGGCGTGGTCGCGCTCGGCCGGCAGGAAGTGGTGGACGTGCCGCCGACGCTGGTCAGCCGCCTGCTGGAAGGCCGTTACGTGCCGGAAGACAAGAAGGGCCTGCAGACCGCGATCAATGCGTTCCTGATCCGCCAGGGCAACCACCTGACCCTGGTCGACACCGGCACCGCGCAGTGCTTCGGCCCCGGCCTGGGCCAGGTGCTGGGCAATCTGCGCGCCTCCGGCGTGGACCCGGCCGAGGTGGATGAGGTGCTGCTGACCCACGCCCATCCGGACCACCTGTGCGGCGTACTCGACGCGCAGGGCAAGCCGGCCTATCCCAATGCCACGGTGTGGCTGTCCAAGGCGGATGCCGATTACTGGCTCAACCCAGCCAGCGAGGCCACCGCGCCGAAGGGCGTGCGCTTCGCCTTCCCGCTGGCACGCAATGCGGTCGCGCCATACCAGGCCAGCGGCCACCTGCGCACCTTCAGCCCCGGCGACGCCCTGCCCGGCGGCGCGGTGGCGATGGACACCCATGGCCATACGCCCGGCCATGTCTCTTACCGGTTCGACAGCCAGGGCCAGTCACTGCTGGTATGGGGTGATGTGCTGCACTTCCATGCGGTGCAGTTCGCGCACCCGGAGGCGGCATTCGAGGCCGATTCGGACCGCACAGCGGCCATCGCCAGCCGTCGCGGGCTGCTGCAGCAGGCCACCGCCAACGGCTGGTGGGTAGCCGGTGCGCACCTGCCCTTCCCAGGCCTGGGCCATGTGCGTGGCGAGGGCAAGGCCTATGCGTGGGTGCCGGCGGAGTATTCGCCGTTGTGAGGGTGTGCCGACCAAGGTCGGCACCCACCGATCGGGTAGCGCCCGGCTGCCAGCCGGGCGACCGGAAATGCCTTACTCCAGCCCCAGCCAGCCGCCGATCACGCCGCGGGCTTCGTCCACGCCGGTACGGTCTTCGCCCGAGAACACCTGCACGCTGACGCTGTCGCCGTAGGCCGATTGCAGTTCCTTGCGCACCTTCTGCAGGGACTGCATCTGCTGGCTGCGGCTGAGCTTGTCGGCCTTGGTCAGCAGGGCGTGCGCCGGCAGGCCGCGCTGCACGGCGTAGGACAGCATCTGCCGGTCGTAGTCCTTCAGCGGATGGCGGATGTCCATCACCACCACCAGCCCCTTCAGGGCTTCGCGGGTGCGGAAATACTTGTCGATGAAGGCCTGCCAGTGCGCCTGCAGGTCCAGCGGCACCTTTGCATAGCCATAACCTGGCAGGTCGACCAGATGCGCTTCCGGGGTGACCTGGAAGAACACCAGCTGCTGGGTACGGCCAGGGGTCTTGGAGACACGGGCCAGGGCGTTCTGGCGGGTCAGCGCGTTGAGCGCACTGGACTTGCCGGCGTTGGAGCGGCCGGCGAAGGCCACTTCGGCCCCTTCGTCGGGCGGCAGCTGCCGCACGTTGTGGGCCGAAAGGTGGTAACGGGCGCGTTCGATGAGCAATGACATGTGCCTAGGATCGCATGTTGCGGCGCCGCGCGCCCGTGCCGGCGGCCTCTGCGGGCATTTTGCTGCACTGCTGCGTTGACCGTGCGCGGAAACGGCGTTGATAATCCGGGCGATGCCGGCGGCCACCGCCCGGCCCGGTCCATACGGAGCTTCAGCATGCGCCACGCTCGCGTTCTTGCCGTATCCGCCCTTGCCACTGCTGTAGTCGTTGCCGCTGCTGCGTTCGCGCAGACCACGTTGACCCCGCTGCCCGACAACGGGCCGATCAACACCGCCTCGCTGGAGGTGGATTTCAGCAAGACCCACTGGGGCGATGCCAAGGCCGGCCAGACCAAGGCCTCGGCCTGCGCGGCCTGCCATGGCGCCGACGGCAATTCCACGGTGGAGATGTACCCGTCTATCGCCGGCCAGAGCGAACGCTACGTCGCCCAGCAGATGGCCCTGATCGCCAATGGGCAGCGCAGTTCCGGCGCGGCGGTGGCGATGGTGCCGTTCGTGCAGAACCTCACCCCGCAGGACATGCGCGATATCGGCGCGTTCTTCGCCACGCAGAAGGCCACCGCCGGCATCGCCGATGACACGGCAGTCGCTGACGGCCCTTACAAGGGCATGAAGTTCTACGAGATCGGCCAGCAGCTGTACCGTGGCGGCGACGCCAAGCGCGGCCTGCCGGCCTGCATGGCGTGCCACGGCCCCAGCGGTGCCGGTAATCCGGGTCCGGCCTATCCGCACATCGGTGGTCAGCACGCCAGCTATGTCGCGCGCCGCCTGCAGGAATACCAGGCCGGCCAGACCAACGAGACCGACAAGGCCCACTTCCAGATCATGGCGACCGTCGCGCAGAAGCTGAGCGAGCAGGAGGTGCAGGCGCTGTCGAGCTACCTGCAGGGCCTGCACAACAAGGCCGACGATGTGGCCACTGCCCCCCCGTCGGCGCAACCGGCTGCCGCCCCCTGACCACCACTGGTCGGCCCGGGCCGCCACCACGGCCCGCGCCTGCGGTATGTTTCCTTCACGCCGGCGACCGCGCCGGCGTTGCTTTTTTCAACGGAGATGCGTGTCGATGAGGTTGATTTCCCGCCTGCTGTTGTCCGTGCTGGTGCTGCTGCCGCTGGCAGCCTGCGCCGCTACCCCCGCCAATGCCCCGCTGGTCGAGGGCAAAGACTACGAGCGCATCGCCCAGCCGGGCCCGTTCCAGCCGCTGGCCGGCAAGATCGAGGTGGTCGAGGTCTTCGGCTACACCTGCCCGCATTGCGCCCACTTCGAACCGCAGCTGGAAGCCTGGGCGGCCAAGCTGCCGGCCGACGTGCGCTTCACCCCGGTCCCGGCTGCCTTCGGTGGCGCCTGGGATGCCTGGGCACTGGCCTACTACGCCGCCGACGAGGTCGGCGTGGCCAAGCGCAGCCACGCTGCCGTGTTCAAGGCCCTGCACGAGCAGGGATCGCTGCCGATGCAGAACGTCTCGGCCGATGAGCTCGCCACCTTCTACAAGGCGTATGGCGTGACCCCGGACCGTTACCTGCAGGCCCTGCGCGGCGACGCCGTACAGAAGAAGGTCGATGCCGCGCGCGCGTTCGCCCAGCGCACCAGGATCCCGGGGACCCCGGCGCTGATCATCAACGGCCAGTACCTGGTGCGTGGTAACAGCTTCGACGACCAGCTGCGCATCGCCTCGGCGCTGATCGCCCAGGCCCGCGCTGCCCGCGGCCGCTGAACCAACACCCACCACCGACACGGCGCTGTCGCCGCCGCATGTCATCATTTCCCTCTGGCCGGCGCCTGGCGCCGGCCCCACCATTCCAGATGCTGGAGACGTTTCCATGAAGATCCGTTACGCCCTCGCCCTCGCAGCGCTGCTGCCGATCCTGGCTGCCTGCAAGGCTGATGACGGCAGCACCAACACCACCGCGGCCCCGGCCGAACCGGCTGCAGCCCCGGCAGCCACCGCCGAACCGGCTGCTGCGCCGGCGGCGGGCAGCGAAGGCGCCGCGCCGGCTGCCGCTGAAGGCGAGAAAGCCCCGGCCGAAGCGGCTCCGGCCACCGCACCGGCCCCGACCACCGCCGCACTGACCGGCCCGGCCCCGGTGGAAGGTGCCGACTACCAGGTGATCCCGAACGGCCAGCCGTTCCAGCCGGCCACCGGCAAGATCGAAGTGACCGAGATCTTCGGCTACGTCTGCCCGGCCTGCGCCGCATTCCAGCCGCTGGTCGGCCCGTGGAAGGCCGGCCTGCCGAGCGACGTGAACTTCGTCTACGTGCCGGCCATGTTCGGCGGCACCTGGGATGACTACGCCCGTGCCTTCTACGCCGCGCAGACCCTGGGCGTGCAGGAGAAGACCCACGAAGCGCTGTACGCCGCCATCCACTCGCAGAAGACCCTGAAGGGCGAGCGCGGCCGTGATTCGGTGGAAGACATCGCCAAGTTCTACGGTGCCTACGGCGTGGATCCGAAGCAGTTCGCCGCCACCATGGGCAGCTTCGCGGTGAATGCCAAGACCAACTCGGCCAAGCAGTTCGCGCAGCGCAGCCAGATCAGCGGCACCCCGTCGATCATCGTCAACGGCAAGTACCTGGTGAAGGGCAAGAGCTTCCCAGATATGCTGCGCATCGCCGACCACCTGATCGCCCGCGAACGCGGTGCGGCCCAGGCTCACTGATCCAAGAGAAGCGTTTCCCGGCCGTGAATTCCCCCCGTACACGGACCCTGCGCTTGCTGACGGCCAACATCCAGGCCGGCTCAAGTACCCGCCGCTACAGCGACTATGTGACCCGCAGCTGGTCACATGCGCTGCCGGCGGGTCGCAAGCGCAGCAGCCTTGACGCGATCGCCACCTTGGCGCGCGACCATGACATCGTCGGCCTGCAGGAGGCCGACCCGGGAAGCCTGCGCTCGGGCTTCACCAACCAGACCCACTATTTGGCCCAGCGCGCCGGCTTCAATTACTGGAGCCACCAGCCGAACCGGCGCATGGGTGGGGTCGCCTCCAGCGCCAACGGCCTGTTGAGCAAACTGGAACCGGTTGAAGTGCAGGATCACGCCCTGCCCGGCCGCATCGGCGGGCGCGGCGTGCTGCTGGCCAAGTTCGGCGATGGTGCTGATGGCCTGGCGGTGGCGGTGGCCCATCTGTCGCTGGGCGCGGGCTCGCGGATGTCGCAGCTGGGCTTCATCGCCGAGCTGCTGTCCGACCACCCGAACGCGGTGTTGATGGGTGACTTCAACTGCCTGGCCGAACGCCCGGAAATGCAGGTGCTGTACCAGAAGACCCGGCTGCAGCCCCCGGGCCGCATCGTGCCAACCTTCCCCAGCTGGCGCCCCGACCGCGCCATCGACCACATCCTGGTCAGCAGTGGCCTGCAGACTCGTACCGTGGAAGCCGTACCAGCCGCGTTCTCCGATCACCTCGCCCTGGCGATGCAGATCGACGTCCCGGCCGACGCCCTGCGCTGACTCGCCGTTACGGTAGGTGCGGACCGTTGGTCCGCACGCTCTGCGCCGGGCGCCGCCCGGCGCCCCCTAAATCGGGGCATAAACGACTTAATCCCCTCCGTCCCCTTTTTTTCAGGCGGTGACGGGTACCTTCAACCGCCGCGCGGTCATCGTGCTGCCCACCGAGGCCAACACCGTGCAGCCGATCGCCAGCCACTGCAGCCCGTGCAGGTGCTCGTGCAGCAACAGCATCGCCCACAGCGCGGCCACCGCCGGCTCCATGCTGATCAGGATGCCGAAGGTCTCCTTCGGCAGGCGCTTGAGCGCCATCATCTCCAGCGACATCGGGATCGCGCTGGAGACCAGCGCCACCAGCAGGCCGGCCGCCAGGATCTTCGGATCGAGCAGCGCGGCACCGGCATGCACCACGCCCACCGGTACCACCACCAGCGAGGCCGCCAGCAGCCCCAGCGAGACCGAGTGCCCGGCATGCAGATGACCGGCACGCTTGCCGAACACGATGTACAGGCCCCAGCAGGCCGCAGCGCCCATCGCGTACAGCACACCGGCCGGGTCCAGCGCGGGGCCACCGCCGATCGGCAGGAGCAACAGCAGCCCCACCGCCGCGCAGCCTACCCAGAGGAAATCGATCGGGCGTCGTGATGACAGCATCGCCACCGTCAGCGGCCCGGTGAACTCGATGGCCACCGCGATGCCGAAGGGAATGGTGCGCAGGGCCATGTAGAACAGCAGGTTCATCAGCCCCAGAGTGAGCCCGTAGCGCAGGATGGTGATCGCATCCACGCGGCTGGTCTTCCAGCGCCATGGCCGCCAGAACAGCAGCAGCAACAGCGCTGAAAAGCCCACGCGCAGCGCGCTGGTGCCCTGCGCACCGATCAGCGGGAACAGGTGTTTTGCGTAGGAAGTGCCGATGGCCAGCGAGGTGACCGAGCCGAGCACCGCCAGCGCCGGCAACATCGGCGCAAGTCGTGAGGTCTGCATCCGCAAAGTCTATTGCGTCGGCGCCGAGCACTTGGCTCAATTGACAGCCTGTTCGTGCAACTTCTGCTCGCCATGGCCATCGCTCCCGTGCTCGACAGTTTCGACCGCGCCATCCTCGACCTCCTGCAGAGGGACAACACCCTGCCGCAGCGCGAAATCGCCGAGTCCGTGCACCTGTCCACCCCGGCCGTGCAACGGCGCATCAAGCGCCTGCAGGACAGTGGCGTGATCGCGGCCAACGTGGCGGTGGTCGCCGCAGCCAAGATCGGTCGGCCGCTGACCATCATCGTCGAGGTGCGCGTGGTCAGCGAGCAGCGCGACCGCGTGGCGCCGTTCAGGCGCCGCGTGCAGGACGACCCTGCGGTGCAGCAGTGCTACTCCATCACCGGCGATGGCGATTTCCTGCTGCTGCTTTCGGCGGCGTCGATGGAAGAGTACGAGGCCATCACCGAGCGGTTGTTCGGCGGCGATGACAACATCGAGCGCTTCCGCACCTCGGTGGCGCTGGGCACGTTGAAGCGGAGTTTCGAGGTCCCGCTGACACCGGTTCTGTAGCGTCGAGCCATGAATACACCGTCCTCCCACGCCCACCGCCTTCGCCGCTGGTTGCTGCGTGGCCTGTGGCTGGCCATTGCGCTCGTCGCGGCGATGACGCTGTGGAACAGCCCATGGGCGGTCGCACCGAAGATGCTGTGGGCGCTCTCGCGGATGCCGCCGGCCACGCAACTACCGGTGCCGGTGGACGGCGTGCGGCCACGCCAGATCGCCGATACCTTCGGCGCGCCACGTGGCCGTGACCGCTCCCACGCCGGCATCGACATCTTCGCCAAACGCGGCACCCCAGTGCGCAGCGCCACGGCCGGTGTCGTCGCGGATGTCAGCGAACGCGGGCTCGGCGGGCGTCAGGTCTGGGTGATCGGGCCTGGGCGCGAACGCTACTACTACGCGCATCTGGAGGACTGGGCCGACGGCCTGGCACGCGGCCAGGTGGTGCAACCCGGCGATCTGCTCGGCCATGTCGGCGACAGCGGCAACGCCAAGGGCACGCCGCCGCACCTGCACTGGGGCGTCTACGGCACCGACGGCGCGCGCGACCCGCTGCCATTGCTGCGCTGACTGCCACTGCGCACCCGCAGACCGATCTGTTCATGATTTGTAAATAGGAATAGTTCGTATTACCATTTCTTTCGTTTCCGGTGGTGCCAGGACGGCCTGCCCGTCCGTTTCCCACCCGTAGCGCCTCGCCTCTGGATGCCGGCCGGGCGCGCGTGCTCGTCCAGGACCCCCATGACCCGTTCCGTCTTCCGTACGCCGCAGCCACAACGGCTGTCCGTTGCCGTGCTCGCCGTTCTCTGCGCCGTGGCCCCGGCCGCCTTCGCCGAAACCGCCGCCGATCCGACCAACCTCGACAAGGTGGTGGTGAAGGGTGAACGCGCCGAAGGCTATTCGGTGCGCCGCACCTCGGCCGGTACCCGCTTCGACCTGGCCCCGCGCGAGATCCCGCAGTCGATCAGCATCATCAGCCACCAGCGCATCGAAGATCAGAACCTGGACGACATCATCGACGTGCTGGCCAACACCACCGGCGTGACCAGCACCCAGTCCGACAGCGAACGCACCGAGTTCTACGCGCGCGGTTTCTACATCGATGCCTACCAGTTCGATGGCCTGCCGACGCAGATGGTGCAGAACTGGAGCTACGGTGATTCCGGCCTGGACCTGGCGCTGTACGACCGCGTGGAAGTGGTGCGTGGTGCCACCGGCCTGCTCAGTGGTGCCGGCAATCCGTCCGCGTCGGTGAACCTGATCCGCAAGCATGCCGACAGCGCCGAACTGAACGGCAGCGTCTCGGTGAACGTCGGCAGCTGGGGTCGCACCCGCACCACCGTGGACGTGGGCAGTGCGCTGAACGCCAGCGGCACCGTGCGCGGCCGCGTGATCGGCAGCTACCTGGACACCGACGGCCAGATGGATCGCTACAACCAGCGCAAGACGCTGGGCTATGCGGTCATCGACGCCGACCTGACCCCGGACACCCAGCTGAGCGTGGGCTACGACTACCAGCAGAAGCGCGCCAACGGCGCGACCTGGGGCGGCTTCCCGATGCTGTACTCCGATGGCTCGCGCACCGGCTATGACGAATCGTTCAACGCCAGCCCGAACTGGACCTACTGGGACACCACCAGCAAGCGCGCGTTCGCCACCCTGCAGCACGCCTTCAGCAATGGCTGGAAGTTCAAGGTCGGTGCCACGCACGATGAGACCAAGGCCGACGACAAGCTGTTCTACCCGGCATACAACGACTGGACCACGGGCGCGTCGAACTTCGACAGAACCAACGGCACGGGCATCTCGCCTTCCGCGGGTTTCTACAACACCGAGCGCAAAGTCACCGGTGTTGATGGCTACGTTGACGGTCCGTTCCAGCTGTTCGGCCGCGAGCACCAGTTCATGGCCGGACTGAGCTACAACAAGCGCGACTATGCCAACTACGGCGACTACCAGGTCGGTGGCGCCGGCAAGACCTGGGACCCGTTCACCAGCTACCTGCACTGGACCGGCAACATCAGCGAGCCGAACTGGAACCCGCTGGCACTGGCCAGCCAGGGCACCATCACCCAGAAGGCCGGTTACGCCGCCGTACGCCTGTCACTGGCCGATCCGTTGAAGCTGATCATCGGCGCCCGCTACACCGACTGGAAGAGCGAAGGCGAGAACGACGACCGCGAACACAAGGTGACCACCCCGTACGCCGGCCTGGTGTATGACATCAACGACACCTACTCCGCGTACGCCAGCTACACCGAGATCTTCCAGCCGCAGACCGCCCGCGACCGCAACGACCGTTATCTCGACCCGGTCGACGGCAAGAGCTACGAGGTCGGCGTCAAGGGGGCTTGGTTCGACAACCGCCTGAATGCCTCGCTGGCGGTGTTCCGCATCGAGCAGGACAACGTCGCCCAGGTCACCAGCGAGCCGATCATCGGCCGCCCGGGTGAGTTCGCCTCGATCGCCGCACGCGGCACCGTCAGCCGTGGCTTCGAGTTCGAGGTGAACGGTGAACTGGCACCGGGCTGGAATGCCACCTTCGGCGCCTCGCGCTACGTGGCCAAGGACATCAACGACGCCGACATCAACACCAACCTGCCGCAGACCGCCCTGAAGCTTTTCACCAGCTACACCCCGCAGTCGCTGCAGGAACTGACCGTCGGTGGCGGTGCCAACTGGCAGAACCGCATCTACTACGCGGTGCCTGCCTACGGCCGCATCGAGCAGAGTGGCTATGCACTGGTCAGCGCCTTCGTGCGCTACCGCATCTCGCCGGAGTTCAGCGTGCAGGCCAACCTCAACAACCTGCTGGACAAGAAGTACCTGTCGCAGATCAACGGCTACGGTGCGTATGGCGATGGCCGCAACGGCTCGCTGACGTTCACCTGGTCGTTCTGATCCAACCGGCGTTGTAGCGTCGAGCCATGCTCGACTCGATCATCCAGGACAGTCGAGCATGGCTCGACGCTACAACGGCGCCGGGCTGAGCCCGGCGCCGCTCTCACATCAGAACCGCAGATCCGCGCGCAGGTACCAGTAGCGGCCACGCGGGATGTCGTAGGTCGAAGCGTCGTAGCCGTTCAACGAGCACGACAGGCAGATCGGCGGATCCTTGTCGAACACGTTGTTCAGGCCGGCCGTCAGCTGCAACCCCTTCATCCAGTCGATCTTGTAGCCCACCTGCATGTCGTGGAAGGTGGTGGCCGACAGCGTGTTGGTGCCCGCCGCCTGGTTGCTGCACACCGGGAAGGCCGCGGCATCGCCACAGTTCTCGGTCAGCTCGGAGATGTGCCGCACCGTCCAGTTGGCGCTCCAGCGGTCCATCGTCCAGCCGATGCTGGCATTGCTGGTCCACTCCGGAATCGAGCTGTCGGCCACTTCCACGCCCGGCTTCTGCGGCTGCTTCTGCCCGGCCGCGCCGGTGGCCTCGTAACGGCCGACGAAGGTGTTCTTCCACGCCAGCTTGAACTGGCCGATGGAGGTCTGCGGCAGGGTCCAGAACAGATCCACGTCCCAGCCGTCGGTCTTGATCGACCCCAGGTTGGTCAGGCGGTTGTTGAAGCTGCTGACCGCACCGGTGCTGGCACGGGTGATGCCATCGCAGTAGATCGGGTCCAGCGTATCCACGCACAGGTCCAGCTGGGTCTGCGCGTTGATCGCCTGGATCGCACCATCGATGGCATGGCGGTAGAAGGTCACCTCCACATCGAAGCGCTCCGACCACGACGCATTGTTGCCGAACCACGGGCTCCACACGAAGCCGGCGCTGAAGCTGCGCGAGCGTTCCGGCTCCAGCTCGCGGTTGCCGCCGGTGGTCACCGAGATCTGCGAGTTGGCCTGCTGGAAGCCGGCCGGCACGCCCAGCGCGGCACAGTTGGCGGCGCTGCCACGTGGCGGAGTGCCGCCCAGACCCACCGAGCACGGGTCGAACAGCTGCAGGTCGGCACGCGCCGCCGAGCCGTACAGTTCACCGATCGACGGTGCGCGGAAGCCCTCGGCGTAGGTGGTGCGCAGAACGAAGTCATCGGTCACCTGCCAGCGCAGGCCGTACTTGGGCGTGAACTCGCCACCGAAGGTGGAGTAGTCCGAATAGCGGCCGGCCAGGCTCAGGTCCAGCTTCTTGCCGAACGAGGAATCGGCGAAGATCGGCACGCTCAACTCCAGGTAGGCCTCGTTGACGTCGTAGGAACCGGAGGTCGGCTGCGACGGCACGCCGTTGTAGTGGCCGATCACCGTCAGCGGATCGGGCTGGTAGGAGCCCTTGTACTTGCGGTACTCGAAGCCGGTGGCGAAGGATACCGGACCGGCCGGCAGCGAGAACAGCTCGCTGGACAGGTTGGCGGTGAACAGGCTCAGTTCGTTCTGGCTGCGGTCGCGCACCACCGGCTGGATCCACTTCAGCATGTCCGGGGTGATCGAACCGACGCCGCCGAAGATGTTCAACGGCACGCAGCCCGGCGTGGCTGCACAGACGGACGGATCGCCCAGCGCCATGTTCACCTTGTAGATGTCATAGCTGCCGTAGTTGGTCTGTTCGGCCTTGTTCTTGCTGTACATGCCGTTGACGTCCCAGTACCAACTGCGGTCGGCGGCATGGAAATCACCGACCAGGCCGGTGGCGAAGTAAGTGGTGTCCACTTTCTGCTTGAACACGCGCGCACCGCCTTCCACCGGGCGACGACCGATCAGGCTCATGTTGTCGCCGGAAACCAGATCGAAGCCGAACGGGTTGTACGGATTCAGGCGCGAGACCACGATGTTGTCGGCCAGCGGATTGCCGGTGGCGCCATCGGGGCCGAAGAACAGCGGCTCCGGGCCGGCCTGGTTGGTCGACTCACGACGGTTGCCCAGTGCCTTGACGTACCACTGCACGTTGTCGGTGATGTCGAAGCGGAACTGACCGAACAGGCCTTTGCGCTCCGACGGCGTCAGCACCATGTTGTATTCGGCGAAGTTGAAGCGGTCGGCGGTGGTGAAGCAGTGGTAGTCATCCGTGCGGCTGCAGCCGGCGCTGCCGTCGTAACGCGGATTGCTCACGCCGGTATTGGGCACGATGTTCTGCACCGCACCGGTGTTCGGGTCGGTGAACATGAAACGGCCCTGCGGAATGCCACCGCTGCCGAACGCCAGGCCGGTGCCGGGAATCGGGAAGCGCGACTGCTCGCGGTCCTTGGCGAATACCGGATCCTGCTTGGTCCAGCTGGCGCCCAGGAACAGGCTGAAGCGGTCGCCACTCTTGCCCCAGGCCAGGTCCACGCCCTTCTGCGTGCCGTCGCCCTTGCTGTACTCGCCGTAGTTCAGCGTCACCTGCCCACCATCAAAGTCACGGCGGGTGATGATGTTGACCACGCCGGCAATGGCATCGGAGCCGTACAGCGACGACGCGCCATCTTCCAGCACCTCGATGCGCTCGACGATGGCCAGCGGAATGGTATTGAGATCGGTAGCCGAGCCGACGCCGGAGGCGGACGACTCATTGACCCAGCGGATGCCATCGACCAGCACCAGCACGCGCTTGGCCCCCAGGTGGCGCAGATCGACCTGCGCCGAGCCGGCACCCACGCCACTGCCATCGGGCGGGAAACCGAAGTTGCCGGACGAGTTGAACTTGGCGTTGAGCGCCGAACCGGAACCGGTGAGCTGCTGCAGCACTTCGCCGATCGAGGTCAGGCCGGTGCGTTCGATGTCACCGCGCGTCAATGTCTGGATCGGCACCTGGCCTTCGACTTCAGCGCGCTTGATGCGGGTACCGGTCACTTCCACCGCATCGAGGTTGGTGGTGGATTGCGCAGCGGCACCCAACGGTGCCAGGGCCGTCACGCACAGCGCAACGGCAACCGCCAACGGGCGGTGATGCAGGTGAATCATTCGCTCTCTCTCCAAAGGAATGTCGGGACTTGGACTGCCGCGCTCCCCCCTGCATGGCGGCAGCGTCTCCTTTGTAAACAAGTGGTAAAAACCAAGGCGTGATGATCGACACTATTTCACGCGGAATTGACGCAATTGCAGGCCGATTACGTCAGATAGCTGCAGGTTATGACCGGACGATACTGTTCGCAGCAGGCAGCCTTGATGCTGGCTGCGACAGCGCGCGCCGGGAGCTGCCGCATTCATGAAAAAGGTCTTTGCCGGACCGTTTCAGGAATAGTTTGAAATTCCTTCGTTTAGAAGGCCCCGCTAGTCGACCCCGTGCAGACTCGCACCTGCAGCCATTCGCGGGAGGATCGATCATGAAAGCAGCAACTGCCGTGCCGGGCGTCATGATGGTACTGACGCTGCTTCTTTCCTTGGCAGGCGAATCAAGGGCAGGCGGCGTGATCGAGTGCAACAACTGCCCCTCTCCCAGCGATGCGGCCTTGGCCTCGGGAGAGGGACTGACGGTTGTGGTGGATTTCGAGAGAGCCGAGTTGACTGCTTTCGACGTTGAACATGACCCTGAGAGCAGAAAGTGGCGAGCACATCCGACAGCGGTTCCAGCGCAGATTGAAATGGCTTTTCTGCGGATCCTGGATGCGACACTGTCAGCAGGGCAAGCGCCGCTCATGCAGCAATCACCGCATGAGCGGCAGTGAGACAACGCCCTACCGCACGAACGCAATGCGCTCCATACCGGTGGCCTCGGCAGCGGCCAGAATCCGCGCCATGCCTTCGTACTCGGCCGCCGGATCGGTGGCGATGCGCAGCTCCGGCAGGTTGCCGGCATGTTCGCCCACCTGTGCCTGCAGGCGCGCCTGCAGATCGCCGATGACCATCGGCTGGCCATTCCAGCTGAGCTGGTTGCCAGCGTCCAGGCTCAGCTCGATCGGCGGTGGCGGTTCGAGGCGATCGATCGTGCGATCGGTGGACTGTGGCAGCTGCACGGCAATCGGCCGGGCCACGATCGGCGCGGTCACGATGAAGATGATCAACAGCACCAGCATCACATCCACCAGTGGCGTGACATTGATGTCCGCCAGCGGGCCGCTTCTTCCTGCGCTACTGAACGCCATGTGCCGCTCCGTGCAGCCGGGCCGTTCGCCCAAGGCCGACAGTACGTCGCCTTCCGTCACCTGCGGCAGTGGCCTGTACGGGTTCATTCAGCTGTCGTTGCCAACGCCCGGCGTCCACACAATGCGAAACTGAATTCAGCCATCCCCCGCTATGCTGAGTGCCATGACCCGACGCTCCTCGACCGCCCTGTCCCTGCTGCCCTTGGCCACCACGCTGCTGATCGGCTGCGCCAATGCCCAGTCCCTCGACGCCCAGAACGCGCAGCTGAAGGCCGCGATCGCTGCCGCCGAACGCGGCCAGTTCGATCCCGGCCAGGCCGCCGCACTCAGCCGCCATCCGGCTTACAGCTGGCTGGAGTACGCCAACCTGCGCCGCAACATCGACACCGTCGATACCGCGCAGGCCCAGGCCTTCCTCAAGCGCTATGACGGCCAGGCCGTGGCCAACACGTTCCGCAGCGTGTGGTTGCCCTCGGTCGCACGCCGCCAGGACTGGCCCACCCTGCTCGCCAACTGGGTGCCCACCGACAACGCAGGCCTGCGCTGTGCGCAGCTGACCGCGCGCCAGGTGACGGGCAAGGTCGATCCGCAGTGGATCAGCGAGGCACAGGACCTGTGGCGCAAGAACGGCAAGTCGCTGCCAGACGGCTGTGACGCCGTTTTCGCCGTGCTGCAGGCACAGGGCGGACTGAGTGACGCATTGCGCTGGGAACGCATCGATGCCGCCGCCGACGCCCAGCAGCCGGCCGTGATGCGCAGCGCCGCACGTGGCCTGCCTGCCACCGACCTGGCGCTGGCCAACAATTACGCCGCCTTTGTCGACAAGCCCAATGCCAGCGCATTGAACTGGCCGCGCAACGAGCGCAGCCGGCGCATCGCCACCGACGGCCTGGCCAAGCTGGCCAAGGCCGACCCGGCCGCCACCGAACAGCAGTTGCCGCAGTACGCCCAGGCGCTCGGCCTGAGTGCCGAGCAGCAGGGCCAGGTGCTGTACCAGATCGCGCTGTGGACGGTGGCTTCCTACCTGCCCGATTCGGCACGCCGCCTCAACGCAGTGCCGGAATCGGCGTATGACGAACGCCTGCACGAATGGCGCGTGCGCGAGGCGATGTCGCGCGGTGACTGGCCGGCGGCACTGACCGCGATCCGCAAGATGGCCAGCAAGCAGCGCAGCGACCCGCGCTGGCGCTACTTCGAAGGCCGCATGCTGGAGAAGACCGGCCAGGCCCAGCAGGCGCAGCCGTTGTTCCGCGATGCGGCGCGCGCACCGACCTTCCACGGTTTCCTGGCTGCCGACAAGCTGCAGCAGGGCTATACCCTGTGCCCCTGGAAGCCGAACGACAGCGCGCAGGCACAGGCGGTGATCGCGCGCGACCCGGCCATCCAGCGCGCGATGGCGCTGTACCAGATCGACCGCACCGGCTGGGCTGTGGCCGAATGGAACAGCGCGCTGTCGCGCTTCGATGACACCCAGCGCCGCCTCGCGGTACGCGTCGCGCAGGACAACGGCTGGTTCGACCGCGCCGTGTTCGCGCTCGGCAAGCAGCCGCAGGAACAGCGCCTGTACGACCTGCGCTTCCCGCTGCACCACGACGCCACCATCCGCCGCGAATCGGCACGCAACGCGATCGATCCGGCCTGGGTGGCGGCGGAAATCCGCGCCGAGAGCACGTTCACCCCGCGTGCGCGCTCGCCTGCAAACGCCATGGGCCTGATGCAGGTGCTGCCGGCCACCGGTGCCGGTGTGGCCAAGTCGATCGGCCTGACCGGCTACGGCGGCGCCGACAGCCTCTACGACCCGGACACCAACATCGCCATCGGCACCGCCTACCTGCGCCAGCTGATGAACAAGTACGACGGCCTGCCGTACGTGACCATCGCCGCCTACAACGCCGGCCCGACCCCGACCGCGCGCTGGCAGAGCCAGCGCCCGGGCTTTGACCCGGACCTGTGGATCGAGACCATCAGCTACAAGGAAACCCGCGAGTACGTGGCGCGCGTGCTGGCCTTCAGCGTGATCTACGACTGGCGCCTCAATGGTGATGCGCTGCCGCTGAGCGACCGCCTGATGGGCCGCCTGGTGGACAAGCGCAAGAACTTCAGCTGCGCCGCCAACGCCGAGCAGGGCGGGGATTGATCGCACTGCGGTAGTGCCGGCCGCTGGCCGGCATTCCCCGGTATCCACGCCCAGGAGTGAAACGATGAGCCTGCTGGCCTGGATCAGGCTGGCCGCTGTATCGGTAGTGCCGGCCGCTGGCCGGCAGCTTCGGGGTGACTGCCGTTGCCGGCCAGCGGCCGGCACTACCGGTGCATCTGCGCCGGGCATGCGATGATTCCAGCCATGAAGATCTATCTTGTCGGCGGCGCCGTACGCGACCGCCTGCTGCAGCGCCCCGCCGGCGACCATGACTGGGTGGTGGTTGGCGCCACGCCCGCGCAGATGGAAGCGCAGGGCTACACCGCGGTCGGCCGCGATTTCCCGGTATTCCTGCATCCAAAGACCGGTGAGGAGTACGCACTGGCGCGCACCGAACGCAAATCCGGCCGCGGCTATCGCGGCTTTGTGGTAGATGCCGACCCGGGAGTGACGCTGGAAGAAGACCTGCAGCGCCGCGACTTCACCATCAACGCGATTGCCTGCGACGAAGACAGCGGGGCGCTGGTCGATCCTTACGGCGGCGTGCATGATATCGAGCAGCGCGTGCTGCGCCATGTCGGCCCTGCGTTCGTGGAAGATCCGTTGCGCGTGCTGCGCGCGGCACGCTTCATGGCGCGCTTCGCGCCGCTGGGCTTTACCGTCGCCGAAGAGACCATGGCGCTGATGCGCGAGATCGCCGCCAGTGGCGAACTGGATGCACTGGTGCCGGAGCGAGTGTGGCAGGAACTGCGCAAGGCGCTGGTCAGTGAGCAGCCCTCCGCCTTCCTGCGCACGCTGCACGATGCACATGCACTGGGCCCGATCCTGCCCGAGCTCGAAGCACTGTATGGTGTGCCGCAGCGTGCCGAATTCCACCCGGAAGTCGATACCGGCATCCACCAGGAAATGGTCAGCGACATGGCGGCGAAGCTGGCCCCCGGCGATGACCTGGTCGGCTTTGCCGCGCTTACCCACGATCTCGGCAAGGGCCTGACCCCGCCGGAGGAGTGGCCGCGCCACATCATGCACGAACAGCGCGGCATCAAACCCCTGAAGGCACTGTGCGCGCGGTTGAAGATTCCTGCCGAGCACCAGCAGCTGGCCGAAGCGGTCTGCCGGGAGCACTTGAACGTGCACCGCATCGACGAACTCCGCGATGCCACCGTGTTGGAACTACTGGGCCGCTGTGATGCGCTGCGCCGGCCGGAGCGCGTGGCCCGCATCGCACTGTGCTGCGAGGCCGACAAACGCGGCCGGCTCGGCTTCGAGGACGCCGACTACCCGCAGGGCGAAACGCTCAAGCGCCTGCACCAGGCGGCACTGTCAGTACAGGCGCGGGACCTGGATACCACCCATCTGAAGGGCCCGGCCATCGGTGAAGCGTTGGCCAAGGCGCGCGTAAAAGCCATCGCCGCCGCCCGCTGATCCGCAACCGCCGTGGCGGCCGCGCACCGACTCCCATGGGTAGTGCCGGCCGCTGGCCGGCAACCCTATACCGCTGGCTTCAATGCGCCATCCCGCGGGTGATCGCCGCCGCCCGCTGCTTCAGCTGGGCCACGGCATCGGGAATCATCTCCATGCCCACGTCCAGGCCGGGGTTCAGCACCAGGCCGACGCCGTCGCCGATCCCGGCCAGCAGCGCGTGCACCGCGATCGGCATGGCGTGGGCGAACTGCGGCAGCTGCTCATGCCACAGGCCAGCGCGCTCGGGCGCAGTGAACACCGCGAACATCGGCTCGCCGCTCTCGCTGGTCAGCACCAGCGGCGAGATGCTCTCGTCCCAGGCACCGTCTTCGCCGATGGCCTTGTCCAGCAGCACGAACGCCGTCGAGGTCAGCAGGCCATCGAGGAACTGCGATGCGGTCAGCGTGCCGTCCTGGGCCTGCAGCAGGCGCACCTCGAGGTCGTTGAGGGGTTCGAACGGGGTGTCGTGGTCCATGGTCGGTTCCGGTACGTGGTTGCAGGGCAGACTTTAACAGGCCCGCTCCTCAACCGAGGAATCCATGCCGCCACAGCCAGCCCAGCGCGGCCAGCCCGGCCACGCCCACCAGCATCAACGGCAGGCCGAAGCGGTGCCGCCACGGGATCGGCACCCCGCCCAGCTGCTGGTCCATGGTCTCGGTATCCAGCACCCAGCCGTGCTCGCACCGGGTGCAGGCCAGCTCGTAGCGACGCTGGTAGGTGAAACCGAACAGCAGGTCGATGCGCGCCATCCTGTAGCGCAGCCGGGGCGCGAACTCGGTTTCCGTCTGGCAGCGCAGGCAGTGGTGGGCTTCGGTCGGGCCGACCACCACAACCCGCTCCTGCTGGCCGATCAGGATCATGGATCAGCGGCCCTGGCAGGCGGGTTGGGCCAGCAGCCAGGCTTGGGCGGCGGCCAAAGTGGCGGCATCACCCTCGATACGCTGGTCGGGCTCGATCTTCAAGCCATCACCACGATCATTGCGGTCGCGCATCACGGTGGTGGTCAGCAGCAGGCGACTGCCATCGGCAAGCGTCTGCACGACATTGCCAGTGGAGACACCCGCAGTGGGCTGACCGAAACTCCGCGTCTGCGGACGACCTCGCCACGCCAGCACCGAGGCCTCGCCCGAACTGCCGGTGCGCGGCCCGAACAGCACCGCCACCGGCGCGCCGGGCTGCCGCAGCACATAGCCGGACTGGCCGAAGTCAAGCACCGACTTGCCTGCACGCTGCACGGCGGTCGCGGTCAACGTCCAGCGCTCAGGCCCCTGTGCGGTTTCGAACGACCCCACATCTTCGTTGTTCACTACCGAGGTGCGCAGCAGCGGTGCCATGCCCAGCAGCATCGGCCACATGTTGCCACCGCTGTTGTCACGCAGGTCGACGATCCAGCCACAGCGCGCGCCGTCGTCCTTGCTGCGGATGACCTGCTGCCACCGCGCGGCACGCTGGATGTCCTGGCGGAATTTTTCCTGCGGCGTCGCGCCCGGCGTGGAGGCATAGCCCTCGATGACCACCCAGCCGATGCGCATATCCACCGCATCGGCCGCCTTGGCCCGGTCCACGGCGGCGGCGCCGGCCTGCTGCGCGCGCGCAAGGGATTCGCTCTGGCGCTGGGTCGTCGTCCATCCGCCATGATTGCCCGTGCTGACCGCAATGGCTTCGCGCAGAACGGCCAGCCGTTGCGCGGGGTCGCCCTGCGCCGATTGCAGGCGTACGCGGGTGGCGGCCCAGTCCACCCGATCGCGATACAGCGCCTGGCGTTCAAGCAGATTGAGGATCTCGGCCTCCGCCTCCGGCGAGGGCACCTCGACCGCGCCTGGCGTATCGGCCATGGCGCCGGTCGCCAGCAACACGAGCATCAGCGCGCCGATGCGACGCACTCCCTTGCGAACCTGCATGCGACGTTTCCTTGTCGTTGAGTCAGGCGCGCAGCATAACCGGGGCATGATCACTTTCGCCATGCGCGAACTGTCGTATCTGGCCCGGTCGCGGGTTGCAGCAAGACGGCTTGCACGCGATCAGTAGATTGCAACTTTGCCCATGTCATCGCCAAGCACAACGCGCCAAGGTGGCCCGTCGGCGCCTCCTGCGCTGGTCGGGATTGGCGTCCTGAATGAAGCTACCTGAAGTCGGGCTTGCGACCATGTCGTGGTCTCGAATACTGCACCGTCCGTCGTTCTGCGGTGGGCGGTGCGTGGGGATCCTTCCGATCCGCCGGCTTCGTTTCCTTTGGGTAGCTTCACCGGCACGCCAACCCGCACCGCCCGCCACCTTGCATCCCTGCAGGTGGCCCAGCCTTGTGAGGTTGCTGCCATGACCACGCTCCACCCCACCTATCCACGCCTGCATGTACTGCTCGGTGCCGCATGCCCGGCCTGCAGCTCTCCAATGCCGTAGCCGAGGCGTTGGAAGATGCGCTCACAGAAGCCCATGAACACGCTCCGCCGCCGGCCTTCTTCGCCCGGTTGTACGGCATCGCGCAAAGCCACGCCGCCGATGGTCAGGTCTGGCGCGAACGGCAGCTCAGCGATGTGCGTGGCCGGGAACTGGCCGAGGCGACGCGCTGCTTGGCAGCATTGTCTGCGTGCGGCGGGGTACTGCTGGCTGCACAGTCGGCGCGCGAGACGGACGATGCGCAGGCGCAGTGTCCGCCGCAGGTGGAGGAAGGCCTGCTGCACGCGGTGGTGGTGTTGGCCGATCATGCCGGCGCGCTGGTGGAACCGGATGCGTGCGCACCGCTGCTGTAGAGCCGAGCCGTTGCTGGGCTGCGCGGAGGTCATGGCATCGGTGGGATTCGTGCCGACCAAGGTCGGCACCTACCAGAGCAGGTCATGGCAGTGGAAAGCATCGTGCCGACCAAGGTCGCCACCCACCAGAGCAGGTCATGGCGTCGATTGGCCCTGTGTCGACCAAGGTCGACACCCACCAGAGCGGGTCATGACACCCGTACCGCGCGCTACCAGTCCGCGCGCAGGCCGATGTTGCCTTCGATGATGCGGCGCTTCTCGTTGCGATCGCCACCCAGTTCACGGGTGTAGTCGGCCACCGCGTACGCACTGATGGTGCGGTTGAGGCGCCCGACCACACCGACGCCGGCCTCCAGTGCACGCGAGCGCTGCGAATTGAAGATCACGTCATCGTCGAAGCGGATACGGTCCTCGCCGGAACGGCCATGCCAGTAGTTGAGCTTGAAGTACGGCTGCCAGCCGTTGTCGGCCAGCTGATAGTCGCCGGCAAGGCGCAGGCCGATGCGGCCGGTCCAGGCGTTGTCGTTGTCGAAGCGTACGCTCGACACCGCATCGCGGCGGTCGTCCAGCGAGGTGCGTTGCCAGATCACCTGCACCTGCGGTTCCAGCCACCACCCCGACTGCCCGAAGTGCAGCAGCGGTTTGCCCGCCTCCACCGACACGCTGGTGCCACCACCCTTGATCCCGAAGCCGAGCCCGCGCGAGGAACGTACGCGGCCGTCGTAGCGGCTCTGCATCGCCACGGCGTCGATGTAGCCGCCACTGCTGTCGGTAAACGTCCAGTACAGGCCCACGTGCTTGTCGTCCAGGCGGTTCTGGCCTACCTGCACGTTCTCCCAGCCCAGTGCCAGGCCGGTGGTCTTGCCCTGCGCGCGGGTGCGGCCGACGAACACGCCGATCTGGTTGCGGTGGTTGTCAGAGGCAGCAGCCCACACGTCGAGGCCGGCCTGCAGGCCCATCACATCGCCATCGAAGCCCGGCTGCGCATCGCCCTTCCAGTGGATCTCGCTGCTCTGCCCCACCAGACGGCCCCAGGCGGTGCGGAACGCACCCTGGTTGTACAGCAGGCCTGCTCGCCCTGCCGCTCGTGGAAGGTACCCAGGCTGGCCAGCGAGGTCTCGCGCAGCAGCGGCGGCACCACGGCATAGGTGGCAGTCTCGACGCGGTACAGCGGCACCACCGCGCCTTCGGCGGGGCGTGCGCCCGGCGTCGGCGGCGTACCGGTTCCGGGTAGCGCACCGCCGGCCACCGGCACGTCCGGCACCGCGGGATCACTGGGCGGCGCCACAGGCGCCGGTTCCGGTGGCGGCGGCGGTGGTGCGGTCTCGCCGGCAGTCAGGTCTGGATCGGTGGCGCCTTCGGGCGGCGGCGGCGGTGCCGGGGTGATCGGTGGCGGTGGTGCGACGGGCGGCGTCGGCGTCGGCGGCGGCGGCACGCCATTGATACCGCTTCCGTTTGGCGCTGGTGCCGGGCCGGCCACCAGGGTCGAGCGCAGGTACCAGTTCTCGCTGGTACCGGCACTGACACCCCCCTTGAACAGGAAGTACTCGTAGGCACCGGCCGCGACCGGTGCGAACAGCGAAAACGCGCCCGGCGCGGTGCGGCCACCATTCAAGGCCTGCACCACCAGGATGCCATCGGCCAACGTGGCAGCGCCGCTGCCGCCGGCATTGAGCACGCCGATGCCGGTCGTGCCGGTGACGGCACCACCATCGATCACCAGGCGGTCGCTGGTTGAATTATCCGCCCCCAGAACGGTGCGCAGGTACAGACCACCACCGTCACCGCGGTAGTTGCCACGCACGGTGAACACGTCGCCGGCGCCAGTACCGGTCAGGTCGACGCGCCCGGCATTGACCATCTCCACCAGTGCACCGCTGTTGAACGGACGGACGGCATGGCTGCCACTGCCCGCGTAGACGGTGCTGGTGTCATCCACCGTGAGCGTGCCGGTGCCGGTTCCGCTGTCGCCCAGCACCAGATCGCCATCAAAGGTCAGCTCGGTGCTGTTGGCCAGGCTGATCGCCTCCCAGTTCTGGAAGCGGCCCACGCCCGTGGTCTTGACGTTGTTGAAGTTGAGCCGGTCGATGCCACTGCCGCCGTCGAACAGCGGCACCGCACCGAAGTTGCCCTGGTTGAGGCTGCTGAGGTTGGCCACATCGTTGTCCGGCCCCATGTCGATCGCGCCGTAGACGATGCCACCGCCACTCCAGTTGAAGGTGTCGCTGCCGGTACTGAGCAGCACCTGTCCGCGCACGGTGCCGTCGGTGATGGTCACGCTGTCGTTGCCGCCACTGACACTGATGTTGCCGCCGATGTAGGCCGTGCCCGAGATGATGATGGTATCGGTGTCGAAGCCGGTCACCACGTTGCCGTCAACCGTACCGCCAGACTGGTCCCACAGGTTCTTGTCCAGCTTCATGTTGACGCGGCCGATGCGGCCAGCGGTCATCCAGGCCTGGTCGCCATCCTCGAACGCGCCGATGATGCGGCCACCGCTCATGCGGAAGGTATCGATGTTGTCGCCCTGCTGCAGCGCGCCGATGGTGCCGCCACTCATGATGAAATCATCGCGGCCACTGCCCTGCGCCACCACGCCGGTGACGGCGCCGCCGGTGACGGTCATCTGGTCATCGCCGCCGCCCTGGTCGACGCTGTCGATCGTGCCATCGCTGAGCAGCAGCACATCATTGCCATCGCCCTGCAGGACGCCGCCGGTGATGCTGCCGCTCTGCATCTCGAGGCGATCATTGCCCGCATCGAACTGTACGCCGGTGCGCCCGCTGATCGCTCCTCGATTGACCAGCACGCTGTCGCCCGCACCGACGAACTGCAGGGCGGTGTTGTTGCCGGTGCTGATGCTGCCGGTGTTGTCGACGCGGCTGCCACCCCCAAGCTGCACGGTTACACCGCCGACCGAACTGATCGCGCCCTGGTTTGACAGCAGGTGACCACCGGCGCCGACCAGCGCGATGGCCGATCCACCACCACTCTGCTGCAGCTGTGCACCGGCGGCGACATTGACGGTGATGCCGGCCGCACCATTTGCGGTAACGGGAGTGGTCTGCGGATTCGGCGCGTTGGTATCACAGGTGACCGTCTGGCCGGCAGTCGGTGCCGGGCTGTTGCAGCCGGCCCAGGCAACGCTGGCGGTCGTCAGAAGCAGGGAGGGAACGGCGAGGGCCTGCAACACGGAAACAGCAAGGCGGCGCGGACGGAACGCACGCGGAACGGCACGGTACATGGGGCACTCCTGGGCGGGCAATCAGGAACTGCGTATGTGCGGCACGGCGCTTGCAGTCTGCCGTGTGGTGAACCATTTCGATAGGTGAACTTGCGTGCGGGAAATCACAGTTCAGATGTGAAATCGCCCAGCCCTCACGCCGATGTGATGTGGCTGAAATCGTTCATTTTTTCCGGCATCCGGAATCACGCGCAAAGCATCCATGCATGGCGTGGATCTACTGATCCTGCATCGCCAATCGATTCGCTCACGGCACCTGGTAAATCTACGTCATGCCTGGATGCCGTTGGCGGATGGGGTCAGATCTTCAGGTAGATCTTCCGCTTATCCAGCCACCACGCCACGCCCCACCACAGTGCGACGAACACCAGCGCCTGCAGCATCGACGCCAGCTCCAGCGCCTGCGGCATCGCGGTGGCCAGCTGCTGCCAGATCCACCCCCAGATCCCGGTGGCCATCAGCACCACCGACATCACCGATGCCCCCAGGTACGCGGTGATCGCATTGACCCCGAAGCGCCGGCCGAGTGCCGGCCAACCCTTCTGGTCGATCAGCACGTGGCCCAGCCACAGCGCCAGCGCGGCCAGGCCGCCGGTCCACAGCACGTAGCTGGGCGTCCACAGCTGCTTGTTCAACGGCAGAACCACGGCCAGCAGCAGGCCCAGCACAGCGGTCGCCACGCCCAGCCCTGCCAATGCCGCCGAACGCCCGTTGCGCAGCAGGCCACCGGCAAGCAGGCCGAGCACGGTACTGGCCAGCGCCCCCAGCGTGCTCAGCAATCCTTCCGGGTCATGGCCCAGTCCGGTATCGGCATGCCACTGGTAGATCCACGGTGCGAACAGCGCGGTATCCAGGCGGCTGGCCGGGTTGGTCCACGGCGCCAGGTCGCCGCCGCCCAGCAGCAACACGGTGTATCCCACCAGCAGCGCGATCAAAGCGCCCACCTGCACGCGTGGTCGCGCGTAGACCGCCAGTACGCCCACCAACCCCGCACACACCGCGATGCGTTGCAGCACGCCCCAGATGCGGAAGTGACGCGTATCCAGTGCCCACCAGATCAGCAGGTGCAGCAGCGCACCGGCCACCAGGATGCGCAGCGCGCGCTCCAGCACGCCGCGCGCCAACGCGGGTCGCGCCGCCGCATCCTGCGCGCGCGGTGCCACGCTGAAGGCCATCGACACGCCCACCAGGAACAGGAAGAACGGGAACACCAGGTCGGTGGGCGTGCAGCCATGCCATTCCGAGTGACGCAGCGGCGCGAACACCGCACTCCAGTCGCCCGGATTGTTGACCAGCAGCATCGCCGCCACGGTGATGCCGCGCAGGGCATCGATCGAGCCCAGCCGGCGTGGCGGCGAACTGTTCATCAGGCGGCCTCGTACTGTCCGGCAATCCAGGTACCCCGCACCTGCAGGGCGTCGTCCAGCAGCACCAGGTCGGCCTGGTAGCCCTCGGCGATGTGGCCCAGGCGATCATCGACATTGAGGAACTGCGCTGGGTACGTCGATGCCATGCGCGCCGCTTCGGCCAGCGGCTGGCCAAGCAGCTGCACGGTGTTGCGCACCGCGGTGCCCATGTCCAGCGCCGAGCCGGCCAGCGAACCGGCAGCATTGCGCACCACGCCGTCGACGGCGGTAATGGTTTCGCCGTACAGCACGTAGCTGGGATCGTCGGCACCGACCGGCGGCATCGCATCGGTCACCAGCAGCAGGCGGCCTCGCGGCTTGGCCGCCAGCGCCACGCGCAGGCTGGCCGGGTGCACGTGAACGCCATCAACGATGATGCCGATCCAGCTGTCGCGGTCCTCCAATGCGGCGCCCACCGCACCGGGCTCACGGCCCTGCAGCGGCGACATCGCGTTGTACAGGTGGGTGAAGCCACGCACACCGGCATCCAGGCCGGCACGGATCGCTTCGTAGGTACCTGCGGTGTGCCCGGCCGCAACGATCACGCCACGCTCGACCAGCGCACGGATGGTCTCCAGCGGCACGCGCTCCGGCGCCAGCGTCAGCACGGTCACACCGTTGTCCAGCGATGCCGCCAGCGCGATTTCTTCTTCGTCCGGCACGCGGAACTTGCTGGCATCGTGCGTGCCCTTGCGCGCCGGTGCGATGTACGGGCCTTCCAGGTGGATGCCGATCACGCCTGGTACACCCTGCGTGATCGCCTCGCGCATCGCAGCGATCGCTTCGCGCATCACTGCCACGTCATCACTGATCAGTGTCGGCAGCATCGCCGTGGTGCCGAAACGGCGGTGCGCCTGCGCGATGGTGCGCAGTGCCGCCACGTCCGGCGTGTTGTTGAACAGCGCACCACCGCCACCATTGACCTGCACATCGATGAAGCCGGGCAGCAGCCAGCCGCCACCCAGGTCCACCTGCTCGGCGGCATGGCCGAGCTGCGGTGCGGCGTCGGGCAACAGCGCGCTGATGCGACCGTTCTCGATCACCAGCGCCAGATCATCGCGGAAGTCGTCGCCCGCCAGGATGCGGGCATTGCGCAGGACGGTCGCCATTACACGGTCTCCGTCACCTTGTTCAGGTGCGGCGGCAGGTCCGGGTTGAAGCCACGACGCAGCGCCAGCGCATTGATAGCGCGGTAGAAGCTCTGCACGGTCAGCAGCGGTGCGCACAGCGGGTGCGGCGCAGCAGCCACCGGCAGGTTGCCGCCAGCACCGGCCATCCATACCTGTGCGCCACGCGCGGTGAATTCTTCGACGACGGCACGGGTGCCGGCGCCGGTTTCATCCGGCTGGGCAAAGGCCAGCACCGGGAAGCCGCGGTCGACCAGCGCCATCGGGCCATGCTTCACTTCAGCCGAGCTGTAGGCTTCGGCATGCAGGCTGCAGGTTTCCTTGAACTTCAGCGCCGCTTCCTGCGCCGCCCCCAGGCCCAGGCCACGGCCGAGCACGAACAGGTTGGTGGCCTCGACCAGGCCTTCGGTCACCGCGCTCCAGTCGCACTGCCACGCCTCACGCAGCGCGTCGGGCAGCAGGTCCAGCGCCGCGCGCAGGCTGCTGTCCTGCTTCCAGTACGCGGCCAGCTGCAGCAGCGCGGCCAGCGACGCCAGGTAACTCTTGGTCGCCGCCACGCTCTTTTCGGCACCCGCGTGCAGCGGAATGACCGTGTCGGCCAGCTGCGCCAGCGGTGAATCCTCGACGTTGACCAGCGCGATCACGCGCGCACCGGCCGCCTTGGCGGCCTCGGCGTTGCGCAGCAGGTCCGGGCTCTTGCCCGACTGCGAGATGACGATGAACAGTGCGCCGCGCAGCTGCAATGGTGCGGCGTAGACCGACCCCACCGATGGCGAGGCCGACGCGACCACCAGGCCCAGCTGGGTTTCCAGCAGATACTTGCCATAGGTGGCGGCGTGGTCGGAGCTGCCGCGTGCACAGGTGACCACGAACGGCGGCGGTGCAGCACGCAGGCTGGCGGCCAGGGTTTCCATGGTGGCGTGGTTGCGCGAGAACTGGCGCGCGACCACGTCGGCCGCTTCAGCGGCCTCGGCGAACATCAGGGTGGACGTGGGGTCTGACAGCGACATGGCAGGCTCAGGCAGGATCGGAAGGAAGGGGGCGTGCGCCGGCGGGGCGCATCGGCGCGGTCGAACCACGCACAACCAGCTGCGGCACGAAGCCCTGGTTGTGCAGCGGCGCCGGCGCGTCGTCGTAGGCATCGCTGCGCAGCTGCGCGATCAGCAGGCGCGCGGCGTGGCGGGCGATGTCTTCGGTGGCCTGCTTGGCCGTGGTCAGCGGCGGCCACGACTGGCGCGAGAACGGGCTGTCCTCGAAACCGGCGATGGACAGGTCGTAGGGCACGTTCATGCCGGCCGACTTGGCGGCGGCCAGTACGCCGGCGGCGATTTCGTCGTTGGAACCGAAGATGGCGGTGGGCGGCTCGCGCAGCGCCAGCAGGCGGCGCGCACCGCGGAAACCGTCATCGAAGGTGTAGTCGCCTTGCACCACCAGATGCTTGTCCACGGTCATGCCGTAGTCCTTCAGCGCGGCTTCGTAACCGGCATAGCGTTCGCCCGAAGACCGGTGCGAGCTGCCGCCCCAGAGGAAGCCGATGCGCTGGTGGCCCAGCTGGATCAGGTGCTCGGTGATCTCGTAGGCGGCCTCGCGGTCGTCCACGAACACACAGGCGCCATCGGCCGGGTCTTCGGTGGCAGCGATGATGCGCACCAGCTTGATGCCGCGCGCGGTCAGCGCCTGGATCAGGTCGCGGCGCTCGGACATCGGTGCGGTCAGCACCAGCCCGGCCAGGCGCGAACGCTGCACCCAGTCGGCCAGTTCATCGGCCAGCAGCGGCGAGCTGGAATCGCAGGGATGGATCTGCAGCCCGAACCCGGTCTCGCGGCAGGCGGCGAGCACGCCGTTCTGCACGCCGAT
The DNA here is from genome assembly GCF_059369635.1 of Stenotrophomonas sp. YJH_SMC_58. Lineage (NCBI taxonomy): Bacteria > Pseudomonadati > Pseudomonadota > Gammaproteobacteria > Lysobacterales > Lysobacteraceae > Stenotrophomonas > Stenotrophomonas sp. YJH_SMC_58. Next base: position 563,280 of record NZ_JCAFSW010000001.1, read on the forward strand.
GATGTGGTATGGGTTCGGGTTGTCGTAGACCAGCCCGATCACGAAGGTGGTGCCGCTGCGCAGGTTGCGCGCGGACGGATCGGGTTCGTAGTCGAGCTCGGCGATGGCACGCAGCACCCGCGCGCGGGTGGCCTGCATCACCGAGGGCTCGTTGTTGATCACGCGCGAGACCGTCTTCAGCGAGACCTTGGCTTTCTCCGCAACGTCCTTGATGGTCGCTCTGCGCATGGGTTTTCCCTGGGGTTGGCTGCCGTCCATCATCGCCGATCAGGCCTTGTCCTGCGGCAGGCCGGCGCGATGCCCGATCACCGAATAGAACAGGATGTACAGGTAGCACGGCACCATCAGCAGCACGAAGGTCAGCTGGAAATCGATGTGCTGCTTGAGCAGGGCGAACAGCTGCGGAATGATCGCGCCACCGGCGATGCCCATCACCAGCAGGGCCGAGCCGGTTTCGGTGAAGCGGCCCAGGCCACGGATCGCCAGCGGGAAGATGGCCGGCCACATCATGGCGTTGGCAAAGCCCAGCAGGGCCACGAAGGCTACCGACACATAGCCGTGGGTGGCCCAGGCGCCAAGGCAGAACACCACGCCCAGCACCGCCGAAATGGTCAGGTAGCGCGACTGCGAGACAACCTTGGGGATCAGCAGCAGGCCGACCACGTAACCGACCAGCATTGCGCCCAAGGTAAGCGAGGTGAACATCTTGGTCTGGTCCAGTGGCAGGTCGAAGCCGTGGCCGTAGGTACCGATGGCATCGCCGGCCATCACCTCCACGCCCACGTAGACGAACAGGCACAGCACGCCCAGCCACAGGTGCGGAAACTGGAAGATGCTGCGCCGTTCGGCGGCACCGGCCGCAACCGGCGTGGCATTGGCTTCGGACGACTTGATTTCCGGCAGCGGCGAGAACAGCACGGCCACCGCCAGCAGCACCAGCAGGCCGGCCATGGCCAGGTACGGCGCGTGGATCTTGGCGGCGAATTCGTTGAGCAGCTGTGCCTTGGTGGCTTCGTCGGCCGCGGCCACGCTGGCCGACAGGTCGCCGATGCCGTGCAGCACTACGGTGCCGATCAGCACCGGCGCCAGCATGCCGGCGATCTTGTTGCAGATACCCATCAACGCGATGCGCCGCGCCGCCGTTTCGATCGGCCCAAGGATGGAGATGTACGGGTTGATGGCCGTCTGCAGCAGGGCCAGGCCGCTGCCGATCACGAACAGGCCGCCCAGTGCGCCGGGGTACCAGCGCTGGGTGGCGAATTCGCCGAACAGCGCGGCGCCACCGGCCATCACCAGCAGGCTCAGGCTCAGGCCCTTCTTCATACCGGTGCGGCGCAGGATCCACGATGACGGCAGGGCCAGGAAGAAGTAGGACAGGTAGAACACCATCAGCACCAGGAAGGCGCCGACCTCGCTGAGTTCGAAGGCGAGCTTGACGAAGGTGATCAGCGGGCCGTTGAGCCAGGTGAAGAAGCCGATCAGGAAGAACAGCACGCCGACGATGGCGATGGAGGTGGCCACGTTCGGGCGCACGCTTGCAGCGGAGACGGCGGACATCGGGAAGGGCTCCTGCGGCGACGGCCGCAGCACGCGGCGTCGGAGAGTGGCTGGGAACAACGTTGTCACATTCTTTCGATGGACAACCGAGGTTTGTCAACTTCCCCGCGAGGCCGCGTGAACCTCGTGCTGCACTGCGCAACCCGATGGCAGCGGGTCGTGCTGAATGCGCCGCAGCCCTTGAGCCCCGTGCAGCAACGGTTCCAGCGTGAAACCCATGCTCACGCCATGTAAACGTTTACTGCACGCCGCATTCGTTGCGACGCAGCAACGAAAGTGTCACGAACTCGTTGACATCGTTGTCAGCGCGGTTACAGACTCCGCCCCAATCGCCGCCCTCGAACCTTGGGGACGGCCCCACCTGCAGCAGGAGCCCGCGTGACCGCCAGCCACCCCGCCCCGGCCCATGTCCTGTCCCGAATCGCGCCCTCGTTCCTGGCCGCCGACGTCGGTGGCACCCATGTGCGCGTGGCCCGGGTCCAGGCCAGCGGTGATGCCGCCCATCCGGTGCAGGTGCTGGAGTACCGCAAGTACCGCAACGCCGACCATGCAGGCCTCAGCGCGATCCTGTCCGACTTCCTCGGCGAAGGCCCGCGGCCCACGCACTGCGTGGTCGCCAGTGCCGGCTACGCCCGCGAGGACGGCACGGTGATCACCGCCAACCTGCCGTGGCCGCTGTCGGCGCGCCAGGTGGAAGCCGACGTCGGCCTGCAGCGGGTCTTCATCGTCAACGACTTCGAAGCCGTGGCCTATGCCGCCGCGCAGGTTGACGCCAGTGGCGTGCTGCACCTGTGCGGACCGGAAACCGCCGCCCGCGGCCCGACCCTGGTGGTCGGCCCCGGTACCGGCCTCGGCGCCGCACTGTGGATCCCCACCGCGCACGGCCCGGTGGTGCTCCCGACCGAAGCCGGCCAGCCGACCCTGGCCGCCAGCACCGAACTGGAAATGGCCATCGTCCGCCACATGCAGCGCGACCGCGCGCACGTGTCGATCGAACATGCGATCTCCGGCCCGGGCCTGATGAACCTGTACCGCGCGGTATGCGCGCTGCAGGGCCAGGCGCCGACCCTGGCCAGCCCCGACGCGGTCACCGCTGCGGCCATGGCCGACAGCGATGCACATGCGCGCCAGGCGCTGGATGTGTTCTGCGGCCTGCTCGGCAGCACCATCGGCGACATGGCGCTGTTCTACGGCGCCCACGGTGGCGTCTACCTGGCCGGCGGCATCCTGCCGCAGATCCGCGAGTACCTGCACGCCAGTACCTTCGTCGAACGCTACCTGCAGAAGGGGCCGATGGGCGAAGCGCTGGCACGCATCCCGGTGAAGGTGGTCGAGCACGGCCAGCTGGGCGTGGTCGGCGCTGCCAGCTGGTACCTGCAGCAGCAGTCGGCCGCCTGACACCGCAACAGGCTTCAACGCAATCGCAGCACGCAGTACGTGGCACGCCAACGCACGGGACTTCGCCGCCGCCCCGCGCATGTCATCGCAACCGTAATCGAACACCGCCGCCGGCATCCAATCGAGTGATGAGGAGAGACATCATGAACACCCGCAAGACCCTGCTTTCGGCCGCCATCGTCAGCTGCATCGCCTTCAGTGCACATGCGCAGCAGGCCGCCCAGACCGCCACCGACCTGGATACCGTGCAGGTCACCGGCATCCGTGGGTCGATGGAAAAATCGCTGGACACCAAGCGCGAAGCCAATGCGCGCGTGGAAGTGGTCACCGCCGAAGACGTGGGCAAGCTGCCCGCGCACAACGTCGCCGACACCCTGCAGCGCCTGCCGGGCGTGAACATCAGCTCGTCCAGCGCCGACGAAGGCGGCTTCGACGAAGCCGACCGTGTCAGCCTGCGTGGTACCAGCCCGAGCCTGACCCAGACCCTGATCAACGGCCACACCGTCGGCACCGCCGACTGGTTCGTGCTCAGCCAGGGCAACAACGTCGGCCGCAGCGTCAGCTACTCGTTGCTGCCGTCGGAACTGGTGCGCTCGGTGGAAGTGAACAAGTCCTCGCAGGCCAAGCTGCAGGACGGCGGCACCACCGGTACCGTCAACATCCTCACCCGCAAGCCGCTGGAATTCTCCAAGCAGCTCACTGCGGAAGGCTCCATCGGCATGGTGCGTTCGGACCAGGCCAAGTCCAACGACCCGCAGCTGTCGGCACTGTTCAACTACAAGAACGACGAAGGCAACTTCGGCGTGATGGTGCAGGCCTTCAGCCAGAAGCGCGAGCTGCGCCGCGAAGCGCAGGAAATCCCGGGCGGTTTCTTCCAGATCGATCCGAATGGCACCGTGGCCAAGTCCAACCCGGACCTGGCCGGCGTCTATGCCCCGGGCCTGCTCGGCTCGACCCTGTTCGAACAGACCCGCGAGCGCAAGGGCGGCCTGGTGTCGCTGCAGTTCAAGCCGATGGACAACCTGACCCTGGGCCTGGAAGGCTTCAGCTCGGAACTGAAGGCGAACAACTACAACCGCAACTTCATGCTGTGGGGTGGCCGCATCCTCAATGACCGCACCGTTGAAGATGCCAATGGCAACAAGATCCTGATTCCGGGCCAGGCCCCGAATCCGGGTTACGTCATCAAGGATGGCGTGCTGTCCAACGCCACCTTCGCCGGCCAGGCCGACCGCGACTACGCGGTGTACGACATGATCTACCGCGAGTCGAAGGCCAAGACCAACTACATCACCTTCGATGCCGACTGGCAGATCAGCGACAACCTGGGCATGAAATTCCAGGCTGGCAGCACCAAGGGCACCGGCGAAACGCCGCGCCAGTACATCGCCGAAGTCAACCTGGCCCGTGGTGGCGGCGCCACCTGGGCAACCCACGGCAACGGCTCGCCGATCGACTGGAACGTCGGTGGCAACATCGGCCCGAGCGGCGTGACCGACTTCGGCACCTGGGGCAACCAGCAGGTCACCGCGATCGACAAGGAAAAGTGGGCCACGCTCGATTTCAACCAGTACTTCGCCGACGCTGGCGTACTGAACTCGATTGATTTCGGCGCCCGCTTCGGCGACCACAAGCGCGAGGCCAAATCGCCGGAAGGCGCAACCCCGGGCGCGATCTGGAATGCGCTGAAGAACGGCGCCACCGCCAACTTCCCCGGTGGGTTCGCCAACGGCATCGGTGGCAGCTTCCCGCGTGACCTGTGGTACTTCACCCCGGGCGCACTGAAGGAAGCAGTGACCAACAACTCCACCTGGCTGTCCGGCAATGACGGCCCGACCGGCCGCCACAACTACGGCGCCGAGTGGACGGTGTCCGAGAAGAACTTCGCTGCCTACGTACAGGGCAACTTCAGCGGCGACCGCTGGAGCGGCAATGTCGGCCTGCGCTACGTCAACATCAAGCAGGATATCGATACCTACGCCGCCGCCACCGGCTCGACCGTGCCGGACGTTAGCAGCCTGTTCGGCGCGTGGACCCGCGAAGCTTTCGAGAACAAGCACAACCGTGTGCTGCCGAGCGCCAACTTCAAGTACGACCTGCGTGACGACCTGGTGCTGCGCGTGGCCGCCTCGCAGACCCAGACCCTGCCGGACTTCTCGGCACTGGGTGCCTCGTCGTACGGTTCGGACCTGAACCGGACCGGCGGTGGCGGCAATCCGAAGTTGAAGCCGGTGGTGTCGACCAACTTCGACGCCAACCTGGAGTGGTATTTCATGCCGCGCGGCATGTTGTCGATCGGTGCCTACTCGATGCGCCTGAAGGACTACGTCGCCTTCAGCACCGAGAAGGAAATGCTGTTCAGCGAGCTGACCAACCGTCTCGAGGAGTACAACATCTCCCGCCCGCGCAATGCCGACGGCAAGGTGCGCGGTATCGAAGTGGCCTATGAGCAGCCGATCGGCGAGTACTTCGGTGTCAATGCCAACTACACCTACGCCGATGGCAGCACGGACCACACCTGGGCCGATGGCAGCGACAACCTGCTGGGCACTTCGAAGAACACCTACAACGTCGGTGCCTACTTCGAGAACGATACCTTCGGTGCACGCGTCAGCTACACCCGCCGTTCGTCGTTCCTGATCGGCCTGTCCGGCGCCAACCCGTACTACCAGGATGACTTCGGCACCCTGTCGGCGTCGCTGAGCTACAAGGCCACCGACTGGCTGAGCATCAGCTTCGATGCGCTCAACCTCAACAACCCGACCTACAAGTACTACCAGACCGCGGCCATCCCGACCTCGTTCTACAGCAACGGTCGCCAGTACTACCTCAACTTCCGCTTCAAGTACTGATCCAGCGGCGGCAACATCGCCGAGTCGTGCACGCACGCCGGGCCTGGGTCATTCCGGGCCCGGCGTTTTTCATGTATAGCGTTCATCGCACCGTTCCAAGGAGTCGTACCGATGGTCAAGCCTTCCCGCGCCCGGATGCGCAGCGCAGTGCTGCTGGGCAGCCTGCTCGCCCTGTTGCCGGCACTGCCGGCACTTGCCGCCGACCCCACGCCCGCCACTGAAGCACCCGGCCCCCTGCTGCGCGCCGGCAGCCTGATGCTGATTCCTGCCCCGGCCACCGTGCAGCGCGGCCAGGGCAGCGGCATCACCGTAAGCGCCGACACCGTGCTGCAGGCCGAAGGCGAAGCCGCGCAGCGCGTCGCCAGCCAGTTCGCCGATCTGCTGGCCCGCAGCGGTGGTCCGCGCCTTGCACCAGCCAGGGGCAAGGCGGCAGGCACGTCGGGCAGCATCCGCTTCCAGATCGTGCCCACCTTCCGCGACAGCGGCGAAAGCTACACGCTGGAGAGCACCGCGCAGGGCGTGCTGATCCAGGCCGGCAACGAAACCGGCCTGTTCTACGGCGCGACCACCCTCGCCCAGCTCGCCACCGGCGGCAGCAATGGCGTGCTGCCGGCGGTGCAGATCCAGGACGCGCCACGCTTCAGCTGGCGCGGTTTCATGCTCGATTCGGCACGTCACTTCCAGAGCCTGGACGAGATCAAGCGCGTGCTCGACGCGATGGCCGCGCACAAGCTCAACACCTTCCACTGGCACCTCACCGACGACCAGGGCTGGCGCATGGAGATCAAGCGCTACCCGAAGCTGACCGAAGTGGGCAGCTGCCGCCTGCCGGCCGGCGACGGTGGCATCGATGCGGTCACTGGCAAGGAGCATCCGTATTGCGGCTTCTACACGCAGGACCAGATCCGCGAAGTGATTGCCTATGCGGCGAAGCTGCATATCCAGGTGATTCCGGAAATCGATGTGCCGGGCCACGCGACTGCCGCGATTGCTGCGTATCCGGAGCTGGGCACCATCGATACGCCGTTGAAGCCGATCAGCGAATGGGGCGTGTTCCCCAACCTGTTCAACACTGAAGACAGCACCGTCACCTTCTTGGAAAACGTGCTGGAAGAAGTGATCGACCTGTTCCCGGCCAAGTACGTGCACGTCGGTGGCGACGAAGCAGTGAAGGACCAGTGGGAAGCGTCGAAGCAGGTGCAGCATCGCATGCGTGCGCTGGGCATCAAGGATGAAATGGCCATGCAGAGCCACATCATCAAGCGCCTGGAGACCTTCCTGGAGGAGCACGACCGGCGCCTGATCGGCTGGGATGAGATCCTCGAAGGCGGGCTGCCGCCGCAGGCCACGGTGATGTCCTGGCAGGGCACCGAAGGCGGACTGGCTGCGGCCAGCGCCGGCCATGACGTGATCATGTCGCCGGTCGGCTACCTCTATCTGGATTACCTGCAGACGGCCTCGCCGAACGAACCGCCCGGCCGCCCGACCCAGGTCAACCTCGGCAAGCTGTACAACTTCGAGCCGGTGCCGGCCGAGCTGGCCGCTGACAAGCGCGGGCACATCCTCGGCCTGCAGGCCAACATGTTCACCGAGCACACACGCAGCTACGCACGCCTGCAGCACAACCTGTTCCCACGCCTGGCCGCCGTGGCCGAGACCGGCTGGAGCACGCCGGAACATCGCGATTTCCGCGATTTCCTCGCGCGCCTGCCGTCCCAGTTGCAGCGCTACCGTGCCTGGGGCCTGGCCTATGCGCAGACCCCGTTCGAAGTGGGCGTGGCCTACACCGACAATCGTGCGGACAACACGGTGACGGTGTCGCTGGCCAATCCGCTGGGCTATGAAGTGCGCTACAGCACCGATGGGCAACCGGTGAGCGCGCAGTCACCGCTGTACCAGCAGCCACTGACCGGAAAACTGCCAACCACCGTGCAGGCTGCCGCGTTCTACCAGGGCCAGATGCTGGCGGCGAAACCGACCATTGCCACCTTCACCGCACAGTCGCTGCTCAGCCGCCGCAGCGATGAGCTGCTCAGCTGCGTGGGCAAGAAGGGCCTGGTGCTGCGCCTGGAAGACGATGGCCCACGCGAAGGCAACCGTGCGGTGTTCAACGTGGACATCTTCCAGCCGTGCTGGCGCTGGCCGCAGGCACAGCTGGACGGCATCGGCAGCCTGGAAGTCCGCGCGGGGCGTATTCCGTACTACTTCCAGCTTGCCCACGATGAATCCAAGCGTCGCTTCGAGAAGGCCAAGCGCGCGCACGGCGAGATGCAGGTGCGTCGTGGCGACTGCAGCGGCAAGGTGCTCGCGGAAGTGCCGTTGCCGGCCAAGCCGGATGCCGATGGCTTCGTGACCCTGCGTGCGGCGCTGCCGAAGGGGACGCAGGGCAGCGGTGACCTGTGCATCAACTTCACCGGCGACACGCGCCCGGCGATGTGGGTGCTGGATGTGGTGACCCCGGGGAAATGACGGCAGGCCTGTCCAGGTGGGTGCCGGCCTTGGTCGGCACCTCGGGCAGAGCATCTACGCATGGCGCGGATCTACGGGTAGGTGCCAACCTGGGTTGGCACGCCTTTACCCGCGCCAGCGCAGCAGCAGGTCGCGCAGCGGGGTCAGTGCGGTGGCCATGCCGGCGAGCACACCGACCGTGTTGGCGATGGCATCCATCGGGTCGGCCATGCGGTTTCTGGTCAGCGCACCCTGGGCAAATTCGATGCCGATGCCCATCAACACCAGGCCCACGCCCACCCACAGCAGCGGGCGGCCCCGACGGAACAGCTGCACCGCGCTGCCGGCCAGGATGAAGTAGGCGAGGAAGTGCTCGCCCTTGTCGCTGTTTTCCGGCAACGGAATCGGCGGCGGTGGAATCAGGCAGACCACGATCACCAGCAGTACTGCCGCCGCCCACAGCCCGGCCCACAACCGCGGCCGCCGCAGCGGCTTGATCGCCGGCAACACCTCGCTCACAGGCGCCAGCTCAGGTCACCCAGCTCGAAGGCCGGTTCGAAGTCGACGCCACGCTGCAGGCCGATGGCCTGGAAGCGCTCGCCCATCTCGGTCGGCAGGGTCAGCTTCTTCACCTGGTCGCGCAGCTGGATGCGGCCGACCTCATCGGTGCGTTCCTCGGCCAGCAGCAGCACCTGGTCCAGGCCATTACCGAGCAGGAAGCTGGCCTGGCTGCAGTAGCCGGCCAGCTCGAATCCGCCGTGCATGCCGGCCTCGGCCATCGCGGTGAAATCCACCGACGCGGTGATGTCCTGCAACCCCGGCCAGCGGTGCACGTCGTTGTGCACGTGGTGGCGGTAGAACGCACGCACGGTGCCATCGTCGCGGTCGTGCTGGTAGAACTCGCTGCGACTGTAGCCGTAGTCGACGAACAGCATCGCACCACGCTGCATGCCACCGGCCACCGCCTGCAGCCAGTACGGCAGCTGCGGCAGCACTTCAGAACGGTAGCCCTCGGCGAAAGGCTTTTCCAGGTAGCGCTCGATATGGCGCACCGCACCGTTGAGCAGGATGTCGGCCGGCTGCGCGCCACGGATGAAGTTGCCCTCGGCGTCCAGCTCGACGGTTTCCTCGTAGACCTCGCCATCCCGGATCAGGAAGCGCGGGGTCGGCAGCGCGTCGATCACCTCGTTGGCGAACACCACGCCTTCCCAGTCCTCCTCGAACGGGCGGTCGACCCAGTCCACGTGCGCGGCCAGCTCGGCCGGCAGGTTCTGCTGCAAGCGCTGCTGCTGGCGCTCGCGCAGATCGGCACTGGGTTCCAGGATGGCGTAGCGCGACGGCAGCGCATCCAGCTCGGCCAGGCGCAGCAGCACCGCCTCGGCAAAGGCGCCGGTACCGCCGCCCAGTTCCAGCATCCGCGCCTGCGCACCCAGCTGGGCAAACACCGGCGCCAGCGCATTGGCCACGCTGCCGGCGAACAGGCTGCCGAGCTCGGGCGCGGTGGTGAAGTCGCCACTGCCACCGAACTTGCTGGCGCCGGCGCTGTAATAGCCCCAGCCGGGGGTATACAGGCAGAGCTCCATGAAGCGCGAGAACGGCATCGCCCCGCCCTGGGCAAGGATCTCGGCGCGCAGGGCGGCCGCCAGCTGGTCGCTATGGGCCAGGGCATCGGCTTCGGGCAGGGGGAAGGTGGGCTGCATGGCGTCTTCGAATGCGGTGACAATGGTGCACAGGATAGCCGAGCCTTGGAGGACCCTCGATGAGCGATACCCACCCCGTGGTCCTGATCACCGGCAGCGCGCGCCGGATCGGTGCGGCCATCGCCCGCCAGTTCCACGCCTGTGGCTGGTCGGTGGTGCTGCACGCCAATACCTCCAGCGCCGAGCTGCAGCAGGCCGCGTTCGATTTCGACAACGTGCGCCCGGGCAGCGTGCTGGCCCTGCAGGCCGACCTGCGTGACGCCGACGCCCTGGCCGACCTGGTGGAACAGGCGGTCACCCACTTCGGCCGACTGGACGCGCTGGTCAACAACGCCTCCAACTTCTTCCCCACCCCGCTCGGCCAGGTCACCGCCGAGGCAATGGACGAGCTGTATGCGGTCAATGCACGCGCGCCGCTGCTGCTGTCACAGGCGGCGGCGCCCTACCTGCGCCGCCAGCAGGGCTGCATCGTCAACCTGACCGACCTGCATGGCACCGACCCGATGCGCGACCACATCGCCTACACCATGGCCAAGGCCGCGCTGGAGATGGCCACCCGCGCGCTGGCATTGGAGCTGGCGCCGAAGGTGCGTGTGAATGCGGTGGCCCCGGGTGCGATCCTGTGGCCGGAGCAGGGCAAGGACGATTTCGCCCGCGAGGCGTTGCTGGCGCGCACGCCGCTGGCAAGGATCGGCACGGTCGAGGAGATCGCCGAAGCGGTCTACTGGCTGGTGGCCGAAGCCAGCTTCGTCACCGGCCACACCCTGCGCGTGGATGGTGGGCGCACGGTCAGTTGAGGTAGTGCCGGCCGCTGGCCGGCAACCGCCATCATTCCAGGTCCACCACCTCGAACGCTTCGCCAAACTGCGCGTGCGCCCGCCACAGCGTGGCCAGGTCCTGCCCGCTGACCGGGTCGATGAAGCCCGGCGCGATGTCCGCCAGCGGCTTCAGCACGAAGGCATGCTTCAGTTCCGGGCGCGGAATGCGCAGGTGGCCGGGGCCTTCCACCACCAGGTCGCCGTAGAACACCACGTCGATGTCCAGGGTCCGGTCGGAGAAGCGCGGCCCGCTGCGATCGCGGCCATGCGCGTCTTCCAGCGCATGCAGCCAGTCGTCCAGTTCCTGCAGCGGCAGATCGGTCTCGATCGCCACCGCATTGTTGAGGAAGGCCGGGCCATCGAAGCCGACCGCGGCAGTACGGTAGGCGGGTGACACCTGCAGTGCGCCAAAGCGCTCGCGCAGGGCCGTCACCGCGGCGTGGAGGTAGCGGCGGGGCTGGACGTTGCTGCCCAGGCTCAGGAGCACGGTGGTCATGCGGTTCAGGTGACGGCACTTGAGGGGGCGTGGACATGCCGTCGTCACGGCGGCCTGCCTACAATCCGGGACGCACATGATAGGGCACCGACATGACCTATTGCGTTGGAATCGAGGTGGACGAAGGCCTGGTCTTCGCTGCCGACACCCGGACCAATGCCTCGCTGGACGATGTGCGCGTGCACCGCAAGCTGCACGTGTTCGAGTACCCCGGCCAGGCAGCCTACGTGCTGATGGCGGCTGGCAACCTGGCCACCACCCAGCTGCTGGTGTCACGCCTGGGGCGCGACGCCGGTGAACGGCGCACGCCCAACCTGCGCGACATGACCCATCTGTTCGAAGCTGCCGAGTACGTCGGCCAGCTGCTGGTGGACAGCCAGGTGCACAGCAGCCACAGCGAGCACGGCCATGACGGGGTCAACACCCAGGCGACGCTGATTTTCGGTGGCCAGATCGCGGGCGAGCGGCCCGGGCTGTACATGATCTACCCGCTCGGCAACGCCATCGCCGCTTCGCCGGAGACGCCCTATCTTCAGATCGGTGAGTCCAAGTACGGCAAGCCCATCCTGGACCGCATCCTCAGCCCGGCCACACGCCTGGAGGACGCGGCGCGCACGGCAATCGTGTCGCTGGATTCGACCATTCGCTCCAATCTGTCGGTAGGCCTGCCGATCGACCTGGCGCTGCTGCGTGATGGTGAACTGCGCATCGGGCAGCAGCTGCGGCTCGGCGCGGATTCAACGTTGTATGCGGACATCCACCAGAACTGGTCACGGCGCCTGGAGCAGGCGGTGGACGCCCTGCCACGCTTCCCCTGGGAAACTGCCGAACGGTAGTGCCGGCCGCTGGCCGGCAACCGCATTGATCCCGCCACACAGGGATGCCGGCCAGCGGCCGGCACTACCGGGGCATCAGCCCAGCGCTTCGGCCACGGCGCGGAAGACCTGCTGCATCTGCAGCGGCTGGAACAGGCGGTGGACGCCCTGCCACGCTTCCCCTGGGAAACTGCCGAACGGTAGTGCCGGCCGCTGGCCGGCAACCGCATTGATCCCACCACACAGGGATGCCGGCCAGCGGCCGGCACTACCGGGCATCAGCCCAGCGCTTCGGCCACCGCGCGGAAGACCTGCTGCATCTGCAGCGGCTGGAACGGGCGGTGGACGCCCTGCCACGCTTCCCCTGGGAAACTGCCGAGCGGTAGTGTCGGCCGCTGGCCGGCAACCGCGTTGATCCCACCACACAGGGATGCCAGCCAGCGGCCGGCACTACCGGGGCATCAGCCCAGCGCTTCGGCCACCGGGCGGAAGACCTGCTGCATCTGCAGCGGCTGGAACAGGCGGTGGACGCCCTGCCACGCTTCCCCTGGGAAACTGCCGAACGGTAGTGCCGGCCGCTGGCCGGCAACCGCATTGATTCCACCACACTGGGATGCCGGCCAGCGGCCGGCACTACCTGGCATCAGCCCAGCGCTTCGGCCACGGCGCGGAAGACCTGCTGCATCTGCAGCGGCTGGAACAGGCGGTGGACGCCCTGCCACGCTTCTCCTGGGAAACTGCCGAACGGTAGTGCCGGCCGCTGGCCGGCAACCGCGTTGA